>JAZLGB010000001.1:0-16557 GCA_045616085.1 Treponema sp.
AAGCATATAAATATCCGCCAACCGCCAGATTTATCCGCCAGTTTTCGAAAACAGCAGCCCCTCCAGCAACCCGGTCGGCCGCGGTAGGCATATAAAACCGCCAGTTCCTCGCGATTTATCTGCCCCGCCTCGCAAACCTCGCGGCCTCCCTCTGCGCAATCCCCCCATACAAGCATATAAATATCCGCCAACCGCCAGATTTATCCGCCAGTTTTCGAAAACAGCAGCTCCTCCAGCAACCCGTCTGGCCGCGAGGAGCATATAAAACCGCCAGTTCCTCGCGATTTATCCGCCCCGTCACGCAAACAACGCGGCCTCCCTCTGCGCAATCCCGATAATAAATTGTCATTTCCAAATTCTGTGCGATAATAGGAATGATTTCACAACACAAGGAAAAGACATGGCAAAAAAGCAGATTGAACGCAAACCTTTTGAATTCTTGCAGGAATACAAGGGACGGATTTTTAACGGGGAATGGCCAACATTGCCTGAACTGTTTACAATCACTACAGAACGACACGGTGACAGAAACTGTTTCACTGATTTTGAGGGGCCAGGCGGGTCTCGCAATACCCTCACATACAAGCAGGCCTACGACAAGATTGTAAAGCTTTCAATCTGGATGAATGACAATGGCGTTAAGAAGGGCGACATTGTTGCGGTTAGCGGAAAGAACGCTCCTGAATGGACAGTGGTTTACCTTGCGGCACTTTTTGCAGGCGCAACAATCACTCCGCTGGACTACGGACTTCACAATTCAGAAACCGAAAATCTTTTGAATGCGGCCAAGCCAAAGCTGTTCTTTGTAGACAGCGAAAAGTACGAATATTTTGCAGCCAAAAAAGGCGAATCCTACAAGACATATTCTTTGAGTCCAAAATATGCAGACACTTATGCCTACAACCTTGAACCAAAAGCCGGCTCTAAGCTGAACGAAAACAAGGTTCAGGAAGACGATGTTGCTGCGATTCTTTTTACTTCGGGAACAACAGGTACTCCAAAGGGCGTAATGCTTACTCACAAAAATCTTGTAAGTGACGCATTTATCGCCCAGATCTGTATCGACATTTTCCCAACCGATGTATTCTACGCAATTTTGCCAATTCATCATGCTTACACAATGCTGGCGGTTTTCATCATTACAATTTCAACAGGTGCGGAACTTGTATTCGGTAAGTCTATGGCCGTTACCCGCCTGATGAAGGAACTTAAGGAAGGCCGCATCACAATGTTGCTTGGAGTTCCACTGCTTTTCAATAAGCTTCTGGACGGCATCCTTAAGGGAATTGCGGCCAAGGGGCCAGTTGTAAACGGAATCATGCACGCTTTGATGGGGCTTTCTTACATCGTTAAGAAGTTGACTGGAAAGAACATCGGTAAAAAGCTTTTCAAGATGGTTCTGGAACAGGCAAGCATTTCCACATTGCGCGTTGCGATCTGTGGAGGCGGACCTTTGGCTGCCAGTGTTTTCAAGACTTACAACGAACTTGGTCTGGACTTCATCCAGGGCTACGGTCTTACAGAAACTTCACCAATCATCGCGCTTAACCCAATCGAAAACTTCAAGATCGAAAGCGTAGGCCGCTATTTCTACCCATACATGGAAATGAAGATTCTTGAACCTGATTCTGACGGAATCGGCGAAGTTTGCTGTAAGGGTCCAATGGTTATGAAGGGCTACTACAACATGCCGGAAGAAACAGCCAAAGTGTTTACAGAAGACGGCTGGTTCAAGACTGGTGACCTTGGCCGCCTGGACAACGAAGGCTACTTGATGCTCTGCGGTCGTGCCAAGAACATGATCGTTACAGCCGGCGGTAAGAACGTTTATCCAGAAGAAATCGAAAACGCATTCCAGCTTGAATATGACATCGAACAGATTACAGTTCAGGGATACATTGCGGACGCAGCTTTGAATTCAGAAGAAATTGAAGCGCTGATCTATCCAGCTGACGGTTGCTACGAAAAATGTGGTGTTGCCGGAAAGCGAGGTGAAGCCGACGCAGACGCAAAAGTGCTGAGTCACGTTGAAGAAATCGTTTCAAAAATCAACAAAGGTCTGCAGCCATACGCCCGCATTTCCAAGATAACAATCCTGGAACAGCCTTTGGAAATGACAACAACTAAGAAGGTAAAGCGCATGTATAAGAAATAAAAAAAACGATTTTGCTACCAGTCAGCCAAAGACTGACAAAACCGCTAGCTAGCGTCGCTACATGCGCAGACCGGCGCGGAAACTATCGTTCCGGCCTTCGGATGTTTTTGCCAGTCTTCGTCTTCCTTCTCGCAAAATCATTTTTTTTATTGCAGGCGATTAGTTACCGCTCGGCGGACCTGTTCTGCGTACTGCAGCAGGTTCATGAAAAGGGCGGTGAGCTGGGCATTCAGCGAGGCAAGTGTCTGTGGACGCCTGCCTTTTTTGTTTAACGGGGTACGAGATGCGGCGGCCATGGTGATCTTGTTCCACTGGCTGAAAATTTCGGGAATGAAGGTGATTGTAATCGAAAGGATCAACGCAAAGTGAAGCTTTCTAAAAGGCGGTAAGATCTTGCAGATAAGATTTTCGATTGCAGAAAGAGTGTCCATGATCTGGATTTTGGAAGTGGTTTCAAAAACAACCAGGGCAAACAAAGCGGTTGTAAAAAAACGGGCAACGTACAATCCGTCGGAGCGAAGCATTTCTAAATTGAAAGAATAGAAGTAAGCGCCATGGTCTTCTTCAACCTTGAATGTACAAAGAGTAATCAAAACCATACACAACGCCAGCCAAAGGATGAAGCGAAGCCGTACCAGGCTGGAAAAAGGAGTTTTTGCCAGAAAAAAGAAAACTACGGTTGCGGCAAAAAACATTCCCACACCGGCAAGTCCAACTGAAAAAATGCCAAGGGTAACTACCATCAAAAGCAAAAGCTTGATCCAGGCAGGAATCCGATGAACGAGAGAATCACAGTGGCGGTATGAGAACAGAGCGGGAAGCTTTTTCATTTTGCTCCCCAGAAAAGGTCTTGGGTTGAGTTGTATTTTGCTAGAGGATTTCTAATTCCGAACTGTTCAAGATTCAGCTTTACGCCCTGTTCAGGAGTTCCGTTAAACTGAATCTGACCTCGGTCAAGAATTACGAAACGGTCTGCCAGGCCCAGGATTTTTTCCAGTTCGTGGGTCAAAACGATTACAGTTTTGCCGTCTTTTTTAAGATCACTTAGAATTGAACATACGTTCTGAACTCCAGGAAAATCCAGGTTGGCGAAAGGTTCGTCAAAAATGATAAGGTCCCGGTTCATTGCAAGAATTCCAGCAACTGCAAGACGGCGTTTTTCACCGCCGCTCATCTGTCGTGCCGGGTGAAGGCGTTTTTCCCAGAGCCCGACTTTTTTGAGAGTCTCTTCGACTTTCTGAGAAATCTGCTGTTTAGGGAGTTTTTGATTTTTGAGACCAAAGGCAACATCCTCTTCCGGAGTTTCTCCAAGAATCTGTGCGTCGGCTTCCTGAAAAACAAGTCCTGCTCCGGTAGAAGGAATTTCAACAGAACCGCTGGTAGCCTCATCAAGCTGAGCAATCAAAGACATAAGCACGCTTTTGCCCGAGCCGTTTCGCCCGCAGATTACGATGAATTCCCCAGCTTCAACTTCCAGGGAAACGTCGTTTAAAGCCACTGTGCCATTGGAGAATTTTTTAGTTACATTTTTTACTGAAAGAACAGCCATTTTTTACGCAAGATATCCTTTTACGATTGGTCTGATTTTTTTAGCCAGAGGAACCATAACGATAATCTTGATAATATTTCCAGGGATGAAAGGAATCAATACATAGCCCAAAACCTGGCTCATTTCCAAAGTAGGCTTTACGCGATGAAATCCCATGATTCCCAGTACAAAAGCTGTTACAGTTGCAAGAATTGCGGCAACGGCAAAGAAAATCCAGTTCAGAATAATGACAGTTTTTCCAGCTTCAACAATTTCAGTTGAGCCGTCTTCTTTTTCCACAACCTTGCGTTCGTCTTTAGTAAGGAAGTGAACGATAAGTCCCCCAACAAGAGCGGCAACCATATAACCGATCAGGAAGCCGCCAGTAGGACCCTTAAAAATCTTGTCGAATCCACCACCGGCAGAAAAAACAGGAAGCCCAAAACCGCCCAGCAACAGGAAAACAAGAACAGCCAATGGTCCAAGAACAGGGCCCAGAATCAAACCGCTGAGCATGCTCATCATATCCTGGATAACGATTGGGATTCCCCCAGGAACAGGAATGCGGATAAAACATCCCGCACAACAAAATGCAGCGAACAAAGCCACAAGAATTGCTTTTTTACCAATAATATTTTTGTTCATAATTGTAAACCTCTTTTATGTAAGTAAGGTAACAATTAAAAGGGCTGTTAGTCAATATGAAAATAAATTTGACATATATATGTAATATACATATATTAACAATATGCAAGAAAACACAGAAAAAATAGATTTGAAAAAAATGATAACTTTATATGTTTCTTCGGTTATGTATCAGGATTATCAGCGGCAGGCCAAAAAAACTGGAAAAAAAACTGCTGAGTTAATTCGTGATGCCATGGACGAATATTTAAAAAACAATTTTCATAAAAAAAAGAAGATGAGTACACTGGACTTTTCAAAAGGTGCAGTTGGTGGAAAAGATTTTATTAAAGATGATTGGCGATGTGATTTTCTGGATTCTGGAGTAAAGCTGTGATTGCAATTGATACAACTTTTTTGATTGATCTGTATTGGCTGAGTTCACCAAGACATGATTCGGCTGTAAAAATGTTCAATGAACTTGCAGATGAAAACGGAAAATATAAGGATCAGGAAATACTGGTTTATTACAACTGTTTTAATGAGTTTTTACATGTGATTACCGATACAAGAAGATTTGAAAAAGCCATAAACATGTCTGATGCATTGGAAATTGTAGAACAGTGGAGAGATCTTGAAAAAGTAAGAATAGTTTTTCCTGATGAAACAAGTTATGTGCGCACTTTGACCTGGCTTTCAATTTATGAGTTAGGAAGAAATCGGCTTAATGATACTAGTATGGCAGCCTGTTATGTCACTCAGGGAGCATCTAAGTTACTGACTGCAAATCCAAAAGATTTTGAAGTTTTTGAAGTGATTGATTGTTTAGGATATTGATGTGAGCAGGTGTTGCGGGCGGCGATTGAGCCCGCAGAGGGGGTAGCCCGCAACGAAGTGCGGGCGAGGGGGAGACTTCCCCCATTTGTTATTTCTTCAACAAAGCCGCAAATGGGTTGTATGTGTCGCCATCGTCGTCGTTGTGAGTGCTGAAGTATTCGCTGGCATTGTCGTCCTGTTCTGTGCTTGTGCTTGGAACAAGGCTGATGCGGCGGTCTTCGGCGTCGATTTCTTTGATGATGACTGACATTTCCTGGCCTACGCTGAACTTCTTTTTGAGGTTAGTGTTGCGGTCTACGCCAAGGGCAGAGATGTGAACCAAACCGTCGATTCCTTTGTCCAGACCGATGAAAACTCCGAAGTCTGTAACGCGAACGATTTTTCCGTCGATTTTCTGGCCGGCAGAGAATTTTTCGTTTACAGAATCCCATGGGTTAGCAAGGAGGGCTTTCATACTGATTGAAACACGTTCTTTGCTCCAGTCTGTGTTGATAACCTTTGCTGTAACTTCCTGACCAACTTCAAGGTGCTTGGAAAGATCTGTTACGCGTTCCATTGCTACTTCTGAAATTGGAAGAAGTGCCTGGAAGCCTTCTACGTCTACAAATGCACCGAAAGATTGAAGTGATTTTACTGTACCAGTTACAACTGAACCTACTGCGATGCGCTGGCTAAGTCCAGAAAGCTGAGTCTGGTGTTCATCTTCCATAACTTTACGGTTTGAAACAAGAAGATTTTTTCCGCCTTCTTTGTATTCTGTAATGATGAATGTAAGTGTGCGGCCGATGTAGTAAGAAGGTTCCTGCTTTTCGCGGAAGCCCATCTGGCTGAATGGACAGAACGCGCGTTTTCCGGCAACTGTTACTTCAAATCCACCTTTGATTTCTTTTTCAACATGACCTTCAACAGGGATGCGGTTTTTGAAAGCGTTTTCAAGAACGCTGTCGTCTGCTTTGTCGCCGGCGATCTTTGTTGTAAAGCGCATTTCGCCGCCTTTTTCGCCAAGGAAGTAAGCCTTGATCTTGTCGCCTTCTTTTACAGAAAGGTTTCCGTTTTCGTCTGCGAATTCAGCGCTTGAAATTACGCCTTCGCTTTTTGCACTCATATCAATAAAAACTGTGTCGCCGCTGATTGCAACGATAGTTGATTCGATTTCCTGGCCTGGTGTAAGTTTTTCAAACATTTATTTCTCCTTATTTTCTATTTCAATTCTTTTTTGATTGGAGCCGCAGTGAACAAGCTTCTTGTAGCATTGTTAATCTGCTGGGCAACAAATGGGTTGTTCATTGTGTAAAGATGAACGCCGTCAACACCGTTTGTAACAAGATCGGCAATCTGATCAACAGCGTAGGCAATTCCTGCATCACGGATTGCTTCTGGTTCATCACCATAGCGTTCCATCATACGAACGAACTTTTTAGGAAGAACGGCATTTGTCATGCTGACCATTCTTTCGATTGATTTTTTGTTTGTTGCAGGCATAATACCTGCTTCGATTGGAACATTGATTCCTACCAGCTGACATCGTTCAAGGAAGGCGTAAAAACGTTCATTATCAAAGAAAAGCTGACTCAAAAGATGTTCTGCACCGGCATCAACCTTGAGCTTAAGATTTTTAATGTCTTCAACAATATTTGCAGAAGCTGGATGTGCTTCTGGATAGCAGGCTCCCATAATCTTAAAGCGCTTGCCGTCTGTACGTTTTTCGTTGAATTCCCGGATGAATGCAACAAGATCGCTGGCGTGAAGGAAATCATTAACAGGATCTCGGCCTTCTACGCGGTCTCCACGAAGAGCAAGGATATTTTCAATGCCTGCAGCCTGGAACTGTTCAAGAACGAACTGTGCGTCTGCCTTTGTCATATTGATACAAGGCATGTGAACGGCACTTTCTACGCCACAAACGTCTTTGATTCTTTTTGCAATGTTTACAGTATTGTCGCAGTTTTCACTTCCGCCGGCACCATAAGTTACGCTGATAAAGTCAGGCTTGATGTGGCTCAATTCTGAAAGTGTGCTGTAAACAGTTTCGATGTTCATTGTTTTCTTTGGTGGAAAAACTTCAAAAGAAAACGCTGTTCTATTAGTTGTAGTAATCATATTAGAAATATAGCGAATTACGGGGAACATTGCTATAATTGAAATTATGACAAGACAAGATGAAATTGCCGCAAAGGCTGTAAGAGCTTCAACATTAAAGTCGCTTAAGCTCAAAAAAGAACTTCGTATCCGTCAGCTTAAACAGGAATACGAGGCAAAAATCCGAGAAGTAAACCTTCAGTATGCGGAAGATCCTGAACGTCTTAAGGCAAAGTACGTTGCAGAAGATTATGCCCGCAACGAAAAAGCTAAGAAACGTGCCGCAAAGCGCATCGCTAAAGAAAAACTCAGAATCGAACAGGAACGAAAGAACCGTAAATATACAGTTGGCGAAGAAATCTTCAGTTCAATTGTACAGGGAATCGGTGCAGGGCTTTTTATCGCTGCCCTTGCGTTGCTGAACGTTTTTGCAATTCAGAAAGTTCCTTCAGAATCAAAGAACATTTATCTGGTTCTGTTCAACTGTTTTGGCGGAGCAATGGTAATGAACTACATCATGTCAGTTCTTAATCATGCACTTCAGAATCCTTCAGCAAAGGAAGTTTTCAAGAGGTTCACAAGAATCTTCATTTATCTGGTAATCGAATCAACATATCTGGTTTACACTTACGCCGCAATCAAAGGCGGAACAATCAGTGTGCTTTATGGCCTTATCGTAACAGGTATTGGAACCTTGGTTTGTATGGTTGGACTTTTTATGTACGCCATCGGTGGAACTCGTTTTGAGATTGCCAACATCGTGTTTAACGCAATTCTTGGCTGGGGAGGATTGTTCATCTGTGCACATCTTTTCCACGCCATCACACGATCTAGTTTTGCAATGCTGATTATTTCAGGCGTTTTCTACACAATCGGACTTATCTTCTGCAGCATCAGAAAAGTTAAGTTCATGCATGCCATCGGAGACCTTGTGGTTCTGGTTGCAAGCATCTACATGTTCTTCTCATACTTCCTGATGTACTAATCTTTTTCCGCTACCTTGTAATCCCAGTTGTGTTTAGGGTAGCGGCCCTTCATTTCCTTGCAGATTTCCGGCCAGGTTGAGGTCCAGAAGTTTGCAAGGTCATCAGTTATCTGAAGCGGACGGCGCGCTGGCGAAAGAAGCTTCAGCAAAACAGGCATTCCCATCACCTTAGGTGTTTCAAAGCATCCAAAAATTTGCTGAATGATGATTTCCAGGACAGGTCGAATTACCAGAGATGTTTTGTCTTCTCGGGTTGACTGTTTTTCGTAGGAGATTTTACGTTTTTTGCCATTTGGCAGTGTGAGCTGAACAGGCGCTTTCTGATCAAGTTCAGCTCCGTCCAGATACCAGTAAAGGGCGTTCCAGACAGTTTCTGAGTCAACTTTTGTTTTGCCCGAAAGGAAAGGAAGCAGCCATTCCTGAACAGAACCGCAAAGTTTTTCTTCCAAAGATTTTGGTTCAGAGCCAGACTGCTGGGCAAAAAACTGCTCTCTCACAATCAGTTCCTTGGTCTTATCGTCCAAAGGGAGAGTTGAAAGACCATTTTCTTCAACAGAGCCACATATTGCCTGAGCAAAATCTTCGGCAGTTGCAACCAGCTGTTTTGTTGAAAGAATGATTTTTCCAAAGCAAACAATCTGACTCTTTTTGATCTTGTTGTTGTCAAAAGAGCTGACGGTTTTTATTTCGGTACGGTCTTTAAGCCATTCCAGGGCGTCTTCATCCTTGAGCTCAGAATAAGAGTAGATTGTGCCTTCAGAGCGACCAGCGTCTACTTCTGGCGCAACAATCCATAAAGGCAAAGTTGCGTGGCGGCAGGCATCTTCTTTTTTAAGATGAGCTACACGGCCGCTTGGAAACTGGTACAGTCCAGAGTCGTCGGTTTTCCGGGCAATTCTATCAGGAAAACCTGCCAGCAAAGCCAGCGCTTCATTTTTTGCAGCAGGAACAAGATTTTTTTCCAGCTGCGAAATCCTTTCCTGAAGGTCCTTCGTGAATCGTTTTTGTATTTCAGTCGAACTTCTGGCATAGTTTGAAAAATCAACACAGGCCTGGATATGTCCGCTAAGGGCTACGCAGCTTAATCTTGGATGAAGTCCCAGTCTGAGACAGGCTTTTCCAAGGGAAGTGATAGAATTGCCCGCCAGACAGCCAATCTGATTCAAAAGATTGCGTGCCTCATTCCAGGCGGCAGGATTTGGTTCGTCCAGCCAGTTAAGTTTTGTGTAATCCGAAACTCCCCACTGGGCGCATTCCAGTACCAGGGTTGTGATGTCGGACCGGAGAATTTCCGGCTGATTTGCCTGAACAAGAACGTCGTTTTTATTCCAAAGACGGATACATTTTCCGGGACCAAGTCGACCTGCACGACCGGCCCTTTGTTCTGCAGAAAAAATACTTTCGGTTTCTGTAACAAGATGTTCCATCCCCAAAGTGATGTTCATTTTATTAACGCGGGCGAGTCCGCTGTCGATAACCGTTCTGACTCCTGGAACTGTTAGCGAAGTTTCTGCGATGGCAGAAGAAAGAATTACACGATGATGATCAGGCTGAGGCGCAAGAACTTTCTGCTGTTCTGCAAAACTGATTGAGCTGTGAAGGCAAAGAATTTCCGCTTCATCTTCAGAAATGTTGTATTCCGCAAGTTCATTTTGAGTTCGGCGTATGTCTGCAATTCCCGGAAGAAAAACCAGCATAGTTTCTGGTTCTTTTGAAAGGGCAAGCTGCTGTACAACCGCCTTTGCAGGGGAAAGATTTCCTGCATATTCAACATTCACAGGAAACTGACGGCCAGGAATTTTCATAACAGGTGCAGGCTTAGCTTCAGAACCAAGATATTCAGAAAGTTTTTTTGTTTCAATTGTGGCAGACATGACTATTACGTAAAGGTCATCCCTTAAAAGCATAGCTTCTTTTAGAAAGGCCAGTGCCAGGTCAGCATGGATCGAACGTTCGTGGAACTCATCGATAACAACAACGCTTACATCGCTTAATTCTGGATCATTCTGCAGACGGCGGGTAAGAATCGCTTCGGTGATGATCTCAAGCCTAGTGTCCTTTGAGCATCGGTTTTCAAGGTGCATTCTGTAACCAACGGTTATTCCGGTGTTTTCCCCAAGAGTTTCTGCAATGCGGCTGGCAATTGAAAGGACTGCAAGACGCCGGGGTTCCAGCATAAGAATCTTTTTAGGAAATGCTTTAAGTAACGCTGGTGGGACCGCAGTAGATTTACCGGCGGCTGTTTCTGCAGTGAGAATTAAAAATCTAGAGGATGAGTTTTTAAGGTTTTGGCAAATGTCATCAAGAAAAGGCGTAATTGGAAGAGACATAAGCTGATTATAACTATTTTATGTATGTTGCTTCAAATTCACTTGCAGGCATTGGTCTGGAAAAATAGAATCCCTGATAGAAATCGGTTCCCATATCGCGAAGGAATTCAACCTGTTCTTTTGTTTCAACACCTTCTGTAATAACCGGCATGTTAAGTCGCTTAGACATTGTGATGATTGAGTGAAGGATTTTGATTGAGCGTTCCTGATTTTCTGTTGCCTGAAGGAATGCCATGTCAATCTTAAGAAGATCAAATGGAACGTCCTTAAGGAGGTTGAGGGAAGAGTAACCGCTTCCAAAATCGTCAATTTCAATCTGGAAGCCATATTCTTTAAGGCGTTTAATCAAAGCTAAAGTTTTATCAAAGTTAATAAGAATACCAGATTCAGTGATTTCAAGCTTGAGGTTCTTTGGAGAAATGTCGTATTTTTCAACCAGAGTAGTAAAAACCTGATACAGGTCAGCGTAAAGAAAGTCGCGGGGAGAAATATTTACCGAGATGTACATGCCAGTAAGTCCGCGTTGCTTCCAGTTTTGAAGTTTCTGTGCGGCCTGGTCCCAGATGAAATTGTCCAGCTGGGTGATAAGACCTTTTTTTTCAAAAATAGAAAGGAATTCGTCTGGACGAAGAATTCCTTCTTTTGGATGCTTCCAGCGAACAAGAGCTTCAGCACCATAAACATTTCCATCAACTGCAACCTGAGGCTGAAGGTACATCTGGAACTGCTCACTTGCCAGTGCGGCGGCAAATTCACCTACCAGCTGCTGTTCCCGGATAATGTCTTTTCTAAGGTTTGCGTTATAGTAAGCAATCTGCTTCTGAATGTTACCCTTGATTGTCTGAACAGCCATGAATGCCCGGTCAACCATTACACTTACTGGCATTGAAATATCTTCAATTTCATAAACGCCGATATGGAAATAAATCGGATAAGAAAGATTTTCTGCGATATAGGCAATGCGGCTTGGGTAGTCGATAAAGTTTTCTTCTATAAAATCCTTCTTTTTCATAAGAAGGGCAAAACGATCGCTGCTAAGGCGGCCTTTAATCTGATAATCAAGTGAATGATGGTTAAGGGCCTGGGCAACTCTTATAAGAAGTTCGTCACCGGCATCACGACCAAAAAGGTCGTTGATGATCTTGAAGTTGTCGATATCGGAACAAACCATAAGGTATGTTTCATCAGGGTCGTTTATTAAAACAGTATGAGCTTTTTCGTAGAAGCCTTCGCGGTTGTAAAGATCTGTAAGCTTGTCGTGAATTGACTGGTATCGTTCCTTGTTAAGACGTTCCATTTCTTCTGTCTTGTCGTGGATGATGAAGAAGGCTCCAAGGAAAGTATTCTTGTTATCACGAATGCTTCTGATCGAAATATGAAAAGTGTATGTGTTTCCGTTCTTTTCAACATCTTCGTCAAAATCACGGTCTGGCATTGTTTTAAGTTTTTTGTAAGAATCTTTTTCCAGAAGTGACTGGAATGGACCGTCAGGGTTAAGCCCGATTGAGATATATTTTTCCCGCAGTTTTGTCCATGAGGCATTCTGGAAAACCAGTTCACCGTCAATGTCGAATACGAGGACAGAATCTTCCATGTTTGAGACTACTTCTCTGAGCTGTTTCTGGATAAGTCTGTAAGGAGTAACGTGAATTGCGTAGATACAGATCATTACTGAAGAAATAGCTGAAAAGATGATTGAAAAATCGACCGGAGTAGCGGCAGTTACATAAAAAAGATCACCAAAAACAGTTACAGAAACTGCAATCAGAAGATTTGTGTGCATGATTCTGTACATTTTTGGAGTTGAAACAATTCGGATGATGAAAGAAAGCAAAAGTAGGGCAACAACAAAATAGCAGGCTGCAAGATGAATGTAATATGGCCACTTCATGATGATGCGGTAGATTTCTGTTGGGGCAAGTCCAGGCAATCCAGGGACAGAAATCCTTTCAAAGCCAAAGGAATGTCCAAAGAATATGTTCAGAAAAGAAGAAGCTCCGTCAAGAATACCGCCGCCAACAAGAACCCAGTTAAACCAAGGCAGCTTCACTTTATATTTTGTGTATTTGCGGGCAAAGTCGAAAATTGAAAGAAGAAGAATATCGATAAAAATGAAGAACACACTGTAACAGAAACTTACAATCTTGAGATTCAGCGTATTAATGATTGTGATATGTGCGATTGTAATGACAAGCGCGCTGGTCAAAGTCATAACAAGAGGAAACTTGTAGTGCTTTTTAAGATTTCTGATACTGTAGAGACAAGCAGTGAGGATAACAGCAGAAATACAAAATAAGATTGTGAATATAAATGCCAATTTGTTCTCCGAACTATACCAATAATTTTATGTTATAAATGAATAAAACGCAAATTTGAAAGAATGAATTCTGCGGTTTGAAGTTATCGGATAAACGTGTTAAGATTTTAAAGGTCAGCTTTCGGGCTGATTTTTTTTGAGGTAAACAATGAATGTTGTTATTGTTGGAGCAGGTTTTACAGGCGTTCAGCTTGCCAAGGTGCTTTCTAACGAAAAAAATGATGTAACAATTATCGACAACAACGAGGAAATCACTCGTCATCTTTCAGACAGAATTGACTGTAATGTGTTGAACATGGATGGAAACAGTCTGGCAAATCTTGAGGAAGCCGGAATTTCAAAGGCTGATGCTCTTGTTTGTCTTACTGATAATGATGAAGTGAACATGATCATCTGTTCCCTGGTTGATCAGGCTTATCCAGACGTACTTAAAATTGCACGAGTTCGAAATGATGCGTATTACGCAAATACTGCTGTTGTAAAAAAGGCTCGCTCAAATACATTTGCCGAAAGTCATCGTCCATTGTATGGAATTGACTATATGATTCACCCTGACGTAGAGGCTGCTGACGCAATTGTTGATGCAGTAGAAAACGGTGCCGTAAGTAACATCATCGGTTTTGACAATTCAGAAATGCAGATCAGCCGTATCACAGTTGGTGCCGGAAGTGTTCTTGAAGGTCACAAGCTGATGGATCTTCGTAATCTGACAGACATTTCAATGCTTGTAAGTTATGTTGAAATTGAAGGTGAAACTCAGCTGCCTGGCGGTGGAACAATCATGACTGCTGGCTGTACTTTGGGAATCCTTTCTAAAAAAGAAGATGTTAAGAGAATCCTTGAGTTGTGCGGATCAAAGCAGCAGGAATTCAAGAAGATTGCCATTGTTGGTGCAGGAAGAATCGGTACTCTGATCGCAGAAAAAATCATAAAACCGCAAAAATCTTCTATATTAAAGCGAATTGCAGAACGAGATTTTTCTACTGCGCAGGATGTTGTTCTTATCGATACAGATTATGACTTGGCAGAAGCCGCTTCAGAAAAGTTTGGAAAGATGGCCAGAGTTCTTCACGGGGATGCAACAGACGAAAGCTTCCTTACAGAAGAAGGTATTACTGATTTTGACCTTGTAATCTGTGCAACTCACAACCATGAGATGAACATGGTTGTTGCCGCTTATCTTGAAAGTCTTGGTGTTAAACAGTCAATTTCGCTGGTAAACAATGCGGCCTTTGCAGAAATCGCTACAAAGCTTGGGGTTGATGTTTCCATCGCAATCCGAGACGTAATCGTTGACTCAATTATGAGTCACATGCGCGGTAAGTCAGTAAAAGAAATTCATACAGTTGCAAACAGCGAATATGAAATTATCGAATGTGAAATCAGCAATTCTTCCAAGGTTTCTGGAAAGATGGTTAAAGAAATTGCTGAGCCAGGAAAGTTCCTTGTTCTTTTGGACCGTCACGCAGGAAAAGACGATTATGATATCGTAGTTGGTGATACAGTTTTTGCAACCGGAGATCACCTTGTTCTTATCGTTCAGTCTGAAGATGCTGCCAGAGTTCTGGAACTTTTTGGAAACGTAAGCGAGTAGTAAATGTTAATAGTAGATTTGTTAAGAATCCTTTCAGCGTTGGTTGCGATTGTTGGTACAACCTTCATCATTCCGATCATTGTTGCCCTTTATTGCGGTGAATCGTCGGTAATTCTTCCATTCCTTATTCCAATGGTTTCCAGCTGGGGTTTCTTCGCTCTTTTTGCGCTCATCTTCAAAAAAAGAAAGATTCACCTTAGCGTTCGCACAACTTTTGTTGTTGTTGCCAGCGCCTGGGTTTTTACCAGTCTTTTTAGTGCGGTTCCAATGTTTGCCAGCGGAGCCATTCCGTCGTTTACAGATGCCGTTTTTGAAAGCGTTTCTGGATTTTCCACAACCGGATGTACAATCCTTAGCGAAATTGAAGGGCTCCCACGAAGCATCAACATGTGGCGTTGTCTTACACACTGGCTGGGAGGAATGGGAATTGTAGCGCTTACAGTTGCTCTTTTGCCTTTGCTTGGTGTAGGTGGTTTCCAGCTGATCAAGGCCGAAACAACTGGGCCAGAAAAGGGAAAGGTTACTGCTAAAATCACAACGACTGCAAAAATCCTTTGGTTCACTTATCTTGTGCTTACTGTTGCTCAGGCAATTCTGCTTAAGATCTTTGGTATGGACATGATCGACGCCTGGAGCCACGCTTTTGCCACACTTGGAACTGGTGGATTTTCTACAATGAACAACAGCATCGGAGGATATAACTCTGCTGCAATAGATATAATCTGTACAGTTTTCATGTTCCTTGCGGGAATCAACTTCAGCCTGTATTTCTATCTTGTAATCGGTCGCTGGAAAGATATCTGGGAAAACTCTGAGCTTAAGGCTTATGTTGGAATTTTTGTTGTTGCGGCTCTTTCAATCGCATTGAGCATCACAAAGATTTACGGTTCTTTCTGGACAGCTTTGCGTTACTCAACATTTCAGACTGCGGCAATCATCACAACAACAGGTTTTGCCACTGCTGACTTTACTCTGTGGCCAAGCGTTGCGCAGTTCTTCATCTTCGTATTGTTCTTTGTTGGCGGTTGTTCAGGTTCAACTGGTGGTGGATTTAAGGTAATTCGCTGGGTAATTCTCTTAAAACAGCTTACAAATGAAACAAGAAAGATGGTACATCCTCATGGTGTGTTCTCTTTAAGACTTAATAATGCGCCTGCCAGAAAAGAACTGGTTTTTGTTGTTTCTGCCTTTGCGGTGCTTTATTTTGGATTGATTCTGGTTACAACTCTTGTAGGTTGTTTTGGAAATCTTGATATCCTGACCGCCTTTACAGGGGCTGTTTCTATGGTCGGAAATGTTGGTCCAGGTTTTGGTGCCCTTGGTCCTAGCTGTAATTACGGATTTTTGCCTGCCTTCGTAAAGTGGTGGTACTGTTTTGCAATGCTTGCAGGACGACTTGAACTTTACACAATGCTCATCTTCTTTATGCCTGTCTATTGGAAAAAATAGTTAAAAAAACAGGAGCTTTCGACGAAAGCTCCTGCAGTTTGAGTATGTTTAAAACCTTAAAAAAGGGGTTTTACAAAAATTATGACTTGTATGCGTCGTCATGCACGCCAGCAATAGCGCGGCCTGAAGGTTCGTCCATGTTTTTCCATGCCTCGTCCCATTCAAGTGCTTTTGCGGTACTGCAGGCAACGCCGGCTTCGTGTGGAACTACTTTTGCGGCGCTGTCGCTTGGGAACAGGCGGCTGTAGATTTCGCGGTAGTAGTATTCTTCCTTTGTTTTTGGTGGGTTTACAGGGAAACGGTTTTCGCGGCGTGCAAATTCTGCGTCGCTTACTTTTTCTTCTGTCATCTTCTTAAGAGTGTCGATCCAGTTGTAACCTACACCGTCAGAGAACTGTTCCTTCTGGCGCCATGCGATGTTTTCTGGAAGCATATCTTCAAATGCCTTACGGATGATCCATTTTTCCATGCGCTGTTTGCCGTCTGGCATCTTGATGTTCATCTTGTCTGATGGGTTCAAGCTCATGGCAATGTCGATAAAGTCTTTATCAAGGAATGGAACGCGGCCTTCAACACCCCAAGCCATAAGTGACTTGTTAGCGCGGAGACAGTCGTAAAGGTGAAGCTTGCTCATCTTGCGGACAAGCTCTTCGTGGAAT
>JAZLGB010000002.1:0-13754 GCA_045616085.1 Treponema sp.
TCCCTTTTCCATTGGAAGTGCGCCATTCTGCCAGTCTGTGAAGTTACCAGCAAGGAGTACTTCTGTTGCGCGTGGGTTACCATAGAAGAATGTTGCTTCGTATGAACCGTCAGCATTTTTCTTAACAGAAAGATCAGCGAACATTGCTGCTGAAGCTACTGCCAAGATTGAGATGAAAGCGAATAATTTTTTCATCTTATCCTCCAATATTAATTGTCGTGCTTGAGGTTTTCCTGGAGATTTCCTGATAGACAGATTTCACGTTATTGACAGTAGAAGATAAGGGAGGAAGTTACTTTTTTTATTTAATAATTTCCAACTTTTTCTTTTCCTGTAAACAAAGTGAAAAGTCGACAATCGTCTCCATTACCACCTTAATTACACTTAACATTAGTTTATCCTAGTTTTTTTAGAAGTCAAATGAATTCATTTAATTTTTTGTTATAAATAGATTTATTTGCATTGAATGAATAAAAAAAGCGGAAAATTGATATTTCCGCTTCAGATTTGCACATATTATGTTTATTTAGATTCCATACAGTTTTTAATCTCTTCTTCCGAGAGCCCCGTCGCTTGCTGGATTTCTTCAAGTGATTTACCTGCAGATTTCATATTGGTGACAACTATCCTAAAACATTCCAATCTGCCTTCCTGCAATCCAACTTCCCTGCCTTCTTGTAATCCAACTTCTCTGCCTTCCTGTAATCCTGCATAACGTCCTTCAGCAAAACCATCTCTTCTTGCATATTCTCTTATTCTTTCGTATTCCATAAAGCCTCTCTTTGCCATGGTTGACAATTTTACTTCACGAACCCTTTCTGCCAACCTTACAGACAAGTCACTTTTTGACGAATTCTTAACGATGAAATCAAAAAACTCTTTTTGCTTTTCGTTCAGAATTTTATCACAGTTCTCTGCAATAAAAAAGTGCTTATAAGACCTGTCGTTCAACGCTATACTGAAATCCGACTTACATCTATTTTCAAATTCATAATGAGCCAAACCTTTCTTAAACACATCCTGCATGCAAATAAAAATAACATAGGAGTCTCTTAACTCTTTATAAATCTGACCATGCTTTAGCACATCTACATCAATCACGCTTTGATAGTAACGCGCACGCTCTGGTAGCTCACCACTATCAGTTGTCTGCATCTCAAGATCAAAGACTTCACTGCTACCCTTTGCATAAACATCAAGTCGTACACCTTTGCTGAAAGGATCCGGCTGCAAAGTTTCCTCTGATTTTATCTCAATCCTTTCTATTTCCTTCTCCAACAGCAGTTCGATGACTTCTTTACATAAATCAGGGTTCTCTGTCATTACCCTATAAAAAATATAATTGTTTTCAAGGCCAGCCTTTTCCCACTTTTCTTCTATACTTTCAAAAATTCCAGACATTTTTTTTCCTCCAACTTATATATCGCTGTTAAAGTTCAAAAAATGCAAAATTCCATAAAAAAAAGCCTGCGAGATTTTCTCACAGGCTTTCATTCAAGAAATCGCTGACAATTTAGATACGATGCATTGCGCTGAAAACCTTTTCAGCCATTACGTTGATCTCTACACCCATTTCTTCGGCTTTCTTTGCAAGAGCGTTGCGCAAACCTTCGATGTCGATATCGGCACCTTCAAAGCTTACCATCATCATCATAACAAAATTACCAGAAAGAATTGTCTGTGTAATATCAGCAATATTTACTTTATGTTCGGCAAGGAAAGTAGAAACATTGGCAATGATTCCAACCTTGTCGCTTCCTACAACTGTAATAATAGCGTTCATATCTTTATTTTACGTCATTTAGCTTAGCATGACAAGATTGCTTCACTTCGTTCGCAATGACGTGGAGACTCCTGATCGCAATGATGGGGTTCTGCAACGTTTCGTCCGTCGGCAAAGGTGAATGTAATTTCGTCACCAATAACGTCCGCAACTACAGTTCCACCCTTTGAAAGTTTCCCGAACAGAACTTCATCAACCAAAGGATTTGCAATTCTGTCATCAACTACCCGGGCAAGGTTACGGGCACCCATTTCGCGGCTATAACCTTCTTCCAAAAGCTTTTCTTCACACTTTTCTGTAACAAAAAGACGCACTTTCTTAGACTTGAGCCGTTCTGCAAGTTTGCTCCATTCTTTTCGCACAACATTAAGCACGATTTCTTTTTCAAGATGACCAAAGGTTACGATGGCATCCAAACGATTTCTGAATTCTGGTGTGAACTCCTTTTCAACCGCAAGTTTTAAGTCTGCGCTATCATTTTCAAAACTATATGAATGTTCACCGCCAAATCCTAATGGAGTCCTTTCCAGGTCTCGGGCACCGGCATTACTTGTCATGATGATGATACAATTTCGGAAATCGGCTTTACGGCCCTGATTATCAGTCAAAAATCCGTAATCCAGAACCTGAAGGAAAACATTGTAAATGTCCGGATGAGCTTTTTCGATTTCATCAAACAAAATCACAGCCCTAGGATTCTTGCGAACATCATCTGTCAAAAGTCCACCGCTTTCGTAACCCACATATCCTGCAGGAGAACCGATCAAGCGGCTTACTGTATGACGTTCCTGATATTCCGACATATCATATCTAAGAAGAGAAACTCCAAGCTGATTTGCCAGACTTTTTGCCAGTTCTGTCTTACCAACACCAGTTGGCCCTACAAAAAGGAAGCTTGCATCTGGTTTATCCGGATTCTTAAGGCCTGCACGACTTCGTTTTACAGCCTTAACAACTGCTTCAACAGCCTGATCCTGACCAAAAATCTGTTCCTTCAATTTCTGTTCCAAAGACTGAAGCTGAACCTTTTCTCCGCCGTTCACGGCATTTACCGGAACATGAGCCATTTTTGAAACAACCTGTCTGATCAATGCGACATTCACAACAGCTTCAACATCAATTTCGTTTACAGCAGGAGCATTTTCGTCTGCAAGCTGAATCGAACGGATAGGAACGCCTTCAAAACCGCCATTCTTTTTGATCTTAGCAAGAGAACCTGCCTCATCAATGATATCGATTGCTTTGTCTGGCAACCGCTTGTCGGCAATATACTGCACCGAAAGATCAATGGCAGCTTCAATTGCAGACTTCTGGAACTTCACGTTGTGATACTCTTCAAATCTTGGCAAAAGCCCTGTGATGATCTTTAAAGTTTCGTCTCTTGATGGCTCCAGAATGTCGATTTTCTGGAAACGTCTTGCAAGGGCACGATCCTTTTCAAAGTTCTTGGAATATTCCTCGAAAGTTGTTGAACCAATCACCCTCATCTTTCCTGTGGCAAGCACTGGCTTTAAAAGGTTTGCGGCATCAATATTTGTATTACCGTTTGTGCCAGCTCCCATAATCATGTGAATTTCATCTATAAAGAGGATTGCATTTTTCTTTGCAACAAGTTCATCCACAACAGCGTGAAGGCGTTCTTCAAAATCACCACGGAACTTTGAACCTGCAAGCAAAAGCCCAATGTCCAGAGCGTAAATCTTACTGTCCTTAAGTTCTTTTGGAACTCTACCTTCAACAATTCGCTGGGCCAGCCCCTGTGTAACTGCAGTTTTTCCAACTCCGGCATCACCAACATGAAGCGGATTATTTTTCATTCTGCGGCAAAGAATCTGAATTGTACGTTCAATTTCATCCTGACGGCCAATAAACTTGTCGTATTCACCTTTGCGGGCAGCTTCAGTCATATCAACAGTAAAACGTTCGATGGCCGACTTTCTTTTCTGACCTGGAGCTCCACCGCCAATCATTGATTCAGCACCGGCAGCGTTTTCTGCGCCAACTTCGGCGGCATTTTTCATGCGTGAAATCACTTCCAGCAAATGAATGCGCTCAACTCCGTTTTTCAATAGAACATACGAACAATGATTTTTCTTTTCATCCAGCATGCTGACAATCACATCCTGAACATCAATCACCTGACGTCCACTGGAAACACAATGGAAAACCGCACGGTTCATAACCGCCTGAAATCCCAAAGTTTCAACAGGATTCTTATTTGGCTCATAATCCTGATCCAAAACCGGAATCTTATTTTGAAGATAAGAAAAAAGATCATTTTTAATGGCCTCAACCTTTCCGCCAGCCATATCAATGATTTCGCACACAGAATCTACTTCCATTGCGGCAAAAAGCAGATGCTCCGGAGTAAAAAATTCATGTCGATTTTTTCGCGCTGTAAGCAAACCTTCCGAAAGGATTTTGCCCATAAGTGTACTAATTTTCATCAGCGTTCCACCTCAACTCGTAAAGGAAAACCATTTTTTCTGGCGCGGCTTGTGGCCATGTTTGCTCGGGTCATGGCAATGTCGTAGGTATAAATTCCTACAACGCCTTTTCCAGTTTCATGAACTGCTTCCATAATGGTTACCGCTTCAGATTCACCCTTGTGAAAAATCTGAGTCAAAATTTCTACCACAAATTCTTTTGTTGTGAAGTCATCGTTATAAATTACAACCTTGCATTCTGGAGGTTCAGCGAAGTCAAAAGCTTCTGCAGTTCCTGAAGACTCACCTGCGGTTGTCTGATTTTCAATTGCCATATTTAAAATATAACACAATGAACTAACAATCTGCTACAATAAAATCATGAACAAAAAAAGTTTTCTTTCTAATGTTAAGATTTCGTATAACGCACCGGTCACACTGACTTTTGCACTTATCGCAGCAATCATTCTTTTTTTAGACACTTTTTTGAACAATACATTGATTCCTGCTCTTTTTACCTGCCCCGGAACTTCCGAATCAGCCACTGCTTTCAACATTGGTAATCCTATTGATTATTTCAGGATGATTTTTCATATTTTTGGACATAAAGACTGGAATCATTTTCTGGGAAACATGGCTTTTATTTTGCTGCTGGGACCTGTTATTGAAGAACGTTACGGCTCAAAGATTCTTGTTCTTATGATGACCATCACCTCTCTGGTTACCGGCGTCCTGAACGTTTGTTTTAGTCCAACTCAGATGTTCGGTTCCAGCGACATTGCCTTTATGATGATTCTGCTTACTTCTTTTACTTCGATTTCTAAAAGTGAAATTCCGCTGTCATTTATTTTGATATTGATTCTTTATATTGGCCGGGAAATTTTAGGATCTGGACAGAATGAAAACATTGCCACACTGGCCCACATCGCAGGCGGCCTTTGCGGAAGCCTTTTTGCATTCCTGGCAACTCCTAGACCAAAAGCTAGCCGCACAGAAAAGAAAGAAAAAGAATCAGAAAGCGGAAAATCTTCGGAGGACAACGCTCCTTCAAAAGAGATGACACCTTACGAACGATACAAACTTATGAGATTACAGCAACTGGATAAGGAAAGCCCTAGAAAGAAGAAATCTGAAGAGATTGAAGAAATTGGTTCTATTGAGTTGTAGTTAAATAAAAAAAGGCATCGCGTAACACGATGCCTTTTTTGTTTATTCAAAGTTCCTAGCGGTAAATTGCGCGAACGCCTGTTACTGATTCACAGGCAGCAAGTTTAGCACAGATATCTTCGCTTACTTTTCCGTCAACGTCGATAAGGTTGTAAGCAACATCGCCACGAGCCTGATTGATCATACCAGAGATGTTCAACTTAGCTTCTCCAAGAATTGTTGTGAACTTTGAAATTGTATCAGGAATATTTTTGTGGCTGATACAAAGACGAGTTCCACCTGCAGGAATTGGGTTTTCGCTGTAAGTTTTTGGGAAGTTTACAGAATTGATGATGTTTCCGTTTTCAAGGAAGTCTTTAAGCTGGTCTGCAGCCATAATTGCACAGTTGTCTTCTGCTTCTGGAGTTGATGCACCAAGGTGTGGAAGTACGATTACTTTGTCCTGGTTCAAGAGTTCTTCTGCAGCGAAGTCTGTTACGTGGCAAGCTACCTTTCCAGATTTGATTGCATCAAGAAGGTCAGCGTTGTTTACAAGACCACCGCGGGCAATGTTCAGGATACGAACGCCGTCTTTCATTTGCTTAAGAGTTGAAGCGTTAATCATACCCTTTGTATCGTTTGTCTGTGGAACATGGATTGTGATGTAGTCAGCGTTCTTGTAGATTCCTTCAAGAGTTTCTGAGTGCTGAACATTGTGATCCAAAGACCATGCAGCTTTGATAGAAAGGAATGGATCGTAACCGATTACTTTCATACCAAGTTTGATAGCTGTGTTAGCAACCATAGCACCGATAGCACCAAGACCGATAACACCAAGTGTTTTTCCAGCAAGTTCTGGACCTACGAACTGGCTCTTACCTTTTTCTGCAAGGTCAGCGATTTCGTCACCCTTACCAGCAAGACCGTTTGCCCATTTGTTAGCATCGATTGCAGGACGGCTTGAAAGCAAAAGTCCAAGAAGTACCAATTCTTTTACAGCGTTTGCGTTAGCACCAGGTGTGTTGAATACTACAACACCTTTTTCTGTAAGCTGAGGGATTGGAATATTGTTTGTACCAGCACCTGCACGGGCAACAGCCTTTACATTGTCAGAAAGCTGCATTTCGTGCATATCTGCAGAACGTACAAGAATTGCATCAGGATTGTTGATTTCTGAAGCGATTTCATAATTGTCGCGGTCAAGACGATTCAAGCCGCAGGCAGCAATTTTATTTAAAGTCTGAATTTTGAAACTCATTTTTATCCCCTTATATTAATTAGCCACAGACTGCTCGCAGCCCCGAAGGGATGGAACGCAGATTAGACACAGATAAATAAACATCTGTGCCCCATCCGTGTCCTATCTGTGGCTTTTTATATTTTACGCATTTTCCTGTGCGAATTTCTTCATGAATTCTACAAGTGCCTTAACGCCTTCCAAGCTCATTGCGTTGTAGATTGAAGCGCGCATACCACCTACCAAGCGGTGACCTTTAAGGTTTACAAAACCTGCAGCGGCAGCTTCTTTACAGAACTTGTCGTTGATTTCTTTTTCTTTTGCAAGAACAGCTTCGTCTGTTGCACCAGCAACTGAGTATTTTGTAAGGAATGGAACGTTCATCAAAGAGCGTGAACCAACTTCTGTTGTTGCGCGGTAGAAATCGCTTGAATCAAGGAAGTTGTAAAGGTAATCAGCCTTTTCCTTGTTGCGCTTGTACATACCAGCTGCACCGCCGTTCTTTTCGATCCAGTGAAGAACCTTTCCAAGAACGTAGATTGTGTAACATGGTGGTGTATTGTACATAGAATCATTTTCTGAGTGAGTCTTGTAAGCCAACATTGTTGGTGTTCCTGGGAGACAATCTTCAACTTCTGGAATCAAGTCTTCACGAACGATTACAAGTGTAACACCTGCTGGAGCAAGGTTCTTCTGAGCACCTGCGAACAAAAGACCGAACTTAGAAACGTCCAATTCTTCTGAAAGAACACAAGAAGAAATATCAGCTACCAATGGGATGTTTCCTGTTTCTGGAATGTATTCGTAGTGAGTTCCCATGATTGTGTTGTTGAAACAGATGTAAACATAGTCGTAGTCACCTTCAACTTTTTCAACCTTTGGAATGTATGAATAGTTCTTGTCTTTTGAAGAAGCAATTACATCAACTGCAACGCCAAGCTTTTTAGCTTCTGCAGCAGCCTTCTTAGCCCAAACACCAGTTTCGATGTAAGCAGCTTTCTTATTTTTGATACCAAGGTTCTGAGCAACCATAGCGAACTGAGTTGAACCACCACCCTGTACAAAAAGTACCTTGTAGTTAGAAGGAACATTCATCAACTTACGGATATAAGCTTCTGCATCCTGAATGATTGGTTCATAAGCCTTTGAACGGTGGCTCATTTCCATAACAGACTGACCTGTTCCATTGTAATCCATCATTTCTGCAGCACATTCCTGCAATACTTCTTCTGGAAGACACGAAGGACCAGCACTAAAATTGTACACTCTTGCCATAGTAAAACCTCTTATAATAATTTTAAAACAAACTCATAAGTGCCGTTATTGGCGACACGTTTTGCACTTTAACATTTTCAGGAACTGCAAACACACTTGTGGTGTAATTCACTATTCCCTTGATTCCTGCATTTACCAAACGCTGAACCATTTTTTCAACCTCTGTATTTGCACAACACAGAAACGCGTATTCAATTTTCTGCTGCTGACACACAGATTCAATTCTGTTGGCCGGAAAAAGCTCAAAGGTTGAACGCAGCATTTCTACCCGGTTCACACTGGAATCAAATCCCGCACAAACCTTAAAACCGCTACCCTCAAAAATCCCGTCATCCAGAAGCGCCGCTCCCAAACGACCAAGCCCTACAATGCAGCACTTTTTAAGAACCTCATCATCTGCCCCAAGAACTGATTTTATTTTCAGTCTCAAAGCCTGTACGCAATATCCGTTTTTTGCACCAGAAGGAACATTCACAAACCGAAAGTCATACCTAACCAGAGAATCTTTACAACCCAACATTCGGCCTATTTCTATAGAAGAAACATGATCTTTCTTCCAGTTTTCCAGCAAGTTAAGCAGCAGAACAAAGCGCTTTCGGGTAGCTTCAGGAAGTGTCTTTATTCTATTTATATGAAGATTTTCACTCAATGGAATTTCTTTACTATCTTCGTTCATATTGATGAATTTACATCGAAAGCTAAGCAAATTCAAGTTTACCGTGAGTTTTCTCACAGTAAACTAATTACCGCACTTCCCTTTCAATTATGATAAGTTAAAAGAAAAAGCCCGACCGGGTAAAAGAATGGGAAAACGGTCGGGCCCAAAATAAGGAGGACTAATTTAACGGTCGAAACGTCGGTTGCCTAAGAATGCAACGGATATTCCTGACATCGGGCGTGCTGTTTCGTAATACGAAAGCACCTCTTCAGCAAACAGCTTATCAAGTTTGTCCTGGTAAGCCATAATTTTTCCAACATAATTCAATGTTGTCTGAGGTGTGCTGTCAGCACGCACTTTATTTGTTCCAGCATTGTACATTGCCAAAGCTGCAACTTCGTTTCCTGCAACGTTCAGACAGAATCTCAAGTGAGACATTCCGTATTTTGCACTGACTGCAGGATTAAAGAAATCTTCTTCTTTTAACTGAGGAAAGCTTCTGTTGTTCAACTGAAACAAACCTCTGTCAATCGAAGCATTTCTATTTTTATTCACAGCTTTTGGATTATAACGACTCTCTGTATAAGCCAATGCAAAAGCCAGTGAAAGCGGTATTTCATTTTTTTCAGCTTCTTCAAGAATTGCCATTGCTGTATCACGGTTACCAGTTACATGAAGGTAGAACCATTCAACTGCAGCTCTTGATGTTGGCTGACGATACAAAGCAAGACCTTCATCTCCGGCCTTAACCTTTGTAGTTGTAAAACCTGCTTCTTCGATGAAATTGTTGATATCAGCAACAACTTCTGTTTCGATTTCCGACGCTGCTTTAATCAGCGGAATAGAAGCCTGTCTGTTTTTAGCTGGTAAAACACATGCAATCACTATCGCAACTACAAGCAAAGCCCCGCAAAAAATCAAACTATTGCGACATGAGTTGTGGAAACCAGATTCTTCTGTTGTATTCATAAGATCCAACCCCTTGCTCATCTCTCGAGTATGACTATGCCATACTATTAAGAACTAATCAAGAGAAATTTGTATATTTTTTAAGAAATTTTCAACTTTTTTTGTATTATTTTTACAAACCTTACGGTTTTTCGCATTTGTTACAGTTTAATACAAAACCAATTCATTAGAAGCAGTCTTTGGAGCTACAGAGAACTTTTCTGCAACCGCTTTTTCAATGAAATAAACGTAATGACCATGTTTTTTATTCATGTCATTAACGAACCACTGACAGTAACTGTTGTCATCAAGTTCTTTTCCGGCATCTTTTTCTACCAGTTCAGCGGGAAGAGCAAAACCTACAACACTTTCAGCGTCTTTGATTCGGCGGGCAGTATGAACCATAGCAGAAATATAAGCATCTGCCTGATCTGCATCTTCAATGGCTTTTTCGGATTCTGGAACAACAAAAGCAAAGCAGCCTTTTTCTTCAAGAATCTTTAAATAATCACGGAGCTTAGCAAGAAGATCTTCATTGTAAGCGCCTGGTTCCATTTCAATCTTAGACCAGGGGCAAATTACCGCTGTCACAACATCAGATGCAGGAGCTGTTTTTCCTTCAACTTCATCAGCCTGAACTATATTCAGACTTTCAAGACTCATCACAGAATCATCATCAATTTTTACAAGTTTGTTTTCTACAACTTTTACCAACGGATCAAATTTCATATTTTTCCTCAAACAAAGGCATTTTAAACAAAAAAAAACCTTTGTTCAAACAAATGAACAAAGGTCTTATGCAATACAAATATTTGCTTATAGCTATTCAGTCAAAATCTTGATAACTTCAGCTTTGTCCTGAGTATTCAAAATCTGCTGACGTTTTTCTGCACTCTTGAAAAGAAGGCTTACTTCAGCAAGGAACTGAAGGTGTGGCCCAGTCTTGTTTACAGGTGACAAAGTCATAATGAAAATACGGCAAGGTTCCTGATCCAAAGAATCAAAATCTACAGGGTTGTCTGAAATACCAATGCAGGCAACCAGATCGCTAACTGAATCAGTTTTTCCGTGAGGAATAGCGATTCCGTGTTTCATACCAGTAGACATCTTGCGTTCACGATCAAGCACAACTTCACGTGCACCAGCTTTATCTGTTACTTTTCCAGCCTTTACAAGGATGTCAATCATCTCATCAATAATCTGTTCTTTTGTAGTACCTTTCAAATGAAGGTTTACAGTATCAGTTGTTAATACAGTTCTCAAATCCATATCTTCAGTTTATTTACACATACTCTAATTGTCAAGAAAAATAAGAATAGGTTTATGCAATAAAACAAGATTTTCAACAATTAGAATAATCGCTATAATTTTATCACTATGACTTTAGTTGAAAAATTCCGCTCTGATGTTCAGAGAACTATTAAACACGTTCGTGCAGATAATAATGGACGTTACGACCCTTCAAAATGCTGTGATCAGCTTATGAGCCTTTTTGAAAGAAACTGCACTGTTGCAGGCGGCGTTGCCAGGGCAATCACCTTTTACTGGCGTGACGAATACATTGACCACTCAATTGAAATGGAAAACGAACCTACACAGGAACACATCGACAAGCTTTGTGGATTCCTTTCGTTCCTGAACGGAGCTGATGAAGGCGAAGAAGTGCTTTCTGATGACGACGTTCGTGAAATTTCCGACGCAGTTGATGACGAAGCTGAAACAATGCCTTTGGAACAGCTTCAGAGCTTGATGGCTAAAATTGTGGAAAGAGGTGCTTTGTAGGGGAAAGCCTTCCCCTGGCTCACACTTCGTTGTTCGCCACCCCTTCTGCGGGGTAGGGAGCGGCATCGAAGATGCAAAAAACAGTCCGGTGGACTGTTTTTAGCGAGTCTCCCGAGAAGCTGTGCTTCGAAGGCACCCCGCAACGCCCCATAAAATTATGTGTAAAGATTTTTATTCTTCCTGTAAACAATGTCCTCGTAACTGCGGAGCATCCCGAAATTCCGGAAAAACAGGCTTTTGCCGTGAAAATGCCGAAGTTCGCGTTGCCGTTGCCTGCCTTCACTTTGGAGAAGAACCACTTGTAACCGTGCACGGTGGCAGCGGAACCATTTTCATTACCGGCTGCACATTGCGCTGCGCTTTCTGCCAGAACTACCAGATTTCTCAGAACGGCATGGGAAAAGCAGTTTCTTGCGAAGAATTCACCCAGATTTGTCTTAAACTTCAGGAAGCTGGCGCAGAAAACATCAACATTGTTACAGGAAGCCACTCAATTCCAAAACTTGCAGAATATATCCAAGCCGCACAAAAAGCCGGCTGCACAATTCCTTTCTGCTGGAACAGTTCAGCTTTTGAAAATGTAGAAATGCTGGAACTTTTAAAGCCTTTTGTAAAAATCTGGCTTCCAGACCTTAAGACTTTGGACTCAAAGCTTTCCAAAAATCTTTTTGACGCAGAACAATATCCAGAAGCTGCAAAAGCAGCCATTTCCTGGATGATTAAAAACAATCCAATGGACATTTCCGAAGTGCCTGCCGCTAACAATTACACAGACAGCAACGGCGAACAGTGGAAAAAAGGCGAAATCAAAGAAAAGATGAACCAGGGCGTTATCATCCGTCATCTTTTTATGCCTGGCAAATTCATGGAAACCGCCCATGTTCTGGAATGGCTCAAAGAAAACGCCGATGGAAAAGCCTGCATCTCTTTGATGAACCAGTACACTCCTGTTCCTTTTGATGAAGACAGCGAAAAACTTTCAAAACGAAAGGCTGCCCTTAGCGTTATTGAAAATCGACTTGTAAATAAAGACGAAGACTCTGACCTTCAGGACCTGCTGGAAGCCTACGACTTTGACTATCTTTTCTACCAGGAACTTACCGACGACACCAGCTGGCTCCCGGATTTTACCCGCCGGCAACCTTTCAGCAACAAGCTGGCTACTCCTATTTGGCACTGGAATTTTGGATTTTTGAAATAGTGCGTCACTTAAGGTAATTTTTGATCAACTCATCCACAACCTGCTGATTCAAACTGTGTTCAGAAGATTCAAATGTAGTTATAAGATTTTTCCCTGGAAGCCAGCCATTCAGAATGTAATCATTCAATTTTAAAACCACATTCTCTGAATAGCCTGCATTGCCGATAAGTCCAAAATGTTCCCAGACAAACTCCTTTCCCGTACGGACATTCAGACAGTAAAAATCCGGATGAATGATAAAATTATGTTTTTTTATATTTTTCAGAATCAGAGGATATTCATAGCGGTACGGAATCTTATTCCGGGCCAAAGTGTCCGCAATTATTAGCTCAGACTTAGAACGAACCTTTTCTCCACGAAAGGTCTTAAAAGCAACTGCCCCTTCTGGAATTAATTTTGACTTAAATTTTACGGCCTGCCATTTTGCTGCAAGTTCTGTATAAGGCTGAAAGGCCGGTTTTACAAGAAGCTTTCGTGCAGGAGAAAGCTTTTCAAAATAATCGCACAGTTTGTCAGGCTTGTACCCCGAAAGAGAAGCCTGTAAAGCGATTAACTGCTTCTGAAGTTCTTTAAGCAGCTGGTTATCGAAATCACGTTGAGCAATGTCTGCTGCAATATCCCTGTCCCTCTTCCGAATGTAACTGCCATTCCGGTTTTCGGCAGTTTCCACCAGATAATACTGCCAGGTGTCATGATTCTTAATGGCCCGAAGATGCCCGCCCGGTACTTTTTCAACAAGAGATTCCAGATATTTGATATAAGATTTGAGCTGTCCCGCCCGCAATTCCATCTCACGCACAAGCGTATCGTCCCTAGAAAGATACCGGCGCTTATAATTTACATTTGTTTTAAACTGCATTCACAAATATATATATGTAATTTTCTTCAAAAACTGCAATTTTTTTTGTGTAAAAGTGTATTTTATTTTTGAAAACCGCTGCCGGTTTGCGGGTTCTGGTGCGAAATTACATACGCGGGTTGCTGGTTAAGGTGCGGAGCGTATGTAATTTGGGCGGGAATAGCGGGAATTGTTAGCAGAAATTGCTAGTTACTGGTGAAACAGCTGCCAGTTTGCGGGGTCTGGCGCAAAATTACATACGCGGGTTGATGGTTATGGTGCGGAGCGTATGTAATTTGGGTGGGAATAGTGTGAATTGTTCATAGAGTCCATATAATGGTGTAAATTCAAAAGAGTCATGAACTCAAATCCTGATATAATGTTAAGTGACCAAACCAAACATTAACAAGGAGAAGAATCATGACTCAATTAAATCTTACTTTAGACCAGGAAGAATTGC
>JAZLGB010000003.1:0-76119 GCA_045616085.1 Treponema sp.
TTTTATTAACAGGTTATGAACTTATCCACAAATTCAGAAGAAATCAATAATTTATGAACAAGTTATCCACAACATATTATCACAAATATGATTAGTTGTTATATTTTTTTACCTTCTCCATAAGATTTTTTATAGTTTTTAACAATGAAGGATCTGATTTTATTTTTTCAGAAATCTTCTTGTAACCGTTCATGATTGTTGCATGATCACGTCCACCGAATTCATTTCCTAATTCTGTGTAAGCGTATTCAGTCATTTCATGAGCAATATAGATAGCAATAAATCTTGGAATAACAACTTTATTGTCTCTCTTTTTGCCTTTCAAATCAGCAACAGAAATCTGATAATGTTCTGCAACAACCTTCATGATGTTTTCAATAGAAACATTTCCAGTTCCAGGAGCACTATAAAGATTTGAAAGCTGCTGCTGAACTATTTCAACAGTAATATCTGGACCAATGAATTCTGTATAAGCAATGATTTTGTTCAAAGCAGATTCAAGATCACGGACGTTTGTTTCAACAGTTCTTGCAATGCAGTCAATGATTTCAACAGGCAATGCTTTGTTCTGAATTTCAAGTTTCTTATAAATGATGGCTTTTCTTGTTTCAAAATTAGGAACATGCATATCAAGACACATTCCACTTCCAAGACGGCTTACAAGACGTTCAGCCATGTTACCGATTTCTGACAAAGGACGGTCGCTGGCAAATACCATCTGAGAATGTTTCTTATGAAGAGCCTCAAAAGCATAGAAAAGTTCTTCCTGAAGACCGCTTTTATTGTTTAAGAACTGAATATCATCAAGAAGAAGAACATCAAGATTACGATATTTTTTCTTAAATTTTTCAGTTGTCTTATTCAAAATAGAAGAAGTGAACTCATTCAAGAAATTTTCTGTCTGGATATAGCAGATTTTTTTAGAATCTTCGCTGTTGTTCAGAATTTCATTTCCGATTGCCTGCATAAGGTGAGTTTTACCGATACCAACTCCACCATAAATCAAAATAGGATTTGTTTTTTCACCTGGATTTTGAGCTGCGGCATAAGCAACGTTATATGCAAATTTACTTCCAATTTCTTCACCTGTGATGAAGTTATCAAAAGTGAAGTTTGGATTCAAAGTTGAATTATTTACTTTTGTTTTAGGAGTTTCTTTTGGAATATCAACAGATGAAATTTCTGCTTTAATTTCAGTTTTTTTGATTTCTTCAGGTTGACTTGTTGCCTGTGGCTGAACAGTTACAGAATTGAATTTAGGAATCAAATCAATCTGAGCACGACCTGTTATTTCACAAATCTTTGCTTTGATTTTTTCGATGTTTCCTTTGTCTTTCATTCTTGCCCACAAGAATTCAGAAGGAACAGAAACAGTAATTGAATCGAGAGTATCTTCAACATATTCAATTTTATACCAGAGAAGGAATTCATTTTCCTGCCCGTTGTTCTTGTATTCTTCATGTATCTGGTCCAGTGCAAACTGCCAGAATTCTTTATAATTCTGTTCACTCATAGCGTTGAATTATAGTCTGTCTTTACTTTTTTAATCAATAAAAGTATATTTTTAACAAGTTATTTCTTATATACAACACATTGTTTTGTGGGAAGACAATGATGTTTCAAAAATCATAAAAATTTAATATCCATAAGGAAAAAGTCATGTCAGCAGAATATGGTGCAAGTAATATTCAAGTCTTGAAAGGACTTGAAGCCGTTCGTAAGCGACCAGGTATGTACATTGGATCTACAGGTCCACGTGGTCTTCATCACCTTGTTTATGAAACAGTAGATAACTCTATCGATGAAGCAATGGCCGGCTACTGTGACAGAATTGTTGTAGCTTTGGAAAAAGATGATGTAGTTCGTGTTGAAGATAACGGTCGTGGTATTCCTGTTGATATTCATCCAGAAGAAAAAATTTCTGCCCTTGAGCTTGTTCTTACAAGACTTCATGCCGGTGGTAAATTTGATAAAGGTTCATATAAAGTTTCAGGTGGTTTGCACGGTGTAGGTGTATCCTGTGTAAACGCTCTTTCTGACTGGCTTGAAGCAACTGTAAAACGTGATGGTCACATTTACAGACAGAAGTATGAACGTGGTGTTCCAAAAACTAAAGTTGAACAGATTGGCGATACAGATGAACACGGAACAACAATCCGTTGGAAGCCAGATGCAACAATTTTCACAGAAACAATCGTTCATGATTACGATGTTCTTAAAAAACGTCTTCGTGAACTTGCATTCCTTAACAGCGGAATCGTAATTTATTTCCGCGATGAACGTCTTGAAACTCCAAAAGAAGAAGTTCTTAGATTTGAAGGTGGTATCAATCAGTATGTTAAGGAATTGAACCAGGCTAAACAGTCAAAGTTCTATCTTCCTGCTGATCCAATTTATATCACTGGTGAAAAAGACGATGTTGTTACTGAACTTTCTTTCCAGTACAACGACGGTTTTGATGAAAATATCAATACTTACGTAAACGACATCAATACTCGCGATGGTGGTACTCATCTTGAAGGTTTCAAATCAGCTTTGACATTCGTTTTGAACAAAGCAATTGAAGGAAACGATAAACTTCGCAAAAAGATGCCTGTAAAAGATAACAAGGCAACTAAAGATGATGATAAGTACGAAAAACTTACTGGTGACGATGTTCGTTCTGGTATTGTTGTAGTTCTTTCAATGAAAGTTCCTGAACCTGAATTTGAAGGTCAGACAAAGGAAAAACTTGGAAATACAGAAGTTCGTACAATTGTTGATGCTCTTGTAAAAGAAAAACTTACAATCTTCTTTGAACAGAATCCTGCTGTTCTTGAAGGTGTTCTTGAAAAAGCAATTGCAGAAGCTACAGCTCGTATTGCTGCCCGCAAGGCAAAAGATGCAAGCCGTAAAAAGACAATGGGTGACGGTTTTGGTCTTCCAGAAAAACTTTCTGACTGTTCTCTTAAAGATCCTGAACTTTGTGAAGTTTACATTGTCGAAGGTGATTCTGCCGGTGGTTCTGCAAAAAAAGGTCGTGATCCAAAAACTCAGGCTATTCTTCCACTTTGGGGAAAAATGCTTAACGTTGAAAAAGTTCGTCCAGAAAAGGTTCGCGAAAACGATAAGCTTCAGCCTGTAATTGCAACTTTGGGTACAGGTCTTGGAAAAGACTTTAATATCGAAAAACTTCGTTATCATAAAATTATCATCATGGCCGATGCCGATGTCGATGGTTCACATATCCGCACTTTGCTTTTGACATTCTTCTTCAGATATATGCCACAGCTTATTGAACAGGGATATGTATATCTTGCTATGCCTCCACTTTTCAAAGTACAGCTTGGTAAAAAAGAACCAGTTTACTGCTACTCTGATGCAGAACGCGATGCAGCTCTTGAAGCACTTGGTGAAAACCGCGAAAAGGCTGATGTTCAGCGTTACAAAGGTCTTGGTGAAATGGATGGTAAACAGCTTTGGGATACAACAATGGATCCGGCACACAGAAAAATGCGTGTTGTAACAATTCCAGATGCTATTGCCGCAGATAAGATTTTCAGTGTTTGTATGGGTGAAGAAGTAGAACCTCGACGTCAGTTCATTGAAGAAAATTCAAGTTACGCAAATCTCGATATCTAATAGGAATCATAAATGTTAGAAGAAGTTAAAACAGAAGCTGGTGGAACAGTTATAAAAATCCCAATCGAGGATGAAGTAAAAGAAGCCTACATTGACTACTCAATGTCTGTAATTGTACAGCGAGCTCTTCCTGATGTTCGTGACGGTCTTAAACCAGTACATCGTCGTATTATGTACGCTATGGATACACTTGGCCTTAAGTCAGGCGGAAAAACTAAAAAGTGTGCCACAATCGTCGGTGAAGTACTTGGTAAATACCATCCACATGGAGACGCTTCTGTTTACGATGCGCTTGTTCGTCTTGGACAGGATTTTGCTCAGCGTTATACAACTGTAACTCCACAGGGTAACTTCGGTACTATTGCCGGTGACCCTCCAGCTGCTTACCGTTATACCGAAGCTAAGATGTCAAAAGTTACGGAAGAAATGGTAGAAGACATTTCTAAAAATACCGTTGATATGGTTCCTAACTTTGACGATGAACATACAGAACCTTCAGTTCTTCCTGGTGCATTTCCATTCCTTCTTTGTAACGGTACAACAGGTATTGCCGTAGGTATGGCTGCAAACATGCCAACTCACAACCTTAGAGAAGTATCATCTGCAATTTCTGCATATATTGATAATCCTGAAATTTCAATTGATGAGTTGATGCACTACATCAAAGGTCCAGACTTTCCAACAGGCGGTATAATTTACGGTCGTGATGGAATCAAGAAGGCTTACAAGACAGGTCGTGGACGAGTAACAATTCGTTCAAAGTTTACAATTGAAACAGATAAGCATGGACGAGAATCAATTGTATTTACAGAAGTTCCATACGGAATCAATACAACAAATATTATTCGTCGCATTAAGGAACTTGTTCGTGATAAACAGATTGATGGAATCGTTGGTGCAAACGATGAATCTTCTGACCGTTCAGGTATGCGTCTTGTAGTAGACCTGAAAAAAGGTGCTGTTACAAAACTCGTTCTTAATCAGCTTTTTGCTAAGACTGATCTTCAGTCTAATTTTGGTATCATCAACCTGGCTCTTGTTCCAAAAGAAAAGGAAGGAGCAGAACCTCGTTACAGCGAACCAGATTTTAATTATACACTTCCAGCAACTTACCTTAAGCCAGAAGTTCTTACACTTAAGGATCTTATCAGACACTTTGTAAATCATCGTGACGAAGTAATCACTCGCCGCACAATTTATGATTTGAAAGTTGCTAAACATCGTATGCACATTCTTGAAGCTTTGATTACTGCAATCAACAATATTGATGAAGTAATCAAAATCATCAAGGAAAGCCGTGATACAGAATCTGCAAAGCTTGCCCTTGAAAAGCGTTTTAACTTTGATGATGAACAGGCTCAGGCAATCGTTGATATGCAGCTTAAGAGACTTACTCATCTTCAGATTGAAGATCTTCAGAAGGAAATCAAAGAACTTCAGGCATGGATTGATTACCTTACAGATCTTCTTGAACATCACGAAAAGATTCTTGCAAAGATCAAAGAAGAAACAGAAAAGCTAGCAGAAAAATATGGCGATGACCGTCGTACAGACATCATTGCTGATGAAGTTGAAGAAATCAATGTAGAAGATATGATCAAGGAAGAAGACATGGTTGTCATGATTTCTAAGCTTGGTTATATGAAACGTGTTTCTGTAACTCAGTACAAAAAGCAGGGTAGGGGAGGTACTGGTTCAAACGGTACAGCTCTTATTGAAGATGACTATGTAAATCATCTTTTCATTGGTTCAACACATGATCACATTTTGTTCGTAACAAACCTTGGAAAAGCATTCTGGATTAAGGTTCATGAAATTCCTGAATCTTCAAAGAATGCCCGTGGTACAAATATCAAGAGTATGATCGCTATTGGAGCAGACGAAGAAATTACAACTGTAGTAACTCTCCGTGAATTCCGCGACGATCAGTATCTGTTCATGAACACAGCAAACGGTATTGTTAAACGCGTTCAGACTTCTGAGTTCACAAATGCCAAGACACGAGGAATTATCGGTCTTAAACTTAAGGATGGAGATAAGCTCATCAGTGCAATTCCTACCGATGGTAAGTCAGAAGTTTTGCTTGTAACTCGTCGAGGTAAGGCTCTTCGTTTCAATGAAGATTCTGTTCGTGAAATGGGTCGTGCTAGCTGTGGTATCAAGGGTATGAAACTTTCTGAAGGCGATGAAGTTTCCGGAGCAGTAAAAGTTTCTGAAGGCGAAAAAATTCTTTTGCTTACAGAAAAGGGTTACGGAAAACGTGTTGCATTCGAAGACTTCAATCCTCACGGTCGTGGAACAGGTGGACAGAGAATCTTTGGTAATACAGAAGAACGTGGAGAAATCATCGGTATTCTTCCTGTTAAAGACAAAGACGAGGTTGTCTGCGTAACAAGTCAGGGAAAAACACTCCGTGTACTTGCAGAAACAATTAATCAGCAGGGAACAGGATCAACTGGTGTTAAAGTTGTAAAGATTTCAGACCCAGATTTCCTTGTTGGCTTCGATAAAGTACCAAACGAGGATTAATTCTTTATAATACAAGGAATTACAAAGAATTTAGCATTATTTTGTCATTATTCAATACTTTTAGTGACAAAGTATGCTGTATATGGTATATTCGTAAGTGGGTAGTTGATTTTTTCAACTGGGAAAACACATAAATACATCAGGCAGTGGGCCAGTCATTAATTTGACTGGCCCATTTCATTTTAAATCAAAAAAAGTTAATCACATAGTTATCCACAGGATGTTAATAACTTGTGGATAACTGATAACCTATGTTTCATGTGAAACATCTTTAGAATTAATTGTTTGTAAAGTTATTCTATGAGTAATCTATTCACTTAAAAAAATTAAACTTAATTAAGAAAATTGTTTCACATGAAACACATAAAAAATATTACAAAATAAAAATGATCTTTATAAAATGAAAAGATTAATGTTTCATATGAAACAATTTTTTTTTGTATGATTAAAAAGAAATTAGTCAGGAGTATTGTTTCACATGAAACAAATTCTTGAATTATGAAATTTAAACAAACGAACGGAAGTTATAATTATTTTGAACTAACGTTTGTAGCAAATTTATCAAATTATCGATTGTTAGAAATTTTAATAACTAACAGTTGCACGTGAAACCACTACCGAAATTCTTCTTGTTAAACATAAACTGATAAAGTAATCTTTAGACATGTTAAATGTCAGAATAATTCAGCCACCAATGGTTCAGTTGAACACTCCTTATCCTTCTGGGGCATATCTTGTATCTTTCTTTAATAAATTGTTGAAAGACTATGGTCTGGAAGGTGAATCAACCTGGAACGACTTAAGTACAGATCTTTTTCATTCAGTTTTTTCAAGAAAAGGACTTTCCTTAATATTTGAAAAGACTTCTTCTAAGGCGATAAAGATTGCAGATGATTTTGAAAGAAAAGGTGACGATAATTCTGCTTTTCAAATCAGACGATTTGTTTCTGAATCAAAACTGTGGTGTGAATGGATTGAAAAGATAGTTTCCATCGTTTGTTGTAATGGAAAAACATCAGGACGAGAGTTTACACACGAATTTGTAAGATCTGCTCATGTTCCTAGAGGAAATAGGGTAGAACAGCATCTTTCTGGATTAAACAGAGATGTAAGTGTTGATGATTCGCAGGTAATTGCAAGTTTGGCCCTGGCAGATATCGCTGATTATATTTCTGTTGTTTATGACAGTAATTTTGCATTGATTAGATATGCTGAATCACTTGCCACAAGCACATCAAGATTCGAAACCGTTGAAAAAGAATTAAATTCACCAGTATTGAATGATTTTCTAAAACCTTTAGTAATGGAAAGAATTGGAGACATTTCTGAACCAACTTTAGTCTGTATTACAATTCCTTTCCCAGGAACATTTGTTTCTGCACTTTATACAGCCAAATTATTGAAAGAAAAGTTTGGAAATAAAGTTTTAATTGCTTTTGGTGGCGGATATATAAATACAGAACTCAGAACTGTACAGGAAAAAAACTTATTCAATTATTGTGACTTTTTAAGCTACGACAAGGGATATGGAAGTTATTACAACCTTTTTGATGAACTTAAAGAGACAAAAGATATATCAAAATTGTTCTACGGGAAACAATTCTACAAAATCAAATATCTTTATCAGAATGAAATTGTAGAACCTTTGGAACTTTCTGATAAATATGAAAAATTAGAAAAACAGGTGATTAGAACTCTTATTCCTGATTTTTCATCAATTGATTTTACAAAAAGCCCACGTTTGGCAGACAGCAACAATCCTATGCACCGTATTTGGAATGATGGAACCTGGATTAAGGTTTATATGGCCTACGGTTGCTATTGGCACAGATGTGCTTTCTGCGATACTTCTCTTGATTATGTAAAAGGCTTTTGCGGTACAAATATTTCTGCACTTTACGATGGAATCTATGATCAGTGCAAAAAAGCTGGAGTTTATGGACTTCATTTTGTTGATGAAGCTTGTCCGCCAATCGGATTGCAGGAATTCAGCTTAAAGAATATTTCTAAATCAAAAACCGATACTGCTATGACCTATTGGGGAAACATTCGGTTTGAAAAAACTTTTTCTAGGGATTTGGCAGACCTTCTATCTTTTGGTGGATTTACTGCAGTTTCTGGAGGAATTGAAATTGCCACAATGGATGGCCTGGATTCAATCAATAAAGGTACAGATATGGAAAATATTGTTGCAGCATGTTGTGCCTTTAAGGAAGCAGGGATTCTAGTTCATTCATATATGATTTTCGGATTCTGGAATCAGTCTGAACAGGATCTGATAAATTCGATGGAAACTCTTAGACAGCTGTTTGAAGCAGGATTATTGGATTCAGCTTTCTGGCACAAGTTCAGTTTGACTTTGCATTCGACAGTTTATAGAGAATGGCTGGAAGGAAAGCATCCAGATCTTAAACCTATCAAAAAGCCTGAAGGTCAATTTGCAGAAAATGACTTGCGCTTTGAAGGTCAGGAAAAGAGCGAAAAATATTCCGATGCCTTGAACACTGCTTTGTGGCTTTGGATGAACGGACAGAAGCTTAAGAAAAATGTAGAGTCCTACTTTCCATTCAAAATGCCAAAGCCGACAATCCCCGCAAACTATGTTGATCAGCTTATTCAAAAATACGAATCGAAAAGGGACAGACAGTTTTCAACAATTCCAGAGGGATCGAAGAAAATGGTTTGGCTTGGTGGAAAGATGCTTGTGCTTAAAGGCCAGGGCGGCAGTCAGCTATGTTGGTCATACATGGGTGAACTTCTGTATGCTGATGTTGATAAAAATAATGCAAATAAAATTGCTGAATTTGTAAACGAACTTTCTGCTGAAAACTATATTGATGATGGTGAAGAAAAATTCATCGTTGAAAAAATACTTACTGTGTTGGGCAAAAAATTATTCCATGAGTTGAGAGGTAAGGGATTATGTGCATTGATTTAGTCTTTATGGTTGTTGGAATTTTGTTTCTTGTAATAGGACTTTTAGGAACTGTCGTGCCGGTTTTACCGGGAGCTCCATTGTCATGGGTTGGACTGCTGCTCACTTATTTTTCATCATATACAAAAATGAGTTTAGTCGTGCTTATAATCATGGGAATTTTAGCACTATTCGTTAGTATAGCGGATAATATATTTCCATCTTTAATGACAAAAAAGTCTGGTGGTAGCAAAGCTGGAACAATTGGTTCTGTTATTGGGCTTGTAGCCGGATTTTTTGTAGGACCTGTGGGAATTATTGTAGGTCCTTTTGCTGGTGCTCTTGTTGGTGAATTGATTCACGACAGCTCAGATTTTCATCGGGCTTTGACTGCGGCGTTCGGAGCATTTAAGGGTTTCCTTTTGGGAACAGGATTAAAGATCATCGTAAGCCTGGGATGTATCTGGGTTTTGATTTTTTCACTTATGAATAAATAAGTTGAATTATTCTGAAAAATATCGGATAATAAACAAAATGACATTTTTTGAAAAAGTGTCAAAAAGGGAAATTTCCCTCGGGGGTTATAAACTTAATATGAAAAATTATTTCGACTTAACAGGACAGGTAGCAATCGTTACAGGTTGTTCAACAGGACTTGGTGTTCAGATGGCAAAGGCTCTTGCTAACCAGGGTGCTACAATTGTTGCTTTGGCTCGTCGTAAGGAAAAAATTGACGAAGTAGCAAAAGAAATTGCTGATACATATAAAGTTCCAACTTTGGCTGTACAGTGTGACATTACAGACACAGACAAGGTAAATGCAGCAGTTGATGAAGTTATGGCTAAGTTTGGCCGTATCGACATCGTTATCAACAATGCCGGAACTGGTGCAGTTGCTCCTGCAGAAGATATCACAGACGAACAGTTCTACGGTGAATTGAACGTTGACCTTGGTGGTACATTCAAGGTAGCTCGTGCTGTAGCAAAGAAAGCTATGATTCCTGCTAAGTACGGACGCATCATCAACATCGCTTCTATGTACGGTCTTGTTGGAAACAAAGTTGCTCCTGCTTCTCCATACCATGCTGCAAAGGGTGGTGTTGTAAACCTTACTCGCGGTCTTGCTGCTGAATGGGGAAAATACAACATCAACGTAAACGCAATCTGTCCTGGATATTTCTATTCACCACTTACAAAAGAAACTTTGGATTCTGAATTCTTCCAGCAGAACGCACAGACAATGATTCCACTTAGCCGCTACGGTAACGAAGGCGAACTTGATACAGCTGCTATCTTCCTTGCAAGCCCAGCTTCAAGCTATGTAACTGGTGTTATGCTTCCAGTTGACGGTGGTTATACATCAATGTAATTGTTTCTGTGAAACATTTAAGTAAATAAAAAAAAGAGGATGTCAAATAAGAATGACATCCTCTTTTTATTTAACAAGGTAAAAGGAAATGATTACCACAGATTAAGTAAATGCTGCATTACAAGGCTTACGGCTGTGATACTGATCCAGCAGCCGGCACCCATAATAAGAGGTTTGCCGCCAGTCTTTACAAGCTTAACAATGTTTGTGTTAATTCCGATTGCAGCCATAGCCATGATGATGAAGAACTTACTGCAGTTTTTTAAGAAACCGAAGAGCTGCTTTACGTTGCCAAGAATTGCTTCGTCTTTGATGAATGCGTAGCAGAGAGTTGTGATAAGTGAAGCAAGAATAAAGTAGAGGATGAAGAATGGGAAAATCTTTTTAAGGCTGAATGATGAAGTTGTTTCTTCGGAAGTTTCTCCGTTTTCTGTTACTTTTTTTGCTTTTGCAGTCTGAATCAAGGCAAGCACCAGTGTGATTGGAATGATGGCCAAAGTGCGAGTGAGTTTTACTGTAACGGCTTTGTCCAAAGTTTCGCTTCCAAGGTTGAACATGGCGTCCCAGGTAGATGCGGCAGCTGTAACGGAAGAAGTGTCGTTTACGGCTGTTCCGGCAAAGATACCAAAGGCTTCACCAGATGTCTGGCAGAAACCGATGAGCTTACCAAAGTTAGGGAAAATAATTGCTGCAAGAACATTGAAGAAGAAGATAACTGAAATTGCCTGAGCAACTTCTTCATCGTCTGCGTTGATTACAGGTGCAGTTGCGGCAACAGCAGATCCACCACAGATTGAGGAACCAACTCCGATAAGTGTAGAAATGTTTCCAGGAGTCTTCATAATCTTGTGAAGAAGAAAAGCCACAATCAAAGAAGTTGCGATTGTGGAACAGATGATTGGAAGAGACTGAGCGCCAGTCTTTGCAACAACACTAAGGTTCAATCCAAATCCAAGAAGGATTACAGCATACTGCAGGATTTTTTTTGATACGAATTTGATGCCGTCGGCAAATGGAGCTTTGTTCTTTATAAAAAGGGTGATGATCATTCCGGCAACGATTGCAATTACAGGTCCACCTACGATTGGAAAAAGTTTTCCAAGGAACCAGGCTGGTACAGCAATGGCCAAAGAAAGTAAAATTCCTTTCCAGGAGTTTTTGATAAAGTCCAAGAGATACACCTCTCTAGAAAAAATTAAGAAATACGTTTATACTCATTATAGTATGTATATGACAGTTTGCACAAAAACAAAGGTTAAGTCTCTTAAGTCGAAGTCAAAAGGTCATATTTTTTTATTTTGTATTTAGAAGCTGAATTCTTTTTTAAGGGTTCAGCTTTTTTTTTAATAAAGTAGGTTAAGCTAAAAATTGCTGAGCGCAATTTTTTTAACGCTTTTCTATATATCAGAAGTCGCCAGCGACTTCTCTCAGGGGTTACAAATGAAAAGAGAAGACATCAACAAAGTGTTGATCATTGGATCAGGTCCGATCGTTATTGGACAGGCTTGTGAATTTGACTATTCGGGAACACAGGCTTGTAAGGCATTGCGTGAACAGGGTTACAAGATTGTTCTGGTAAACTCAAATCCAGCTACAATCATGACTGATCCTGTAATGGCTGATGCAACTTATATTGAACCGCTCAATGTTGAACGCTTGAGTCAGATTATTGAAAAGGAACGCCCAGATGCTCTTCTTCCAAACCTTGGTGGTCAGACTGGTTTGAACATGTCTATGGAGCTTAACAAGGCTGGCGTTCTTGATAAGTATGGCGTAAAGGTTATTGGTGTAGACCTTGATGCTATTGAACGTGGTGAAGACCGCGAAATCTTTAAGGAAACAATGAAGGAACTTGGAATTGATACTCCTCGTTCTGGAATTTGTCATACAGTTGAAGGCGCAGAAAAGATTGCTGAAGAAATCGGTTTCCCTCTTGTTGTTCGACCTGCTTATACAATGGGTGGACAGGGCGGCGGTTTCTGTTACAACATAGAAGAACTCCGCACAATTGTTTCTAACGGTCTTGATCTATCTATGACTCATCAGTGTTTGATTGAAGAATCAATTCTTGGTTGGGAAGAACTTGAAGTTGAAGTTGTCCGCGATTCAAAGAATCAGATGATTGCAATCTGTTTTATTGAAAACATTGATGCAGTTGGTGTTCACACAGGTGACTCTTTCTGTTCGGCTCCTTTCTTGACTATCGACAAGGCTCTTGAAGAAAAGCTTAAGAAGATGGCATTCAGCATTGTTGAAAAAATTGGTGTAATTGGTGGAACAAACGTTCAGTTTGCACATAACCCTAAGACTGGCCGCGTTGTTATTATCGAAATCAATCCTCGTACAAGCCGTTCTTCTGCTTTGGCTTCTAAGGCTACTGGTTTCCCTATCGCTTTGATTTCCGCAAAACTTGCTTCTGGGCTTACTTTGGACGAAATCCCTTACTGGCGCGACGGCACTCTTGAAAAATATACTCCAGGTGGAGCTCCAGACGGAGATTACGTTGTTCTTAAGTTTGCTCGCTGGGCATTCGAAAAGTTCCGCGGTGTAGAAGATTCTTTGGGAACTTCAATGAAAGCCGTTGGTGAAGTTATGTCTATTGGTAAGACTTTCAAAGAAACTTTCCAGAAGGCTATCCGCGGTCTGGAAAACGGTCGTCCTGGTCTTGGATTTGCAAAGGACTTTAATAAAAAGACTGCTGATGAACTTTGCGAAATGCTGAAGACTGCTTCAAGCGAAAGATATTTCCAGCTTTACGAAGCTATCCGCAAGGGTGTTGCTCTTGAAAAGCTTTCTGAACTTACTCATGTAAAAGATTACTTCCTGCAGCAGATGAAGGAACTTGTTGATCTTGAAGAAGAAATGCTTAAGACTCCTGGTTCTGTTCCGGCTGATGATTTGCTCCGCAAGGCTAAGCAGGACGGTTTCAGCGACAAGTATTTGAGCAAGATTCTTAAGGTTAGCGAAAAGGTTATCCGTGACCGTCGTAACGAACTTGGAATCAAGGAAGCCTGGCTTGCTGTTCCTGTAAGCGGCGTAGAAAATGCAAATTACTACTATTCAACATACAATGCTCCAGATACTTCTGTTGCCACAACAAATCCTAAGAAGATCATGATTCTTGGTGGTGGTCCAAACAGAATTGGTCAGGGTATTGAATTTGACTACTGTTGTTGTCACGCAGCAATGCAGCTTAAGGAAATGGGCTACGAAACAATCATCGTAAACTGTAACCCAGAAACTGTTTCTACTGACTACGACACTTCTGATAAGCTCTATTTTGAACCTGTTACAACTGAAGATGTTCTTCAGATTTACGAAAAGGAAAAGCCATTTGGAGTAATCGTTCAGTTTGGTGGTCAGACTCCTTTGAACATTGCCCGCGAACTTCAGGAAAACGGTGTAAACGTTCTTGGTACTTCAATTGATTCAATTGATGCTGCTGAAGACCGTGATATTTTCCGTCACATGATGGAAAAACTTGGAATCCCAATGCCAGAAAGTGGAATGGCTGTAGACTTTGAAGAAGCTAAGGCTTGTGCAGACAAAATCGGCTATCCAATCATGATTCGTCCTTCTTTCGTTCTTGGTGGTCGTGGTATGGAAGTAATTTACGACGAAAAGACTTTGAAGGAATATGTTGAAAAGGCTGTTGGTGTAACTCCTGATCGTCCTTTGCTTATTGACCGCTTCTTGAAGAACGCTCTTGAATGTGAAGCTGATGCTTTGGCTGATTCTAATCATGTTTACATTCCTGCAGTTATGGAACATGTTGAACTTGCAGGTATTCACTCTGGTGACTCGGCTTGTGTAATTCCTCCAGTTTCTATTCCAAAAGAAAATCTTGAAACAATTAAGGAATACACCCGCAAGATTGCAGAAAGCCTTAAGGTTTGCGGTTTGATGAACATGCAGTACGCAATTGAAGACGGAAAGGTTTATGTAATTGAAGCTAACCCTCGTGCCAGCCGTACTGTTCCTCTTGTTTCTAAGGTTGCAAATACTCAGATGGCTCGTTTGGCTACAAGAATGATGCTTGGCGAATCTTTGGAATCACTTGGACTTAAGGATAAGGTTATTCCTTACTACGGTGCAAAAGAAGCTGTTTTGCCTTGGGCTCGTTTCCCTGGTGTTGATCCAATCCTTGGACCAGAAATGCGTTCTACTGGTGAAGTTCTTGGTATGGCTGAAAACTTCCCATTGGCATTCTACAAGGCTCAAGAAGCTGCCGGTTCTGATTTGCCACACGCTCCTGCTGCTTGGGAAAACAAGAAGGTGCTTATTTCTTTGAGCAACAAGGAAAGCCAGAAGGACGAAGTTATTACAATTGGTAAGACTTTGAAGGAACTTGGATTTACTCTTGTTGGAACTCAGGGAACTGCTGATTTCTTCAATGCAAACGGAATCAAGTGTGATGTTGTAAACAAGATTGGCGGCGGCCGTCCAGATGTTGTTGATATGATTATGAACAAGGAAGTTTGTCTTGTAATCAACACTCCAAAAGCTAAGCGCAACTACGCCGAAGACCGTAAGACAATCCGCAAGGCCTGCTTGAAGTACAAGGTTAGCTATATCACAACTATTGCCGGCGCAATGGCTGCAGTAAAGGGTATAGCTGCTGTAAAAGGTGGTAATGGTGGAGAAGGAAATGTTCGCTCATTGCAGGAATATCACTCACTTGTAAAATAGATGGTGCTAGTTTTGGCAGCGCAAGCTGACAAAACTAGGTAAGCAACCGCAGGTTGCGACGAGAAGGTGGTGTTAAGTCTCTTCAGGAATACCATTCGTTAGTTCGCTAAAACGAGCTAACGAATAACTAGTTTTGCATTCGCAAAACTAGCAGGTAATAAGAAAACAAATTGCTTATAATCCCGCTGGAGATTTTCTGGCGGGATTTTTTTTATGAGGCCAAATTTGTAATTTTTTTGTGAAATGTACGAATAAGGATTGGGAAATGTTTTTTTTATTCGTAGGGTTTGTGAATTGATGGGGGTGGAGGATTTTAAAATCTGGGAAAAGTTACGAATAAAAATGGGGAATTTGAAATATTATTCGTAGGTTTTGGAAAACTTAATGGATTTTAGATTGCTGTAAATCTAAGAACCTACGAATAAAAATCGGGAAAATGGATTTTTATTCGTAGGTTTGCAAAAAAAAACAGTTTTTGTGAATAAGCGGATTGTTGATACCTACGAATAAGATGGCAAAAATGAAATCTTATCCGTAGGTTTTGTGTTTTTATACTATTTTGCTGGTTGTTAAGTTAAAAAGAATGATGTGAAAAACTTATTTATTCTCTTCCACTGCTTTTACGCATTCGTAAACAAGGCTGTCGCAGTGGGGCTTTTTTTCGATGCCCTGGTCTTTTGCGATTTTTAATAGTTCAACACAGTTAAGGCAGCCCTGATGGCGTTCTTTGAATTCGCGGACAACTTTGCTGGCGATGGCTGGGGCGTCTATTCCTAAAAGACCCAGGGTCATAAGGGCGCTGGTTACAGCTCCGCAGGTGCTGCCGCATTTCATTCCGCCGCCGAAGTTTGCGCCAAGCTTGAAAGCGGCTTCTGGGGTAATGCCAAGTTCGTCTGCAAAACTCAGCAATACAGACTGACAGCAGTTGTGGTGCGGCTCTACGATTGCACGGATTTCTTTTGCTTTTTCTAGATATTTGCTCATTTGATTCTTCTTGTGATGAGTTTAGCTTGAAAGGTCTGTGGTGCAAAATTAAACTGTAACTTTAATGTGTAAAGAAAAGTTTAATGGTATAAAAGTTATATATTTTCTAAAAAAATTGAGTAAAACGAAAACACGAGCCGGTGATGGTAGTCCGCGCTAGCGCATATTGCGTTCAGTAACCTTCAAATTTTTTTGATGTCCTGTTTTACCGTTGGGATAACTATGCCCAGGGGCTAAAACTATGGATGATTTTACAATCACGACAGTTTATTTTGATGGTCAGTTCTGGTGTGCTTTTATTCAGAAGAGTATTGGCGGGGAACTTTTTTGCGGGCGGCATGTTTTTGGAGCAGAGCCTTCTAATCCGATTTTTCAGAACTGGATGCTTTATGATTTTGCGGATGTTCCGCTTTACAAAACTGAGGCGGTTCAGAAAATCCGGGTGAAGGATTATGTTAAGCGATGCGATTCCAGAGTTCCAAAATCATTTGAAAAGTATAAGGAAGCGCAGAAGAATGCAAAACGGATGAGCAGGCGTTGCGGGCGGCGTTTGAGCCCGCAGAGGGGGTAGCGGAAAAAACGACAAAGCGGAGCAAACGGCAAACTTGGTTTGGCGTTTGAGGAGTGACTCGTTTTTGCAGCGAGGGGGAGACTTCCCCCGTCTTTTTTATGAAAATATTCTGGTGGTGAAAATCACGGAAAAAAATATTTGGAGTGTGGATGTTTAAATCTGCGAAAGTTTGGGGCATTGTTTAGGGCCGGGAGATTCCAGGCGGCTTGGGTCGTTTAGAACTTTTGGCATCTCCCGGTTTGGTAAAAACTAAAGGAGAAAACAATGAACGCAAATTATTTAATTCGTCCTGAAGAAGAAAAGGACTTTGAGGTTGTTGAAAATCTTACCAGAGATTCGTTCTGGAATGTTTATATGCCTGGGTGTACGGAGCATTATGTTCTGCACGAGTTTAGGGGGAGCGGGGATTTTATTCCGGAGCTGAGCCTAATGCTGGAACTTGATGGGAAAATCATTGGGCATGTGATGTACTGCTGGTCTAAAATTCTTAGGGATGATGGGGCGGAAGTTAGGATGATGACTTTTGGGCCCATTTGTATTCATCCGGATTTTAAGCGCAAAGGGTATGGGAAGATTCTTCTGGATTATTCTATGGAGAAGGCCCGGGATTTAGGTGCTGGTTGTCTTTTGATTTGCGGGAATCCTGATTTTTACGGGAAGTCTGGATTTGTTGCGGCTAAGTCAAAGGGGATTCGGTACGTGGAGGATCCTGATGGGGATGCGCCTTATTTTTTGTGCAAGGAATTGGTGCCGGGGTTTCTGGATGGTGTGTCTGGGTCTTACAGGGATCCGGAGGGCTATTTTGTGGCCATGAAAAATCCAGAGGCTTTTGCGGAATTTGATGCTAAGTTTCCTTTTAAGGAAAAGCTTAAGCTTCCGGGACAGTTGTTCCAGGGTGAGTGATAGGCAGTGAATTATGTAGCCAGCTGGCGGTTTGCCGGCTGGCTTTATTTTTTTGGGGGGGTGGGATTTTTTTTGCGAATAAATTTGCCGATTGGGGAAGTTTATTCGTATATTTGGAGAAAGGTTTGCGCCATTTTTTTTTGTGTTTTAATTTTGTACGAATAAAAGTGGTGATTTGGCGGATTTATCCGTAGGTTTTAGTGATTTGGTGGGCGCAATCTTTTAATAATCTTTGGAAATGTACGAATAAGAAGGGGAGAATGCGGTTTTTATTCGTAGGTATTGCGAGAATCAGGGCGCGGAAATCAGCTGAAAATAGGCAAACCTACGGATAAAAGTGCGGAAAGTTGGTTTTTATTCGTAGGTGGATGAAAAAAAAACAGGTTTGAAAAGTGCGTAGTTGGAAAAACCTACGAATAAGAACGGGGAAATCGAGATTTTATTCGTAGGATTTGTGATTTCATGCTTTTTTAAATGCTGGAAACTCAATGCGACCTACGAATAAAAATGGCAAATTCCGGTTTTTATTCGCCGTTTTCCTAAGATTACCAGATTTTAGGAGTGTAAGATAAAAACTGTTGAAATAGTGCAGTTTTTATCTACACAAGTTTGCTTTGCAAACTTTTTTATCAACTGCACATTCTCATTTCATTGCGAATGTGCTTAAAAAGTCAAATCGGAAATTGATATTTCCTCATTTACTTTTTATGGGAGAAAAAATGGCACGACGAATCGAAGATTTAGCACCGATTAATTATATTCTGCAGCTGGAGGAGCGAAAAAGAGAGCTGGAACGGGTTATCAAATTAAAAAAGGCGGTTGTGGAGCGGTCAAAGTTTAAGGATCAGCAAGGGCATATAAGAATTGTGCCGCATCACAGGGTGCTGCAGTTTTATTTAATAACAAAAAACGGCGATACGCGGGGAAAATATTTGCCTCGTGAGAAAAATGAATTTTCTGAGGCAATGGTAAAGCTGGATTATGAGCGAAAAGCAATTGCGTCGATGCAGAAAGAATTGGCGGGAATTAAGAGGCTTTTGAGTTTTGCGAAACGAAGTTCTGTGGAAAAGATATATGAGCGGTTTTGTAAAAACCGTAAGCAGCTGGTGACTCCAGTTACTTTTAGAGATGAAGATTTCGTGAAAGAATGGCAGTCGGTGAGTTACGGGGGAAAGCCTTTTGATTACAGTTCCTCTGAGTATTATACGGCGAAGGGCGAACGGGTTCGTTCTAAGTCGGAGGTAATTATTGCTGACACATTGGCCAGGCTGGGGATTCCGTACAGATATGAGTTTCCTTTGGAACTTAAGAACAAAAGTTTTCCGATTTATCCGGATTTTTGTTGTCTGAATCTGCGTACTCGCAAAGAAGTTTACTGGGAGCATTTTGGGATGATGGACGACCAGGAGTATGCGAATAAGGCGGTTAGCAAAATTCGAGATTTGCAGGAAAGCGGTTATTTTGCTGGCGAAAATGCGATTTTTACTTTTGAAAGTGCCGCTTTGCCACTAAACGTCAAGTTTATAGAGAAGTTGGCGGAAAAGATGTTAGGATAAAAAGGTGCGCCCAGTTCAGGAGGAGTTTATGAAAAATCTTGATGAGATGCGGGTTCAGCAGCGGGAGTTTGTTGGGCACTTACGGGATTTGACGGAGAAATTTGTTGAGGCGCTGGACAAGGCTCAGATTCAGACGGTGCTTTTGAGCGGTTCGGTGGGGCGCGGCGATTATTTTCCGGGGAAACTGGGCGGTTATGTGGACCTGGTTGTGATGACAAAGGGAGCGTTTGATGCGGAGACGATTCTGGGAAAGGATCTGGAGCCGGAGATTCCGTATCATTGTGTGGAAACTGAGATTGATGGCGAAAAGATTGGCTTTGCTGTGGATGTTCGGTCTTTTGTTTCGGTGGAAGAATTTAAGGATTTTGAAGAAGCGCGAAAGTGGTCCATTCTGGAAGCGGTGATTCTGTATGATGAAGGCGGCCGTTATGCCCAGGAGCTGGAGAAGATTCAGGCGGTGAAGGCGACGGAGTTGAAGTCTTATTTTGAGGGCACGCTTTTTGGGGTGGAACGGCTTGTTAGTGAATATATGTGCGACAAATGGATGCGGCGTGGGGCCTATGTTCAGCTTCATGAGAATTTGAATAAGGCGGTGGAACTGGCGATTCATTGTTTGTATTACTTGAACGGTAGTTATGTTGGGCCGGATAATCGGCTGAGTTATTATACTTATTCTTTTGAGCGGCTTCCGGGTGGTAGTTCGGCGATGTATGGTAAGTTGATGGCCCGTTTGATGGCTCAGAAAATCTGGAGCCGCAGGGATTTTTTGCGACGGAAAGCGTTGTTTGAAAAAGAGTTTTTGAGCTGGCTTAAGGCGGAGGGGGAAAATAGTTGGAAATTATCAATGTAAGTAATAACAGGGCACAAAACATAGATGCGCTTTTAAAGATTCGGCTGGAAATGCTTAGAGAGGTGAACGGGCTTTCAGATGCTTATGAATATGATAAGGATTTTATTGCAAATTGCCGGGATAACTTTCTGAACGGGGACCAGACTGATTTGCTTTGCGTGGAAGACGGTCAGGCAGTTGGCTGCGCGACTCTTTGTTACATTTATATGATGCCGACTTTTGATCACCCAACCGGGAAGCGGGCACATTTGATGAATGTTTATGTGCGGAAGGATTTCAGGCGTTGTGGATTTGCAAAAAAAATGATGGAAATGCTGATTGCGGAGGCCAAAGCGCGGGGTGTTACGGAAATAAGTCTTGATGCAACGGAAAAAGGTAAGCCTTTGTACGAGGCGTTAGGATTTGAATACAATGCTTCGGGGATGATTTTAGGGTTGTAGATGACCGTTGGCGGATAAATAAGCGGGAAGTGGTGTTTTATTCGTAGGTTTTGCAGGATTGCAGGCTGGAAAACCGTGGTGAAACTGAAAAACCTACGGATAAGAACGCGATTTATACAAAATTATTCGTCGAATTGGAGAAAACAATGAAAGAACTGGAAATAGATCTTGAAAATTACAAAGCTGACGGAACGGTTTTTTATCGGAAAGCAGTTCGGGCTGTTATCAGCCGTAAAAATAAAGGCGGGGAAACTGAACTTTTGATGATTCATGGAAAGTATGGCGACTACAAGTTTCCTGGGGGCGGTGCGGAAAAAGGCGAAAGCACTCTGGAAACCTTGCACCGGGAAGTTGTTGAAGAAACTGGGTTTGAAGTTAAGGCTGGTTCAGAAAAAGAATACATTCATCTGATGGAACGCAGGGCAGGCGACAAAACGGATATTATGGAAATTGAAAACTACTATTTTATCTGCAATGTGACAGGCCCCCAGAAAGCGCAAAATCTGGACGAATACGAAAAAGAGTACGACTACAAGACAATCTGGATTACGCCAGCTCAGGCAATTGCCCGAAACGAAAGCGTGACAAATTACGAAAATATTCCGTGGATAAAGCGGGAAACTTTGGTGCTGCGGGAGATCTTAAATGGAAAATCTAATATTTGATAAATGGATAGAGCTGGGAGGCGGCCGTTCTGGATTCCTGAAAGTGGCCCGCAAGCAAGACGACGAAAATATGCTGCTTCTTCTGCTGGAAAAAACTGAGCGCGCTGGAGCCGCTGGCAATTCTGAGGCTGAGCCACGTACAATTCAACTGGTTTTGCAGGGACGAAAAGTTACTGCTGAAAACGGAACCCAGGTGGATTTTGGGACCGCATATCCCATTGCCACGGAGCAGGGTAAAATCACCATTACAAAACAGTTTATGAAAGCATTTTTGTAAAATTTCTGCTAAATTGTTCTTATGCAAACAAAAATAGTTCTTGTGGATTTAGACCTTACTTTGCTTCATTCAGATGGAAGCCTTTCAGAGCGGAATGTAGCAGCCCTTAAAAAGTGCCAGGAGCGGGGAATTTTGGTGGGATTTTGCACCAGCCGCGGCACAACTCGGGTCAAAGAATTTGCTGACAAAGTGAATCCGGACCTCTGGATTTGCAATGCCGGCGCCTGCATCTACCACAAGGGCAATCTGCTTCATGCCGAAACATTTTCAATAGAAGAAACTCAGGAACTCTTGAAAAAAGCCTACCAAGTTTGCGGGCCAGATGCGGAAATCACCGTAGACACTTTAGACGATTTTTTCTGGAATCGCCGGGAAAACAAATCAAGCCAGTATTTTCCAGAAGCAAAATATAATGACTTCAAAAATTTTCACCAGCCAGCAATGAAATTCTGCGTGCAGACAGAAGACAAAGAAAAAGCCACTAAAATTATTGCCGGTCATCCAAACTGCAGCTCCATTTTGTTCAGCGACATACCCTGGTTCAAGTTTAGTCCAAAATCCGCCAGCAAAGAGAACGCCGTTTTGTTTCTTGAAAAATATTTTGGCATCCCAACCAGCTGCATGATTTCCTTTGGAGACGACTTTGCAGATATCGGAATGTTAAAAACTACGGGAGTAGGCGTGGCCATGGGAAATGCCATCCCAGCCGTAAAAGAAATCGCTACTGCCCAAACTCTTTCCTGCGACGAAGACGGCGTTGCGGATTATCTGGAAAAAAACGTATTATAAAAAAATCGGATTTAACACGAAGTAAATCCAAACTTTTTCGAATCCGATTTTACAGAAATCGAAAAGCACAACGTGAATCTAATTCTTGAAGTCGAAAACAAGATTTCAAAAGGAATCTTTTAGATAATTTTCCTTCATCATCTGGGCGTTCCCCTTCGCTTCGCTCCGGGTCGCTGCGTCCAGGGTTCCGCTAACGCTCATTGGTGGTCAGTGGTTTCGCCAAACTCAACCACCGCCCCCCAACGGCTCCGCCGCCCTTCCCATCGCTAACGCACATATCTTTCAACAGAACATTTGTCGTGAAAACAGCATCATTACCGCCTAAACGCAGTAACCGAAGCAACTCAAGCGGTAAACCGACCCATTTCTTTAGTCCAAACTTTATTCCACCAACGAAATTCCTGTGTTAAACTGAATCCATGCAGGAAATCTTTGACCTATACGACAAAAATCGCCACAAACTCCCACAGACAATGGTTCGTGGTACAGTGCAGCCGGAAGGTACTTATCGCCTGGTAATTCATGTGTGCATTTTTAACGACAAGGGCCAGATGCTGATTCAGCAGCGGCAGCCATTTAAGAACGGATGGTCCAACTTGTGGGATGTGACTGTAGGTGGCCACGCAACAACTGGAGAAGATTCTGCCACTGCCGCAAACCGTGAACTTTTTGAAGAAATCGGCTGGCAGATGGATTTTACAGACTTAAGGCCGGCTCTTACCGTTCACTGGAAAAACAAATCTTCAACAAAAAACGCCCAGGGTTTTGACGACTATTACCTTGTGCGCCAGAATCTAGACGAAACTCAGCTTAAACTTCAAAAAGAAGAAGTTCAGGCGGTAAAATGGGCGTCGGAAGAAGAAATCTTAAAAATGATTAGTGATAAAACCTTTATTCCTTATCATCCAGGAATGATTTCGTACCTTTTTCACATGAGCCGTGGCAACGATTCCCACACCTGTGCCGACTGGACTGTACCGGAGAAATAATATGACTGTTATAGAAGCAATGAAAAAGAAACTTCCGATTCTGGCAACTTACGATAAGTTCCCGGAAGGCTTAGAGGCTAGAGCCCGTTCACTTTGTTTTGAGTTTAATCACCTTCCGCCGGAAAAGCATGAGCGCTCCATGGAAATTCTTAAAGAACTTTTTGGCACCTGGAATCCAAAAATATGCATTCACCCGACATTTAACTGTAACTACGGATTTAACATTCACGCAGAAGGATTTTTATATGTAAATTACAACTGCACTTTTCTGGATAACGCCGCAATCACCTTTGGAAACAATGTTCTTGTGGGACCTGGCGTAGTTATTTCTACAATCAATCACGGCATTCACCCGGAGCAGCGGCTTATGTTTGACGACGCAAAGCCAATCAACATCGGTGAAAATGTGTGGATCGGAGCAAATGCCACAGTTCTTAGTGGTGTTACAATCGGAAAGAACAGCGTAATCGGTGCCGGAAGCGTTGTAACAAAAGACATTCCGGAAAATGTTGTGGCAGTGGGAAATCCTTGCCGGGTCCTTAGACCAATCACCGAAGCTGATAAAAAAACTCCGCAGGAATACGATTAAATGGCAACCCGCACAGAAATCCTGAACAGCATTTATTCTCACTACGACGAAGAAGCTCGTCTTACAAAATGCCGTGCTGGCGAACTTGAATTCATTACCACAATGGAATACATTCATCGACATCTTTTTGAAGGCGCAAAAATCCTTGAAACCGGCGCTGGAACCGGCCAGTATTCGGTGCGGCTTGCAAAGGAAGGCTACGATGTTACCGCAGTGGAACTGGTTGAAAAAAATCTTGAAAAGCTTAAGAAAAACGCCGTTTACTTGAATAACATTCAGGCGCTGCAGGGGGACGCCACAGATCTTTCCCTATTCGGGGACAAAACCTTTGACGTAACATTGTCATTAGGGCCAATGTATCACCTGTATGAACCAGAAGAAGTTCAAAAAGCCATAGACGAAGCAATCCGCGTAACTAAGACAGGCGGTGTTATTATGCTTGCATTTCTTTCTGTTCACGCGATGATGATGAATGACTACATGAAGAACAATTTTGAAGCCGGCTACAAGCTGAATTTTGACGGCCAGAACAAAGTGCTTCATTTTAAGGAACAGCGTTTTACCGGCTACAATGTTCAGGATTTTGAAAATCTTTTCATCGATAAAAATGTGGAACATCTAACTACTGTGGCTACCGATGGTTCACTTCAGCTGGCAGAAAAAGGCAAGGATTTTAAATTGACCGACCATCATTTTAAGCAGTTCGTAAAGTATCACCTTGCAAACTGTGAACAGCGGGAACTATTGGGAAGCTCCAGTCATTTGTTGTATATTTGCCGAAAATAAATACCTACTAATTAATTAGTAGGTATTTTGCATATCTGATCAAATTCTCTTCAAATTGCTTGATCATCCAAAATCCATACAAGCCACCGCTAATGGCGGCTAGCGGCGAAAACCATAATGCTATTTGTAGGAAATTACTCCATCAGCGATCTGGATGTCATCAGAGTAGTTGTTAGTCATGGCGTCATTAGTTGCTGAAATTGTTCCGCCTGTGATGTAGATGTGATTGCCGACTATGCCGCTATCTGTAGTTTTGTCTGTTTTAAAGCCGACCTCGATTCCTGTAATATCAAATGTACCAGAAGCAATATCGATTGTTTCATCGGCTTTGATGGCATGTTTAAAGTTTTTGAGTTGTGCGGTGAATGTTTTCCCTGAATCAACGAAGAATGTTGTGCAGTTGATGGCAGAAGCATCAGGAGGGGTTGTTTCATCGCCATCGATTGTAAGGTTTAAGCTTCCTTTGATTTTTATGTCGCCGCCTTTAATTCCGTGGCAGATATTAGTCTTGATTACAAGGTTTCCGCTACCACCAATCTCAATGGCTTTTTTGCAAAGTACAGCAGCAGTTTTTGTAGCTGGAGTTCCTGATGTTGTGATTGTGTTTGTAGTTCCTTTCTTTGCAGAAAGTTCGATTTTCTTTTCGCCATAGATAGCTGGCGCATCAGTATTTGAAAGGGTGACTCCATTGAGGTTAAGAATAGTTCCCTTTGTCTTGTTTACAATCTTTCCGTTGAATGTGCCAGAAAGTGTGAACTCTGGTTTTGTACCGTCAAAATCTGTTGCATCGACATCGATGGAAGATGACAGTTCAATTTCGCTTTCAGAAACCACATTGATCTTCTCTGTTGGATTTTTTGCAGTAATAGTGAAGCTGTCATTTTTATAAACAGCAGTTTTTGGCTCAGATGAACCTGAGTCATCAGAATCGCTGTTGCAGGAAATAAATCCACTAAAAGCGATGAGAGCCAATGCCAAAGCACCAATTAGTTTTTTCATAGATACCTCGTGAAAAATAGTATATATAGATAATTATATGAGATTTTTAGGAAATTAGCTAATAAGAAGAATTTGTTATTAGTTTAATAAGCATAAGTAATTATAAAACCCGGATTGAAAAAAGAAACAATGTAGAGCGACTGCAAAGAAAATGGCGAATATGCACTAGTAATTCTATTTAAAAGTCTATATAGTAAAAAAGATATGGTTATGACAGTTTGCACAAAAAATAATTCTCATGAATTAAAGTCGATTGGGCATAACTATTTTTTTTGTAATTTTTAAGAGCTGAATTCTTTATGAGTTCAGTTTTTTTTTGCATAAATAAAAAAACGGGGTCTAAATTGAACAGAGCAGTTTTGGTTTTAGCAAATGGGATGGTATTTGAAGGTACTGGATTTGGAGCTGAAGGTGTAATTGTTGGTGAAACAGTTTTTACAACTGGTATGAACGGTTACATTGAAACTCTTACTGATCCAAGTTATTACGGTCAGATTGTTACACAGACTTTTCCACTGATTGGAAATTATGGTGACATCAAAAAAGATTACGAAAGTTCAAAATGTAATCTTAAAGGCTACATCGTTCGTGAATGGTGTGATGAGCCTTCAAACTTCCGTTGTGGCGGAGATCTTGATTCTTATCTTAAAGCTGAAAACATCATTGGTCTTTATGACATTGATACTCGTAAGCTTACAAAAATCCTTCGTGAAGCCGGTGTTATGAACGGTATGTTGATCAGCGGTTCTTCTATAGAAGCTGTTGAAGCATTTGCCGCTTTGAATGACGAAAAGAAAAAGGCTGCTCTTCTTGAAAAAATCAAAGAATATAAAATTGTGAACGCAGTTGCTTCGGTAACTGGCAGTGCTACTGGGGTTGAAGAACCTGCTGATGTAGTTTTCAGTGAAAGCGCTAAATACCGCTTTGTTCCTGTAACTGCTGACGGTACAAAAATCAACGACCCTGTTGAAGCTATGAAAGACGGTAAAGGCAAAAAGGTTGTGCTCTGGGACTTTGGTGCCAAAGCTAATATCCGTCGCGAACTTTTAAAGCGCGGTCTTGAAGTAATTACAGTTCCTTCTACATACACAGCAGATCAGATCATGGCTATGAATCCTGATGGAATCATGCTTAGTAACGGTCCTGGAGATCCTGCTGAAAACACAGGAATCATTGCTGAAATCCAGAAACTCTTGAAGACTGGAACTCCAATCTTCGGAATCTGTCTTGGTCACCAGCTTTTGGCTCTTGCCAGCGGTGCTGAAACTATGAAGCTTAAGTACGGTCACCGTGGTGCTAACCAGCCTGTTAAATATCTTAAGACTGGCCGTGTTTACATTTCTTCACAGAACCACGGTTACGCTGTTAAAAACGAAACTTTGCCTGCTGGCGCTGTGCTAAGCTTTGTAAATACAAACGACGGAACTTGTGAAGGTCTTGCTTACACAAATGTTCCTGCTTTCAGCGTACAGTTCCATCCGGAAGCTTGTTCAGGTCCTTTGGATACTTCGTTCCTCTTTGACGAATTTGTAAAGCTCATCAACAACCACGACTACTTCAAGAGCTTTAAGGCTGAACACGAAAGAGTTGATGCAATCGCTTACTTTGCTTCAACAATCAAAAAGACTATGGAAAACGCTTAGCAGGCGTTGCGGGCGGCGATTGAGCCCGCAGAGGGGGTAGGCACCAACGAAGTGGGGCCGAGGGGGAGACTTCCCCCGCAAAAAGATAATTAGAGGAGCGTGAAAATGCCACTTAATAAAGATATACATAAAGTAATGGTAATTGGTTCGGGTCCTATCATCATTGGTCAGGCTGCCGAATTTGACTACGCTGGTAGCCAGGCTTGTAAGGCTTTGAAGGAACAGGGACTAGAAGTTGTTCTTGTAAACTCTAACCCAGCTACTTTGATGACTGACCACGCAATGGCAGATCACATCTACATTGAACCACTTATTCCTGAAACAATCGAAAGAATCATCGAAAAGGAAAAGCCAGACTCGATCCTTTCTTCTCTTGGTGGACAGACTGGTCTTACACTTTGTATGGAACTTGCAAAGTCAGGTTTCCTTGCAAAGCATAACGTAAAACTTCTTGGTGCTAAGCCTGAAACAATCGACAAGGCTGAAGACCGCCAGATGTTCAAGGATACAATGGAAGCTATCGGCGAACCTTGTATTCCTTCAAAGGTTGTAACTACTTACGAAGACGCTCTTGATTTTGCAAAGAACGGAATCGGACTTCCTGCAATCATCCGTCCAGCATTCACTCTTGGTGGTACAGGTGGTGGTATCGCTCATACTTGGGAAGAATTCGACGAAATCGCTCACAACGGTTTGCACCGTTCTCCAATTCACCAGATTCTTGTTGAAAAATGTATTTCTGGTTGGAAAGAAGTTGAATTTGAAGTAGTTCGCGACCACAGCGGAAACGTTCTTACAGTTTGTTCAATGGAAAACTTTGACCCGGTTGGTGTTCACACTGGTGACTCAATCGTAATTGCTCCTGCTGTAACTCTTTCTGATAAAGAATACCAGATGCTCCGTTCAGCATCTTTGAATATCATCTCTAGCCTTGGAATGGAAGGTGGATGTAACTGTCAGTTCGCTTTGAACCCAGAATCATTCGAATACGCAGTAATCGAAGTAAACCCTCGTGTAAGCCGATCTTCTGCCCTTGCTTCTAAAGCTACAGGTTATCCAATCGCAAAAGTTGCTACTTTGATTGCTATTGGTTACAACCTTGATGAAATCCCTAACTTTGTAACAAAGAAAACTGCTGCATGTTTTGAACCAGTTCTGGACTATGTAGTTGTTAAGATGCCAAAGTTCCCGTTCGACAAGTTCGTTTACGCTGCCCGCAAGCTGGGAACTCAGATGAAGGCTACCGGTGAAGTTATGGCTATCGGCCGTACTTTTGAAGAAGCTATGATGAAGGCTGCCCGCGGTGCTGAAATCGGTGTTACAAGTCTTAATCTTGAAATCCTTAAAGAAGAATCTGATGAACAGATCATCGCTCGCGTAAATCAGTGTACTGACCAGCGCATTTTTGCAATTTATGAAGCTCTTAAGCGCGGAATCATGACTGTTGAAGACATTCACAATGTAACAATGGTTGATGAATGGTTCCTGAACAAGCTTTTGAATCTTGTAGACATGGAAGACATGTTCGACATGATCAAAGAAGGCGCTGAACTTGATGACAACGGAAAGGCAGAACTTACACAGGAAGTTTATCTTGCTGCCAAAAAGCTTGGTTATCCAGACAAAGTTATTGAAAAGATGACTGGCAAGTCAATCGAAGGATCTGCTGGTGTAATCGAACACAAAGCTGAAGGAAGTTCTGGTACAGCAAAAACAATCGATGAAAACAACGCTAAGCTTGAAAAGGCTCGTAAAGAAGGAAAGGTTGCACACATTTCTTCAACATTTAAGATGGTTGATACTTGTGCAGGCGAATTTGCCGCTGAAACACCTTACTTCTACGCTGGATACGATAAAGAAAACGAAGCTGAAAACTTCCTTAAAGACATGGAAGCTAACAATACAAGAAGCAAGAAGGGAACAATCGTTGTACTTGGTTCTGGTCCAATCCGAATCGGTCAGGGTATTGAGTTCGACTACGCTTCTGTACAGTGTGTATGGTCTTTGAAGAAGCTTGGTTACGAAGTTGCAATCGTAAACAACAACCCAGAAACAGTTTCTACAGACTTTGATACAGCTGACCGCCTTTACTTTGAACCTCTTACTCCAGAAGATGTAATGGGCGTTATCAACACAGAAAAACCAATGGCTGTTGTAGTTGCTTTCGGTGGTGGAACAGCTATCAAATTGGCTAACTTCCTTTCTGATCAGGGAATCCCAATCCTTGGTACAAGCGCTGATGCAATCGACCTTGCAGAAGACCGTGAACGTTTTGAAGAACTTTGTGAAAAGCTTCAGATTAAGCGTCCTCGTGGTCTTACAGTAATGAATGCTGAAGAAGCTTTGGCTGCCACAAAGGATCTTGGTTATCCGGTTTTGCTCCGTCCTTCTTACGTACTTGGTGGACAGAACATGATCGTTGCCTTCAACGACGACGACGTTAAAGAATACATGAAGATCATCCTTGCACAGGGAATCACAAATCCAGTTCTTATCGACCAGTACATGATGGGTACAGAACTTGAAGTTGACTGTATCTGTGACGGAAAAGACGTTCTTATTCCTGGTATCATGGAACACATTGAACGTACAGGTATTCACTCAGGTGACTCTATCGCCGTATATCCAAGCTGGAACTTGAACGATGTTCTTCGCGAAAAGATTATTGTTCAGTCTACAGACCTTGCCCTTAAGCTTGGTACAAAGGGTCTTGTAAACATCCAGTATCTTATCTTCAATAATGACCTTTACATCATCGAAGTAAACCCACGTTCTTCACGAACAGTTCCTTATATTTCTAAGGTTACAGGCGTTCCAATGGTTGAACTTGCAACTCGCGCAATGCTTGGTGAAAACCTTAAGGATATGGGTTACGGAACAGGTTTGTACCGCGTTCCTCCTTACTTTGCTGTTAAAGTTCCAGTATTCAGCTTTGAAAAGCTGATGGACGTAGATACTCACCTTGGTCCAGAAATGAAATCTACAGGTGAAGTTCTTGGTATTGCCGCAACAATGGAAGAAGCTTTGTTCAAGGGCTTGATTGGTGCCGGCTACACAATGAAGCGTTCTGGCGGCGTTTTGTTCAGTGTTCGTAAGACTGACCGCTACGAAATCCCTGAATTGGCACGCAAGTTCTACGACATGGGCTTTAAGCTCTACGCTACTGAAGGTAACGCAAAAACTCTCCAGGACTTTGGTATGGAAGTTCAGGTTGTTAATAAGATTCATGAAAATCCAGATGACAACCTTTTGACTTTGCTTGATTCTGGAAAGATTGACTATGTAATTTCTACATCTGCTAAGGGACGTAACCCAGCTGCCGACTCTGTAAAGATGCGCCGTCATGCTGTAGAACGAGACATTCCTTGTCTTACAGCAATTGATACAGCACACGCTATGGCAAACTGTTTGATGAGCCATTATTCTGCTGAAAATGTTGAGCTTATCGACATCAACGATTTGAGAACAGAAAAGCAGACAATCAAGTTCACAAAGATGCAGTCTACAGGTAACGACTTTATCGTTATCAACACTGATGAACAGGAAATCAACAATCCTGGTGGGCTGGCAGTTCGCCTGTGTAACCGCCGTTCTGGTATTGGTGCTGACTCAATCGTATTGTTCAGTAAATCAGATAAGGCAGATGCTAAGGTTCGCTTCTTCAACCTTGATGGTTCCGAAGGTATGATGGCCGGAAACGCTTTACGCGCTGTTGCTAAGCACATCTACGACAACAATATTTACGGAATTGCTGATAAGCAAGAACCAAAGGCAGAACCAACTGCAACAATGAAGATCGAAACTGCCAGCGGTGTTAAGACACTTACTTTGTACAAACTTGACGGAAAGGTTTCTTCTGTAACAGTAGATATGGGTAAACCAGAATTTGCTGCAGAAAAGCTTCCTACAACTTTGGAAGAAGTTGCTTTGAATGTAGAAGGACTTCCTGCTAAGGCAATCGTTAATCAGCCACTTACAGTTGACGGAATTAATTACGGTGCAACTTGTGTAAGCGTTGGTAACCCACACTGTGTTGTATTCTGTGGTTTTGTTGATAAGGTTGATGTTAAGAAAATTGGCCCAATGTTCGAAAACAACGAAGAATTCCCGGACAGAACAAATACTGAATTTGTTCGTGTTGTTGGTCCAAACGAACTTAAGATGCGTACATGGGAACGCGGTAACGGGGAAACACCAGCTTGTGGTACAGGTGCCTGTGCTGCAGTAATCGCTGCTGTTTTGAACGGCTACTGTAAGCTGAACGAAAACGTAACTGTAAACGTTCGTGGTGGTAAGCTTATCGTTAAGTACACTGGTGATACAGTTTATTTGACTGGTACTACTGAGTTCCTTTATGACGGAAAAGTAGTTATCTAATAATACAGCTATTGACGAAGGAGCTTAAAAAGTGTATAAATAACTACACTTTTTTGAGTGTATGTCTCCTTCGTCTAGTGGTTAGGACATCGGGTTTTCATCCCGACAACAGCAGTTCAATTCTGCTAGGAGATGGAAAAGGCCTTGAGAAATCTCAAGGCCTTTTGTTTTTTAAACGTCCTTCACGCGTCGTTCCCCGTCATTCCGCACTTGATGCGGAATGACGTTGCTTAGTGCGGAATGACCTAGTGGGTGAATACTGAAGTGCGGATGATCTTAAGGTGATTGATGCGGCTAACGGAGAAAATGTGAGTTTCTTCGGAATTGTGCATCTGCACTTTGAGGATGCTGTCGTTGGCCTGTTTTGTTATAAGAACTGGTTTTGCCAAAAAGATATCCATTTTTGAAGAGTCTTCTTCATTTGGAATAACGATTTCCAGAAGGTTCTGGGCTTTGATGGCATTATCAATCAAATGACATTTTCCAGCGTAGTTCATTGCATCTGCTTCAAGGATTTCCATGCGGACAGTTTCTGGAGAAAGCTGTTCTTCTGTAATGATGATGCTGTGATCAATTCGGGTAGAAAGATATTCTTTCTGCTGGGTTGTAAGCTCCATGGATTCAAGCTGCTGGAAAAGCTTTTTTTTTATTTCTTCTGACTTTGCCTTGTTTGCTTCGATTTTTTCAAAATCAACAGGTATAAAATTTCTATCCGCAAAGAAACTGCGGCCGTTACTAACAAGTGGGAATCCTGCTGAATCAGATGTATTTTTTGGAGTTTTAATTGATCCCATCAGCTCTAAGCCAGACTGGGAGATGAATTCTTCTGGATCGGCATCTGCAGGAAGGTTCAACAAAAAGATTCCCTGAGCCAGTTTAAGACTGATAAAAGGTTTGATTTTAGGGCTGTTTTCAACGATGCGTTCAGTCTTTTCGTCAACCTTAAGAACAAATCCTTTGTACAAAACTGCCGAAGAGTAGGATTTGTGCCATTCTTCGATATTCATTTCAAGGTTTTGAGGAATCTTATAGGCGCTGAATGTAGATAACTGATTAAGAATGTCTTCTGTCGAAAGATTACGGTCAAAGGCTCTGGAAATTGATTTGCGGGAAATTTCAAATTCTACAACAGTATTGCAGGAAACGATGTTCATGAACTGGATCAAAGGCAAAAGTTCAGCAAGAGAAAGGCCAGGAAGGATTGTGATACTGGTTCCTGCATTGATGTTCAGGATGCCTTTCTTTTCACCGTGGTACATATTCTGGTTCTGGAAAACAGCTCCAGGAACAAGAATGTTTTCACCGTTTTCAGTTTTACCTGTTGAATTGAAAAGACCGTATTCAAGAGCTGCGTCGATTATTGGATCGATGATGTCTCCGGAAAGTTCCTCGGACTGTGTTGGGCGATGGGCCTCCAGCATTTTGCTGAATCTTCCCTGTGCAGGAGGATTTGTTACATCATCAGTTTTATTGCTGATAAGAAAAGCTGTGTGGAGTACAGAGGTTTTGCTAAAGCCTTCCTGTGGAATAGAAAGAATTGTATCCAGCAAAAGCTGCGCTTGTGACTGCAAACCGGAACGGCCTAATCTTGCAGCAGAAGCAACAGAAAGAAAAGCCAGCTGCTTGATTTCGCTAAGAGCGGCGAATGCCTGGAAACGACTTTCATCAACGGTCAAATCCTTTTCGCCGATTTTAACAAGGCTTAGATTTATAAAGGAATTCAAAAGAAAATCGATGCACTTTTGCTTACCTGGAAAAATCTGTTCAAGACGTTCAGCATCTCTTTTTTTAATGCTTGTGTTGTTTTTGCACATACCAGGATTTTCATAAATGTAAGAAATAAAAGCGGCAATAAATGTTGGGCTCAAGGTGAATGGTGAATCAAAGTTGTGTTCAACTGGTATTGGCTCAGGAAGAAGAATTTTTACGTTGATTACAGAAGCAAGAGTTTCTTCCAGCAGAGGATTCAAGGCTATCACATTAAGATTTATTTCAGAATCTCGATAAGTGTAGATAATAAGGCGTTCATTCAGATTAAGGATTGCGGAGTAGATTTCAGAAATGGAATATTCAGACCGGAAAAATTCGACCACTTTTTCTTGTGTGGCATTTTTTATTGAAGCAACTGCAGTAATCAATTTGATGTCAAATTCAGAAAGGTAAGTAAGGATTCTTTCCTTGTTCTGATCCTTTCGGAAAATAGAACTAAGACGTTCTATGAGATTGTCTTTATTGTAAGGCGACTTTATTTCACCAAGATAGATGCGCATGATTTCAAAAAAACGGTCATCGTTCATGGTGGCTAAAGTTTCTCGCCAGCGGATAATGCGCTGTGCCTTTGGATTTACTGCTGGTGGTTGCATCATGTGCTAAAAACTCTCCGGAAGTTCGTTATTTAATTCGTCCAAATCGCTTTCCTGTGTGTAACGGATGATGCGGTAGGCATAACCCTGTTCAGCAAGGAATTTCTGACGGTTTGAACCAAAATCTTCTTCTACTGTGTTTCGTGTTATAAGGGTGAAGAAGCGGCTTGTGCGTTCTTTTGGTCTAAGAATACGGCCAAGGCGCTGTGCTTCTTCCTGGCGGCTACCGAATGTTCCGCTTACCTGGATGGCAATTGAGGCATCTGGAAGGTCGATGGCAAAGTTTGCGACTTTTGAAACAACCAGAACGTGAAGCTTTCCTTCCCGGAACTGTTTGTAGATTTCGTCGCGTTCTGCGTTTGGTGTTTTTCCTGTGATGATTGGCGCTTTAAGCTCTTTTGCGAGTGTGTCCAGCTGTTCAAGGTACTGTCCGATAACAAGAATCTTGTCTTCTGGGTAGCGGGCAACAATCTGTTTTGTTACTTCGACTTTAACAGGGTTTTCGCTGGCAAGACGGTGTTTGATTCTGGCCTGAGCAACGGCGTAGTCAATTTCTGCTGATTCTGGAAGATCAAGGCGAACTTCTACACATTCAGCTTTTGCGATCCATTTTGCTTTTTCAAGTTCCTTCCAAGGAACATCGTAGCGTTTTGGTCCAACAAGACTGAATACAAAGCCTTCGCAGCCATCTTCACGAACAAGAGTTGCTGTAAGACCAATGCGGCGAACTGCCTGAAGTTCTGCAACAACGCGGAAAACCGGTGCAGGCAGCATATGAACTTCATCGTAAATGATAAGACCCCAATGGCGTTCACGGAAAATTGAAAAGTGTGGATAAGGTCCGTCCTTTTCTGGGCGCCATGTAAGAATCTGGTATGTTGCAACAGTTACAGGAGCCAGTGTTTTGTTTTCGCCTGTGTATTCCGCAATCTGGTCTGGAGTAAGGTTTGATTTGTCCAACAATTCCTGCATCCACTGATGAACGGCAGAAATATTTGTTGTGATGATCAAAGTGCTGGTTTTAAGCAGGTTCATTACGTTCATGCCTACGATGGTTTTTCCGGCTCCACAAGGCAAAACGATTGTACCAAATCCAGTTCCAGGACCTCTGTTTCCTACAAGAGCCTGGGCAGCTTCCTGCTGGTAAGAGCGGATTTCAAAAGGTTTTCCGCTGGCAGTTGTTTCCCGCAAAGAAAAGTCCAAAGGTTCGCCGTCTTCAAGCTGGATTTCATCCTTGATTGGCCAAAGGGCTTTGAGCAGAACCTGTTTGATTGTTCCGCGGTCTGTAAGTTTGAGCTGAAAACAATATTTTTTTTCGTCTTCTGAAACTGTTGTGCCTGCTGGCAAAAGTGTTTCGTCAAACTGGCATGGTTCAAGAATCTTTTTTGCAGCCGGATTTGCGTTGATTTCCAGAAATACAGAGCGGCTGTTTGCCACAAGATACAGATACTGTTCCTTAACAGTCTTAACTTCTGCAGGAACGTCATCTTTTAAAACGTCTGCGGATTTTACAGGAACTTCAATTACAGGTCCCGGGAGCAACCGGAGTTTTCCAAATCGGCTGGCTGTTTCTTTAATCCACATAGAGATTGACTGAGGAACATCGTAACGCGCGTATTTTTCCAAAACGGCAACTGCATCATCTGCTGTAAATCCGGCACTTGTACTGTTCCACAAAGAAAGAGGAGTCAATCTGTAGGTGTGAAGATGTTCAGGTGAGCGTTCAAGCTCCGCAAAAGGTATAAGCTCGTTGCGACATTCCTGAGCTAAAGGTGCGTGTACATCAAGAAGAAGGGTTCTGTCACCCTGAACAATCAAAGGATTTTCAAAATTCATAGCAAACTATTTTACACCATCGTAAAAAAAGTTAGAACACAGTAAAGAAAAAAAAATGAAGGAGTTTAGACATCAAAATTTCTAAAAAATGATAAAAAAATCACCGAAAAATGAAATATGGAACAGTTTAAAATCAGATTTAGAATTTTTTTAATTACAGGCGCCGTTATTTTTATGGCTATGATTCCTTTTAAGTGTTTTGCAATGCCTAACATTTCGGAATCGGAATCAAGAGTTTACAGAGAAAAACTTGTTACAGAAGCAAAAAAACACGTTGGCGCACCATATATTCGGGGAGCAATCGGTCCAGATGCATTTGATTGTTCAGGATTAATTTTTACAGTTTCCCGTGAATCAATTGAATTTCAACTTCCTAGAACTGTAAAGGCAATGTACAGTTATGTAAAAATTGTTCCTGACAGTCAGCGTGAACCTGGTGACCTGGTGTTTTTCCGTACAACAGGCGACGGTTCTATAAGTCATGTTGGGCTTTATATCGGAAAGGGGCAGTTTATTTCTGCTGTAAGTGATGGTCCGAATACAGGCGTAATCGTTTCTTCTGTAAATGAATCATATTGGAAATCTCATTATGCATCCTGTGGAAAATTCCTTCCAACTGCAAAAATGTATGATGATGCTCAGGCTGTAGCAGCTGATGATGAAGTTACAAACAGCACAAAGGGATTTGGAAAATTTACAGATAAGCTGTTTATTTCAGGAGTTTTTACAGTAGACTGGAATCTTTTTACGGAAAAAAGATTCATGCCAAACTTCAGAGGATTAACTTCTGAAACAGATATTTTTTACAAAGGCGCAGTTTTTTCTCCAGGTCTTGGAATTGGAGCCCGCTGGAACTATGGTGTAGGCGCGTTTCAGGTTCCTTTGACAGGTCAGCTTTATTTTGGTGATTACGTGAAGGTTTATGCAGGTCCTGTTTTTACAGCAGGAACATGTTATGCCCCGGATACAGACGACAGAATCAGTGCGTCAATTTTTCCTGGTGTGATTGGTGTAACTTTTGCAGCTCCTTCTTTTACAAAAAATACTTACAAAGTTCAGATTATTCAGGATATTTGTTATTCCGTATTCAATGATACTTCTAATGCTGCTCTTTCTCCTATAAAATCAATTGCAGCAGGTTTGGAATTTTGCACAGGAGTTCGTGTAACTTTTCCAATTTCTGTATTTTATAGAAGATAGAGGGTGTTATTTTGAATAAAAAAGTTATTAGATTTTTAGCAGTGTTATTTTCAGTTGGTGTAATTTCTCTTTTTACATCCTGCGAAAGTGAAATACGCATCAGGGCAAATCAGAACGGTGTTGATTTCACTTACAGAGCTGATTCTGGAGAAGGATTTTCGGATTTGCTTTTTGCAATTGGAGAAGAAGAGGAAGGCGGCTTTAATACAGAAGTAATCGAAGCTATTTTTGCGGCAGCAGGTTTTGAAAAGGTTTCAGCTAAATGTACAGAAGATAAAAGTCTTATTGTTAAAGGAAATCTTCCGGAGTCAGCAAAAGATCCTATTTCCGCATCAGGAATGTTGTCATTTTCTGTATCAGGAAATTTTATCAATTTTAAGATTACAAAAGAAGGTTTAAACAATTTCTATCAGAACAGCCCTGAAACAATTCAGAATCTTTTGGACATTTTGATGGGGCCAACTTTTACTGGTGAGGAAATGTCAGATTCAGAATACCTTGATTTGCTTGCTTCTGTTTATGGACAGAAACTTGCCGATGAACTGGCAAAGGCAAAAATCAGAATCGTACTTGAGTCACCAACTGGAAAGGTTTCAAAACATACGATCGGTCTTTTGACATTACTTAATCTGACTGGAAAAATTGAACTTAGCGCATAGGCGAAAAAATGACAGAAAAAGAAACAGAAGAACGTTTTACAGCTTTAGAAATGAAGGTTTCCTTCCTGGAAGATTTTTTGAATCAGGTTCAGGAAGTTGCAGTTGAGCAGGCAAAAACAATAGAATTACTTAAAAAAGAAAATAAACTCATGAGTACTCGCCTCAGAGAAATTTCAGATTCTATGGAAGGAGATATTCCTAACCGAAAGCCTCCCCACTATTAATCAAATGAAAAAAATCGTTTTACTTATCACAGCATTTATCCTTTCTACCAATTTTTTTGCTCATTCCGGTATCATGAGCGGGCAAAAAGACATTCGAATTTCAAAAACAAAATATTTTGACATTATTTATGCAAAAGGTTCTGAACAGTCTGCAGAAATTCTGTATCAGAATGCAGATGATGTTTACAGAGATCTGGCTGAACAGCTTGGTCTGAAGCACGAATTCCGTCTGCCTGTAGTTATTTCGCCGGCACAGGATGAGTTTAATGCTTATTTTTCCTGCGGTCCTTTCAATCACATCGTTATTTTTGATACTGTCTGTACAGAAAGCATTGCGGTTTTTACAGACGAATTTCTTATGACCTTCAGACATGAGCTTACTCATGCAATCACCTATAATCTTAGAAATGACTTCTGGTTTGGGTTGGACAAGGTATTTGGGGATGTATACAATCCGGCATTACTTACTATAACTACAGCCTGGGCGGAAGGTGCCACAGTTTCAATTGAAAGTCAGAATGGAGAAGGCCGTGTAAACGACGAGTATGCACTACAGATGGTAAAACAGGCAAAAATCGAAGGAAATTTTCCAAAGTATTCATCGGTTCAAGGTGCCATCGATGTTTATCCTTCAACTACTGAAAGCTATATGTTCGGAGGGGCTTTTAATGCCTGGCTTCAAAATAAATATGGAATGGAGAAGTACGCCGAATTCTGGTATCGCTGCGTAAATTTTAAAAGCATCACATATTTTTCCTGCTTTAAGAAAGTTTACGGAATTAAGATTAAGGATGCATGGAAAGAATTCTATGATTCAATTGAAGTTCCTGAGGTTTGCGCAAATCCTGAGGATGAAAAATGGTGCAGCGGTTTTGAAGGCGGGAAAAAGCTTTCGTTGTACAAAGGATTAAGTTCTTGGAAAAAAGGGTTTGTGTTCTACGATTCTTTTTCTAAAAAAGTGAATAGCTTTTCTGACGGAAAAATCACTTGTCTTTACAAACAGCCTTATGTAGAAAACCTGAGTATTTCAAAAGACGGTCGATTTATTGCGGAATCCTTTGAGTCGATTTCCAGAATGGTGCCAAAAAACAAGGTTCGTATTTACGATCTGAAAAATAAATGTTTTTTTATGCTGAAGGAAGAAAGCCTTCGTGATGCGGCTATAATTTTTGACGGAACAGATTATTACCTCGGTGCAGTAAAAACAGAAAGTGCTTTCTGTACGCTAAAAATTTTCAAGTTAGAGTTCAAGAAACAAAAAATGCATGGAATTTCTCTTGTTCATCAGGAAAAGTTCGGTGCAGAAAAACAGTTGTTCAGTCTGGAAGGAGATTTGAAGGGAAACCTTTACTTTATTCTTAAAGATGGTCTCTGTTTTTCGATTGAAAGCTTTAACGTGGCTTCCACAGTTCGTCAGAAGTTCAATCTGCCGGAAGACCGAATGGTAGTTCAGGGACTAAATGTTAATGTATCTGAAAATAATCCTTCTGATGCGGAAATTACTTTCAGCTGGACTAAACCTGGAGTGATGCCACGACTTGGTGTGTTGTATCCTGAAAAGGCTTCTGTAAAGTTGATGAATTTTGACTGTTCCGCTAGCATTTATGATCCAGTTCAGTTTGATGGTGGATATTTCTACGTTGGAAAGTTCTACGACGGCACTAAGATTTTTAGGGCAACAGAGGATTTGCTGGAAGGAGCTGTGGAAAATCAGATCACAGTTGAAAGACGAGAGGCTGACGGTGTCACAACTGAAAGTCAGTCTGATCTGGAAGTGGTTGCAAACAGCAAGAAATTCAATTCTTTTGCATATAATTTTACTGGTCCCCACGGAACAATTGTGCCACTGGCAATCGATAAAGCCTACAAGCCAAATACTTTGCAAACAATGGAAGAATCTATTGCGCTGGCTGGTTTGACTTATGTAACTTCAACTCCGTGGACAAATCCAATCTGGGGTGTAACTGGCGGCTATAATTTTTATGATAATTCAACAGGTGCTTCGATTTTTGCACAGGGCGGAAGTCTTACAGAAGTCTTTACCTACAACATTTCTGCTCATTGTGGATTTAACGCGGAGGGGTTTAAGCAGAATTATGACTCTCTTTCGTTAAGCTCAAAAATTCCATTGGCAGGATTGAGTTATGTGGCATTTGGTGAAAACGGCTCTCTCTACGTTACAAAAGATGATTTGCTGGCTAGAAACAAGTTTGCATGCGGTCTTGGAAACATTCATCGTTCGGGATTTGGGTATTACGACTATTCGGGAATTCAGTTTTCTGCAACTTTGGAAAATGATTTGTATTTCCTTACAGACAATTTGGATTATAACAATGACTATTCAAACGTGGGATTTGATCTGATTGTAAAGGATGCACATCTTATTCCGATTACTCTGGAAGGTGCTTTGTTCCCAACTTCTGATTATATGGCAGCAGGTTTGTGTAAAATGGTTCTTTTTAACAAAGAAATACAGGGTTCCACTGATTTCTTGCCGCTGTTTTACGCAAATCGAGTTTCTGTAAGCGCATATTATCTGGCAAAATGTCAGCAGGAAATTGATAAGTGGGCTGTTGCTGATTTAGGTGATTATTTTTCTGAAGGTGGAAAAGCGTATCACGATGAACTGGCTGTAACAGCAACTTTCTACGTGACACCAAACTTAGGTGGGCTTGCCAGACCAGACTTTCAGTTCGGTCTGACTGGCGGTTGTGCATACCGCTTCTTCCCAGAAGAAAACCAGAAAAAATTCCAGTTCGTTCTGGGAACAAGCACAGCGTTTTAGTTCAACTGAAGGAATGCCTTGTAGCCGTTGTAAGCCTGTTTAATGTCTTCAACGGCTGTGATTTCCCAAGGTGCGTGCATGCTAAGAACGGCAACTCCTGCATCAATTACGTTCATTCCGTATTTTGCAGCGAGGTAAGCGATAGTTCCGCCGCCACCCTGATCAACCTTTCCAAGCTCAGCCATCTGATATTTAACTTCTGACTTATTCATTACGCCGCGAATCTTTGCAATGAATTCTGCATTTGCATCGCTGGCACCAGATTTTCCACGTGAACCAGTATATTTGTTGAAAACAAGTCCGCCACCAAGATAAGAAGTGTTGTCCTTGTCGAAAAGACCTGCGTTCAATGGGTCGAAAGCTGCGTTTACGTCGCTAGAAAGCATGTTACAGTTAGCGAGACAGCGGCGCAAAGTAAGATCGCTGTAACCGTTTGGAAGACGGGCAATGATTTCTGCAACAGCATTTTCAAACATGTGTGAACCCATTCCTGTAGCGCCAACAGAACCAATTTCTTCTTTGTCTACGCAAAGACAGCAGGAAGTTCTTTTAGAAGTTTTAGTGTCCATAAGGGCAGCAAAAGAGGTGAATGCGCAGGAACGGTCATCCTGTCCGTAGCCAAGGATCAGAGATCGGTCTAAGCCAAGGTCACGAGTTGCTCCAGCAGGAACGATTTCCAGTTCTGCGGATTCAAGATCTGCTTCTTCGATGCCGTATTTGTCTTTCAACATTTTAAGGATGATTTTCTTGCTTGTGAGCTTTTCTTCCTTCTTCTTTTTCTTGTCCTTTTTATCTTCGTCATCCTTCTTTTCATCTTTCTTTACATAATAAGAACCGAGAATCACGTCCAGATCTTCACCCTTGATGATGTCTGAGGCTGTGCGCTTCATCTGGTCCTGGGCAAGGTGAGGAAGAATGTCGCTGATACAGAAAACTGGATCGTCGCTAGCTTCTCCGATGTTTACGTTTACAGTAGAACCGTCAGCCTTGCAAACAACTCCGTGAATTGCCAAAGGAATTGTAACCCACTGATACTTTTTGATGCCGCCGTAGTAGTGAGTATTCATGTATGTGATGAAATTGTTTTCGTAAATTGGCTTCTGTTTTGCATCAAGGCGAGGTGAATCGATATGAGCGCCAAGAATGTTCATTCCGTTTTCGATTGAATCTGAACCGATCTGGAAAAGAGCGATAGCTTTGTTCATTTTCTGAACATAAACTTTATCTCCTGCCTTGAGGGTTTTGTATTCTGAAACTTCTTTGTAGCCGTTAGCTCTGGCTTTTTCTATTATCTGAACAACACATTCACGTTCAGTCTTTCCGTTGTCCAAAAAGTTTTTGTAATTTTCTACAAGGTTTTCGCCCTGTGAAAGGATTTTCTTTGCTTTTGCCATTAAAATTTTGCCTCCACAATGTATCTATTATAACTTAATTTTTTACCAGTTTAAGAATTTCTTCTGCGGTGCTTACGATGACTTTGGCACCGTGTTCTTCAAGGAATGCCCGTCCTCTAAAGCCCCAGTCAACTCCAATAAAATCCAGTTCGGAATTTTTTGCAGTCATAAGATCTACGTCGCTGTCGCCAATGTAACAGGCATCTTTTTTTTCGATACAGAACTTTTTCAGGATCAAATTAACGGAATCAGGAGAAGGTTTTACGTTGATCCCTTCCTGGGCTCCAACAATCAAATCAAAAACACCGTCAAAATATTTCTGGCCTAAATCCTGTGCAGGACCGTCGGCTTTGTTTGTACTGACAGCGGTTTTGACTCCAAGTTTTTTGAGTTCAGTAACAAGGTTCTGGATGCCAGGATATGCGCAGGTACTGTCGTTATTGTGCACTGAATAATATTCCATAAAGGTTTTTAGAACCTGGCTGTAGGTTGAAGGATCAGTTCCTGCTGGAACAGCACGTTCTATAAGCTTTGGAATGCCGTTTCCTACAAACATACGAACTTCTTCAATAGTGTGTTCCGGCATATTGTACTGTTTAAGGGCATAGTTGGTAGCGTTTTTCAGGTCTTCAAGAGTGTTAAGGATTGTACCATCCATATCAAAAATTACGGCTTTATATTTCATAATATAAATATAATGATTTAAATAAAAAAAGGGCAGATTTTTTAGTTCTCAATAAACTAAAAATCTGCCCTGTATAAATTATAAGGAAGAATTATTTGTCAGTGATAAGACCAACTGCAGAAATAACCCAACCAGCAACGATCATATAAAAACCGAATGTAGCAATTTTGATGAAGTGCTTAGCGATAGCTGTGTAAATCTTTGAATCATTACAGCCAAGGTAAAGAACAACGAGTCCAACAACACTTACGATAAGAGCGATCGCCTTAAGCATTTTTTCGTTCTTGATGAGAGAGAAAACAACACCAGCAACAGCACCTGCAAGAATAAGAATTGCACCAAGTGTTACGAAGCTGATTTCGTCTTTAATGTTGATGAAATCAAAGCCATTCCAAGTAGCTGTTCCGAATGGTCCCATACTCTTCTGGAAGATTGGACAGATAAATCCAATTACAACCAAAGCCATACCAATAAGATAAATTAATGGTAAAGATGATTTTTTAGACATAAAGTCCCCCTTATATTTTTGTCGAAAGCAATTAGCCTGCGACTTTAAATGAACAAAGTTTTTGTATCACGGCATAAATACTGAACCGCTTTACGTCCAGAGTTTACTGTGATTGGAAGTCCGCCCGGCATCATTGTGCGCTGGCCGGCAAAATACAATCCCTTTACAGTTGTTGATTTTGATGGGAATGTGAAGCTGGATGCTCCTGGTCCCCATACGCTCATCCAGCTGCCTTCAAAGCTGTTGCAGTAACGTTCGTAGGTCATTGGTGTGGCAACATCGGTTACTTCAATATTGTCTTTGATTTCAGGAATGAATTTTTCCAGCTGGCGGATGAATTCTTCAACCAGCTCCTGTTTTTTCTGTTTGTATGTTCCGTCTTCTTTGGCAGTCTTCCAATAGTGATAGCTGTCACCAAGCAAAAGACAGGTCAAAGCGGTACAGCCTTCTGGAGCATGCTTTTCATAAAGCGCATAGTTATTGATTCTGAAAGAAGAAAATTCCAGTCCGCCTGCCTTAAATGGTTTTTCCAAAGGATAAACAGCACAGCGTGGGTAATCCTTAAGATCAGCCTTTACGCCAAGGGCAACGAACATGTTCTGTTCAGAAACAACCTTTTTCTTCATTTTTGGAATCCATTTGTCCTGCAAAGGAGTTTCAAACAGAATATCAACGGCCTGACGTGTATCCTGGGTTACGATTACTGCATCGGCATCAAGCTTCTGACCGTTGGAAATAACTCCTGTTGCGCGGCCATTTTCTACGATGACTTTTTCTACAGTCTGGCGATATTCAATTTTTCCGCCTAAGGCTTCAAATGTGTCTGCCATGTTCTTTGTAAGGCGAAGGGATCCTCCTTCCGGGTAACCGCAGTCACCGCTGGCAAAGCTGGCCATTGTATAGATGAATGAGAGGGCATTGTAACGCAAACCGATAACGGTAAGCAGAAGTTCCCTCAAATTTTTGTTCTTAAACTGATTTACATAATCAACATAGGATTGTTTGTTCAAAGCACCAAGGCGAAGAACGGCAGGAGCCATTCCCATCAATTCACCTAAAGATGGGTGAGTTGGATTTTTTGCCTTAAGTCCTGGAATGTCGCCAACAGGCATGTGAACTCCAAGGAAAATCTTGATGTCGGAGAACATGCGTTTGATCATCTTTTTGTCTTCTGGACAATTTTCGATCAAATGTTTTTCAAGTTTTTTTACATCTCGGTAAAGGTGAAGTTCTTTGCCATCATTTACAAGGGTATAGAAAGGATCTTTGTTAAAGATTGGATTGTTTTCCTGAAGGGCTCCAACTTCATGCCAGATGCGGTTTAAGGTGAGTTTTTCAGAAGAACCTGTAAGCCAGTGCATGCCGCCTTCGAAAAGGTAGCCTTTCCGGCTCCAGCTTGTGCTTAATCCACCTGGGATAAAATGTTTTTCAAGGATTGTTGTTTCAAATCCAGCGCGGCGAGCATAAACGCCAGCTGCAAGTCCGGCAACTCCGGCACCTACGATAATTACTTTTTTGTCACACATTTCAATCATTCTATCATATTTAAAGGATTTATCCATTGTTATTGTTTATTGAAATCGTTTGTACTAAAATGTATCTACTATGGAAAACAGTAAAAGAACAGTTACTTGCGGTGAGCTTACAAAAGCTGACGTTGGCAAGAAAGTTGTATTAAATGGTTGGGTAAGCCGCACTCGTGACTTGGGTGGACTTGTATTTATTCGTCTTCGTGACCGTTATGGTATCACACAGGTTATGGTTGGCGATAAGGCTTCTGATAAGGTGAAGGAACTTGCTTCTGGCCTTAAGTCAGAATACTGTATCGCAGTTGAAGGCGTTGTTGCTGCCCGCGCTGAAAAAGATATTAACAAAGACATGGCAACTGGTGAAATTGAAGTTGAAGCTACAGATATCGAAATCTTCACAACTAGCCAGGAATTGCCTTTCTCTATCGAAGAAGTTCGCCAGAAGGACGGAACAATCGTTCTTCCTAACGAAGATCTTCGCCTTAAGTACCGCTACCTGGATTTGCGCCGCGATCCAATGCAGCAGAACATCATTTTGAGAAGCCAGGTTACATTCGCAACTCGTGAATATTTGACATCAAAGGGCTTCCTTGAAATCGAAACACCTACATTCATTAAATCTACTCCAGAAGGAGCTCGTGACTACCTTGTACCATCACGTGTTCACCCTGGAAAATTCTATTCTTTGCCACAGAGCCCACAGCTTTACAAGCAGCTTTTGATGGTATCTGGATTCGATAAGTATTTCCAGATTGCCCGCTGTTATCGTGATGAAGACGCTCGTGGTGACCGTCAGCCTGAATTCACTCAGATTGATATGGAAATGTCTTTCACAAACCGTGAAGAAGTTCTTTCTACAACTGAAGGAATGATGGGCTACATCTTCAAAAAGACAATGAACTACGATCTTCCTGCTAAGTTTGACCGCATTGCCTGGGAAGATGCATTTGACTTCTACGGAAGCGACAAGCCGGACCTTCGTTTTGACATGAAAATGCAGGATGCTACATTCATGGCTGACCTTGCAGACTTTAATGCTTTCAAGGCAGGGGCAGCAAATGCTGGTCGTGATATTCAGCGACATAAGCGTTCTGGTCTTAAGGCTCTTGTTGTTAAGAATGTTGCAGACAAATACAGCCGTAAGCAGGTTGAAGCTCTTGAAGCTGTTGCTAAGACATACAAGGCAAAAGGTCTTGCATGGATGAAAGTAAACGCTGAAGGCGTATTCGAAGGCGGTATCTCTAAGTTCTACGCTGGAAAAGAAGCAGAAGTTTGCGCAAAGCTTGGTGCTGAAAAGAACGATCTTTTGTTGTTCGTAAGCGACGAAAACTGGCAGCTTGCTTGTACAGCTCTTGGTGCTGTTCGTAAGCAGCTTGGTAAGGACTTGAACCTTTACAATCCAAACGATGAATTCCACTTTGCATGGATCATCGATTTCCCATACTTCGCATTCAACGAAGAAACTCAGGGCTGGGAAACAGAACACCACATGTTCACTCTTCCACAGAAACAGTACTGGGATACACTTGAGTCTGATCCAGGCGCAGTAAAGGGTGACCTTTATGACCTGGTATTGAACGGTTACGAACTTGCTTCTGGTTCTATGCGTATTAACGATCCTGCTTTGCAGCAGAGAATCTTCAAGATTGTTGGTTACTCTAACGAACGCGCAGAAAAGGCATTCGGATTCCTTGTTCAGGCATTCAAGTTCGGTGCTCCACCACACGGAGGTATCGCTCCTGGATTGGACCGCCTCATCATGTTGATGCGTCACGAAGAATCAATCCACGAAGTAATCGCCTTCCCTAAGAACAATCTGGCAGCATCGCCAATGGACGAGTGTCCAGCTCCTGTAGATGAACAGCAGTTGAAAGATTTGCACATTGTTTGTACTGAAAAGGAAGAAGACTAGATCCTGAAACGAGTTCAGGATGACGGAACGCCCTCTGCAATCAGAGGGCGTTTTTTTTGCCGGAAAACATATTCTAGTACAATTTTGAGCATAAACTTTTAGATAGAGATATCGGACTTCCATTCAAGACAATCAAATTCGACAAAAGTCTTATGTACAAGGCTCTGGAAGACAAGAAAACCTCTCAGCTTGATAGTCAAAAAAAGTTAAAAAAATAAATTTGCGCGATTTAAAAACATGACCTAAAATTGCTCTTAGGAAAGTGATAGTCAATCTATCAATAAGAATAGTTGACTATCAGACAAAAGAGAGGAAAAAAGATGAAAAAAGTGTCGGGAAAAACTTTTGTAATCGCCGCAGCCCTTGCTGCAATCGTTGGAATGATGGGATGTTCCAGCGAAATCGGATTGGATGAAGAACTTGCTGTTCTTGAAAATGTTAATTGTCGTTCTGTTGTTGCATCCAATGTAAAAACATTCACCTGTGCCCCAGATTTGTACGAGCATGTTTGGACGGGGTATGAAAATGGTGATGAAGGTCCAATCAGCGTAACTAAAGCAACTTTGGAAAAGGGATCTTCTAAAAAAGCTGTTTATGTTGTTGCGTTGTCAGGAACAGAAATAGTAAAAGGCCAGTCTACAGGATATCTTACAGATCTTCTTTCTGGATTTAATCTTGAAAATGATTACAGCAAAAATGTTGTAAATGTAATCACAACAAATATTCCAAAAGGTTCGAACATTATTCTTGCAGGACATTCTCTTGGTGGGATGATCGCTCAGCAGGTTGCTGCAAATAAAACCGTAAAAAATCGCTACAACATTCTTAACGTTGTAACATTTGGTTCACCATTGCTTTCGGCTGGTGAAAGAGAAGGAACAGTAATCCGTCTTGGAGATAAAAATGATGCAGTTCCTTATTTGAGCGGAAGTCTATTCAACAATACAGTATGGGCTTTGGCAGGTCTTAATCGTGAAGACGGAAATTATAAGTTCGCTTCAGAAGCTGCTCATTGTGACAGCTACAGACGAACAGATCTTTGGGGAAAGTATGACGTTACCGGTGCAAAGAAAGGTAACGCCAAACTCATTATGGAAATGAATACAATGAAATACTATTTTTCACCAACAAGCTGGGAAAAATAGTATCAGAGGTTATTTTTCTGCAATAACGTCGATTTCAACCAGTGCGCCCTTTGGAAGAGCTGCAACTTCTACGCAGCTGCGTGCTGGTTTGCCTGTGAAATATTTTTCATAGACTGCATTGAAGGCTGCAAAATCGGAAATGTGCTGCAAAAAGCAGGTTGTCTTTACAACTTTTTCCAAAGATGAGCCGGCTGCTTCCAGAACGGCTTTGATGTTACGGATGGCCTGGTCTGCCTGACCGTTGATTTCTGTGGCTTCAATGTTTCCGCTGGCTGGATTGATTGGAATCTGGCCAGAAGTGTAAATCAAATCACCAACTATCATTCCCTGAGAATAAGGACCAATTGCTGCAGGGGCATTTTTTGTTTCAATTACTTTCATATTTATTTTATACACCCATTAAAGAGTTCTGGTCTAGTTTTACGGATTTATTTTCTATAATTGTTGGGTGTCTGGCCGTAAAGCTTTTTGAAAGTTCGGATAAAATAAGAAAAATTTCTAAATCCACAGTTTTCCGCAATCTGAGAAACCGAAAGATTTGTTGTTCGGAGCAAAGTCTGGGCGTTTTCCAGTCTTACTTGGTTCAGATGAGTAACAAAAGTAACTCCGGTAATCTTTTTGAAAAACTTCATGAAGTATGTTGGCGACATGGCACACAATTCGGCTGCACTTTCTACAGAAATATCCTGGTCAAAATTCTCTGAAATGTGTTTGAGAATCGGTTTGAGGCGGGCGATCTGGGAATTGTTTTTCTGAACCTGCAGAGATTGTGTAAGGATTGTTTCCTGCAGGTCGAACATGATCTCAAAAAGCTTAGCTTTGACCATAAGCTCCTGGGTTTCATATTTTTCCTTGCGATGTTCTACAAGGTTTTTGATAAGCGGGGTAAGACGTTGATTTATTGGCGAGCCATTTTTAAGGTAGGTCTGAAAATTGTTGTCTTCCAGAAATGGCTGGAAATATTTTTTGTAGCAGTTTGAATTTTCGTTCTGTTCCAAAAGTTGAAACTTGAAGAGGATGTTGAAGTAGGTGACTTTTTCGTTGTCGAACTGCTTCATGTCGTGAATACAGTTGGGTGGAATCACGAGAATATCGCCAGAAGAACACAAAAAATTTTGCGAAAGCACCTGAAAATTACCGCAACCTTCCTGAATCCAGATGATTTCAAATTCTTCGTGCCAGTGAAGGGGATATGTGCGAAGAAAGTCCGGAATCTTTCCCATATAAACAATGTAAGGGAAATCCAGGCGGCCGTGAATTTTTGTTTCTCTGAATACGTTTTTATCAGACATAGCAGAATTGTGTTATTATACACCATTTTATTGCAAGATTTGTACTATTTTTAACAATTATAATGCAACAAAAATTGACTTTTATGGGGGAACCTATGAATCTTGCAGCAATTAATCATAGATGTGCGCATACAGACTGTTATGCTTACGATAAAAATAATCTCGAAATCAACATAAAGACAGGACATGAAGTTCAGAGCGTAATTCTGGTATGGCATGATCCTTACAGCTTTAGAAAACAAAAACAGGAAGCCGGTTTGTGGTCCGGTGGTCGTGTTCAGATGACAAAAAAATTCACTCTTAAGAATCATCTTGTGTGGAACTGCAGCATCGCTCCTTTTTTTAAACGTGCTGAATATTATTTCGAAGTTTCGGATGGTTGTGAAACCGCCTATGTTTTTGAAAATGACATTGGAACTTCCGATCAGGTAGCTTCAAATCTTGGACTTTATTCAAAGTTCAAAATGGCCTGGATGAACGAAAATGATATCGTGAAGGTTCCTGACTGGGTAAAGGATACGATCTGGTATCAGATTATGCCGGAACGTTTCTGCTCTGCGGGAAATCACTTTAAGCGTCTGAAAAACCGAGAGTGGGATGACACCGCGAACATGGATTATCACTGTTTTTACGGTGGTGACATAAAAGGAATTACTTCTAAGCTGGATTATCTGCAGTCTTTAGGAATAAGCGGAATCTATCTGACTCCGATATTTAAATCAAATTCAAACCACAAATATAATATCCAGGATTATTATCAGATTGACCTTGATTTTGGTTCTGAAGAAGACATGGTCGAGATGATTCAATCTGCACATCAGCATGGAATTAAAGTTATGCTGGACGCGGTTTTTAATCATTCTGGTGATGATTTTCCTTTCTGGCTTGATGTTGTGGAAAATGGTGAGAAATCAGAGTTCAAGGACTGGTTCTTTGTAAACGATTATAACCTTAAGGGGCGTCAGGGGGATACTTCAGACGGTCGTTATTTTTCTTTTGATTTTGTGGCTCCGATGCCAAAGCTGAATACAAATAATCCAAAAGTTCAGAATTATTTTATTGATCTGTGCAAGCATTGGGTAAAGGACTGGAAAATCGATGGCATTCGTTTTGACGTAGGAAATGAAATCTCTCATGATTTTGTTCGTAACCTGAACTGCAATCTGCTGGCGGAAAATACAGAGCTGTATCTTCTTGGAGAAATCTGGACAGATTCGTATTCCTGGCTGCAAGGGGATCAGTATCATTCGGTGATGAACTATCCTTTCTCAACAGCTTTAAGCAGTTTTTTTGCGAAAGATACTTCTACTGCAAAAGATTTTGCTTCGGCGATGGACAATGTTTATTCAATGTACTATCGCCAGACAAACGAAGGCCTTTTTAATTTTGTAGATACTCACGATACAAACAGAGCGATCAGCTGTTGCAAAAATATAGATGAATTTTATCAAAAGCTGGCAATCCTTATGACTATGCAAGGTTCACCTTGTATTTTTTACGGAACTGAAATTGCTCTGGAAGGAGCTGATGGTCCATACGTTCGACAACCAATGCCTTGGAAACTTGTTGAGTCAGGGGAAAGGGCTTCTATCTGGCAGACAGTTCAAAAAATTATGGCCATCAGAAATTCTGTTCAGGCTGCCCGTGCCGAAAAAATTGATTTTATTGAAGAAAACAACCCGAGATTGATTCATTATGTAAAAACAGGTGATACACTTTACGAAAAGCTTCATGTATATGTGAACGGTTCTAGTGAATCGGTTAAGATTGAACCAAAAGGCAAGGAGCTTTTTTCTTACGGCTACGAAAACTGTGAGCTCAAAGCGGGAGGAACTTTTATGGAAGAAGTAAAATATCTTGAAGTGAACGGCGTCTCTTACAACATCGAAAAGCTTTTAGGCAAAGGTAAGGGTGGTTATTCCTATCTTGCGGAAAAAGACGGCAGAAAGTTTGTGCTTAAGCAGATTCACCATGAGCCTTGCAGCTATTACACCTTTGGCAACAAAATTGAAGCGGAAAAAAACGATTATAAACGACTTTCTGAAGTTGGAATCCGTCTGCCAGAGCTTTTTGAAATTGACGAACAGAATGAACGCATCTTAAAAGAGTTCATCGATGGACCAACAATTGAAAGTCTGGTAAAAAACGGCGGAATGAAGGATCAGTATGTTCAACAGGTTCAGGAAATGTGCCACAAGCTTTATCCTGCTGGGCTGAACATAGATTATTACCCAACAAATTTCGTAGTTCAGGACGATCTGCTTTATTACATCGACTACGAATGCAACAATTATTCTGATCAGTGGAATTTTGAAAACTGGGGAATTCAGTACTGGAAAGAAAATAATAAGTAAAAGTGATATACTTTCGCTTATGGAACAGACAGCAGAAATCAAAGAATTTGCACAGACTAATTCGGTGCCAATCATCAAGGACCCAAGCCTTAACTTTATTGTGAATTACATCAAGGAGCACAATGTTCACAAGATTCTTGAAATTGGTAGTGCCATCGGTTATTCGGCAATCAATTTTGCCCGTGCCGGCGACGAAGTTTTTGTTGATACTGTTGAATTTGACTTTGAACGATACACCCTTGCGGTAAAGAATATTGCGGAAAGCGGTTTGATGGACCGCATCACAATTTACTTAGGGGACGCTGCCCGTTTTGACTTTAAGGACAAGTACGATTTGATCTTTATCGACGGTCCAAAGGCGCAGAACCTTAAGTTCTTCATCAAGTTCCAGAATAACCTTGCGGAAGGCGGTGCCATTATTACAGATAATCTTTCGTTCCACGGAATGGTAGAAAATCAGGCCCTGACTCACAATTACAGTACCATCAAAATGGTGCGAAAAATTGCCCGCTATGTAACATTCTTGAAGGAAAATCCTGAATTTACCACAACCTTCTATGAAATGGGGGACGGAATATCCGTAAGCACAAAAAATGCCACTCCAAACTGGGATATGTACCTGGCAGAAAGTGACGTTGTGGATTATAAGTCTCCGGAAGTTCAGGGAGTATGCAAAAAGTTTGAACAGTACCGTAAAAACGAGGTTTTACTTGCGGAAAAAGCATTTGATTTTGTGCAGAATACATTCCCACACAGCTCGGACTGCAAACGCACAGAGCTGGCGGTTTCTGCCAGCGATGTAATCCGCAACGGCCACGGAATCTGTATGGCAAAAAGTCATCTTTATGCGGCAATCCTTCGCAATTTTGGTATTCCTACAGGCTTCTGCTATCAGATTCTTGGAGCAAAGCAGAAAAATCATTTTTATCCACACGGTTTTAATGCGGTTTATTTTAAGTCTTTAGGTAAATGGGTTCGTCTTGATGCCCGTGGAAACAAACCAGGCCAGAACGCAAAATTTTCTACAGAAAAAGAATACCTTGCGTACCAGCCAGATAATTTTAAGAACGAAGTGGACCTGCCACTTTATTTTACAGCTCCTTACAAAGGCCTGATCGAATGTATGCGCAAATGTAAGGATAAGCCGGAATTCTTTAAGCACTTGAACGATCTGAGTGAATCTATGCGTGCTTATTATCAGTCGATGTAAGCATTTCAAAGGTTACGCCGTATTTTTCGGCAATATCTTTGGCAAAGGATTCGCCTTCTGGCGGCGCAACTTCAACCTTAAATGAACGCTGTCCGTTTTTGGCTTTTACTACCAGAGATGCGGCGTGGTTCTGTTCAAAACCGTTGTTGATTTCTGGAATGTCAAAGGCGAGCTTGTGCATGTGAGTGTTGTAGATAGTTCTGATTCCCTTTTTAAGGATTGCGCGAACAGAATCCTTTGCAATGTAGTAGCCTTCTTCAAAGCTGGTTGTAGAATAAGTTTCGTTCAACAGTAAAAGACTTGTTTCAGAAGCTTCAGAATACAATTCCTTAAAGCGTTTACATTCTTCCCCTAAGCGGCCCAAGTCCATTGTCTTGTCTTCGTCAGCTGGAAAGTGACTGAAAATTGAATCAACAGGATTAAACTCAAAGTATTCTCCAGGAATGTAAATTCCCGCCTGTGCCAGTACGAACAAAAGTCCCACAGCCTGGGTGATTGTTGTTTTTCCGCCGCGGTTTGCTCCAGTCAAAATGTAGCAGAGATTGCTGCGGTCAAAAATCAAATCGTTTGGAACAATTTCACCAGGCCCTGAAGTTTCTGCAAAAGCGGAAAGCAGCTTAAAATTGTAGATTCCTTTTGCGTTCATAAAGATTTTATCCTTGCCGCCAGCGATTTTTGCCCTGGCAAATTTAAATCCTTTTTCCTGCATGCCACGGATGTAGTCAGCAAACCGAATGTAGAACACAAATTCCGGAATAAGTTCAGTAATGTCTGTGACCGGAAGGTAAACGTATTTTTTGAGGGTAGCTTTAAGCTTATGAACGATGCTTCCAATCATGGAATTGGCAATTTTATCCATGTAGAAAGTTGAATTTTCAACTCTAGGATCATTCACTCCTGCCATGGAAATGATTTTTTCAAAAATGTCTGATTTCTGGGCAGTGATTTCCTGATACTTAAAATCGTCGTTCCAGTTTTCTTCATTCAAGGCTTCTTTAGAAGCCAGTTTAGAAACAAAATTACCTACTGCAGAAGACTTTGTGAATTCTTTTTTGTTAAAGGAAATAAGACCGATCCCGTGAGCTTCAAATTTTTCGTTAAGGTTGATTCCTACTGTGATAGATTTTAAGTTTCTGGTTGAAGCTTTGAGCTCCTGGATATCTTTTTTGAGCTCAGTAAATCCGTTGTCGGAGTAAAGCTGGTTCACGTAAAACTTAAGGTTGTTAATCCCTTCTGATTCTGGATTGTAACCGGCAAAACATTCCTGCAAGGCTTCAACTGATTTTACATAGTCGCTGATTTCCTCTAGTCGATGCAAAAGTTCCCAGGCAGAATCGCTTTCTTCGTAGTGACCGCTAAAACCACTGTACTGTTTTTCGTAGTTGATGTGCTCCAGGACTTCCATGAGATTTGCGCACATTTCTTGATTTTTATAAACGTCATCAAAGACGGCGCAGCGATATTCTGTAACTTCAGGATCATCGCTCATCTTGGAAAAAATCATGCTGAAACGCTGTCGTTCTTCGGATTTTTCGCTGATTTTCTGACAGATAAAATCGATTCCTAGGTCATGGTAGGCAACAGGCGAAAGCATTCTGAAATTTTCTTCGCCCTTAGGAAAAAGCAGGCTTAACTTTTTATTCATAATGGAAATATTTTAGCACAAAAAGTTTTAATCCAAAACGTCATACTGAACTAGTTTCAGCATCCCGCTTAGTCATTGGATTCTGAAAAAAGTTCAGAATGACGTAAATAATCCAGCATCTGAAGGGCGTTCTTTGTTCCGGTTCCTTTGGGGTGATTGTTGAAATAAAGCTGAACCTGTTTGCCTTCAGACACCGCTTTTTGAATCATAGGAATAAACGATTTTAGCTCATCTTCGGAATATTCATAGTCGTAGCGTGGAGTTTCTGTGCTGGAAGATCCGTTCACATACCAGCCTTTGGCGTTTCTTCCGTGAAAACGAATATAAGCATGACTGGAAAGGAATGGAGTCTGAGCGGCGGTTCCATCTGGCAAATTTTTTAGCTGCGGCATGTCGCAAAAAACGATGCCTGTGTTACGGCTAGCTAAGCCTTCAAAAACTGAAGGTCGAATCCATTCACGATGGCGAAATTCTACAACTTTTGGAAATTGCTCCAAGGACTCCAGCAGTTTGCTTAAATAAACCCGATTTTCAGGAATGTAGTGAAAGCTTTCTGGGAACTGAATCAAAATCGACGACAAAACATCTTTTTCAAAAAGCGGTCGTAGAGCGGCGGAAAACTCTTCTGCCGAATTTTTCCAGGCCCCAGTAATTTCGTGGGTTAAAAGGCGGTTTGCCTTTACGCTAAATTTTATTCTGCCTTCAGTTCTGTCGTAAAAGCTTTTCATCCGTTCTAAAGTTGGCATACTGTAAAACGTTGAATTCAATTCCAGGGCGTTAAAACGTGTGGAATAAAAGGCGAGGAAATCTTTGCGTGCAAGGTCAGCAGGATAGAAGGAGCCTTTAAGTTCCGGATGATCATATCCGCTTGTTCCGATTAATATTTCTGGCATTTTGAACCGTCTGTAACTCTATCATATCAGAAGTCAAAAGCCTCAAAAATCCCCTTCGTTGACCTATACATAGGTTTCCGTTAAAATCGTAGAGTTATGGAAGTTTTTCTTGGTGTAACTGCCTCTGGCGGCACAGGCATTGGCCCTGCATTTTATATCCCAGATGCTGTAAAGCGTGCAATCTCACAGTCAAAGATCTCAGCAGATAAAGTAGATGAAAGCTGGAAGCGTTTTGAAGACGCTATTCAGGTTGTTACCGCAGAAGTATCGGATCAGCTTGCACAGCTTCCAAAAGAAAAGAAAACAGACATTCAGCGTGAAATTTTCGAAACATATATTCTTATGCTTGCAGATCCAGTCTTCTTAAAGGAAGTGCGGGATTATTTCGAAAAACATCTTTATAACATTGAATACACAATCAGCAAAAAGGCAGAAGAATATGCTTCCCGCTTAAGAAATGCCGGTAACGAATACCTTGCAGAACGAGCCCAGGATATTACAGATATTTTTGGTCGTGTTCTGAACGAAATGCTTGATATTCATCCATTCGACATCAACAAGGTTCCTGATGGTTGTGTAATCGTAGCAAAGACTCTTAGTCCGACAGATACAATCGTTCTTCAGCGAAAGAAGATTTGTGGTCTTGCTCTTACAGAAGGCGGTTTAACAAGTCATGTTGTAATTCTTGCAAGAAACTACGGAATTCCAACAGTTGTAGGACTTAACAGCGCCAGTCTTAAAAAGAAGATTCAGAATGGACAGATGCTCATTGTTGATACAGAAATGGGCGAAATCCTTGCTGATCCAGATGAAGATACACTTAAAGAATACCGCGAAAAGATTAAGCAGCAGGACGCTGAACTTGAGCTTCTTAATGCTTATCTCGACAAGTCCGCAAAAACAAAGGATGGAGTTGAGTTCAAGCTTTACGCAAATATTGGTTCAACTGAAGAAGCTGACCTTGCGGCTAAATCTGGTGCAGATGGAATCGGTCTTTTCCGAACAGAATTCCTGTATATGAGCATGGCTGACGGTTCTGCTCAGATGGCTGCCCGTGCGTTTAACGAAGAAGAACAGTTTGAAGCTTACAAGCATGTTCTTGAAGTAATGAAAGGAAAACCTGTAACAATCCGTACTTTGGATGCAGGTGGAGATAAATTAATCAATTCTGTTGATATGCCACATCTTGAAGAAAAAAATCCTTTGATGGGAATGCGTGCTGTACGTTTAAGTTTGGCCTATCCTCAGATTCTTAAAACTCAGCTCAGAGCACTTTATCGTGCAAGTGTTTACGGAAACCTTCGTGTAATGCTTCCACTCATTACATCAACTGAGCAGGTTGAACAGTGTCTTAAGATTGCAGAAGAAGTTCGCGAAGAACTTAAATCAGACAACATTGAATTTAATGAAAATGTACCAATCGGAATCATGGTAGAAACTGCTGCTGCGGCACTTACAAGTGACTGTCTGGCAAAGGTTTCTGATTTCTTCAGCCTTGGTACAAACGATTTGACTCAGTACACACTGGGAATCGACCGTGAAAACTCAAATGTTGCCGAACTGTACGATGAGTTCAATCTTGCAGTTTTAAGACTTATCAATATGACTGTTATGAACGCTAAAAAGGAAAATATTCCAGTTTCTGTTTGTGGTGAAATGGCTGGCCGCAGAGATAGCGTTCTTGTTCTTGCGGGAATGGGGATCCGTCACTTGAGTATGGGTGCAAAAATGATTTCCGCAACAAAAAAGTTGCTTGAATCTTTCACAATTGCAGAGCTTCAGGCAATCTCTTCTAAAAAACTTAATCGCCTTTAAACGGCAAGGTAAATAATGGCAAAAAAGAAAGCTAAACCGGATTTTTCTAAACCAAAAGAAGAACCTCAGTTTGACGAAAATGTAGTTGTAATCACACAGCCTGATCCAGAAGCTCGTTCTCAGGAAAATTCTGAGGATGATGACGATGAAGGAGCAGAAGAAGAACGCTATAACGGAGCGGCTCGTAAGCATTACGAAGGTCTTCCTACTGTAGCAATTGCTGGTCGTCCAAATGTTGGTAAATCAACATTGTTCAATCGTTTGATGCAGCGTCGTCTTGCGATTGTTGATCCAACTCCTGGTGTAACTCGTGATCCTGTTGAAGGCACTGTTATGATCAACGGTAAACCAATTCATCTTATCGATACCGGTGGGTACAAGCTTACTCGTGACGTAGGAACAATGGAAGCTGTTCTTGATGACCTGGTAGTTGAACGTTCTCTGGAAATGATTGATCAGGCTGATTTGGTACTTCTTGTTCTTGAGGCTGGCCAGATTACAGGCGAAGACGAAGAATTTATCCAGAAGATGCGTCCTTATTGGAACAAGCTTCTGGTTGCTATCAACAAGACTGAAGGTGGACGCAACGAAAATGTTGCCTGGAACTTTGCTCAGTTTGGATTTAAGGAAATGTTCTTTATTTCAGCTGAACACGGTGACAACATCGTTCCTTTTACAGAAGCTCTTGTTAGCCGCCTTGATTTTTCAAATGTAAAAGAAGTAAGTGCCGATGAACCAATTCGCATTGCGATCATGGGTAAACCTAACACAGGTAAATCAACACTTTCAAACCGTCTTACTCATACAAATAATTCTATCGTTTCAAATTACGCAGGAACTACCCGCGATACTGTTGAAGGAAAGTTTGAATACGGTGGAAGAAAATTCCAGATTCTTGATACAGCCGGTATTCGTCGTAAGGCCAAAGTTCACGAAAACGTTGAATACTATTCTGTAAACCGAGCAATCAAAACTTTGGACCACTGTGATGTAGTGTTCCTTATGATTGATGCAATGGAAGGTCTTGCAGAGCAGGATAAAAAGATTTGTGCACTGGCTTATGAACGTGGCCGCGGCATTATCTTTGTTTTGAACAAGTGGGATCTTAAGGAAGATCAGAGCAAAAAGGTAATCAAAGATACTAAAAAGTGGATTAACATCATGTTTGGTCAGATGGAATTTGCTCCAATCCTTACTCTTTCTGCTTTGGAAGGAACTGGAATCAAGGATCTTATGAACGAAGCTATTTCCCTTTACGGACAGCTCAATCACAAAGTGCCTACAACTGCTCTTAACATGGCTCTTAAGGACTGGCTCTTTAAGTATCCGCCTCCAGCAAGTAAGACAGCTCACTTTAAGATTCGCTATATGACTCAGAAGAGTACAAATCCAGTTAACTTCTTGATTTTTGCTACTCGTCCTGAAGTTGTTCCAGAAACTTATGTTTCATATCTTAAGAACAGAATCCGCGAAGACCTAGGCTTTGACAAGATTCCAGTTCAGCTGGAAATGAAAGCCAGCCGCAAAAAGTGGGAAGACCGGGATCCTAAATAATGTATTCGATTGGTCAGGTAGAAGAACTTACAGGTATAAAAGCTCATGTTTTGCGTTACTGGGAGGAAGTGATTCCAGGTTTTGCGCCTCAGAAAGATATTGGGGGCCGCAGAATTTATTCTCAGCGTGAACTTGAGCTGGTTATGCGTCTTAAATATCTGATTCAGGAAAAGAAATTCACAATCGAAGGTGCTAGGGATCAGCTTATTACAGAAGTTGATGCAGTAAATGACAATGCAGAAACAATCCGTCAGATCAATGAATTACGCAAAGATTTGACAGACTTGTATTTTGCAATCAAGGAATTTACCAGATAGATGGAAAAAACATCCTTTTACGACAAATTTACGGGGAAGAAGTCTAACAAGATTTCTGCCGAAAGAAAGCAGCGCAAGGAATTCAACAAAGAACGTGATGAATTCTACGAAAAAAAGCGCCGCGGTTTAGATAAAAAAGAAAAAATCCAGAAAACATTTGAAAAAACTGCTGAAGGAAAGCGTCATGTTGAACTTGATGCAAAGATTGTTGCGTCTAAAAATATGTTCAACTTTGACAAACTTCCGGAAGACTGTAAGCGAGTGCTTGAAAGCTACGATTCCATCGTGCAGAGCGTTCGTCCTTTGAACAGTCGCCAGATGCAGAATCTTCCAAAAGATATTCGCGCTCTTAGCCATCAGCTTACCGATGAACGAGATACTCGTCGTGCCGGCTACATGAACGCCAACGAAGAGCTTTCCGCTTACGTTCGTTATTTTACCTGGTGGAACCTTGTTCGCCTTACTCGCGTTTTTGCAAATCTTCCAGAAAGTGCTTTTGCTTTGCGTGATGCTGACGTGATTCTGGACATTGGTTCAGGGCCTTTGACTGTAGTTACAGCTTTGTGGCTTAGCCGTCCGGAACTTAGAAACAAACGCCTTACAGTTTACACAATGGATATTTCCCAGAGCACAATGGCTGTTGGTGAAGACATTTATCTTTCGGTTGCCAGCAAGGCTTTGCCAAAGGATGAAAATGCTGAAGGTCACTGGAACATCATCCGTGTTAAGGGCGACATTGGAACTCCAATCCGCAAGAAAGCAAATCTGATTACCTGTGCCAACATGTTCAACGAACTTTACCAGAAAGCCCAGGAAGATCCGGAAGTGATTGCGGACCGTCAGATTCAGAATCTGTTCAACTACGCAGATGAACGTTGTTCTTTCTTTATTGCAGAACCAGGTATGCCTGTGGCAGGTCGTTTTGTAAGCCTTATGCGGGAACGTTTTATCAAAAAGAATCATCCGATTGTGGCACCATGTTCTCATCAGGGAAAGTGTCCAATGGACGGTAATCATGCCCGCTACGGCGGTAGCGCAAAATGGTGTAACTTTTCTTTTGCAACAGACCAGGCGCCAAAGAAACTTCTCCGTCTTTCTGAAGATGCGGGCCTTCCGAAGGAACGTGCTGTAATCAGCTTTATTTTTGCTGGAAGTGGCCAGGCCGAAGAAAAAGATGAAAAAACTGTTTCACTAGATATTGTTTCTGACCCAATTTGGCTTCCTGGCCACAGGGCGGGATTTTATTCCTGTGCTGAAAATGGCATGTTGCTGGCGGTTGCCGGTAGCGGTAAGCAGCTTAAGTCTGGGGACAAAATAAAATTGTCCATGCTGAAAAACATGGACAGTCTGGAAAAAGATAAAAAGTCTGGAGCAGTTCAGATTACATTGTAAAAAAGAAAACCCCGACGCTAGTCGGGGTTTTTGTTTATTCAGCAAAAATCTTTGCAATCTGATCTTTGTAGATTTCTGTAAGGCGGTAGCGCATGATTTCCTGCTTTGCAGAAAGTTCTACGCCAACTTCAAACTGTTTTGTAATCAATGCAAACTTGTTGATTCGTTCAAACATCTTGAAACCGTTCTTTGGATTGATTAATCCGCTTACTTCATTTTCATACAGCTTCTGAATGTCTTCTGATTCAAGAAGATTTTCGTAAGTATCGTACTGGATTCCGTTTTCTGCGGCATATCCCTTGATTTCTTCTTCATCAACAAGAATCAACGCACCAAGGTAGTGCTGGTCCTGACCAACAACAACTGCCTGCTTGATGTAGCGTGATTCGGCCAGCTTCTGTTCAAGAGGAACTGGTTCAACGTTTTCACCACCAAGAAGAACGATTGTGTCCTTTTTGCGTCCCTTGATAACAATTTCGTCGTGGATTGTAAGCATTCCCAAGTCACCGGTATCAAGCCAGCCGTCAATTGTCATTGTTTTTGCTGTAAGGTCTGGGCGTTTGTAGTAACCCTTCATTACAGTAAGACCTTTGATTTGGATGGCACCGAACTGACCGCGCTTAAGAACGAATCCGTCTTCTGGATCAACTACACGACATTTTACGTTACGGATTGGAGAACCAACGTTTCCGAAAACAGGAGCTGCGATTGGACGAACAGAAATGATTGGAGCTGTTTCTGTCATTCCGTAACCTTCAACGATTTTTACACCGATTGCCCAGAAGAATTCGTCAAGAACCTTAGGGTAGGCACCACCACCGGCAACTCCGGCACGGAAATTATTTCCAAGCATGGCTTTAATCTTGCGGAATACAAGAAGATTTCCCAAAAGTTTAAGTGGCCAAAGCAAAATCCATGGAATAAGGAATGCAAACCACCAGCCAACTGTGTAATAGCGTGTGAAAACTGGATCCTGATTGAACATCTTGCGGTGCATGCGAGAATGAGTGATTGCAACCTTTGTAAAGAAAGTGAAAAGGGCGTTTACAATGCCGCCAGTTTTTCTCATCTTGCGGAGAATACCGTCGTAAACAGCTTCGAATACGCGAGGTACGGCTGGCAAAAGAACTGGGTTAAGCTTTTTAAGGTCTGCAAGAAGAATTGAACCGATAGGCTTTGAGTAGCAGAGTGAACCACCCTGGATAAGGATAACGTATTCAACTTCGCGTTCAAAAACGTGCCATACAGGAAGAACAAGAAGTGCCTTGTCGCCTGGGTTAAGCATGATTCGTTCTGGAATTTCATCCAGCTGAGCCATGAAGTTTGTATGTGTAAGCTGAACCCCCTTTGGAGTTCCTGTTGTACCTGATGTAAAGATGATACAAGCAAGGTCATCGCCTGTACCTTTTTCAAGTTCTGCTTCTACAGCATCTTTGTTTTCTATGCGGTACTTCTGGCCAAGCTTAAGAATTTCGTCAAAAGTATAAAGTGTAACGTTGCTATTTTTAGCTTCTTCTGCAGTTTCATCATTTGCAGGATCAAAAGAAATAATTTTTTCGATTGATGAAACTTTTTCTTTAAGGGAAAGAATCTTTTTTATTTGGGTAGAGTTTTCGGCGATTACATAACGACATTCGGTGATGGAAAGGATTGCTTCAAGATCCTGGATTGTTGCGTCACAACCTCGTGGAACATCAACTGCACCAATGGCCATGATACCCATGTCTGACTGGAGCCATTCCTTTCGGTTGTCGGCGATAAGTCCAATCAAATCACCTCTTTTAATACCAAGACTAAGAAGACCTGCGCCAAAATCCATGGCGTTCTGAAAAAGGTCTCTGTATGTTACCGGCTCAAATTCACCATCCTTCAATCTAGAATACTGAGCAATTACTTCTGGCCATTCTACGGCAGATTTGCGTAACATTTTTGGTACTGTCTGTTCCATTTTTATCTCCATTGATATAGAAAGAAATTATAAAGTCAAACGTTATATAAGTAAAGAATGGGGATGATTTGTGGTGATGATGACAAAATATGACTTTAAGTTGTATAATAAACTAACGAACATTAGTAAGGTGTTTTAGATTAAATGACACGAAAAAACATTTCGCAGGAAAAAATCATCAACGCATTTCTGTTCAGCGCTTTTGACAAAAGTGCTGGAGCAACCTCAATGGCGGATATTGCTGAATATCTGGGGATTAAGAAGGCATCACTTTATAATCACTTTGAAAGCCGTGAGATAATGTATGAAAAAACAATGAATTATTGTAAGCGTACTTTGGGCGGCGTTGCTTTTCTTCCTGAAAAATACATTACACCAGACCTGTTCAACAAACATTCGATTTACGAAGTTTTTAACAATCTCATAAAGCGGTTTATTCAGTTTTATGAAGTTGAACCATATTTCCAGATTTACGCTTTTATTCACAGCGAACAGTATTTTAACAAGACTGCCTCAGAGATTGTGGATGATGAGCTTTTTAGAATTGAACTTGGAGTCAGTCAGATTTTGCTTCGCTACTGTGTTGAAAAAAAACTGGATCTTACACCGGCAGAAATTGATGCAGGAGTAAAATTTTATGCTTCTGCGCTGATGCTTCAGATTGATTCTTACATCATGCATAAAAAAGAAATCGTTCGTCAGAATCCGGAATGTGGTGCAGGAAGCCTTTTTGCTCTGCCAACTGACGAAGATGCTTTGAACAAGATTTTTAACCTTTCAGAAAACTTCTTGCGACGTCTTGTTGAATAGCTTTAATTGTAAATACGCAAAAATTTCATTAAAATACAATCGAAAACTTCGCCATTTGAAGTTATCAAGGAATGAACAATGTTATTTTCACCAACAGAAATTGAAGAAACAGTAAGTATGTTTATGAAGCAGAAGCTTGATATCCGCTGCGTAACAATGGGTATTAATCTTCTTGATTGTGCAGATTCTGATCCAAAACGCGCTTGTGACAAGATTTATGACAAGATCATGTACAAGGCCGGAAATCTTGTAAAAGTTGGTCAGGATATTGAAAAGGAATTTGGTGTTCCTATCATCAATAAGCGTGTTTCTGTAACTCCAATCGCTTTGGTTGCCGGAGCTTCAAATGCTAAGTCTTATGTTGATTACTGTAAGACTTTGGACCGTGCCGCTAAAGATCTGGGAATCAACTTCCTTGGTGGTTTTAGTGCTCTTGTTCAGAAGGGAATTACTCCTGCTGACCGCACACTTATCGAATCAATTCCAGAAGCTCTTGCTTCAACTGACTTTGTTTGTTCATCAGTAAACGTAGGTACAACAAAGAACGGTATCAATATGGACGCTGTTAAATTGATGGGTGAAACTATCGTTAAGACAGCTGATATTTCAAAAAATCTTCCAATCAACGGCTGTGCAAAGCTTGTAGTATTCTGTAACGCTCCAGAAGACAATCCATTTATGGCTGGTGCGTTCCATGGTCCAGGAGAAGGAGACAGTGTAATCAATGTTGGTGTTTCTGGTCCTGGTGTAATCCTTGCTGCAGCTCGTGAATACAAAGGTCGCCCAATCAATGAACTGGCTGACGGTATTAAAAAGATGGCTTTCAAGATCACTCGTATGGGGCAGCTTGTTGGTTCAGAAGCAGCTAAGCGCTTGAATACTAACTTTGGTATCCTTGACCTTTCTCTTGCTCCAACTCCAGCTGTAGGCGATTCTGTTGCCCGCATCCTTGAAGAAATCGGTCTGGAAGGTGCAGGATGTCCTGGTACAACAGCTGCTCTTGCTATGCTTACAGACATGGTTAAGAAGGGCGGTGTAATGGCTTCTACAAATGTTGGTGGTCTTTCTGGTGCATTCATTCCTGTTTCAGAAGATGAAGGTATGATTAACGCTGTTCAGACTGGTTCAATCTGTCTTGAAAAGCTTGAAGCTATGACAACAGTTTGTTCTGTAGGTCTTGATATGATTGCAATTCCAGGCGATACACCAGCTACAACAATTTCTGGTATTCTTGCAGACGAATTTGCAATCGGTATGGTAAACAACAAAACAACAGCTTGTCGTGTGATTCCTGCTCCTGGCAAAAAAGCTGGTGAATGGGTTGAATTCGGCGGATTGCTTGGTGGATGTCCTGTAATGCCAGTAAGTAAGTTCAGCTGTGCAGACTTCATCAACCGTGGTGGACGCATTCCAGCTCCAATCCACTCTTTCAGAAACTAAATCAATTAAAAATCATAAAAAAGCCGGCGAAGGTCAAATCAAACAGACCTACGCCGGCTTTTCTTATAAATGACTATGCAGTTTATTCCATTACAAGAACTAAAAGGCAGAAATAAAAATGCTGTAATCAAATTTCTGGTTCAGCATGAAGATTTTTGTACGCAGCTTTCCTCGTTGTTAAGAAGAAACATTTCCAACTGCTATGTAGTTTATGTGAATGACATCAAGCCGGAAGAAATCTATGGAATAATCAGCATTAAAAAAACAATTCTTTTCCTTCTTCCATTTGTAAATTCCGAAACAGAAACTGCGCTTCAACTGGATTTTGCGGCAAGCTTTAAGAAGTTTTATCTTGAAAATAAATTTGATAAGCCGGTGTGCCTGAATGGTGAAAAAAAAGGGATAACGCTGTTGCTCAAAATTTTTGCCGAAATGGAAACAAATCCAGATCAGATAAATGAATATTCCCTGATGAAGCTGGAATCTAAGCAGTTTTTACGAAAGCTTAAGACAACAATACTTTCCAGAAAAGATGATCTGCAGATAATACGATGTAAAAAAGATATGCCGGAAAAGCTTAAAAATCAGTTGATTCAGCTTCAGACAGAATATGAAATTGAAGAGGTTGTTCCTGACTGTTTTGAATTCGACGAGGCATCCTGCAGGCTTCGATTTGCGAATGCTTTACGGACACATTATGTGCTGGCATTAAAAACACCTGATGAAAAATTGGTCGCTAAAGCAGGAACAAACGCAACCGGCTTTAAAACGGTTCAGATTGGCGGAGTTTACACTCAGAAGGAATTTAGAGGGAAACATTGCGCCACAAGGCTGATGGAAACGCTTCTTTTTAGGATTATCAAGATGCACAGGGCTGCGGTTCTGTTTGTAAAAGTCGAAAATCAAGGGGCAAATATTCTATATAATTCCTTAGGTTTCAAGAAAATAGGCTCTTATTCAATTGCATATTTCACCTAGTTTGTTTAAAGTTTTAAAAAGACTGCCAGAAGGTAGTTACAAATAAAAAAAGGGGAAAATAATGACTCCACAAGTAATTGCGAAAATCGTCGCATTTGTTATTTATCTTGGGTTCATGATTTACATTGGACTTCGTAATGCCGGTAAGAACAACGACTCTGCCGACTTCTTCCTTGGTGGCCGTAAGGTTGGTCCTTGGGTAACAGCTCTTTCTGCAGAAGCTTCTGACTCTTCTGCCTGGCTTTTGATGGGTCTTCCAGGACTTTGTTACCTTGGTGGTATTAAGGAAACTTTCTGGACAGCTCTTGGTCTTATTGCTGGTACTTACCTTGCATGGCTTTTGATCGCTAAGCAGCTTCGCAAATGTTCTGAAGCTTTTGGTGATTCAATTACAGTTCCAGAATTCCTTTCAAACCGTTTTAAGGACAAGACACACGTTCTTTCTGTTCTTTCGGTTGTTTTCATCGTTCTTTTCTTCACAATCTACACAGCTTCTGGTTTTGTAGCATGTGCTAAGTTGTTCAACTCTGTATTCGGTATTCCTTATCATGCGGGTCTTGCAATCGGTCTTGTTGTAATTCTTTGTTACACAATCACTGGTGGTTACACAGCTGTTTGTACAACTGACTTCGTTCAGGGAACTTTGATTTTCATCGCTTTCGTAATTTCTGCTACTATCGCAATCGTTTCTTGTGGTGGTCCTGCTCAGACAATCGAAGCTGTTAAGGCTTTTGACGGACAGGCTCTTGCCGGAAACTTTGGTGAAGCAATGAAAAGCGCTTTTGGTGCTAACTCGACTTACAAAGGAATGAGCATTATTTCTGCTTTGGCCTGGGGACTTGGTTACTTTGGTATGCCACATATCATCGTTCGCTTTATGGGTATCGATACAGCTTCTAACATCAAGACAGCTCGCCGCGTTGGTATCACATGGATGATTGTTTCTTATATCGGAACATTCATCATCGGTACAGTTGGTACTGCATATCTTTTGAACAAGGGCATTTTGTTGAATGGTGGCGAATCAATCGGTAACTTCATTACAGGTGATGCTGAAACAGTATTCTCTGTAACAATGCAGCAGATGTATCCTGCATTTATCGCTGGTATCTTCCTTTGTGCTATCCTTGCAGCTTCAATGTCTACAGCTGACTCTCAGCTTTTGGCTGCTTCTTCTGCAGTAAGCCGCGACTTGTACAAAGGTCTTCTTAAGAAAGATGCTGATGAAAAGGATGTTTTGAATATCGGTCGTTTCGTTGTATTCTTCATCGCTTTGATCGCTCTTCTTCTTTCTTTGAACCCAAGTTCATCAATCTTCGGTCTTGTATCTTATGCATGGGCTGGATTCGGTGCAACATTTGGTCCACTGGTTATTCTTGCCCTTTACTGGCGCGGAATGACTGCTAAGGGTGCTATCGCAGGTCTTGTACTTGGTGGTGTTACAGTAGTTGCATGGCATCAGATTCCTGCTTCGGTTGCTCCAATCTTCGGATTGTACGAAATCGTTCCAGGCTTCCTTATCTGTCTGGTTGCTTCAGTAGTTGTTTCACTTTGTGACAAAAACAAGGATGCAGAAATGCTTGCTGAATTTGACGCTTATAAGAAAATGGCTGACTAATTGTTGGTTTAGATAAAAAAAAAGAGAAGTTCATCTTGAACTTCTCTTTTTTTTTATTTTCTTTCTTCAAGTGCTTTCTTAAGTATTTCAAGATCTACAGAGTACTTTTCAGCCACGAGTTCGGGCGGAATGTTAAATTCTTTAACGGCGATGATAGCGTCTTCGAGTTTTGCTTCTTTTTTGCCTTGCTTTAAGCCTTCGTGGATTTTGTCCCAGTCGTGGATGTTCATGCGCATATACTCACTTTTGAACAGATTTTGTTCTTTTAGATTTTCTACGGAATTATAAACCTGGTTCGTGAAAGTGTCATCGGGTTTGTTGCTGCAGATAAACTGAAGGAAGCTGTACAGTTCTGGGTCGGATTCCTTTTCGTAAGCTGAAGCGTTGAAAATCAGTTTTGTGGATCTGTCGTTCAGTTAGACATTTTTGTTTTCGGTACATTGGGCAGTGAAAGTGTATTTTGGAAGTCCTGCCTCAAAAGGATCCGTTTTGCAGATGAATATGATTAGGTTGTGCTTGAGGGCTGTGTAATCAGCTCCTTTCATAAGGGCGTCCACATCCATCATGGAATTGTAGTAGCGGGTTCTTAGTCCAAGTGTGTTAAAACATTGGTTCTGCATTTCGATGTCATACACTTCAGATTCGCCTTCAACATATACATCAAGGCGTACTCCTTTTGTGGTGTAGTAAGGTTGAATGGCCTTTTGCAATTCAGGGTAAACAAGCCGGGTTATCTTCTTGTGTAGAAGACGTTCCAGTACGCCCTTGCAGATTTCAGGGTTTTTCATGATCTGGCCAAAGACATAGTCGTCGGTAAAAGTAAGTTCTTCGATTGGTTTCAATTTTTAAATCTCCTATATATTTATTAGGAGATTTGGTGCAAAAACGGAAAAGAATTTGGAAAAATAAATCAGTTTTTTATTCTTTCAATCAAAAGACAGATCACAAAAGCCAAAAGATTTGCCACAACAATGCTGGCACCTGCTGGAGTTGAAAATCCAAAGGAAACGATGATTCCAACCATGAAGCAAACTACCGAAAGGATTGCGGCAAAAATCACAACCTTAAAAAAACTTTTGAAAACACGCATTGAACTTAATGCCGGGAAAACTATAAGGCTGGAAATCATCATGGCACCCATAAGCCGCATTCCGATTACGATTGTAAGGGCTGTAAGAACTGCGATCAGGGCGTTGTATGCATCTGAACGGATTCCGCTGGCTGTAGCGAAGGCTTCGTCGAAGGTTACCAGAAAGATTCTGTTGTAAAGTAAAACGTAAAGGCTCAGTACAATAACGGCGAGCACAATGCTTATGATAACGTCTGTTTTGCTGATGGCAAGGATGCTTCCGAACATGAAAGATGTAACGTCTGTGTTAAGACCGCTGTTTAAAGAAGTTACAAGAATACCAATTGCCAGAGCGCTGCTTGAAATCAAAGCGATTGCGGCATCGCCTTTAACACTGTTTGAAGTGCTGGAAACTCTAAGCAACAAAAAAGCTGCAAGAACACAAGCAGGAATGGAAACAAGTAATGGTGCGCAGTTAAAGGCCATGGCAATAGCCATTGTTCCAAAACCAACATGGCTCAAACCGTCGCCGATCATGGAAAAGCGCTTAAGTACAAGTGTTACGCCGAGCAAAGCTGCGCACAGCGAAATCATAATTCCGGCGATGATTGCACGGGTGATAAAACCGTAAGAAAAAAGTTCAACGATAAAGTTAATCAATTTTGTAATCCCCCGGAAGATGAATATGAGTTGCGTTACAGCTAGGTCCACAGTGGGTGCAAAGATGTGTTTCGCAAACTTCTACGTGGCTCATCTGTTTGTAAAGCTCAGTTTTCTGATATTCAGCCGATGTTCCAAAGAACAAAGGAGTGTTGTTCATGTGAAGGATGTGAGAAGCGTTCTGAACCGCACGGTGAACGTCGTGGCTTACCATAAGCACAGCCAGTTTTTCTTCCTGGTTCAGCTTTCTGATAATGGCGTAAAGTTCATCGGTTACAACAGGATCCAGGCCTGTTACAGGTTCATCCAGAACAAGAAGATCTTTTGCGGCACACAAAGCGCGGGCAAGAAGAACACGCTGCTGCTGACCGCCGCTCAAATCGCTGAAGTTGCGATTAGCGATTGCTGTAAGCCCAAGGCGTTCAATCTGATGCTTTGCGTTTTCTCTGTCGGCCTTTGTGTAAAAAAGGTGACGGTCTGTCATGCAGCCGGAAAGCACAACTTCTTTTACGCTGGCAGGAAAATCCCGCTGAATATTGTTTTTCTGAGGAAGATATCCGATTCCCATCTTGTTGCGCAAAATGGAACCCGATTTTACTGGAGCAAGTCCAAGAACCGCTTTAACAAGAGTTGTCTTACCAGAGCCGTTAGCCCCTGCGATACAAACGTAATCCCCAGGATTGATCTGGAAATTTACATTCTTGCAGGCTTCAAAAGAGCCGTAATTGATGCAAAGGTCTTTAGTTTCAATTAATGACATTATTTTAATCCTATAGCTAAAGTATCGGCATTTCTGTTCATTAAGGACACCCAGGTTTCGCCGTTGTTAAAATCGTCTTTTGTAAGATTCTGAACTGACTGCAAAAGCAATGCCTGTACGCCGCAGGATTCAGCGATGTTGTCGGCAAGCTTGTGGTTTCCAAGTTCGATGTAGAAAACTGCAGGAAGCTGATCTTCGTTTACTGTTTTAATAAGACGGGCGATGGTTGCTGTGCTGGCTTCTACTGCTGTACTGCAACCAGAAAATGCTGCGTCAAAAGAAAGTCCGTAGTAGTCCGCAAAATAAGCCAAAGGAAAGCGGTCTGCCACAACGATTGTTTTGTTCTGGGCATTTGAAACCACAGCCAATGTTTTAGCGGCAACCGATTTGATCTGGTCCACATATTTTTCAGAGTTGTTCTTAAAGCTTTCAGCGTGTTCTGGAGCGATTTTGCAAAGAGAATCACAAACTGCCTGCACGATCAGGATTTCGTTCTTAGGTGAAGTCCAGATGTGCTCATCTTCTTCGTGTGGATTGTCGAATTCACCAAGAGTTTCAACGCAGTCAATCAATTTAAGTTCGGCAGCTTTGAACTCGTCTTTTGAAGTTTCGATCAGCTTTTCAACCCATTCATCGCTTTCGCCGCCAACATACACAAACAAGTTTGATTTCTGAATTGAAATGATGTCCTGAGGTGTTGGATCAAAGGAATGAACTTCTGTTCCAGGCTTTACAAGAAGCTTAAGAGAGATTTCAGAAGACAATTCGCCACAAACGCTACGAACAGCGTCATAGCAAGGAAAAGTTGTGGCAGTTACCGAGTAAGTTGATTTAACAGGATTTTTCTTACTGCAGCCCAAGAGAGCGAGAGAAGTGAAAATGATGGCAGCAGCTTTAATAATTGATTGCATTATCAAAATATAAATTATATAGGAAAGAACTTCAATGATTAACGTCATTGTGAGCGAAGCGTGGCAATCTAAAATTTCCTACAAAAATGCATTTTCTCGGTTTATAATAAAAAAGATGAATGCAGGAAAGATCAAAAAAGAAGATGTAGAGTTCTTCTTCAATAAATATAAATTCAACTCGGATCAGATTTTCTACCTTGAGCGCAAGCTTTTGAAGGAATCCTATGATTATGACAAGTGGGAAAGCATCCTTTCTGAGAATTCTTCCCTTACACGAAAACTTTTTATAGAAAACGAAAAGCTCATTGATGATTACATTCGTCCTGCCATCAGCAATCCGGAAAAACTTTCCCCTGATGCAATCAAAAATTTTACCCTGCACACAACATTTTTCCTTTTTGAAAACAACACCGACAGCCTTGTTGTGGAAGATTTGCTGAATGCGCTTCTAAAGGTTTCGGAAAAGGTTGATCTATCTACAATTTTTGAAATTCACATGAATCTTGGAATCAGTAAGACTGTAACTTGCTGTAATTCCCTGGATGAAGTTCTGAATCATTTTAAGACTGCCGAAAAGATTTTGCCTACATTCAAATCTTGTCCAAATCAGAACACAAAAATCCACTGGTTGTTCAACATTAACTATCAGATGCTGGCTCATTGTCTGTACAAGTCTGATGATTATGCTGAAGTTATGGATCTTATCGACAGAGCGATTCGTTTTATTCATTCTGGCGACAATTATTTGTACAACAGCATGTGGGGCGAAGGCTGTGATGCGGAATATCACATCGCTCTTCTCTACAGAATTTTTAAGGTTTACGCTATTTTTGTTGCCTACGTAAATGGTTTTGACTCAAAAGATAAAAGCGAAAAAAATCTTTCTGCATTAAAAACAATCTGTGATTGGGTTGAAACTGAATATTCTCTGGAAGAATCTGACGGAAACATCAACCCAATGATTTACACCAGCTACTACAAGCTGTTAAAGATGCAGGGTAAGCTTTCTTCAGAGCAGTATTACGAAAAACTGCAGGCAAAGTATCAGGAACTGTTCGATCAGATCAATTCGGAAAAAGATCCCCTTCAGTTCATTTATCCTGAATCAGCCTTCCCAGACGACGGCGATCCGTTGCCAGGCCAATTTGCGCTGCTTCTGGATAAAATCAAGCTGTTCAACTGGTCTTTTACCTACGTGAACATTCTTCTGAAGGAACTTTACACCCTTGAAAAAGACGTTAAGGCGCGAAAAACGATTACTGAACAGATTTTAAGCTATTTTGAAAATGCAGAATATGCGGCTAAGGGTTTTCAGATAGATAATTTCATTATTGATATTGTAAAAACTCTGGCAACATCCTTTGAAAACGTAAATGAGTTCATGTCTTTTGTGCAGACTATTTTCGTTCATCGGGAAATCACTTCTTCAATTCATTTTGCCATGGTTGCAAACCTGTGTGTAATTTGTCTTTCACATATGATCGACAGAAAACCAGAACTTTTCTGTACAGGAAAATATAAGACTGCTAAAGATGTCATCGAAAACCGCAAGGAACTTCTGGAGTTCATAAAAAATGCGGCTATGCTCCACGACGTTGGAAAAATCGGTCTTACAAATCTGATCAACCTTCATTTTAGAAAGATTACAAACGCAGAATACGGAATAATTCAGACTCATTCTGACCTTGGAGCAAAAATTGTTGATGGAGTTGAATATCTTGCACCATACAAGGATTTGATTCTTGGGCATCACAAATATTTTGACGGAATTCAGGGTTATCCAAAAGGATTTAATCAGCGGGAATCGGAATATGCCGTTTTTATCGATCTTTTGAGCATTTGTGACTGTCTTGATACCGCCACAGACTATAAGGGACGAAATTACGCTGCTAAAAAGACTTTTGATGAAATTCTTACAGAATTCAAAGAAGAACATAACAACCGCTACTCGAAGGCTCTTGTTAAGATAATTGATGAAGACGAAGCGTTGAAGGAAGAGTTGCGCTACATGACCGGTGATGGCCGAAAATATACTTCCTACGAAACCTATCATCAGTTTATTAAGCCGAATACAACTTTCAGCGAGAAAGATGAGCGGTCTGTTGAGGAATATTCTGATTTACTGGAAGCCCGGGTACTGGATTTTTACAGAGATTGCTATCCTAAGATGGACGTAGACAAAATCAGAACTCATATCGAAGAGCAAATTGATGGAAAATCGGCAAAAATGTATGTGCTTTGCGATAGGCGTGAAAAGGTTTACGGCGTTCTTGCGGGCCGTTTTTACACTCCGCTGGATAATCGTGACCCATATTTCTTTATAACAGAGGTTCTTGTTACTCCGGAACGACGTCGTCAGGGGTTAGGAACAGCTTTGGTTAATGAAGTTTCCAAGCTGATTTCTGAAAAAGGTGTACACAATCTGCGGGTAAACATCGTAAAAGACTTAAACACCGAGTCCTTTTTCTGGATAATGGGATTTACACAGACCAAAGCATTCAGAATGGAAAAGAAAATATGATAAAAAGTACGGGACACGCAGATTTACCTCTTCATACAGGCGTTGTTCCAAGATGGCTTGCGGACAGAATGATGGTGCTTGGCACCCAGATTGTTGAAGCCCTTGTTTTGAATTACGGAAAAAAAGAAGTTCTTCGCAGATTAAGCGATCCTTTGTGGTTTCAGTCCCTGGGAAGCGTTATGGGCATGGACTGGCATTCTTCTGGGATTACAACCAGCGTAATGTATGCCTTAAAGCGAGGAATCAATGCCAGAGCAGGTGAATTGGGGCTTTATGTTTGCGGCGGCCGCGGAAAGTATTCACGACAGACTCCAGCTGAATTGATTTCTATTACAAACGGAACAACTTTGAACGGCGCAGAAATGGTTCGTTCCAGCAAGCTTTGTGCAAAGGTTGATAATACCGCTGTGCAGGATGGATTTCAGCTTTATCAGCACAATTTTATTCTTTCGGATGAAGGTGACTGGGCGGTTGTGCAGCAGGGTATGAATGGAGCAACAAAAACAGCCCGAAGATACCACTGGTGCAGCCAGAACGTTAAATCCTTTGTGGAAGAGCCTCATACTGCGGTAACCGGCGAAAATCAGGGGAAAATCCTGAATCTAACAGCCGCTGCTGCAGATCCAACTCGCAACGCAATCATGGATTTTACAAAAGAAACTCCAGACCGGGTGATTTCAGAAATCAGAAAAATCGCTGAACCTGATTCGGTTTGTACTTTTGGTTATGGCGGTTCAGCAAAGGTGATTGAAAAGCCTGACCAGGGAATGCTTTTTCCTGAATATGCAGACCAGGAAATGATTGTGAATGTGGGAAGAAATCTTGTGATGCCATCCCGTCATGAAGTAAAAGCGGAGGATGTAGACTTAAAGCGTCTTGGTGCCGTTCTTGCCACTGCTTATGAAAGTCAGCCGGATAATTTTGAAAACCTTTTGCTTACTCCAGGTCTTGGTCCCAGAACTTTGCAGTCTTTGACCCTTGTAAGCGAAGTGATTCACGGTACTCCAAGCCGATTTACGGATCCTGCAAGATTCAGCTTTGCCCACGGCGGTAAAGACGGTCATCCTTTTCCAGTTCCCCTTAAGGTTTATGATGAATCTATTCGTGTGCTTCACGATTCTATCGAAAAATCAAAAATGGGTTACAACGACAAGTCTGACTGTTTAAGAAGATTGCATCAGACAGCCTTGAATATTGAACGAAACTGTGAGCCGCAGGCGGATTTTGACGCAACAATTGCCCGAGAACGGGAACATTCTAGAGAATGGGGCGGGCGAACTGTAGAAGACTGATCCTTGCCAGCAACTTTTGTTTACATTTCTCAAAAAATTATATATTATTTCCCTAGTAGGAAATTAGGAAAATATGAAAATTTCGACACGCGGTAGATATGCATTACGTTTTATGATTGATTTGGCTCAGCACGGACGTGAAACTTATGTTCCCCTGAAGGATGTTTCTGAACGTCAGGGTATTTCTGTAAAATATCTTGAACAGATTACAGCGCTTTTGAGCAAATTTGGTCTTTTGCAGAGTATTCGCGGTCCACAGGGTGGATATCGTCTTGCAAAAAAGCCGGAAGATTACACTGTTGGAGAAATCTTACGCACAACAGAAGGAAATATGGCCCCTGTTGCCTGTCTTGAAACAGAGACAAATACCTGTGAAAGAGCCGGCTCCTGCTCAACAATTAAGATGTGGATGGGCTTGAACAAGGTTGTAAACGATTATCTTGATTCCGTAAGTCTTGCCAGTCTGGTTTATGATTCTGGCACAAATAATTATTCCATATAACAAATACTACTAGTCAGAAAGAGGATGGCAAAACCGCTAGCTAGCGTCGCTACATGCACAGGTCGGCATGGAAACTATCATTCCGCCCTGTGAATGTTTTTGCCATCCTCTTTCTTCCTTCCCGTATTTAAGTTATTTGTAATCTTTTGTTAATTCGTAAAGAATGATGGAGCTTGCCTGGGCTACATTCAGGCTTTCTACTGGAGATTCTTTTGCTCCCTGCTGGAGGCCTGCAAAAGGAATCAGTACCAGAGCGTCGCAGTTTTCGCGAACATCGTTTGAGATTCCGTGTTCTTCGTTTCCAAGAACAACGATTGCCGGGTCACCGTCGCAAATTTTCTGGATGTCGCAGGCGTATTTACTGCGGGCGTTAAGGTCAGTTCCGATGCGAACCATTCTTCCTTCCATTGCCTGCAAAAGTTTTGCAACAGAGCGAACAGAATAAATCTTTACAGATTCCATACCACCTTCTGCAATGCGGTAAGAACTTGTTGTGATAGCTGAATCAACTTCGCTTTCTGGAATGATGATGTTTTTTACCCCAAAGAAAGCGGCGCTTCGGATGATTGCACCAAAGTTGTTTGCGTTTCCAATGTGATCCAACAAAAGGGCGTTTTCCTTGTTTTTAACCCATTCGTCTGTAATATCAGAATCAAGAGGTGTGATTTCAGGCATGAAAATCATTGCCACAACACCCTGGTGATGAACTGTACCGCTAAGTTTTTCCAGTTCCTTTGGATCATTTACTTTATTGTAGATACCTTTGCGAGCGGCAAGCTTTTTACACAATCCGCCAAAAAGTGGAGCAACTTCTTCTGTAAAATAAAGGCGGCGAATACGATCGCTGTTATGCTTTTCCAATTTCTTAACTGTGGCAAATCCGCACACAGCTAATTCGTTATGCTGTTTGTTTTTCATGGTTGTAGTATATCAAAAGATTTAAAATAAAAAAGGACCTTCCGAAGAAGGTCCTTTTCGTTATTTATCTACAAAACTTATTTGTTAGACTTGATTACTGCCTGAGCACGCGAAAGCCTTACGGCTTTCTACGAGTTTTGTTTTCACAAAACTCGCATACTAAATCTATTTGTTAGACTTAATAACAGCCTGAGCACCAGCCAAGCGAGCTGCTGGTACGCGGAATGGAGAACATGATACGTAGTTCAAACCGAGCTTGTAGCAGAGAGCGATAGAAGCTGGGTCACCACCGTGTTCACCACAGATTCCAAGGTGGAGGTCAGCCTTAACTGAGCGTCCCTTTTCTTCTGCGAGACCGATCATTACACCAACACCGTCTGCATCCAAAGTCTTGAATGGATCCTGGAGGAGAACCTTCTGATCCAAGTAAGAATCGATGAA
>JAZLGB010000004.1:0-113645 GCA_045616085.1 Treponema sp.
GATCCAGAAATAGCTAAGGGAGTTATTAAAAGTCTTTTGGGATTCAACATAGAAAAAGTTGAATATTTAACCTCTCAGCACACTATTGATGAAGTTTATAATGGTCGGGGAATCAGACTTGATGCATATCTGGAAGGGTCCGGGAAAATAATCGATATTGAAATGCAAACCAGGATTAAAAAAGATGAAGGCCTCAGAATGCGTTATTATCAAAGCATAATTGATGTTGAAAATATGAGTCGCGGGGCTACGTATAAGGATCTTAAGGAAACTTATATAGTTTTCATCTGCTTGGATGATCCGATTGGAAATGACAAACCGGTATATCATTTTGTAACAGCTGATAGAAATGATGGACACATATTAAATGACAGAACACACAAAATCTTTTATAATGCAAATGCTTTTGAAAAGGCATCAAACCTGGATGTAAAAGCATTTCTGTCTTTCATTAAAAACCACAAAGCTTCAGATAATCTTACTGACAGAATCCAAACCGCAATCGAAACATCCAAGAATCACCAGCCATGGAGAGCCGAATATATGCTGTGGAAAGATCAAGTAATCGAATGGAAAGAAGAAGCTAGAGAAGAAGGCTTGGCAGAAGGTCGAGCAGTTGGACTGGCTGAAGGTAAAGCAGAAGGACTGGCAGAAGGACGAGTTGAAGGTCGAATTGAAGGACGAGCTGAAGGTGAAACAAACGCTACTTTACAAATTGCAAAAAATCTTCTTGCGCAAGGTATAACCATTGAACAGATTTCCAAAGCGACAGGTCTTTCTGTGGAACAAATTAATCAACTATAAATAAAAACGTCGTGAAACCGCAACGCAATTTCACGACGCCATGAAAAACTAATTATCTTTTAAGATTATGAATGATTTAGCAGGAACTGTTGCAGGAAGACTTTCACTTTCTACTGGTGTTCCAGATGTTACGTCAACGAGTTTTTTGTAACCTGTTGTTGAAATGTTGGCAGCAGCATCAGAAGCATTGAAATATACACAGAAATCACCGGTAGTATATTTTGTTACACCAGTAGATACTGTCTCAGCTGCAGCTTCTGTATTTGAACCAAATGCAGAACTGTTTTCTTTTCGAAGAGCAATTAATCCCTTGTAAACATTATAAACGTCTGAATAAGTTACTTTCATTGATAAATCAACAGCATTGATTTCATCAATGTTTGACCAGAATTTACCGCCTTTCTTATCAGCAGCATAACTATCAGGACTTCCCTGTTTTGTTCTAAGGAATTCCTGACCTCCGTTAATGAAAGGTGTGCCCTGACTAAGAATTAAGTATGCAGCTGCAAGTTTGTCTTCTTTTTTTATATTATCTAACTTTTCAGCAGAGTTAATAATTGTTTCATAAGCTCCTGAAAATTTATCAGCAAAGTCATTCTTAAGATCACTTGAAGACAAAGTAGAATATACAAGTTTGTCGAATAAAGTATAATTATCATGACATTCGACATAGTGTAAAGAAAGTTCTGGATTGCCTTCTACTCCACGATTATTTTTTCCATTTTTACCTAGAAGACCGTTTACAATGCCAGAATCATTATTAGCATTTTGAACCTGTCCAATCTGGAATCCTCCAAATTCTGCACCCTTGATAGCATCTCTATAATCATCCTCAAATGCACCATAGCCAAGACCTACAGCACAACTTTCAGCTTTAACTGCTCCATTTGTGCGTGTACCACCACCTGTCCAAGGTTCTCCGTAAACCATTACATTTTCATCAATGTTGTATAAAGCCTCATAAATATTTTTCATTGTTGAAGCTGTTAGAATTCCCATAAGATCAAATCGGAATCCATTAATATGCAAATCATTCATCCAATGCTTCATACTATCAATAATGAAAGCTTCAACCATCTTATTTTCGGTGTTGATTGAATTACCACAACCTGAATAATCTTTATCAAGATAGAAATAACCCGGGAATGTTTTATCATACAAAGAACCATCGCCTGTACCAGAAGTATGGTTGTAAACAACGTCCATAATTACTGAAATTCCGGCATCGTGGAAAGCAGCAATCATTTCACGCATCTGTTCGATTGCATCAGTACCATCAACCATGTCTTTAACATAACGGCTTTCTGGAGTGTTGTAATTATAAGGATTGTATCCCCAGTTATATGCACCATCATTTTTTTCTTCTGTGACCTTTCCCCATTTACTAACAGTTTTCTTAGTAGTTACTTCATATTCAAACATTGGAAGAATCTGAACATGTGTAACACCAAGATCTTTAAGATGCTGACCTAATAAGCCATTTCCATTTGTACCTAGAGCAGATGCGATTTCCTTGAATGTACCTGGTTTATCTTCTTCTGTTGAACTTCTGAATGCCTGGGACCAATCTGTAATATGCATTTCATAGATTACTGCATCTGAATAAGATCCAATAAATGGATTTTTATATATACTTTCTGCAGTCCACGATGGCATAGAAACAATCTGTGATGCTACAGAATTTTTTGAAGCAACTTTATTCCAGATATCACAAACATCTTTTTTGACACCGTTAGTTTCAATACGATACTGATAATATTTATTACTTCCAATTTTAGAAGAATCTTCTTCTTTAGAGATCCATGTACCATCCGAATTTCTTGTCATTTCAAGAGTATCAGAGACTGCATAATCAGTAGTGTCGGAAATTGCATTTTTATCACTTGAAAATAACAATACCTGAACTTTACTAGCACAAGGAGCCCATGTCTTAAATGTTTTGTTAATATTATTAAAACCTAAGCTTGTAGTATCATTTAAAGCAAACCATTCATCTACTATAGAACTAGAAAAAACAACATCCCTATTTTCTGTACTAATTGAATCTGTGTATGAAAGATTGAGATTAGTCATTTCTTTTAAGCTTTCTGTGACAATAATTTCTTTATCGTTACAAGAACTTATAGTAATATTAGCACCATTATTTTTTAATTGTAATGTTTCATTTGAAATACTAACTTCTCCACTTGTAACTAAAGAGATTTTATTTTCACTAACAATAGATGCGGAAACAATGCCTGAGGGAAGAATTGAACAGTTATGATCTACATAAATTGTTTCATTTCCAGCTTCCAAGTAGATTTCTTTATATTTATTAGGAAAATAGAAGGTTATATCTTTTGAGCCAGACACACTTGTAGAATTTGAACGAATAATAAAACTTACCTTAGATGGTTTTTTAGACAACGGAACATCAAAGTATTTAAAATCACCATTGTTTCCAGTTTTATCTTTATATCCTGAGTTAGATCCATCCCAACTACCTTTTTCTTTAACAGCAGTTTCGTCAAAATCATCCCAGATCCAAATATTATTTGCATTTTTTGAGGTTGTATTAATTCTTATAAAACCTTCTTCTACAGGAGCTAAAGTATCATCAATACTGTAAGATTTCCCTGTATTTGAATTATTTTCACTATCAGAACAAGAAATAATAGAAAAAGAAATTAATAAAGATGTGATTAAAAAAATTATTTTCTTCATATAAATCCTTTAAAAAAAGAGGTCCGGATAATTATTATCCGAACCTCTCTCTTAATTATGAAATTGTATTTATTCAGTTACTTCAACAAGAGAACCTACTGAAGAACTTGTAAATACTAAGTCAAAAGTTTTGCCAATTACACCAGAAACATTAGATTCTACTTTAATAATTCCAAGCTTTGAAGCATCTGCCCAGAAATCTCCATCTGAAGCAGGATTTAAAATCTGTGTTTCAAGAATAACTTTAGCAGAATTATCAATAATCTCTGCATTGTCGCATGTAATATTTACAACAGGAGCCAAAATCTGATTGAGCGCAAGTACTGCATCACCACTTGTAAGAGATTTTACCTTATTAGGAGTTGAAGCACCCCATTCATTTGTGTTAATCCAACCAGCACAGAATGCAATGTAACCAGCATCTCCGATTGCAGGAGCATCTTTAAGTACAATATTTCTGATTTTGTATGTGTTTGTTGGTTCAGCAGAAGCTGATGTGAAATGAACTTTTGAAGCTGTCATAGCTGTAGCATCTACTGTCAATACAACATCCTGAGTTGCAGTTATATCTGATGGGAAATGCATATTATTAACGCCAGAAATCCCATTGTATGGTATCAATGTTTCCCATTGTGAACCATTATAACCGTAATTTCCAGTAGTACCATATTTAGCAATTTTCCATGCAGGACCTACAGGCTGTCCATCACCCCAGTTAGTAGGAGCTGTTCCATAAACTTCCCAAGAAATTTCACCTTTGTTATTTACAGTAGAAGTCATACCATCATAAGATGTATTCCACTGACCAGATCCTCCATCAACATCTTTAACCTTATTAACAATAGCTTGACCACAAAGAACGTATTTACCACCAACATCATTTGTAAGGCCAACAATTTTAATTGTATATTTTGGATAAGCTGTTGTTGAAGTACTTGTTTCAACATTAACACCTGGTTCTGCATTCCATTCAGCAATAGTTTTTCCATTAAGTGCCCACAAATCCAATTCATACAAATTTGCTTTTGTAGGAGGTGTAACAGAACTTTCAAATGAATATTTAGCATCATCCCCATTAATTTCAACCGAAACCATCTTTGCTTTCAAATCAGCATTAGATGTTCCAGCTGGAGAAGAAAGAACGCTAAGCTTGGCATTTACTTTATCCCCAGTAAAATCAGTTCCGTGAACCTGGAAAGTTTTCTGACCAACTGTAAGCCACATTTCAATGGTCGAAGTCTCATACTTGTCACCATCAAATGTGTATGGATTACTCAATACTGAATATACTGTTCCAGCCTTAAGATTAAGTGTTTTAGCACTTGCTCCAGTTCCCTTAGTATATGTACCGGCTACAAAACCAGACACAACAGGTACATTTGTATCACCTGCTTTTACATAAAGAACTGCTTCTGTACCATTATACTGTTTATCAAGCCCTGCAACTGACAAGCCAGTAATATTCATTTTGTTGATAGCTACTGTTTCATCCAAGTAGTCCAACTGGTTTGTACAACCTGCCATCAGTAAAGAAGCAGCAGCTGTTACACCAGCAAAAAATTTAACTAATGTCTTTTTCATCCTTCTTCTCCTTACTGAGCAGTTACAGTCCAAACTTTGTTTGTTCCGTCTACTGTTACTTTGTATGTACCAGGCTTCTTGATAACAAGCTGCTTGTTACCAAAGTCATCCTTCCAAGTGAAAGCTGCCTGTGTAGCTGCATCTGATTTATCCCAGTCCAACTGGTTTGAATAGTTTGCATCTGTACAAACAGAGATACCAACATTCTTACGGCCAGTTGTGATTGTTGTTTCATACAAACCAGAAGCGGCATTGAATGTCATCATTGTGTTAGCTGCTGGAGCCATCCAGTCACCTGTATCACCTGTATGTGGAGCAAACCACTGTACGAGTTCTGGGTAACTTTCGTCGTAAGTCATTTCACAACTTGTAACCGATACTGTTGCGAATGCAATTGCCATGATAGCAATGATACTTGCGAATAATTTTTTCATATTACTTTTTCCTCCTCTACCTTAAAATTAGAGGTCCCACTGAAGACCAACGCGAACAGCATAGTTGTTCTGGTAATCTGTTACGCCGTCCTTAAGTTTGTAATCGTCATATCTGAATGCTGTTGGGCCATCACCAAACTTCTGGTATGGATCCATTGCATACATGAACTGAAGATAAGCTGTTGGTTTAGCAAGAACTGGAATCTGCTTGTAAGCACCAACGAAGAATCCACATGGATTGTTTGGATCGTCTTTCTTTGATTCAGAGTTGAGTGTACGAACACCAACACCGGCCTGAACGTGATAGTCTTTTACGAGATCACCAGCGAAGATCAAAGTATTGAAGAGGAAATCTTCATTTGTGTTATCGAAACAGTACTGCAATGAGTATGACTTGAGGATGTCATTTCCAAGGTTATGTTCGAAACGGATACCTACAGCTTCAACTGTGAAGTTTTCTTTTCCAAAACATGATGTTACCTGGTCTGCATCTTCTGTATAGTAAGCGAATTCACCATAACCGTTGAGCTTAGCATCTACGAAGTTGATTTCGTTGAAATCCAATGTTACGTAAGGCTTAGCATAGATCTTGAGTGTATCCTTGTTCTTGAAAGGAGAGTTTTCGTAAGAACCGTCGCTCTTCTTCTTTGTAACGTCTTTGTCGAATGTTGCCTGTACATATGGGTTAACACCGATGTTTACACCGTCAGCTACGTTTGCATTTACATCTGCAAATACGCGCCAGTGGTTCTTGTCACCGAGCTGGTCACTGATATTTGTATGATCATCAGCACCTTCTTCTACGTACATCTGTCCTGCCTGGTAACCACGGAAACGAGCGCCTACCTTAGCATAAACAGAATCATTAGCGTATGCAGCATCAATAACACCAGCCATGTTAGACATTGGGTTAGCAGCATGTGGAGTTGTTCCACTTACGTCAGATGCAGCTGGGATGAACTTGTTGTAGTATGTTACACCGTCGATTCTTGAAAGATCGCCGTCACCATAAATGTTAGCTACATAGTTAGCACGGAGTGTGAGTGGTCCGAAAGCACCTTTGTAACCTACGATGAAATCCTGTTCATAGCAGTGTCCGAAGATTGTGTCGAATGTTTTTCCGAGAGCTGTGTTGTACTGGAATCCGAGGTTGAAAGCTGGACCGTTTGAAAGGTCGAACCAACCGAAGAAACCGTACTGATCACCCTTACGGTCTGCAGACTTGTTAGGAGCTACGGCAGCCTTCAATGTGAAGTCACCGATCTGCTGGAGTCCAGCACCAAGTTCGAAGTAGTTGAAACCACCGATTGATGAGTAACCAGCTTCCCATTCCTTATCTACTGTGATCCAGTCGTTGATCTGGTGTGGTGGGAGCTTAGCGTACTTGTAACCTGTTGTCCAGTTTACATAGTTTGATTCGATACCGAACTTGAAGTGTCCGAGGTATGTAGCAGCTTCTTTCTGTCCACCAAGGTAGTAAACAGGATCGAATGCGAGGTCTACAAGGTTCTTGAGACCATCTTCCCATTCAAGTTCGTCTTGTTTGTAAAGGTTTTCGAATGTATCCTGTTCAGCAACTGCAACTTCTACGTATACAGGTACTTTTGGAAGTGCGTAACCAGCGAATTTCATGTAAGACTTGAGGTTCAAACCAGCTGATTCGAGACCTGCGTCCAATTCGTTGTCCTTGTCATCGTTTGTAAGGAACTTAGCCTGCATTCCGAGCATAGACCATGTAAGGAACTTAAGTGAAGCCTTTGGGGTTTCTGCGCCACCAGCGAGAGCATCCAATTCAGCACAAGAGTTCTTTCCACCAAATCCATCATCTACGAAATCTGGAGCCTTAAGGTCTGTTGTCCAGTTTCCGTCAGAAATGAACTTGTATTTTACTGTTGTTCCAGCGTCAAAAGTTTTTGTCAATGTAAAACCTTTGTCACCTTTTTCCATAGGAAGTGCACCGTTCTGCCAGTTAGTAAAGTCACCAGCAAGGAGTACTTCTGTTGCACGAGGGTTTCCGTAGAAGAATGTAGCTTCTACTTTACCATTCTCGAGTTTCTTAGCTGTAAGTTCAGCGAACATTGCTGCTGAAGCTACTGCCAAGATTGAGATGAAAGCGAATAATTTTTTCATCTTATCCTCCAATATTAATTGTCGTGATTAAGGTTTTCCTGGAAATTTTTTACTAGACAGATTTCACGTTATTGACAGTAAACACTATACAAATGTTTTTTCAGGCAAAAAAAAAGACCACTTAAGGGAATTACCCAAAAGCGATCTTTTTTTTTCTATATAAATAGATTATTTATTTAAGCGACTTCAGTCTATTTTGCAAGATATTCATTCATTGCAGCTGCAGCCTTGCGTCCTTCACCCATAGCGAGGATTACTGTTGCGGCACCGAGAACGATATCACCACCGGCCCAAACCTTAGTCTTGCTTGTAGCCTGTTTTTCATCAACTGTGATGTGTCCCTTAGCATCCTGGTTAAGACCTGGTGTAGTCTTTACGAGGAGTGGGTTTGAACCGTTACCAAGAGCAACGATCATTGCATCACATTCGATGTCATGTTCTGAACCAGGAATTGCAACTGGTGAGCGGCGTCCAGAAGCATCTGGTTCACCAAGTTCGTAAGACTGAACTTTAACTCCAATAACCTTTCCTTCTTCGTTTCCAAGAACTTCAACTGGATTTTCAAGGAATCTAAAGTTTACGCCTTCTTCTTCTGCGTGAGCAATTTCTTCAAGACGAGCAGGCATTTCGGCTCTTGTACGGCGGTAAACGATATCAACCTTTTCTGCACCAAGGCGGAATGCCATGCGGGCAGCATCCATAGCAACGTTTCCGGCACCACAAACTACTACGTGCTTAGCTTCGTAGATTGGAGTAGCAGCATGTTCTTTATCGTAACCTTTCATAAGGTTAGCGCGTGTAAGATATTCATTTGCAGAGAATACACCAATAAGGTTTTCGCCAGGAATGCGCATGAATTTTGGAAGACCAGCACCAGTTCCAACGAATGCTGCATCAAATCCCTTTTCTTCAAGAAGCTGATCTAAAGTATCTGTACGACCAACAAGGAAGTTCATTTCGAACTTAACGCCCATTTTCTTAAGGTTGTCGATTTCGTTCTGAACGATAGCCTTTGGAAGACGGAATTCTGGAATACCGTACATCATAACGCCACCAGCCTTGTGGAATGCTTCAAATACTGTAACTTCGTGACCGGCACGAGCACAGTCAGCGGCAACTGTAAGACCTGCAGGACCAGCACCAATAACTGCAACTTTCTTTCCAGTAGCAGGTGCGATTTCAGGCATTGTTACCTTGTTGTTTTCACGTTCCCAGTCAGCAACAAATCTTTCAAGACGACCAATAGATACAGCCTTTTCTGCAGATTTGTAAGTCTTACCAACTGTACACATTCCCTGACACTGTTTTTCCTGTGGACAAACACGACCACAGATTGCAGGAAGCAACGAAGTTTCCTTGATTGTATCAACAGCACCCTTAAAGTCGCGGGCAGCAATTTTACCGATAAATTCTGGAATCTTTACTCCAACAGGACAACCATTGATACATGGCTGGTTCTTACACTGAAGACAGCGGTTAGCTTCTACTACAGCCTGTTCTTCTGTATAACCAAGAGCAACTTCTGCCATCTGGCGAGCGCGTTCTTTAGGTTCACGGCTAGGCATTTCCATCTGTGGAATACCCATTCTATCTTTTGGACTTAAAGTCTTTCCTTCAATTTTAGCCAATTCATCTTTGGCAATCTGATTCAATTCTTCTACTGTTTTGTGTGACATAACCTTTCCTTAAACATCGTCATTGCGAGGAGCAAAGCGACGTGGCAATCTTATTTGTCCATACGACACTTATGATAGTCTTCAGTTTCACGAGCCTTGAAAGACTTCATACGCATCATCATGTTATCCCAGTCAACCTGGTGAGCATCGAATTCTGGTCCGTCTACACAAACGAACTTCATTTCGTTACCGATAGTTACACGACAACCACCACACATACCAGTTCCGTCGATCATGATTGTGTTCAAAGAAACTGTTGTAGGAACATTGTAAGGCTTTGTTGTAAGAGCACAGAACTTCATCATGATTGGAGGTCCAATAGCGATAACTTCTGCTGGAGGACACTGGCTTTCGCACATTTCCTTAAGTGGAACTGTAGAAACACCCTGACGACCTGCAGAACCATCGTCTGTCATAATGATTACTTCGTCAGCAATTGCCTTCATTTCGTCAACGTAGATCAAAAGATCCTTTGTACGGGCAGCAATTACAACTATTACTTTATTTCCGATTGCTTTGTGAGCCTGAACGATTGGGTAACATGGAGCTACACCAAAACCACCACCTACTACAACAACAGGAGCATCCTTCTTTTCGATTACAGAAGGATTTCCGAGTGGTCCAAGCAATGCTGGGAGTTCATCACCAACATTTTTCTGAGAAAGTTTATAAGATGTTGCACCAACAGACTGGAAAGCAAGAGCGATCCAACCTTCTTCTGCATTAGCGTCAGCGATTGTAAGTGGAATACGTTCACCAAAATCTGTGTCCACCTGCAAGATAATAAACTGTCCGGCTTTACGATTGCGGGCAATCTCAGGAGCTTCAACTTTCATGTACCATGTTTCAGATGCATCAGAGAGCTTCTTTTTTTCAAGAATTTTAAACATACCAATATTTCCTTAAGTCAGAATATTATTGCCATTTTACTACAACGCAAAACATTAATCAAACTAGGTATAAACCGCCATGCTAAAATCCCATTGTTATTCCGAAATATGCACCTACACCGCTTCCCAACCAGCTTTTTTCAAAGGATGCCCCCTGCAAAGAAACACCTGCATCAATTTCAAGAATCCTCAAATTCAGCATCACACCAGCCTGTTGAACAAACACTTCTCTCTGATATGAAGAAAATGCGGAAACTCCAATAATGTTGAAGATGGAAGCTTCAAATCCAAAGTTATACTCAATGTAAGCCCTTGCATCTGCGGTCCAAGGATACTTCACCCCAAAACCTAACTGATGATTAAAGCTAACATACTTTCCAAATGGTCTCCATTTGATCTCATATCCAGTGCGGAACGGTCTTGCCAGATAAAACTTTTCACTTGAATAAACTTTATCTGAAATATCAAAAGAACTTGCACTTACATTTCCATCAAAAAGACTAACAAAATCATCAGCGTGATAGTTAGAAGAAACAGATGCCGTCATTTTGTGATTCATGCAGCCAGGAACGATTGGTAAACGCATATAAACCCGCCCCTGCAAGGAAGCCAGAATGGCATGCTCTACTGAACCAGAAATATCAAAACCCCAGCCCTGTTTAATTCCTTCTACAAACCCTGCCACATCCAAAGTATCAAAAATATTCTGCAAATCACCACAGCCGTATGCATTGAGAGCACCTGTGATCGAGGCATCAAGAGAACCTGATTCACCATTTTCCATTCGTGCTGTCACATCTTTCAATTCAACATGCATCATTGGAACGAAGAATCCGGCACCAACCTTTACACCAAAATCTCCCAGATCAAATTGATAAGAAGTATCAAAATATGTAAATACATCACCCTCGCCATCACATCCCACAGACAGAGGTTGTCCTAAAGAATTGCCTTTTCCTAGAAAATCAAAAAGATCTTTAGAAATTTTACCAAAGCCTGAACCATCAACTCCGAAAGAAAATCCAAAAGACATCCCATTATTCAGATTAAGATTCGAAAAGAAACCGCCCGAAGCAAGAAAATTTAATACCAGCCCATCATCACTGATTTCGTTAGAGATTTTTGTAAAATCAATTACCAATTCCTCAACCAGCATTTCTTTTGCAGCAAAATAATTGTTAGAAAGCCCAATATTTGTATCAAATCCGATTTCAAAATATCGTTTTGGAATATCCATCTCATAGGAATAACAAAAAGTAGCCAGAGAAAATGACAATGTGGCAAACAGCAGTTTAAAAAACTTCATATTTACCTCCTAGAATAGATCCAACTGCTCATTCTCATCACAATCCGCTGTAACAGAAAGATTAATCTTGAACTGAGCATCTCTAGGTACCATAATTCGAGAATTTTTTGGAATGATTGCTTTTACAGAAGGCGTAAACGGATATGTTTTCATCCATTCATAAAAATCATCCCGTTCAATTTCAATCGAACCACCCTTCATATACATAGTGTATTTATCTCTTAAAAATTTACTTTCAGGATCAGCAAGCAAAAGTTCCACCCTGGAAGAAGGACTGAACAACCCATTGTCAATTTTATACAAAAGACCAACAGACTTGATGATCTTTGTATACTCTTCAACTTTTGACATATCAGTAGCTTCACTTCTGCTAAAAAGATCCTTCTGATTTCCAGCATCATCATACATATTAGCAACCGCAATAATATCGACAAAAGAATCGCCAGAATCCAAATGACCTGCAGAAGCATCTTCTAAAACCGCAAAATCAAATGGCATTACCATTCGTGCATAAATGCTGATAGATCCAGATGCTCCGGAATTCTTTTTTACTTCAATACCATCCGCAATAGAACTTGCTATTCCTAAATCATAAGTGAATTTCAGCTTGCCAACCCCAGGCGCAAACAATTCCGAAAGCTGAACCGATTCAACCGATGTTGGCATTTTAGCAATATCATTTATAACAACCTGGTTCTTGTCTTTAATCAGTTCAGGAATCTGCTCTACTGCTGTCAGAACTCCATCCGAATCAGCTTTCCCAAGAACATAAATCGGAGATCCTGTTTCTCCACTCAAATTGATTTTCCCAGAAACAGAAACTGATTCAAACGCATCATCTGATGGACGAGTAAAATAAAGATACAAAGGAAGACTGGCAATTTTCAAATTTTTGAAAAAATGATCGTCATCCCCAAAAACTTTCGCAAATTCCTTAAACAGACTGTCGTAACTGAAATCTGTTGCAATGTTTCCTTCCATGTCACCGTCAATTTTTTTCAAGCATACGCTATACCAGTCGATTGTAGGCTTGATATTTACTCCTACGGCATACGCCTTCGTAAGATCGATATTCGAAAGTTTCGCATACTCCTCTGTTTTTCCTTCAGGAACAGGAAGCTTCATCTTTACATTCAAATCAAGGTTACTTGAAGTAGGGATTTCCTTCAGGACAGTATCATCTTCATCACTCTTAAAATAGGTTAAACTATCAACAGCCCCGTAATTTCCTAAAAATTCCACCAGTTTGTTTTTTTGAGCAGGACCTGCAACCAGATTTTTTTCAACTGCATTTTCGCCGTCCTTAATATCCATCATGTCAGACTTTACACATACAGTAATGTCATTTCCTTCCGGAAGAGTATTTGTATAAGTAATCTGAAGTCCCGAAGGAGCAAGTTTGAACCACTTAACATAGTTTTGAACTTCATCAGGAAACTGTTTATTAAAATCACTGCCTAAGCTGCTAAAATATTCTGCGGTTTTTAAGATTATGTATTCAAACTTTGAAATCTTTAAAACTGATTCAACTTTTATAGGAGGAACTTTTCCTTCCGAATCAAATGTGATTGTTGAATTTTTGAATTCAAAAGAAAAACTAATAGAAAGATCTAGATTGTCCCCATTTTTGATTACTGTATCGCTTAAATCTTTATCACCAACAGAAAAAGAAACATTTGTCCATCCACTAGGAACATAAGCTTTTGTTTTTATTGCCCCAGAACCTATCTTACATTCTTCCACAGATGAATCAAAATCCATCTTTTGTTTTACCGTCTGTGTTTTTTCAAATTTATAAGTCAGTCCTGTAACACTGTGAATTTGACTATCTTCAGAAATGGAAGCACTTAAAGAATACTTAGTATCCTCTTTTATAGATGCCGAGCATTGTACATCCCCTTCAATTTCCAACTTCAGCTTTCCTTCTATCTGCTTTCCACTGATATCCATTTCAATTTCTTTTCTTGTTCCAATAGGCAGAGAGGGATATTCAACCGTATTAATTACAGATCCATTTGACGCAGAAATCAGGCTTATTTTTTTTACAATTAAGTCAAATCCTTCATTCTTATCCTTTGGTTTGATGTTAAACAAAAGTTTTCCGTTATTAAATTTCATTGCGGCAAAAGATGGTTCTTTTACTGCAAAATTAACAGGTATTGAACCTTTCAAAGGAACTGTCAGTTCATTTCCAGCATCTGGAACAGTAATATCAACTGACTCAAATTCAGCTCCAAGAATATTCTCCCTTAAGTTTAAAAACTCAAGATTCTGTGTAAATTTCTTTTCTGAATATTCCTTAAAATCCAATGTCTTCTCAAATGAAACTGCTTCAAATGTAGAATTAAAATCGATTTTTTCCAGATATTGTCCCATATCAATAGGAATATCCTGTATTGGTACATCTATAAGAAATTTCTGAATATCCGATTTGTTTTCCGGATTATAGTCATAAACTTTCATTTTCATGGCAGAGTCATCAGCCAAGCTTCCATTCATCTGCTTTGTAATTTCAGAAACATTTACATATTCGGAGAGACTCTGTGAAAATTCACCAACATTAAGTGCAAAATTTGCATCCGTTTTTACAGACACTTTTTTTGGCACTTCAAAATCACAGGAAAGGAAAAGAGAAACAAATATAATTAGAAAGATTGCTTTTGCTTTCATAAATCCACTCTCCTAAAAAAAAACTTCCGACAGATGCCGGAAGTTACAAAATCCGATATTAAATTATCGGAACAAAATGCCTATTTATTGAGCAAAGCCGCAAATGGGTTGTAGCTCATTCCGTCATCACTTCCAGAATTATAACCCCTATTTCCACCGCGGTCACGATTATTGTTTGATGCAGGACGAGCACCAGCAGAAGCGGCACCACCCTTCTTTACAACAACAACCTTACGCTTTCCTTCACCGGCTGGAGCATCTGAACTTCGAGGAGCTCTTGGAGCACCGCTCTGACCGATTCTGCTGGCAGCATCGCTCTTAAGTGAAAGACCAATACGGCGGCGATCGCGGTCAAGCTGAATGATTGTAAATTCAAATACATCACCAACTTTTACAACATCCATTGGATTTTCAACGAATGTATCGCTCATTTCGCTAAGGTGAACAAGACCTGTTTCGTGCAAACCGATATCAACAAAGGCACCAAAGTCAACAACATTCTTAATCTTACCGGTTACTTTCATGCCTTCTTTAAGGTCTTCAAACTGAACAACCCCCTTCTGCATGATTGGTGCCGGATATCCGTCACGAGGGTCACGATTTGGCTTCTGCAACTCGTCGATGATATCGTTCAAAGTTGTTTCACCAATGTTGTATTTTTCGCACAAAGACTTGCGTGTAGCGTTATCAATTTTGCCCCCAGCCTTTACAACAGGAAGAACTTCTCGTGCAACCTCATAGTTTTCTGGGTGAACCCAAGTGTTATCAAGAGGATCAGAGCTTTCTGCAATCTTAAGGAATCCTGCACACTGTTCAAAAGCCTTAGGACCAAGACCTGGAACTTTCTTAAGCTCTTCACGGCTCATAATTTTACCGTTAGCATCGCGGTAAGCAACGATTTTCTTTGCTGTAGAAACGTTGATACCAGAAACATACTTCAAAAGCATGTAAGAAGCTGTGTTAAGGTTTACACCAACGTTGTTTACTACTGAACCAACAACTTCATCAAGCTGGTCAGCAAGCTTTTTCTGGTTTACATCATGCTGATAAAGACCAACACCAATAGCCTTTGGATCAATCTTTACAAGTTCAGCAAGCGGATCCTGCAAACGGCGGCCCATAGAAATAGCACCACGAACCATTACGTCAAGATCAGGGAATTCTTCTGTTGCAACAGGAGATGCCGAATAAACAGAAGCACCTGATTCATCAACAACAGTATATTTTACGTCTGCATCAGCGTAGTTTTCGCTCAAAACCTTAGAAACGATTTCCTGAACTTCATGTGACCCAGTTCCGTTTCCTACAGCCAGAACCTGAATGTCATACTTATCGATTGCGTCATTAATAAGATCGTAAGCTTCCTGTGGCTTCATATCCTGATAGATCTTAAAGAATCCGAGGTACTTACCAGTTTCATCAAGAGCGGCACACTTCGTACCGTTGCGGTAACCTGGGTCAACACCAAGAACACGGCTTCCCTTAATTGGCTGTGTCATCAAAAGATTCTTAAGGTTTTCGCTGAAAATACCAATTCCGTGGTCATCTGCATCATCAGCTTCGTTCGAACGGATTTCGCGAACAACAGCAGGTGAAAGAAGGCGTACAACGCCATCTTCGATAGCTTCTGAATGATATTTATTGTTTTGTTTTACCTTTTTCTGAAGTTCAGCAACAGCCGAATCAACATCTACATCAATAGTAATGTCCAAAGCACCTTCACGTTCAGCACGATTCATTGCCAAAATGCGATGTGGCTTAACCTGATTCAAAGCTTCTGAATAATCCCAGTACATCTGGTAAGTAGAAGTCTTCATAGCCTGTTCTTCGGTCTGACCATCTGGAACAATACCCTTAGATTTAATGTTTCCAGTAGCCATATACAAATCGTGAATTGCTTCACGGTTCTTGATATCCTGACTAACTCGTTCAGCAAGAATATCCTTTGCACCATCAAGAGCATCTGCAACTGTAAGAACATTCAAAAGTGGATCTTCGTTGTCTGTTTTGATGAATTTTTCTGCTTCTTTTTCGATTGCAGCATCGTTCATTTCAAGCATAGCGTCTGCCAAAGGTTCAAGACCCTTTTCTGCAGCAACCATACCGCGAGTCTTCTTCTTTTTCTTGAATGGAGCCCAAAGATCTTCAAGGGCAGACAAAGTGTTTGCAGACATGATTGCAGTGTAAAGACTTTCTGTAAGTTTACCCTGGGCAAAAACACCCTTTACGATTTCAAGACGGCGTTCTTCAAGATTTTTATATGATTTAAAAAGATGATCGATGCTTGTTACGGCAACTTCATCAAGATTGTCTGTCTTTTCTTTACGATAACGGCTGATAAAAGCTACAGTACATCCTTCATTAAAAAGACTGATTACTGCACTAACCTGCTGAACACGAACATTAAGTTCTTCAGCAATTCTCTTCATAATTTCTACTTCATTAAGTACTAATGCGTCGATTGATTCTTGTGTAAATTCCATAGTTCTGCCATTTTACGGAAAAAATATTTTGGTGTAAAGCAAATATAAAATCCTATTCTTGAATATTTTTTTTATTGTGTATCAAAAAAGTATGTTATAATAGTAGTGTATAATTTGTAGGAATATTTATGGGTGACTTAATCAACGAAATTATTAAAGGTAGAAAAACTTTTTTTATTGCTCCGGATCGTTCTCTTTTTCCACAACAATATCTCGAAGATTATTTAACACTTGGTTATGAATGTTACTTCATCGACACAGATATCTTCCTCCCTATTGATGTAAAGGTAGACATCATCCTTTCTGTTTTCAAGGACTCTATCCTTTTCTTTAACATTGATGCTCCAATTCAGGATACAAACTGGCCTACACTCATCAACAAGCTGCAGCTCAAATATCCTACTGCCCTGTTTGGTGTAATCTATGCAAAACGCCAGTCAGAAACAGAACGACACACAATCGAAAAGCGTTATCTTTACAACATTGGCATTCAGTGCGGATGTATTCAGCTGGAATATCAAAAGCGCAACAACTTCGAACTTATTGATAAGATGCTTTATGCAAACCAGGCAATGGGCCGCCGTAAGAACGTTCGTGCCGTTTGTACAAACAGCTGCAAACTTTCGTTCATGTCTCCAAAAAATGAATTGATTCAGGCAAGCCTTTCAGATATCAGTATTTCTCACTTCTCTTTCATCCTTCCAGAAGGACAGCTTGAGATCCAGAGTTACGAACGTATAAACGACATGGCTTTTACAATCAAAGGACTTCGCTTTAGAACAAGTGCCGTTTTGTACATGACACGTAAGACAGATGAAGGCGAGCTTTTCGTTATGGCGTTTGCATCAAACTCGGAACCAAACGGACTTCCTTCTGTTATCAAAACTCAGCTTATTCCAAAGATTTACGAAATCATGATGGAAAACTGTAACATCCTTTTGGATAAGCTGTTCACTTCCGCAACTCGTATGCGTAAGACTTCACTTGGCACTTCAGAAGCAAATCTTGATGCCTTAAACGAGTTTACTCCACCTCAGTTCTAAAAAAAAGACTGTCATTCCAGATTTATTTCAGAATGACAGTCATTTTTTTTAACTTAATTGATTTTCCATTTATTGTTGTCTTTAACAAAACGCTTTGCATTAACTTCCAGCAAACGTCCGTCATCGCCCAACATCTTAACCATGCTTGTAAGTGGATTAACTTCTGTAATCTTGAAGTTTGTTCCATCATAATAAATATGGATTCCTTCAGAAGGAAGCTTTTTGCGAGCTTCATTATACCAGTCGAATTCATAAGAAAGACAACAGAGCAAGCGACCACACTGACCACTGATCTTCATTGAGTTAAGGGAAAGATTCTGATCCTTCGCCATACGGATAGAAACTGGCCTAAGCTTGTCGCTGATTCCATGACAGCAGAATGGTCGTCCACAAACACCCAAACCGCCAACAATACGTGATTCATCGCGAACACCAATCTGGCGCAGCTCAATACGCATCTTGAAAACGCTAACCAGATCCTTAACCAGTTCGCGGAAGTCTACTCGATTTTCAGAACTAAAGAAAAACAGCGCCTTTGATTCATCAACCAAAAAATGCACTGTGATAAGCTTCATATCAAGCTTGTGCAATGCAACCTTTTCCTTAAAGATCTTGAATGCATCCTGCTCTTTCTTTTTATTTTCTTCTGCTTTTGCAAGATCTTCTTTACTGGCTTTTCTTTCAATGACTACAACATCGCTTGGCTTGATTCCCATAGGCTTTTTTGCAAGCCCCGTAACCTTAGCCATATCCTTTCCATAGCGAGTCGGAATGATTGCATATTCGCCTACACGAACATCAACATTTTTTTCATTTTTGGCATATACGCTTTCACAAGAATAAGAAAGCTTAAGAACATACAAAGGTGAATCGAATTCAAATTCTTCCACCTGTTCATTTGTGTAACCATCTTCCAGTTTTGAAAGATCTTCATCTATGTCTTTATCAAAAATATCACTCATAATACCCTCAAATTATAACTTAATCGGCGAAAAAATCCACCAGAAGACCTTTGATCTCATCCACTTTGCTGAGCATCCTAAGCTTGTCAGAATGATTCTGCATTACCATAACAGCCAGCTCATTCAGCTTCTGATCAACGACCCTAACCTGAAACAGCGGATCTCTTGGTCTGGTCTCCTCAAAGAACACAGACTTCACATGAGAACTGCCAAAACGCTTTTTCTTTGTGACTTCAAAATTGTTCTTTTCGATATATTTCAAGAATTGCCCAACCGACTTTCTGAATCCCGCAAGATTTTCCGCAGTCATGTTTTCCGAAAGCTTGTCTGCAGCTATATCTACAGCATCCTTAAGGAATACAACGGCTTCTTCGGTGGTCATTCCAGCCAGTTCAACGGGAAGCCCCGCACTCGCAAGGCTATCCAATTCCTGACTTTTCTCCATCATCGAAGTAAAGCTGGATTTTTTCGTTTTGTCAGTTTTAAGCTTATCTTTTTCTTTTGATTTTTGAGACGCTGCAGAAGCCGCAGCAAAATAAAGTGAAGAGTTTAGAGAATCAATACCATTCATTAAAGCACTGCCTTATCGCGGATTGCCTTAGCCTGAAGGAATTTATTAACCTCTTCTTCATAACGTTCTTCATCCGCAATTGAAATACAATGTCCTTGAAAGATAACATCGTCTTCCATCTGAACTTTTTTCGTAATAATGTTTCCGATTACAGCTGAAGTTGAAAGGAGCTTTACTCCTTCCTTTGCAGAAATATCGCCAAGTACAATTCCACCAATAATGGCAGACTTTGCAGTAAGATTTCCGTGAATTTTGGCTTTTTCACTGATGATTACGGCACCGTCAGTATCAAGATCTCCGTCAATATCACCATCAATACGTACAAAACCATTTACATGGACGTTCCCCTGAATAAAAGAACCGTTTCCTACAAGCGTATTGATTGAAATATCATCCGAACGAAATGCCATAATAACCTATTTTGAAAGTTTAACGTTGATATATTTACCTGGATCTACTACGTCAGAACCAATATGAACTTCGTAGTGCAAGTGAGGACCAGTTGTAACACCAGTATTACCAATGTTTCCGATTACCTGACCCTGATTTACATATTCACCCTTTGTTACACGTGTCGCAGACATGTGGGCATAACGAGTATACATACCGTGCTTATGACGAATGATTACATAGATACCAAATGAAGCGTCGTAACCAACTGTAACAACCTGACCGTTAGCTGTAGCCATGATAGGATCTCCAGAACGCCATGTTGAAAAGTCGATTCCCTTATGAATGTACCACTGACCAGTAATGGCGTGGAGATTTGGACCAAACTGCTGTGAAATATGAACATTTGGATTGTTTACAGGCCAGATGTTTGGGATTTCACGGAACAAAGAACTCTGGTTATCCAGCATCTTACCAATCTGTTCAATAGGCTGAACAGCTTCTTCAAGATAAGCTGTAAGTGAACGAATATCTGCTGTTTCATGAACAGATCCGTTTACAGAATCCTTTGAGCTAAAGAGTGACGAAAGGTCACCATTATTTACACTTGCCTGTGAAACGTTTGAACTTCTGTCCAAACCAAGCAAAGAAAGTGACTGTGAAAGTGAAGACTGGAAACGTTTTGCAGCCTGAAGAAGGTTTGTGTTTTCATCACGCAATTCATCAAGACTTGCAAGAGTTTCTCTGTTCTTGTTCATCAGGCTGGAAATCTCTGCATTAGAGATTACAGCACGACGATTAAAATAGAAGAATGATGTAACAATTCCCACTACAAGCAACAAACCAAAAGACAACGCAAATACATTTGTCTGAAAGTTGATTACCTTGCTCTGCGAGTGAGGAACAATCATGATTGTGAGCTTACTATCAAATACCTTAAAAAGCTTTACGAAAAAGTTTTTAATTGCTTTCAAAAAAGAAACGAAACCGTTGTGTACGTTAGAAGCAATTCTTTTTTCGATCTTCTTATACTTTTGTGTTCTTGGCAAAATTGAACTCCGTTTAATATCCTCGATTCAAATATTACGCGATTTTTTAGTATAACAAGCGTTCATTACAGTGTCAAACACAGCGCCTGTTACTCGCGTACTCATAAAGTTGACAACTGAAAAATCCTATATTATCTTTATCGGTATAAACGATCTAAAAAAGTACCGTTTTATTTAGACATTCCTGTCTACAACACTATCTTTTGGAAGAAAAGCCATGCAATTATTTGATACTCATGCTCACATCGGGCTTATCTACGATGACCCTATTGAACAATTACGCGTTATTACTCAGGCTAAGCAGGCTGGAGTTGCTCGTATTATTTCCATTAACAACAGCTTACATGACTTCGCAAAGGTGTATCCAAACCTTAAAGTTATACCAGGAATTTACCACGCAGTAGGTGTAGCTCCAGCTGAAGTTACAAATCCAGGTCCAGATTACGTTAATAAGATTGAAGAATACCTTCAGTTGCCAAACGTAGTTGCTGTTGGCGAAACAGGATTGGACTACTACAAACAGTTCGGTGATAAAAGTTCTCAGATTGAACTTTTCATTACACAGCTTGAACTTGCTCAGAAACACAACCTTCCTGTAATCATCCACAACCGTGAAGCAGGAAAGGACGTTTTCGATATTCTTTCAGAACGCATTCCAGACTCTGGCGCAATCTTCCATTGTTATTCGGAAGATGCCGCTTACGCAAAAAAATGTCTTGATGCAAACATGAACGTTTATTTCTCTTTCGCAGGAAACCTTACATATCGTAATGCCCGCAACCTTCACGAAACAGTAATGAACATTCCTTTGGATAGAATTCTGATCGAAACAGAATCCCCATTCATGATTCCTGCTGAATACCGTGAAAAGAAGCGAACTATGCCTGCATACATCACTTCTACAGCGAAATTCCTTGCAGACATGCTTGAAATGGACCTTGAAGAAGTTTGTGCTCAGCTTTGGAAAAACAGCTGTAAAGTTTTCAAGCTTCCGGAATAAAGACAGATGTTGTATCGCCCGGTAAAAATCGGCTCAATCGAATTAAATGGAAACCTCTTTCTGGCTCCAGTAGCTGGCTACAGCGATCGGTCTTTCCGATCTATCTGTGTCGCTAACGGTGCGTCCTTCACCTATACAGAAATGGTTTCCGCAGAAGCCCTTACCCGCAACAACCTCAAGACAGAAGTGTTGATGCGCCGGGCCGAAAATGAAAAAGTTTACTCAGTCCAGATTTTTGGTGGCGAACCAGAAAGAATGGCCGATGCCGCCCAGATCGTTCTTGAAAAGACAAACTGCGAATGTATCGACATCAACTGTGGATGTCCTGTTCCCAAAATCGTTAAAACTGGAGCCGGTTCATCCCTTACACAGAATCCTGCTCAGTTAGGAAAAATTGCAAAGGCTGTTGTTGATGCCGTAAACGGAAAAGCCGCAGTTACCGTAAAGATTCGTTCTGGCTGGGATGAATCTTCTATCACTTACAAAGAAGCCGCAACCGAAGCCCTCAATGCCGGAGTTGCAGCAATCACAATGCACCCAAGAACCCGGGCTCAGGGATACGAAGGTAAATCCGACTGGAACAAGCTTACTGAACTTGTAAAACTTGTTGGCGGAAAAGTTCCTGTATTTGGCTCAGGAGACCTGTTCACTCCAGAAGACGCAAAACGCATGCTGGAAGAAACTGGCCTGGACGGAGTTATGTTCGCCCGAGGAGCAATGGGAAATCCATTCATTTTCACTAAGACAATCCAGCTTCTTAAAACAGGCAGCTACGACGAAATTCCAATGAGCGCCCGCCTTTTGACTGGCTTCAAGGAACTGGAAATGCTTGCCGCTGACACAAATGAACTCAACGCCTGCATGGAAATGAGAAAGCGATTCTGCGCTTACTCGAAGGGAATTTCCGGTGGCGCTGAGCTTAGACAGAAAACCGTACACGCCTCTTCTATTGAAGAATACCATTCAATATTTGACCCATACATTAATAAGGATTAAACTTTAAGTATGAGTTTATTGCAGGCTATTTCAGACTTTTTTGAATCTCTCTTCAACAAAAATTCTCCTGAAGTTCAGAAAAAAATTCAGCTTAGAAAACTGGAAAACGAACTCAGATCCACAGAACCTTTGATCTTCAAGAACGCAAAGGTTCTTCCAAATTTTGCCGAAGCAATAAGAATCCTCTATTTAAATACAAAACCATTGGCAGACCTGTTCACCGACACTCTTTTTGGCCCGGACGTTCAGCGCAACCTTCGTTACGAAGCTCAGCTTGTAATGACCGGCTTTACCGAGGCAGAACAGGGAATCGTTGAGTCTTTGGAATACGAAAACAGAAAGCATCAGCTTACCGAAGTTTCAGCCATGACAACTTCCCAGATTTTTGACAATCAGCATAAAAACCTGGAAAAAACACTCAAACTGCTAAGTTCCGAAACTTTCAAAAAAATCGACAAAGACATCAACACACTTCATCAGCTGAGCGATTTCTGTAAGTTCAATTTTGTTACAGTTCTTCAGATTTTTGACCCCAACTTTGTTGCCGCAGATAAACGCTACCAGCCTTCTTACCAGGAAGTCGGAATCGAAAGAGTTGTAAACATTCTTGAAGACATCTACTTCGTCGCAAAAGGACTTAGCCTTACCTCTGGAACAATCAACGCAGTTTCTGCTTTGGCAACCTTAAAACATGGCGGCAACTCTCTTCAGTCAAATTCAGATTCTCTTAAGGACAACATCAAACACGTTGCCTACATCATGAATCACGTGCTTTCTCCGGAACGCATCAGACTTATGATCTGTTTTGGAAAAGGCGACATAAACTACCAGCCTAAAGTTTCAACTTATGAAGACTCAGCCAGAAAACATTTTGGCGACATGCTTCAGTCAAAGTTCAAGTCAGACGAACAGCGCATCAAGACTGAACTTAAAGACAGCAAAATCAACAGCGAACTTGCAAGTCTTTTTGGCTCAACAGAGCTCCTCAAAACTTCTGGATACAACGCAGAAATGAGCGCAAAACTTCTGCAGAATTCTCAGCTTAGCTTTACTTGGGTTATGCCAATAAGAATTCTTAAGACTTTCCTGGCAACCTTTATTTCTGAACCAATCAGAACTCTTCTGAATGATATTATTGTTGAAGGATTCTTTAACAATCCTCAAAACAAAACTGATTTTGCTGCCGCAGTATTCGCCGCACTTGAAAGTCAGCAGACTGTTGCCGATTTTGAAGCCTCTTTTGAAAAAAACGGTGAAAACGCCACTACTAAAATTGAAGGATACATCCACGACAGTCACAATGATCCAGAATTTTTCAAAAAGCTTGAACAGCTTGTAAACAGCATAAATTCTCAAGCCGCAAAGCTTATTGCAACAGAAATAAACAACATCAAGACAGTAAGCAGACATATCGAAACCCTTTTGCAGGACTCAAAAAAACCTACCTGTGAAGTCATCTCCAATCTGAAGGTTTTGATGATGTCTTCCCGCAACAGAGACAATTCTGATTTACTTGAACAGCAGTTCTCTAAATGGCAAATATTTTTCGAAATCATGAAAAATTATGCTATAATATCTGGGTAGATTGTTGAGAGGACAATATCATGGGATTAATGACAAAAGCATCAAAGACACCTGAGCAGCTGTGCACAGAATACGAAAAACGCATTTACGACCTTGAACAACTTCTTGATATTTCACGCTCATTCTGTTCAACTCTCGAAGGCAACAAACTTCTTGAATCTATCGTGTTTTCATGTATGGCCCAGATGCGTGTTACTAACGCAGGTATCTTTGTCCTTGATCTTTTGAACTCTGAATATTTCAGCCTCGAAACAAAACAGAACATGGACGATCAGGAAACTAAAAAATATCTTATCCCTTTTACAGATCCAGTTGTTCTTACTCTTTCTGAAGAAAAACGTCCTGTAACTCTTACTTACCTCATGGATAAAAATCCAAACTCCGGAGCAGTAAGCATCCTCAAGACTTTGAATCCAACTCTCATCATCCCTCTCATCCAGAACAACCATATCAACGGCATTTTGTTCCTTGGAGAAAGATTCCTTTTGGATCCAACTGAAGGCACAGATTACACAAACTACGAAAAAGATCTTATCCAGAACATTGCATCTCTTGCAGCTATCGCAATCAACAACGCTGCAATGATTGAACGTTCTTCTACTGATATGATGACTCAGCTCAAGCTTAAATATTACTTTTTTAATGCACTTACAGAAAAGCTTGACGCTGCCCTTACACAGAAGCTTCCACTTTCCGTTCTCATGTTCGACATTGACTTTTTCAAGCATTTCAACGATACCTACGGACATGAATGCGGTGACTACGTTCTTATCCGTGTTGCTCACCTTATCAAAAGCAGTCTTCGCGCAGATGATCTTGCAAGCCGCTACGGTGGAGAAGAATTCACTGTAATGCTGAACAACACTAAAAAAGATGACGCAATGCAGATTGCCGAAAGAATTCGTGCCAGCATCGAAAACTACGACTTCGTATTCAACGGTGAACATATGAAGGTAACAATTTCTGTAGGAGTTGCTGTTTTTGACCACAAAAACAATCCGATTACGGTTGCAGCTCAGATTGTTAACCAGGCCGACCAGGGTCTTTACATGTCAAAAAGAAATGGTCGAAATCGTGTAACCTACGCTATACCTTCGCTTGTTTCTACTGATGAAGTGCAGTAATTTTTTCTGCATTATCGTAGACTAAAGCTAATGAAAAACATTTTAAGAAAACCATTTAAATACTCTTTTTTCTCTGCCAGCCTGATTCTAATCGTAATCAATGTAGTTCTATTTGCGTTTACCCAAATGGATCACAAGCTGGAAATCTACCTTGGACTGAACCCTGGACTAGTAGTTTACGGCCATTACCTCTGGCAGCCTTTTACATACATGTTTGTACACGGCAATTTTGCTCACATTTTTTCAAATATGCTGGGACTTTTCTTTTTTGGCTACTCTCTTGAAAAAGCCATAGGTTCAAAAGAGTTTCTTCTATTGTATTTTGTCTGCGGAATCCTGAGTGGACTTCTTTCCATGGGATTTTACATCCTTACAAAAAATTATTACGCAATCCTTATTGGAGCCAGCGGAGCTTTGTATTCCGTAATGTTGGCCTTCGCGGTTGTTTATCCAAAGGCAAAAATTTACATCTGGGGACTTCTACCCGTTCCTTCTCCAATACTTGTAATCGCCTATGCAGGAATCGAACTTTTCTGTCAGATAAACGGACTTAAAACCGGTGTTGCTCATTACACTCACCTTTTTGGATTTGCAGTGTCTTTTTTATATTTCATTATAAGAATGGGAATCAATCCTGTAAAAATATGGAAAAACGCATACTTTCAGCAGCAGTAATTCTGCTTGCCACATTATTTTCAGCTCCTCTTTTTGCCCAGACTCCTGATCAGAGCCAGAACATTCACATTCACATCTGGTCAGAGTTAGATGCCTACCCTGAATTAAAAGAGGCACAAGATACATCTGCGGGGTTCTTAGACTACCCAATCTCCAGAATCAAAACTGTTTCTCCTCACCTTATAAATGGCATGGTATACGGATGGAACTTCATTTACGTTCCTTATGATAAAATGCGTGGGGTTGAAGAATATTTTGAGCTTACACCAATTGCAGAAATCGCTGACAACGACCTGATCGAATACAAAAAACCTTGGATCCAGGACAATTTGGTTCATGTTTGGGCAGAATACAAAAAGACTCCTGATGAAATCTGGTCACACAGAGCGTGGAATTCTATTTCAGTAAAAAAGGCCGGCGGTAAAGGCAAAGGTCCTGTTTCAAAAGGTTTTGATGGCATTACTGACGCAACCAAAAATGCAGCAAAAGATGCAATTCGTAATTTCTACCGTCCAATCATCAAAAACAAGCCTAAGGAAATTTCAGGAAAACTGATTATTTCAAAGGAACCTATGCTGGGCATAACAGAAGGCCAGTATTTAATTCAACTTGATTTTTTGCTTGAATCGGATAGAATTATTAAGTACACACAATTTTAGCTTAAACCGCAAGGGGGTTTAATATGAAAAAAGCACTAACAGTTTTGTTTACAATGTTTGCACTCGCAATCGGTGCATTCGCTCAGTCTGAAGCTTCAGCTCTCCCAGACGAAAATGACAAGCCAGATCTTTCAATGAGAATTATCACTCCAGAAGATATTCACTCAAAAGATAAAACTGCAAAGGTAAAAATTGAGTATATACCGATGACAGACGAGGTAAGAATTTATTATACTTCTATGTATGTAACTTACGACGCAGGCGAAGCTATGAATGCTGTTCTTGGTTGTCTTGAAGATTTTACTAAACAGAACAAGTACTACCATTACACATACATGGACCGTGATCGTGAACGTTACTACAAAGACGATCGTGGAATCAGCTGGGCACAGTACAGTTCCCATGTTAAGTTCACTCGTTAATCTTTTAGGTTAAAGCATTATAAAAATGGACATTTCAAACATCATCAAAAACCTGCACCCTCTGGAAATCAAGGTGCTTCTTAAGTATTCAGATAAGGATGAACTTACTTCTGAAAAATTAATCAACGAATTGGACTACAAGGAAGGCCATGCAAACCAGGCCTTCTCTTGGCTTGCAGGCAAAGGCCTTCTTAAAGAAATTGGCCGTGTAGCTCACACTTATTATGAAATTACAGATATGGGCCGCACACTTGCAAAAACTGGTCTTGTAGAAGAAAGAGTTGTAAACCTTCTTAAAGATTCTGGTGCTAAGGCTCTTCCAGAAATTGCCGCTGCACTTGCAATCGAAAACAAAGATATCGGTTCCGCTTTTGGACAGCTTTCTAAGGAAGGCATCCTTAAGATGAACGCAGAAAAGAAGGCTGAATACACTGGTGCTGCTCTTCCAGCACGTATTTCTGTAACTGCTGAACTTCTTAAAAAGGCAGCTGCTGCAGAAAACGGCCAGCTTGATAAGGCTAACCTTTCTAAGGAAGAACAGGATGTAATCGCTACACTTGCTAAAAAGCGCGGTGCAGTAGACAGTCCATTTAAAGTAATCGAACGTGAAACAGTTACTCACAAGCTTGAAAGCGCTTTTGCTCAGGTAAAAGATGCTCTTCAAAAAGCTGGTGTTACAGGTAACGAAATTGGTGAAGTTACACCAAAAATGCTTGCTACAGGTGAATGGAAAAACGGTACATTCCGTGGCTACAACATTTCTTTACAGCCAGCTCGTATCATTCCTGGACGCACAAATCCATACGTTCAGTTCCTTGAATCAGTAAAGGACAAGCTTTGTTCTCTTGGTTTCCAGGAATTTGACGGTCCACTTGTAGAAACAGAATTCTGGAACGGTGATGCTTTGTTCATGCCACAGTTCCACGCAGCACGTGATATTCACGATGTTTACCGCATCAAGAATCCTACACATGCAAAAGAAATTGAAGAACCATATTTGAGCAATATCGCTAAAGTACACGAAAACGGTGGTGATTCAGGCAGCCGCGGATGGAACTACTCTTTCGACCGCGAATTTACTCGCCGCCTTATCCTTCGTTCACAGGGTACTGTACTTTCAGCTCATCAGCTTCACAAAGCAGAAGTTCCTGGTAAATACTTTGGTATTGCCCGCTGTTTCCGCTACGACAAAGTTGATGCAACTCACCTTTCAGACTTCTACCAGACAGAAGGTATCGTAATTGGTGAAGAAGCTAACCTTAGAACTCTTCTTGGCTTCTTGAAGATGTTTGCTACAGAAATTGCAGGCGCTACAGAAGTTAAATACGTTCCTGGTTACTTCCCATTCACAGAACCATCTGTTGAAGTTCACATCAAGCACCCAGTACTTGGTTGGTTCGAACTTGGTGGATCTGGTATCTTCCGTCCAGAAGTAACAAAGGCTATGGGCATTGACGCTCCAGTTTTGGCTTGGGGTATCGGTATCGACCGCATGGCTTTGATGGCTTTGGGATTGAACGACTTAAGAGAGCTGTTCTGTGAAGATATTGAAAGAGTAAGACAGAGAACTGCTAAGTTCTAAACCACAAAACACACTAAATACACAAAATAAAAAAACGCGAGATTTTTCATCTCGCGTTTTTTGTTTTTATGAAAATACGGGAAGGAAGACAGAGGATGGCAAAAACACTTGCAGGTCGGAATGATAGATTCCTTGCCGAACTGCATGTGTAGCGACGAAAGTCGCGGTTTTGTCATCCGCTGGCTGACTGGTAGTATTTTCATCGATGAACTTATAATTTGCAGTTTATTCGTCTACGTTCACTTTTTTGATGTGACCGCCAAGACTCTGGAGGCGTTCTACCAGCTTTTCGTAGCCACGCTCAATCTGATAAACGTTGCTGATGCGGCTTTCACCGTGAGCGGCCATGGCAGCGATTACCATTGCCATACCGGCACGAACGTCTGGTGAAACAAGTCTGTCGCCATGCAAAGGAGCTGGACCGCAAACAACAGCACGGTGTGGATCACACAAAGTAATCTGTGCACCCATATTGATAAGCTTATCAACAAAGAACATTCGGCTTTCGAACATCTTTTCAAAAATCAAAACCGTACCTTCAACCTGTGTAGCAACTACAGTCATGATTGAAGTCAAATCAGGTGGGAATCCTGGCCATGGAGAATCGTCGATCTTTGGAATCTTTGTTCCAACATCAGCGTTTGTCTTCATTTCCTGAACAGAAGAAACTGTGATTGTTTCACCTTCCTGAATCCAAGAAATTCCAAGTTTTGCAAAGCCAACTTTAAGTGGACGCATATCAAGATTTTTTACACCCTTGATTGTAACGCTACCGTGAGTTGCTGCTGCAAGACCGATATAAGAACCGATTTCCATGTAGTCTGGACCGATCTCGAATTCACAACCATGAAGTTTTTCAACACCCTGGATTGTAAGAATATTTGAACCAATGCCAGTAATATTTGCACCCATTGCAACCAGCATGTGACACAAATCCTGAATATGAGGTTCACTGGCTGCATTAGTGATTGTAGTTGTTCCCTCTGCAAGAACACAGGCCATAAGAGCATTTTCTGTTGCTGTTACCGAACATTCATCAAGGAAGATGTCTGTTCCTATAAGTTTGTTGGCTGTAAAAATAAAGTGTCCGTTAACTTTTACCTGAGCACCAAGTTGTTCAAGGGCAATAAAATGAGTATCCAGGCGACGGCGACCGATAACGTCTCCACCTGGGGGAAGCATTTCAGCCTTTCCAAGACGAGCAACCATTGGACCCGCAAACAAAATCGAAGCACGAATCTTTTTAGAAAGTTCCGCAGGGATTACACAAGACTTAACATCCTTTGCTTCAATTTTCCAGGTATTGGCTTCAAGTTTTTCTGCCTTAGCACCAAAAGACTGAAGAATGCTCAACATTACACCAGTATCTTCAATTTCTGGAACATTGTGCAAAATAACTGTTTCTTCAGTAAGAAGAGCCGCAGCAATACATGGAAGCGCAGCATTCTTATTTCCACTTGCGGTAATTTCACCCTTGATTGGGAAACCGCCTTCAATCAAATATTCGTACATCTTTTTATCCTATAATTATTTATCGGCGAAATTTTGTGCCAGGTTTATAAGAACATCAACAGCAGAACTCATTTGTTCCAGGCTCGCCCACTCGTAACGTCCGTGATAGTTATGTCCACCTGTAAAAATATTTGGTGTTGGAATTCCAAGTTCTGTAAGACGAGAACCATCTGTACCACCACGAATTGGAACGAATACAGGTTCCACACCTGCATCCTTATATGCCTGAACAAGATTTTCCACCACTTCCGGATGCTTATCCAGATTTGCTTTCATATTCTTGTACTGTTCCTTAAAACCGTATTCCACAGAACCGCCAAAAGAAAGAGCTGCGGCGCTAGCCAACGCCTTAACAGTATCAATTCGTTCCTGCATTCCAAGCTCTGTAAAATCACGCAGTAAAAGCGAAACTTTAGCCTTTTCTATTGAGCCAGACATTTCCATAACCGCAAAAAAGCCTTCCTTGCCACAAGTTGTTTCAGGACGCTGATTTGAAGGAAGCGATTCAACAAAACGGCTAGCCATGCTGATTGCATTTACCATTCCACCTTTACGGGCATCTCCTGTGTGGCAAGCTTTTCCGGTAAACTCAACCTCTGCGCCAAAGGCATTAAAGCATTCTGTTTCCAGTTCCCCAATATGACCGCCATCAACAGTATATGCTAACTTTGATTTAAGCAGTTTAAGAGGAACTTTATCCATTCCGTGACCAGTTTCTTCATCAGGAGAAAAAATCACTTCAATTTTTCCGTGATTGATCTTTGGATGAGCCACAAGATATTCAAGACAAGTCATAATTTCTGCAACGCCTGCTTTATCGTCTGCACCAAGCAAAGTTGTTCCATCAGTCGTGATGATTGTTTCATGATTTTTAGCCGCCAATGCAAGGGCTTCATCCTTTAATACGTCATGGCGCACACCACACTGCAAATCAATTGGAGTACCGTCATATTCCGGATGCACCATAGGCTTAACATCCTTTCCAGACACTTCATCTACCGTATCAATATGAGCCAAAAGACAAAATGGAGGAACAGACTCAAACCCTTTTGTTGCAGGAAGATAGGCGTAAGTGTAACAGTTTTCTGTAGTCTGAATGTCCTGCATACCCATTACAGTCAGTTCCGCAACAAGCTGCTTTGCCAAATCAAACTGGCGGTCTTCGCTTGGCATCACACCGGCATCAGCCTTTTCACCATTCGATTCCGTCCAAATTTTGACATATTTTAAGAACCGTTCCAGAAGAGACTTCTGAATATCTGAATTTTTAGTAACGTGCTTCATTTTCTCCCCCTAATTGAACCACCCCATACAGGCACCAATAATGCTGGCACTTACTGTTGCTGCTGTTTCCGTTCGCATTACGCGAGGTCCCATTCCAACCCGCAAATATCCGGCCTGTTCCAAAAGTTCCCTCTCATGCTGAGTCCAACCACGTTCGCTGCCGATGGCCGCAATCACCATTTTTGTTTCAGCAGCATTTTTCTGCATCACATCCATAAGAGAACCAGTAGGATTTATGTTATCTAGACAAAGATTTAATGCATCTTCCTGCAATGATTTCAGACATTCTGGCAAAGTCTTGTGCAAAAACAGTTCTGGAACATGAGTGCTTGCTGCCTGAACAGTCCCATCAACCAACATTTGATAAGCAGTCCCGTGCTCAACAAGATTTGACTGCATGTAGGATTTTTCCCCCAGTTCGGTACCTGTAAGATGAACTTCACATACTCCAAGAGCCGCAATATCACGCAGCAAACGCTTAAGCTGAATCGGACGAGGAAACCCGATGATCATCTTTAATGGATAAAGTGGCTTTCCTTCGGTTTCTGGCTTGAAATCAAAATAAATCTGCTTTTCTTCAATTTTATTGATTGTGGCAGTTCCAGCCATCCCGTTTATTACGCCGGCAGAAAATGTGTCACCTTCTTTTTTGTGAAGGATTTTTATGATGTGCTCGCCCCTTTCATCCTTAATGCTAAGAGGCTGATTTAGTTCTTCTTGTTTGAAAAGACAAATATTCATACCAATAGTTTATATCATTTTTTTGATAAATTCAGTAAACTGTAAGCATGAATATTATCGTTGTTGGTAATGGTGGTCGTGAGCACACTATTGCTTGGAAAATTGCTCAGAGTTCTAAGGTTGAAAAGGTTGTTTGTGTTCCTGGTAACGGGGGTACAGCAAAAGAATCTAAGTGTTGCAACGTTGAAATAAAGAATTGCGACTACATCAAGGGTGACGAAAATCCTTATGTTCAGATTGCAAAGCACGAAGGTTGTACAATGGCTGTAATTGGTCCAGAAGATCCATTGGCTGATGGTTTGGCTGATGTTTTCTGGAATGCCGGTATTCCTTGTGTTGGTCCTAAAAAGGCTGGTGCTCAGCTTGAAGCATCAAAAGATCTTTCTAAAGAATTTATGGCTAAGTACAACGTTGCTTGTGCTGGCTCAAAGACTTTCACAGACAAGACAGCTGCTGCTGAATATGTAAAACAGCACGGTGCACCTATCGTAATCAAGGCTGATGGTCTTGCTGCTGGTAAGGGCGTTGTTGTTGCTGCTACTGTTGAAGAAGCTTTGAACGCTGTTGAAGAACTTATGGATTCTAACGGTCGCGTTGGTGCTGCCGGTGCCAAGCTCGTTATTGAAGATTACCTCCAGGGTGTTGAAATCTCTGTTCTTTCTGCTGTAAATGTTGATCCTGCTCACCCAGAAAACGCATGTATCATTCCATTCCTTCCTAGCCGTGACCACAAGCGTCTTAACGATGGCGCTAAGGGTCCTAACACTGGTGGAATGGGTACAGTTTGTCCTTTGGATGACGTTACTCCAGAAATGATGGCTGCTTTCCAGAAGGATTGTCTTGAACCAACATTAAAAGGCCTTGTTGCAGAAGGATTTGATTACCGCGGATTTATCTTCTTTGGTGTAATGCTTACAAAACAGGGACCAAAGCTTTTGGAATACAATGTTCGTCTTGGAGATCCTGAAACTCAGTCAGTTCTTCCTTTGATGGATTTTGACTTTGTTGAAATGTGTGAAGCCATTTGCGACGGTTCTTTAAAGAACTTTAAGTTTGCCTGGAAAAAAGGCTACCAGGTAAGCCCATGTGTAGTAAGTGGCGGTTACCCAGGAAGCTACCCTAAGGGGAAAGAAATCACAATCGATGAAAAGATCATTGCTGAAACTGGCGCTAAGATCTTTGTTGCTGGTGCTGTTGAAAAAGACGGTAAGCTTGTAACAAGCGGCGGTCGCGTTCTTTGTTGTTCAAACTTTGGTTCAACATTCGATGAAGCCTGGAAAAACGCTTACGCAGCAATCAAGTCAGTTTCTTTTGAAGGTGCCTTCTACCGCAACGACATCGGTTTGCCAGGGGCAGCGGAATCTGGTGAACTGTAATAGGTAAACCACGAAATACTCGAAATACACGAAAAAGAGTTCGGAAACGGGCTCTTTTTTTTTAGTCCCACTAGGATGTTTCACGGTATTTTTGAAAATACGGGAAGGAAGACAGGAGATGGCAAAAACATCCACAGGTCGGAATGATAGTTTCCATGCCGACCTGTGGATGTAGCTGTAAATTGCTGTGCAACAGCGACCTAAAAGGGGGTCTGGGGTCTCCCCAGAGCTAGCGGTTTTGTCATCTCCTGGCTGACTGGTAGTATTTTCAATGTTTAATAACCGACTTTCCTAGTGAGAATAAAAAAAATCGGCCTGCGGGAACGGGGTTACTAGTTCCGGCAGGCCGTAATATCTAAAACAGACCGTCGACGACGGGCCGTTTTATTCAAAGAATATTGGTCTTTCCAAGCGCCATGGATGGCGCTTTATTATTTTTCGAAAAGACCTGCAAGAAAATCTTTCAGATTTTCTTGATTAATCGAAATTACATGGATGTAATTTCGATTATGCTTCCGACTGAAGTGCATCGTAGCCTTCTTCGCCTGTGCGAACTTTTACTACGTTGTCTACTTCGTATACGAAGATCTTTCCGTCACCGATGTGACCAGTGTAGAGAGCCTTCTTAGCAGCATCGATTACTTCGCGAACAGGAACCTTCGATACAACGATTTCTACCTTGATCTTTGGAAGAAGTGTCATTTCTACTGGAGCACCACGATAGAATTCGCTTGCACCCTTCTGAACTCCACAACCCATTACATTTACAACTGTCATACCAGTTACACCGATTGAGTTCATTGCTCTCTTCAAAGCTTCGAACTTTGTCTGACGTGTTACGATTACAACCTTTGTGAACTTAGCATCAGCTGGAGCATTTCCAGATGGAGCCTTAACTACAGGAACAGCCTGATCAAGAGTTACACCAGCTTCCTTAGCTTCTTCAACTTCTTCGCTTGTGTATTCAGCAACGAAACCTGCATAAGAAGAATCGATACCATGTTCAAGCTTATCAAGACCAAGGATTTCTTCTTCAGCTGTAACGCGAAGACCCAAAGTTTTCTTGATAACTACAAATACGATTGTCATTGTGATTGCTGTATAAGCAGCAACTGCTACAAATCCAAGCAACTGGAGCTTTAACAATTCAGCAGAACCTGTGTAGAACAAACCACCAATTGTATCGCCAGCAGCGTTTGCAAGACCGTAACCAGGAACAGCTGGGTTAGCGAACAAACCAACAGCGATTGTACCCCAGATACCGTTCAAACAGTGAACTGCAACAGCACCAACTGGATCATCAATATGAAGAACATAGTCAAGGAACCAAACACCGAAGATTACAAGAAGACCTGCAACAACACCGATGATTGCAGCTCCACCACAATCTGTAACATCACAAGGAGCTGTGATAGCAACGAGACCTGCCAAAGAAGCGTTCAAACACATTGAAACGTCAGGTCTACCGTACTTAATCCATGTGAAAACCATACAAGTTACTGTAGCGATTGCTGGAGCAACTGTTGTTGTAAGGAATACTGAACCGAGCTGTTCTACAGAAGTACAAGCAGCACCGTTGAATCCGTACCAACCGAACCAAAGAATGAAACATCCAAGAGCACCCATTGGAAGGTTATGACCAGGGAAAGCGTGAACTTTTGTTACCTTTCCGCTAGCATCGCGGCTGAACTTACCAATACGTGGTCCAAGCAACTTAGCACCAATCAAAGCCGAAATACCACCTACCATATGGATAGCAGCAGAACCAGCAAAGTCATGGAATCCAAGCTGAGCAAGCCATCCGCCGCCCCAGATCCAGTGAGCTTCGATTGGGTAAATCAAACCAGAAATAATAGCTGAGTATACACAGTAAGAAAGGAACTTTGTGCGTTCTGCCATAGCACCAGAAACGATTGTTGCTGTTGTAGCACAGAATACAAGATTGAATACAAAGTTAGACCAGTCAAAGCTGCCGTAACCAGTAAAAATATCAAAACCAGGCTTACCAATAAGTCCGATTACATCTTCGCCAAGCAAAAGGCTAAAACCAATAAGGATGAATGTAACTGTACCGATACAGAAATCCATAAGGTTTTTCATGATGATGTTACCTGCGTTCTTAGCGCGAGTAAAACCAGTTTCTACCATCGCAAATCCGGCCTGCATCCAGAATACCAATGCAGCACCGATCAAGAACCAAACGCCAAATACAACGCTGTTGATCTGTTCCATAAAATCCTCCAAGGAATAAAAAAAGGCGTGCCTGTTACTAAAAGAGGAAAGTCACCAAAAGATTTTCCTTTCTTAGTAACAGACACGCCATTGTGTCAAAATTAATTTGTCCTAATTCCCGTCATGCCGAACTTGTTTCGGCATCTATCGTAGATCCTGAAACAAGTTCAGGATGACAGGATTTCTAACTATACTCTGTAGAGCAAGTCTTCGTAGCAAGGGAATGGTTTGTAATCTTCACCGATAAGAGGTTCGATTTCGTCAGCTACAGCGCGAACTTCAGCCATTGCAGGAATAACCTTGTCAGCGTAAGCACGAGCTACAGCCATACCATCACCTGCACCCTTTGCAGCAAGGTGAGCTTTGCAGAGAGCTTCAGCTTTTTCAGCAAGGTCACCTGTAAGTGCATCAAGCTTAGAAAGAAGTGAAGATTCAGCACTAGCTTTAGCAGAAGGAACAACAGCCTTAAGGTCAACAACTGTCTTAGCAACTGCAGAAACATATTTGTATGCAGCTGGAAGGATGTCTTTGTTGATCATTTCAAGCATTGTTTCAACTTCAATGTTCAAAAGCTGAGCATATTTTTCAAGTTTTGTTTCGTAATGAGCTTCCATTTCGTCTTTTGAATAAACGCCCATTTCTGTGAACAACTTAACGTTCTTAGCATCCATGTAGTGAGCAACTGCATCTGGTGTAGTTTTGTATTCACAAAGACCACGCTTAGCAGCTTCTGTCTTCCATGATTCGTCGTAACCGTTACCGTTGAATACGATTCTCCAGTGAGCTTTACATTCTCTTTCAACAAGAGCGTTCAAAGCTGCATCGAAGTCTTTAGCACCTTCAAGTTCGTCAGCAAATGCCTTAAGAACACCTGCAACGATTGTGTTCAAAATTGTGTTTGGACCAGCAATTGAAGCAGAAGAACCACAAGAACGGAATTCAAACTTGTTACCTGTGAAAGCAAATGGAGATGTACGGTTACGGTCTGTAGAATCCTTTGGAATAGCTGGGAGTACATCAGCACCGATAGACATCTTTCCAACTTTCTTACCATCGTAAGACTTACCTTCTACGATTGCAGAAAGTACGTTGTAAAGTTCATCTCCAAGGTAAACAGAGATGATTGCTGGAGGAGCTTCGTTTGCTCCAAGACGGTGATCGTTTCCAGCAGAAGCTACACAGATACGGAGCATATCCTGGTTTTCATCAACAGCCTTAAGAATAGCTGTAAGGAAAAGCAAGAACTGTGCGTTTGATTCAGGAGTTTTTCCTGGTTCAAGCAAGTTTTCGCCAGCGTTTGTAGACATAGACCAGTTGTTATGTTTACCAGATCCGTTTACACCAGCAAATGGTTTTTCGTGAAGAAGACATTCAAGACCGTGGCGTTTAGCAACTTTCTTCATAACTTCCATAGCCAACTGGTTCTGGTCAACAGCAAGGTTTGTTGTGCTGAAGATTGGAGCCATTTCGTGCTGAGCTGGAGCAACTTCGTTATGTTCTGTCTTAGAAAGAATACCGTACTTCCAGAGTGTTTCGTTAAGATCTTCCATGTATTTTACGATACGTGGATTCAAAGCTGCGAAGTACTGATCTTCCATTTCCTGACCTTTTGAAGGCTTAGCACCAAACAAAGTGCGTCCTGTCATGCGAAGGTCTTTGCGCTGTGCCCACAAGTCGTGGTCAACAATAAAGTATTCCTGTTCTGGACCAACAGTTGTAGCAACGTGGCTAACATCTTTTCCGAACAATTTAAGAATACGTTTTGCCTGTTCATCCAAGCATTCCATTGAACGAAGCAATGGAGTTTTTTTATCAAGAGCTTCACCTGTGTAAGAACAGAAAGCTGTTGGAATACAAAGTGTGTGTTCCTTAATGAAAGGATATGAAGTTGGATCCCAAACTGTGTAACCACGTGCTTCGAATGTTGCACGGTGACCACCGTTAGGGAAAGAAGAAGCATCAGGTTCACCCTTTACCAATTCTTTGCCGCTGAAAGTCATGATAACAGTTCCATCATCCTGTGGATTGATGAATGAGTCGTGCTTTTCAGCTGTAATACCAGTCAAAGGCTGGAACCAGTGAGCGTAGTGAGTAGCACCCTTTTCGATAGCCCATTCTTTCATAGCGTGAGCAACAACATTTGCTACATCAAGTTCAAGTGGAGCACCATCATCAAGTGTCTTTTTAAGTGCTTTGAAAGTTTCTTTTGGAAGACGATCTTTCATAACCTTCTGGTTGAAAACCATGCTTCCGAACAATTCAGGAACGTTTATCATATTTGTAACCCCTGAGTGAAATCAGCTGTGCTGATTTCTTGATATATGGAAAAGCGTTAAGAAAATTGCGAAAGCAATTTTTAGCTTATCCTTCCCTTTCAACGAAAGTTCAAAAAAAAATGGCGATGTGAATTCAGCTAAAAAAATTTAGTTAATTCACATCGCCATTGATGTTGTATTACTTATAGAACTTTCAGAAAATTTATTCAAGGGAATTTTGAAAAATCTTTACTAAATTCGAGAATTTATTCCGATTTTTTCTGTTTATCCATAAAATCTGCAGTCGCAGTTATCAAAACATCGCTTGAAGAATTCAATGCTGTTTCAACAGAATCCTGCACGATACCAATAATGAACCCAATGCTGACCATCTGCATTGCCACGTCAGACGAAACTCCCAGCAAAGAACATGCCATTGGAATCAAAAGCAACGATCCGCCAGCAACTCCACTTGCTCCACAAGCACCCAAAGTTGCAACAACACTAAGAATCAGAGCAATTATAAAGTTTACCTGAACACCTGTTGAATAAGCTGCCGCCAAAGACATAACTGTAATTGTAATCGCAGCTCCATCCATATTAATTGTGGCACCTAAAGGAATCGAAACCGAATAAAAATCTTTATCCAGATTCAACTTTTCACAAAGCTTTATGTTGATTGGAATATTTGCAGCAGAACTTCTTGTAAAGAAAGCTGTAATTGCAGATTCCCTCAAACATTTGAATACAAGGGGATAAGGATTTTTCTTGAGACAAACAGCAACAATAATAGGATTGATAACAAGTGCCTGAAGAAACATACAAGACAGCAAAAGTGCAATCAATTTTCCATAACCTGCAAAAATTTCAAGACCATTCTGACTTACAGTTTCATAAGACAAACCTAAAATACCAAAAGGTGCTGCCTGAATCACCCAGGAAATAATGATTGAAATAGCATTTGAAATGTCACAAAGAACCTGCTTTGTAGCTTCATCTGTGTACTTACGAACAGAAACCCCAGTCAAAATTGCCCAGAAAAGGATTCCCACATAATTTCCACTAGAAAGCGCCTGTATTGGATTCATCACCATATTTGTAAGCAATGTTCCAAAAACATCACTTAGTTTTCCAGGAGCACTGGCTTCTTCTGTTCCTGTCAAAGTTACTTCTACAGGAAAAGCAAAGCTTGCAATTACAGCAATAACAGCCGCAATCAATGTAGAAACTACATAAAGACAAATTACAGTCCTAAAACGAGCTCCAAGATTTTTTCCGGCATTTGCCAACGAACTGATTACAAGAAAAAGAACCAGAATCGGTGCAATTCCTTTAAGAGCACTGATAAAAAGTTTTCCTAAAATTGTCAAAAACTCAATATTAGGATTCAAAAGACCCAAAACAACGCCAAGTACCAGGCCTGCCGCAATACGAAGCACTAATGGTACATTCATTATTTTTTTTATAAAAACCATTCTTTTCTCCTAGCTTAATATTTTACCACAGCTTTTCGATAATCCCAAAAGGAGTACATTCCCAGTTATTTTCAAACTTTGCTCCAGCCTTTCCGTGAAGCCATACCGCAGTCTTTGCGGCTTCTTCTGCAGAAAACCCCTGAGCCAAAAGCCCCATAATCAAACCTGCAAGAACATCCCCGCTGCCAGCCTTCGCCAGAGCGTTAGTCCCTTCCGCGCAAACAAAAACTTTTTCATTTGCAAAAATATGGGTGTTGGCACCTTTTGCCACCAGCACAAGATTCGGAAACTTTTCCGCAAACTGCTGGCGGTTTTCAATTCCGCAGGCCTTACAGATAACTTCCAGTTCTTTTGGATGAGGAGTTAGAACAAAGCGGCCGTTCTTTACATCGTTCAATTTTTCCAGAACCTGACAAAGGTTTTCTAAATAGAAAAAGTCCGCATCCAAAACAGCGGCTGGGATTTTCATGGATTCAAGGAAAGTTAGCGTTTTTTCTATAACTGTTTGCAGATTGCCACGGACTGCGTCCTCGCAATGACGTGACCGGCCTAAACCGCTTCCTAGCAGAATGGCGGTTGTTTTTTCGGGAAATTCTGTTCCGATCATCAGCTCAGGGCTCATCATAAACTGCTGATTGCACATGCCTCTATCCACTACAGAAACCAAGCCCGCCCCAATTTTTAAGGCTGCAGTTCCCGCAATGATTCCTGCTCCAGGTTTTTCACCCAAAACTACCACTGCATGACCAAAACTACCCTTGTGACAGTTCTGTTTTTCCCGAACAGGCATTTTTATATCAGATTCTTCTAATAAATACGCATCCGGTATTCCGCATGAATCAAACATGGCAGTAGAAATTCCCAGTTCCGCTACTTCAATTTTTCCGCAAAAATCTTTTGCCTCATCTTCAAAAAGCACCGTTTTAAGGGCACCCATTGTGACTGTTTTATTAGCACAGAACTTTAAGCCGCTTGGAATGTCACAGGCAAGTCTAAAAGCCTTCTGTTCATTAGACCATTCAATTGCTCTGGCAACATCTTCAGGAAGCTCACCATGGAAACCAGTTCCAAAAACACAATCAACGACAGAATCCGGTTCATACTTGGAATAATCACTTAAAATCTTAACGCCACAGGCCAAACTCATCTTTTTCTGAAGTTTTGCTTCGTCGGTTTTAGGCTCACCAAAAGAAAAAATTGCTACACTTTCTACTTTACCGCTAAGTCGCCGAGCCAACGCATAACCGTCGCCGCCGTTGTTTCCGGTTCCACACAAAATCAGAACCTTTTTGGAATGTTCAGCAAGAACGGCCTGCTCCAATGCCATAGCCGCATTTTCCATCATCACATTTTCAGGAAAATAAAATCGACTTTTTGCTTCTTTTTCTACTAGTCCGCTGTTTTTATAAATGGCCTTCATATTGAAATAATAATACAACTATTCAGTTCAATTGTAAAAATGCCGATAAACGATTAGAATTATAACTACTATTTATATCTATTATACGAGGCCACAACATGGAAGAAATTCTTGAATTATTGAGACAAAATGCCCGTCTTTCTGTGAAAGATATCGCAGCTATGACTAAAAAAAGCGAATCAGAAGTCGCCGCGATCATCAAAAAGCTGGAAGATGACGGAGTTATTTTAAAGTACGCGGCCATCGTAAACCCAGAAAAATCAGGTGAAAGCAAAGGTAAAGTTCGTGCTGAAATCCAGCTTCAGGTTACTCCTGAACGGGAACACGGATTCGACGCCCTTGCAGATAGAATCTACCGTTTCCCACAGGTAAAATCACTTTTCCTTATGAGCGGCGGATACGACTTTAAGGTAATCATTGAAGGTGACAGTCTTCAGGACGTAGCTTTCTTTGTTTCAAGCAAGCTGGCAACTTTGGACGGCGTTCGCTCAACAAAAACCTGCTTCATCCTTAAAACATACAAAGAAAACGACATTGTATATGTCGAATCAGAACGGGACCGCCGCGAAGCACAAGCCTAACCCAAAACGCTTAAAAATTGGGGACGTGCAGTGTAGAAGATACAAAACTCATTTGTAACTTTTTTGGCGCTTAGCCATAGCAAAAATCCGAAGGATTTTTACGAGAAAAAAGTTACACCATGAGATTTTGTAGATTCGGAACGAAACGGCGCCAATTTTTAACACTTTAGGAATTTTTTATATGAACACTAGAAATGATAAATTCAGCCGCAGCATGGAAGATATTCCTCCTAGCGGCATCCGTAAGTTTTTTGAAATGCTTATCGGACATGACGATGTAATTTCACTTTCGGTTGGTGAACCAGACTTTCCAACACCTTGGTGTATGCGTGAAGAAGCTTTTTACCACATCGAAAAAGGACACACTTCATACACAGGAAACCGTGGGCTTCCAGAACTTCGTGCAGAAATCTGCAAATATATGGAACGCTACGGCTGTTATTACAATCCTGAAACAGAAATTCTTGTTACAGTTGGTGCCAGCGAAGGTGTAGACGCTTCTTTGCGTGCAATCCTGAACCCAGGTGACGAAATTCTTGTTTGTCAGCCTTGTTATGTAAACTACGAACCACTTGCCCGTCTTTGCGAAGCTAAAGTTATTCCAATCGACACAAGTGTAAACGGTTATTACCCAACTGCAGAACAGATTAAAAAGGCAATCACTCCAAAAACAAAGGCTTTGATGATCTGTACTCCAAACAACCCAACAGGGACAATGATTCCTGCAGAAGAACTTGAAAAAATCGCTAAGGTTTGTGTAGAAAACCAGATCTGGTGTATCAGCGACGAAATTTACTGCGAACTTGCATACGAAGGCGGAGAACATTGCTCAATCGCTTCTTTCCCAGGAATGAAGGATTACACAATCATCTTGAACGGTTTTTCAAAATCATTCGCAATGACAGGATGGCGTATCGGTTACATTGCCGCTCCTGCTGAACTCATCAATCTTTGTACAAAGCTTCACGGATATAATGCAATCTGTGCTCCTATTTTCAGCCAGTATGCGGCTACAGAAGGTTTGCGCAACGGCTGGAAAGATGTAGAAAAAATGCGCATCAGCTATCAGCAGCGCCGCAACCTTATGGTAAAAGAATTCAACGAAATGGGACTTCCTGTTCCAGAACCAAAGGGAGCTTTCTATATGTTCCCAGATATTACTTCAACAGGCATTTCTTCTGAAGAATTCGCAACTCGCCTTTTCCAGAAGTACAATGTTGCAGTAGTTCCAGGTTCGGTATTCGGACTTGGAGGCGAAGGTCATATCCGCGTTTGTTACGCAACAGCCGTAGATAAGATCAAGATCGCCATGGAACGCATCGCAGAGTTTGTAAAAGAACTTAGAGATGAAAAGAAATAAATAAAAGGAGTTGTCCAACAGGCCGTATCTGCAGAGATCCAGAAACAGTTTCAGCATGACGGTTTTTTATTGGGCATCTCTAATCAGGAGAAAGATTACATGATAGGAATTTTAATTGCTGTAATTTCCGCAGCTGCATTATTTATCCTCCTCACAGCCATCACCAGCAAAAAATCTCACGGTGGCGGAAAATCAGGAAAACAGCCTAAAGCAAAAAACAAGTCAGCAATTATCAAAGATGCAACACGACGTCTTTCTCACGATCCAAATAATATTCCTGCACTGGAAGCCCTTGGTGAAATCTATTACGAACAGCTGAATTACGAAAGAGCGTTTCCTTTATACCAGCGCCTCTGCGAACTTCAGAGAGTTCATCCAACAATCGATGAAAAAGCTGTAAACCTTCGCTGTGGTATCTGTGCTTACAACCTTGAAAAGTATGATGATGCTGTTCGCAGTCTTTCTACAGTTCTTAAATCAGATCCAAAAAGCTTTGACGCAAACTTCTACATCGGAAAAGTTCTTTACGAAAAAAAGGATTACGAAAAAGCTTTACTCTGCTTAAGAAGAGCCGCTTCCATCAACCCAGAAAACACAGAAGTTATTGAAAATCTTTCGTACTCTCTTTTCTACTCAAAAAAATACCGGGAAAGTTTGCCATATCTTAAAAAGACAGTTGAACTCAATCCAGAAAATAAAGAAGCTCTTTTCTACCTTGCCTCTGCAATGGACGAAGCCGGAATGGGTGACAAAGCGCTCAAAATTTTCATGCACTTAAGAACAAATCCAAACTTTGGTGCAAAATCCTGTGTTGCCGCTGGTGCCATCCACGACAAGATGAATAAACCTGATCTTTCTATTCAGGATTACGAAATTGCCCTTAAACTGGAAAATGTTGACCAGGAAACAAAGCTCACTATTTACTACAAGCTTGCTCACACACTTTTGGCTCAGCATAACATTGGAAAAGCACTTACATACCTTAAACAGATTCAGTCTATCACTCCAAGCTATCGTGATGTAAACGCATTGATCGCTCGCTATCAGGAACTGAACCAGAACTCAAACCTTCAGGCTTACCTTATGTCTGGAACTTCTGACTTTGTAGCTTTGTGTCGCAAGTTTGTTTCTGGTTATTACCCTGGAGCTTTCATCAAGATTGAAGATATTTCCGTTGCCGCTGAATCAATTGAAGTTTTGTGTGAAGTCGAATCTACAAAGTGGACTGATACAGAATTGTTCAGATTCTTCCGCAGCACAGGTGCCATCGGTGAACTTTATGTTCGCGACCTTCATTCAAAGATCCGCGACATAAAATGTGACCGCGCATTCTGTGTAACAGCCGGAAGCTTTACTGAAGAAGCTAAAAAGTATGTTGAAGGACGTCCTATCGACCTTATCGAAAAGAACAAGCTGGTTTCAGTTCTTAAAAAGATCGATATTACAAATTAGAAGATTTTAGTTGTCACCAATATCAAGCAACAGATCCATGTTCCAGTCTGGTGACACGTACTTTACAGAAACAAGATTTCCTGTTTTTTCAGCTTTGAGCTCTGGCTTCATTGTAAGCTGATACAGGAAAGAGTATTCATTCTTATAATCCTGAACAACCCGTGGCTCAACATAATATCCCGCTGAAGTTCCACAGTTTCCATCAGCCTTGAACAAAAGATAGAAAGTTTCTTCCCTGCTCTTATTGTCGGAAGTATATCGACGGTCTCCTGTAAGAAGGAAAGAACCGTCATTTTCTTTTTTAGAGAAATATACTGTGCGCATTGTTTCAAGGATGTTGTAGCCGTTTACATAAAAACGCAAAACCTGTGGTTCAAATTCATGCAGATCTTTTGCAGAAGACTGTGTAACTGGCAGATTTGTTTTATTTGTTGATGAATTATTTTTTGCAGTCTGCTTTTTAAGCTCATCCAGTTGAGACATAATTGTCTGCAAAAGCACTTCATTGTTAGAAGATGCAGTTGATGCCGCATACAGATTTGAATCATTCCCAAGCAAGCCGTAAATTCCGCCAAACAAACCGTCATTTCCTAAACCCGCAACATCACTTGCAGTCAGTCTAGAAATAGCTGTGTTTCCAATCATGGACTTAAGCTGATTTTCAGCAGAGGCATTTGAAACTGTCACAGGATTTTCCGCAGGTTTAGACTCACTCTGAGAGGAAGCTTTATTGGAAATATTTGTATTAACCTTCCCCGGAGTATAATAACGGGTTCCCAAAGTTGGAGCCGTAATACGAGGCATAGAAGGCCCGTCAGAAATAGAGACAGTTGGCATTGATGGCATGGACTGCTGTGCATAAAGGCTAAAACCTGAAATTGCCACAACAGCCAGCAGAAAGCGTTTACATATTTGCAAGGCTTTCCTCCACGTATTCAAGACGCTGTGTAAGCTGTGCAATTGTTTTTTCAAGACGATTCTTTTCTTTTTCCAGGCGATCTCTTGGATCAGTATCTTTAGCACAACCGGCTTTCTGCTTCATCATTTCACGAACCGACATAGGACTCTTTCCTTCAAGGAATTCCTTTTCAACTTCAGCTCGGTCATCCTTTTTGCGAACAGAAGCAACAACTTTCATGTTGTCAAAACCGATGGCAGGATTAACTTCAACCTTTGCTACCTTCTGAATGTCCTTTACAGAATTTCTAGGAAGACAAAGAACGCGGTCGATGTAATCTTCGTAACGAATGTCTGCTTCTTCGCAAAGTTCATGGGCTTTGATCAAAAGCTTTCCGAATTCCTGCATCATGCGGCCGTTTGCTTCAAGATAATCCTTCTTGATTTTTTCTGTAAGCTCGGCAAGTTCCGCATTTGATTCCCATTCCAGCTTGTAATAGCCCTTTTCTTCTGCCACAGAAAGCAGTTCATTAAAATGAGCCCAGAATCGCTGGCTGTGAACCTTTGCGTTGTAAACAGTATTCGAGTTGCCGGTTGTTTCGAGCAATTCTTCTGCATCAAGATGGTGAGTATATTCATGAACTGCAGTATAAACCAGCTGATTATCATTCTTGAAATTCTTGTTGTGTAGGAAAATTTCATGTGTATCAGGCATATAAAAACCGTTTACACGCTTACTTTCCTTTCCTGTCTGAGTAACAGAAAAATCCAGGTTTGTTGGAGCAATGTCCAGAAGAATTTCTTTAATTCTAGCGTTATCCATTTAATTAAGTCCTTTTGATTAAGCCTTTTTCTGGAAGGCTGCACGAATCTGATCTGCAAAAAGCTTGTTCTGATCAGTTCTTTCTGGCACACCAAACTTTGGCTTTCCGTCTTCTTCTGAAATACGGAAAATGTGCTTAGGATTGCAAGTATATGCCGGACTGTCAGGATTGTTAATCCACCAGTCAAGAACAGCAAGAATACAAAGTGTATATTTCAACAAGTTTGCGTTGTTGGCATTTGTATTTGCACCAGTATTGTTTGCACCCAGCAATACATCCAGGCGCTTAGAAATTTCATTATTGATGTCAAACTTGTAGTGATCCCAAGGATTTGCAATGAATGAAACAACACCCTTGGTAGCAGCAGCCTTATCGCAAAGCGATACTACTTCTGTAAGATAACTGCGGGCAAAGTCTGTTCTGTTGAACATAGCTGGATATTTACTTTCATCAGCAGGTCTTTCCAAAGTAAGCTGATCAAACTTGAAGTTTGGAAGGAAGTGCCACTGAGTCTGCCACAGCAAAGAAGTCTTAAGCTTGATTCCATACTGACTGTCTTCAAAATCATCCTGAGAATAAATTGAATTAACCAGATCGTTCAAAGGTTCGCAGTAAAGACGTTCAAAAACGTTTTCACGATATGCAGACCAGTCATCCAGGACCTGAATGATTGTATCCTTGTTTGCCTTGCCAGAAGTATCATTTGTAACTTCAGAGAACTTGATGTTACGACAACCCTGGAAACAGTCTTCCAAGATACGAACAAGAACCATTGTAACCTGAAGAGGATTTTCAGGAGACATTACATTGAATCCGTCATTGAACTTATACAATGGCTGGAAATAAGGGAACATATCTGGATGGTTTTCCAACTGTTTAAAGCCAGCCTGAGGGAAAAGCTGCTCAAGCATATTAAGACCCGCCGTAACAACAGAATCCTTAATTCCCTTAACAGGTTTTCTTGATGCAGATTTTTTGTCGCCTTCTGCAGATTCTTCAATCTTAACCTGCTTTTCTTTTTCTGGAAGAAGGAGGTCGTATTTATGAAGTCCTACAAACTTAAGAATGTCTGCAACCTTCACCTTAAAGAAATCAGGATAATCTTCGTAAGTGTCAGAACACATGCGCATCAAAAGTGGATAGCACTTCTTTACAATTTCGTTCTGAATATAAAGCCAGTCTGTGATAGCTTCTTTTGCCAATGAAGAAAGCTTTTCCTGAGGTGAATCAGGATATTTTACTTCATCAGTGTAAATTTCCTTGATGAGTTTAGGAATCTTGTTGTCGCCATAGTAATAAACCTGAATCAAAGGCTTATAGATGGCACGAATGTATGGGATAAGGTCCTGAACTACGTAAGGCTGTGGCAAATCCTGGATTTCGATGTGTGCCAGCTTAATTGGCTGCATTGTCCAGCCCGCAACCATACGCAGGAACTTAAATTTTGTTTCTGTGCCATTTGCGATTTTTGCTTTATAAGAAGCAGGTGCCATCTGAATCAACGTTTTGATTACAGTGATAAAGCCTGCCATGTTATCGATATGATGCTTAAGTGTGATTGTACAGAATTCCGAAACAATCTGTTCATGGCCATTCTGCTGGAAAAATTTGATAAAGTTGAAAAGACCATAATTTGGTTTTATGCCGTATTCATCTTCCATCATCAGCTTGTCAAACATTGAATTGAGCTTCTGAGAAATTACAGGCAATTCTTCCTGACGCTTACGAGATCCGCTTCCATGGGACTGAGAATTTGAAGAAGATGAACTTCCTCCGCTTCCAGAAGCACCGCTATTTTTAGCAGAAGAACCTTCTGATCTCTTTAAGCGACCAGTTCCTTTTGTAGATTTTGTATTAACGCTTGAATTTGCTGGTGTACGTTCGTACATAACTTCTCCCCCAAGTTTTTTTGACATAACCTCAGCTTCTGAAGGATCAATATTACCTATCGCTTTACGAGTTCTGTCTAAAGTGCCTGGAGCCCAGTCTGCCTCTCTTGGTCGTTTTACTTCGTCCTGCATAAAACCTCTCTACCGCTATAACCTGATATGACTTTTTTTGACAATACCAGGACAGTTTTTAAGAATTATTTTATCGCCGTCTTTCGAAAGAAGTACGCCGTCAAATGTTCCGTAAATTGTTGAATATGCATTTCGCATAAGAATTATGTTCAAAGTTCTGCTGTTTACCGAAATTGGATTGAATGTAAGATCAACCATTCCTTCTGTATCCTGAGCAACCCATTTTCCGTCTAATCCAAAAGGATGAGTGATCTGAACTGGTGGCATGGCAGTAAGTTTTCCGTCAACAGAAAGAAGATTGTTGTTGTAGTTGTCTTCGTCGTTCGAATCCTGACTTGTATTTTCAAAGCTGAACACAATCTTTTTGCCATCGATCTCTGAAAGACCGAACATGTTTTCGCTGGAAGTCCTTGGCTTAAGATATGTGCGGTTAAGCATCATAAAACCAAGTCCCTTTTCCTGAGGAATTTCCTTGATGTAGTGACGATGCTTTGCAGTAGCAAGACCGCCTTCAAGGTTCATAGGAATCATCCAGGTAGCAGAACATCTCTGAGTAGTTGGTGCAGGATTTACAAAAAGAGCTTCCTCTTTACCTTCATCCAAACGGGCAACATATTTTGCTTTTGCAGACGGTCTAAAACGGTCACCCTTTACAGTAAAGCTCAAAGAAACCTTACCACGTTTTCTGCTCCAGCTGATTTTGATGTAGCGGGTACTTCCAAAAGATGTGCAGGCAGCTTCATAAGTATTGATTGGAACAAACCTGCGGCGAGGTCCCATAAGGTTGTGATAAGCCAGTTTTTTGCCTGTCTGCTTATCCCAGAAAATCACTTCCGCAAGTCCAAAAGTCTTGTCATCAAAGAATTCTGCAAGACCAATATAATTTTCCACCGCAAACACAAAATAGATGCGGCTTTTAATTCTGAAGTTAGAGAAGATTGTTGAAGTTGGAATTCCAGCAAAAGGAGCCTTAACACCACGAATATCTACTGTGGCAGGTACTCCCAAAAACGAACCAAAATTGATTTTTCCGTTCTGCACAATGCTTTCTGGAACTTTTACAAGAGGTCTCGAATACACAAAATTCCTCAAAAATATTAGTTATTTTCTTATTATATAGGAATGTTTTGCCGTTTTCAAACAATTTCCTTGTTAATTGAAAAGACCGTGATAAAATCGATAACAAGAAATTATACATCTCGGAGGTTGCTTTATGGGAATTAGTTTATATTCACTTGGTGCCGCTCAGGAAGTTACAGGCTCTAAACACATTCTGGACATTGACGGTCGCCAGATCATGGTTGACTGCGGTGCTTTTCAGGGAAAACGAAAAGAATCTGACGAAAAAAACAGAAACTTCGATTTTAACAGCGAAAGACTTGAGGCAGTAATCATCACTCACGGACATTACGACCATTGTGGTCTTTTGCCTTTGCTTACAAAAAAAGGATACGACGGAAACATATACGCAACTCCAGCAACCAGAGATATCGCTAACCTGGTAATGATGGACAGCGCACGAATCCAGGCACGAGATGCAGAGTTCCTTGCAAAACAGGCAAACAAGAAAGGCGAAAAATTCAGCTGGCGTCCAATCTTTGATGAAGAAGACGTCGTAAAATGCGCAAACCAGATCGTCTCTCTTTCTTACAACCGAAAAATGTACATTGCTCCAGATGTTCAGCTTGAATTCTTTGACGCAGGTCACATTCTTGGTTCTGCCCTTGCTTCTCTTTCAATCAGAGGATGGAGAGGCGGATTAAATTCTCCTTACCCACATTCAACAGGAGACAACGAAACCCGTATTCTGTTTACTGGAGATATTGGCCGAAAGGAAAAACCTATCATCCGTCCACCTGCAACAAACGTTCCTGCTCCAGACTACATTGTCCTGGAATCAACCTACGGTAACCGCAAACACGAAGACCGGGAATTTGCACTTAAAGAACTTGAAAGAGTTGTCCGCGACACCTGTGCAAAAAAAGGAAAAATCATCATTCCTTCATTTGCAATTGAGCGCGTCCAGGAATTGGTTTACTACTTGCACCTCCTTACAGACAAAAAGAAGATTCCTGTTGTACCAATTTACGTTGACTCACCAATGGCTGCCAATGCCACAAGCGTTTTCCGAGTTCACCCAGAATGTTACGACGAAAGCGTAAACGATGCCTTCTTAAAGCATCATAAAAACCCATTCGGATTTGGTTCCCTTACATTTACTACAAGCGTAGAAGAATCAAAGGCCTTGAACAAAAAAGAAGGTCCTATGATCATCATTTCCGCTGATGGTATGTGTGAAGCGGGACGCGTTCTTTATCACCTTGCCAACGAAATCAGCAACGAACGCAATACTGTTCTTGTAGTTGGTTACATGGCAGAAGATACTTTGGGACGAAAAATCCGTGACGGCGCAAAAGAAGTTAAGATTCTTGGAGACATTTATCAGGTAAAGGCAAAAGTTGAACAGATAAACGCCTTTAGTGCTCATGCCGACTATGAAGAAATGACAGACTGGCTTAAAACAATCGATACAAGCCGTCTTAAGAACATCTTTATGGTTCATGGTGAAAAAGACGCCCAGGACTTCTTCGAAAAACACCTGCACGAAAACGGATTCCCTAACGTAACCGTTTGTAAGTATGGGGAAACTTATCAGCTGTAAGCTGTAACTCTGCAATTGTACATTTTTTTATATTTTTTTATAATTTTCCTTACGCAAAGGAGATGATAAATTTATGAAAAAATTATTAAATGTAATTAAAAGCTGTCTTTGCTTAACATTGGCAGCTTTTTTTGTTGCTTGTAGCAATGGCGGTTCAGACAGCATCGGTTTTTCTGAAGTAACTATTGATTCTGTAAAACTTCCAGAAGGCTTTGAAAACGCTCGTTCTGCAAAAGTAGAAGACAAGGCTGATATTGATCAGGCATTGAACTCTTATTCAGAAACAATCGAAGAGGTCCTTCAGAACAGTGCAAGCATTGAAACAATTTATGAATTGGCTGATTTAGGAATCAGAAGCATGAAAGTGGAAGAATTTCCTACAATTCTTGAACAGCTTGAAACCGCATTGGAAAAATACAACAGAGATATCCAAGAGAAAGGATCTGGATCTTTTTCATTCATTAAAACACCTGGTGTAATCGAAGGTCTTCCAGAAGGATATTCTGTTGAAATTCCTTTATTTTCTTTGAACATTTCTCAGAAAGCAACTGGAAATAATAATTACTCCTCAACAAGTGCAAACACCTCTCAGAAATATATTTCTAAGATTTCTGAAGATTTTACTAAAACCATGGGCAAAGAAGCAGGTATCATTAAAAATTATGCCGCAAACTCAAGCCAGTCTTCATCAACTTCCCTCAATGTAGTATTTGACATGTCTACTATGACTTCTGATGATTTAATGAGTATCATGAACGGATCTTCAGACGAATTTGATTTTTCGAAATACATGACAGCAAAGGGAGTATTTAACCTTTCCTACGAAACAAGCAGCGTAATGACATTCGTAACAGATGAAAACGTTGCTGGTAAAATCAAGGTTTCAACTTCAATTTCTTCAAAAATTAACGACCTTGGTGAATACGTAAAACCTACTATTGGTAATCCAAGCGACGTTGAAACAGCTGATATCCTTAATGACAACAACACAAAAGTTTCTATCATGATTGATATTTACGACCTCGAAGGCAATTTCCTTTACAACTACAAAAAGATCAACAGCCTTTCAGAATCAGAAGATTACATTTCTATCATGTCTACTACTTCATCTAAGAAATAAGTTGTTCAGTTAAACGAAAAATCCACCAGGCATCTGGTGGATTTTTTTTTATTTAGGAACCGATTGTTCCCTTTGTGCTAGGAATTGCACCGTTGCGGCGAGGGTCAATTTCTACTGCATCGCGGATTGCACGGGCTGCAGCCTTAAAAAGCCCTTCCATTTTGTGGTGGTCGCTGCGGCCGCGGAGTGTATCCAGGTGAAGGTTACACTGGGCGCTGTTTACAAATGCCTGCCAGAAATCTTCAAAGCAGTCAGTCTGGAAGCTGGCTTCCACACCGTTTGCATTGATTGAAACAAGTGGAATGCCAGTAAGTTCAGCATTGCAAACAAGGAATGGACGTCCGCCAAAATCAACTGCGGCACGGAGCAAAGCTTCATCCATTGGATAAAGGAAGTTACCTGTCCGGTAGATGCCGGCACAGTCACCAAGTGCCTTTGCAAAACAAGCTCCAAGAACAATGCCTGTATCTTCGATCAAGTGGTGCTGGTCAACATTCAAATCCCCCTGAATTTTTCCAGAAAGATCAAAAAGACCGTGCTTACAGAACGAACGGAGCATGTGGTCAAAAAATCCGATTGGATTTTCCACATCACACTTTCCTGTACCATCAAGATTTAATGTAAGTGAAATCTGAGTTTCCCCAGTTTTTCGTTCAATAGTTGCAGTTCTCATTTTTATTCCTTAGAGCATTACCTTGCGCAAAGCATATTCAAGGATGTCTGTAGCACCAAGGCTCTGAAGCTTTGGAAGAAGGGTTGGAACTTCGCTTTTCTTTACGGCGATTTTTACTGCGTATCCGTCATCGCCAAAAAGTGGTGAAACTGTTGGGCTCTTCATTGAAGGAATACCTTTAATGAGGGCGTCAAAGTTTGCCTTAGAAACGTTCATTTCAAGCATTACGCGGCTGCGGGCTGCAAGAACTGCTTCGAAAAGCATCTTGAGTTCCATGATCTTCTGCTTTTTAGCAGGATCTTTCATAGCTTCTTTTGAAGCGTACATTCTTGTTGAAGATTCCATCAAAGTATCAACAATCTTAAGGCGGTTAGCTTTAAGGCTTGAACCTGTTGAAGTGTTGTCGATAAGAATCTGAGCCATTGAATCTTCTGTTCCCTGAACAAAACCTTCAGAAGTTCCCCATGTGCGGAAAATTGTTCCGTCAATCTTTTTTGATTCAATGTACTTTCTTGTAAGTGCCTGGTATTCAGTTGCGATTGTAACCTTGCCCTTCAGGAGAGTGTCGTAATCCTGGAATTCAGGAATTGCAGCAACAATACGAACAGGATCAAAACCAAGATCCATGATTTCTACAACTTCATCTTCTACACCGTTTTCGTAAACCCAGTCTTTTCCGCTGAAACCAACATCAGCCTTGTTCTGTGCAAGCAAAGCACTTGTAATCTGTGGCTTTACAACCTGGAAAGCAAGATCTTCCTGGTTTGTTGTTGGGAAATAAGTTCTGTCTGGAAGATGGATAGAAATGCCTACATCGTTCAAAAGTGCATAAACTGACTCGTAAATTCGGCCTTTAGCTAAAAGAATCTTTAATTTTTCCATCTGTGGACTCCATATAATTTTTTCTTTAAGTATATTGAAGAAAAGCAACTAATTCAACGCAAGTAAACAAGCTGCCGAGTAAAACTGTTTATATTTTCAAGTGGTAATGATTCATCTTTTGATTGAAGCGCTTTTGTAAATTCTGCTGGAGCATCCTTATTAAGCCAGATGTATGTCTGAATAATCAGTTAATTTATCATTTGTCCAGCATTAAAATCATAGAATTTCCCGTGTCCCGAAATACCAGTTTCTTCCGCTGGAATAAGGTTTGTATACAGAATTGTTTTTGGTGTATTGTATTACTAAAAATGTGAATCTTTATCAAAGTAAAGTTCATTATGAACAAGATCACCTAGAAATAATATTTGAAGATGATACCCGATTATTTAAATCTACTGAAGTCTCAAAATATTTTGATAATCTTGAAAAATGCCATAATGTTAATCACAAGTTACATGGTTATGACGGATTTTACAAAGCTCTTTTGAATATGTTCTTGCACATATTATGAATAATTTAATTGAAAGAAGAATTCCTAAACACAACATTACATGGGAACAAGAATTTTATAAAAATAGTTTTGATTTTCTTAATAACTTTATAGAACTTTATAAGAGTATAGAAATGTAGTTATTTACAAAACCTTGGATTAAATTCCAATCTTTTTCTTGTTTTTCTTAAAACATTGGATTATAATCCAAACTATGAGAGATATAGAAAGAACTGAATTCCTAAACAAATTAAAAGCCTACAAAGAAAAACAAATTATTAAAGTTATTACTGGTATTCGCCGCTGTGGTAAATCTACTTTAATGAAGATGTTTAAGGACTTTCTTCTTACAACTGGTGTGAAGGAAGAACAAATTATCTTTCTGAACTTTGAAGATTTTGATAATTCAGAATTGCTTGATCCCAAAAAGCTTCATTCTTATGTAAAGGAACATCTTGCTTCTGGCAAAATGACTTATGTATTTTTTGATGAAATTCAGAATGTTCAGGATTTTCAAAAAGTTGTAGATAGTCTTTTCTTAAATCCTCAGATTGATATTTATATGACCGGAAGTAATGCATACTTTCTTTCTGGAGAACTTGCCACATTGCTTTCTGGAAGATATATCACAATCGAAATGCTTCCTCTTTCTTTCAAAGAATATGTATCAGCTTTGGGGGAGGATTCCAAGCTCTCTCTTTCTGAAAAATATAAACAGTATGTTCAGCGCAGTTCTTTCCCTTATACATTGAATCTTGGAGATAACATTCAGGAAGTTTTGGACTATCTTAACGGAGTTTACAGCACAATTGTTCTAAAAGATGTTGTTTCTCGTTTTAAAATTACAGATACAAAAATGCTGGAAAGTGTAGTACGGTTTGTTTTTGATAATATTGGAAATCCTCTATCTTCTAAACGCATCGCAGATACAATGACTTCTTCTGGCCGTAAAATTGATGTAAAGACCGTAGAAAAATATATAACAGCGTTACAGGAAAGTTATATTGTTTATGAAGCAAAACGCTACGATGTAAAAGGCAAAGAATATCTTAAGCTTATGGAAAAATATTATGCTGTAGATATTGGCTTGCGTTTTCTTTTGCTCGGTCAGAAGGCAAATGATGTAGGTCATATTTTGGAAAATGTTGTTTATCTTGAACTTATCCGCCGTGGCTATAAAGTGTTTGTAGGCAAAGTTGATGATACAGAAATTGACTTTGTTGCCCAGAATCACGAAGGAAATACATATATTCAGGTTTCTGCAACGGTTCGTGATGAAAATACATTGGCAAGAGAATTAAAACCTTTGGAAGCAGTAAAAGACAGTTATCCAAAAATACTTCTAACATTAGACGATGATCCAGATGTAGATTTTAACGGCATAAAGAAAATAAATGTGTTAGAATGGTTACTAAGAGATTGTCAATCATCATTTACTTAATCAAATCAGCCGAAAAAATATATTCTTCAATTATCTTTTCCCATTCTTGTTGAAATGAAAGAACATATTCTGGCAATGACTTATCTCTGCTTTGAAGGGCCTTTGTGAACTCCTCTGGCGATTCAGGTTTTAACCACATATATTTATTTTTTTCAGTATTAAAATAGATATATTTGTTAAGTTTTCCATAAATATCTTCATTCGATTTTTTTTCTGAGAATCGATAAGTAACCACTTCATCATCAGAAATTAGCCTGCCAACATAAATTCCAATCGGATGGGCAACATTCCGCTCAATTCCTGTAGTAAACTGGTTCATTAAAATATATTTACCCCATTCCAGAACACTATTCTTGTGATAATCTACTGGACCATAAAAAAATATGTCCTCATTATTTTTTACGGCTTTTACAAGCTCATCAGCTGTAAATTTGCGATTCAAAGTAGTATCTCTGTTCCGTCCATTAAGAAACTTTTCAAAACTTTCCTTTTTTATTTCCATTGCAAATGGTTTTGAACTATCTTCACCTTCTTCATTCCACTCGACAAGTTCTGTATAAGCACTTTTTAATTTCTTTTCCTGTGAATAGCAGATCAGATTTACAAAGATGAGCCCTAGGATAAATATTGCTTTTTTCATATTAACATGAACCTCCGAATACATATTTTCAGTTTATTTTATTTCAAATCTTTACAATAAAAAATATTACCTTTTGAATCGATAATAGCATCCTTTCCATTGTAAACAACAGCCGCATAGTCATTTATAAATGATTTAGCCTTATCAAAAATACAAGGGATCTGAATTTCCAACTTTTTATTCATATAACCATACCTGTGATTTTTATCTTCAATCACTGTAAGACCATTAATAAACAATCGTGTGGTAAAAATTATATTTTCAGGAAGCTCTTTTACTTTTCCTTTTTTGTCAATTATGCACCATTCATCTTTAGCCTTCTGAAAGAACGCCACACCTTCGGAAAAGTTATAATTTAGAATTGAATCAATTTTACCTGTTTCCCATCTGGAATCTTCGTATAAAAAAGTCTTTATTACAATTTTTCCCTTTTTATTTATATATCCACTTCTACCATTATTGAAAATTACAGGTAACACACCTTCGTGGTAATTTGAACCAGCCTGTTTAATATTTGATACCAATACATTTTCATTTCTATCAACAACAGACAAAGAAGGACCATCAACCACTCTTATAACTACAGTCATATCATCTTCCCAATAAAATGGTTGTCGAACCAGATCTTCATATTTTCTGCATTCATATCGACTTAGAGTTTCAATATTGAGAATTTCACGCAAGTTAGAGTTTTTTTTATCATCCCAATAGTAAATTTGATATTCTGAATTTGAATATGCTCTGGCAGAGCTATTCTCCGGCAATTGATAGATTAATTTTATATCCGGGGAATAAAAATCATAAGCTGAATTCTGTTTCTCGCATAAAAAATAATTTTTCTGATTTTTTTCGATTCTTATATAGTTGGCGTCTAATACAATTTTTCTCTTTTCATCTATAACACCACACAAACCTTCATTAAAGAAAATACTATAAGATTCTGCATATGCACATGAAAGTATAAAAATAAAAAAACTTTGCAATATTTTTCTTGTCATAAAAAATCCTTAAAAAAAGAGACTATCTAAAAATCTATCATTTTCGATAGTCTCTATTATTTTAGTTTACCTTTTGGAAATAAAAGCTCTCATAAGATGGATACTGATTACAAATATCAACAGCGGAACTTCCCTTCCAACCTGTTCTCTCTATACCTCCAAGATAACTATTATCCCCAACCTTAAAATTTCGACTGGAATTATCATACATAAAAGCACTTCCATCATTATTCACAAATAAAAGGGCTGCATGAGAATCTACAACATCCTGATCATCACTCATAAAAACAACATAAACACCTGTAATCAATTTTGATGCATCTGTTTCAAAAGTCTTATTCGAATTAATTAAATCATTTATATGATCATTGACCTCTTTTCCAGAAGGATCGTCAACATTATAACTTTTTGTATCAAAACCAGCATTTTTCAAAATTTCTGCAACATATTCATCACACTGATATCCTTTTTTATAACACCCTGTCATTTCACCAGGATCATCGGCTTCAATCGAATTGTTCTTTTTTTTGTAAACTTCATTTAATATTTTTTCAAAAGCTGTCTTGTTATCATAATTACCACAAGTACCACCACCTACATTTGAAGGATTACTACCTCCTCCACCTGTTGACTTAGCCCACTCTAACCCCTGATTATACGCAGAATCAGATTCATCTGGATTTCCACTATTTACTTCTGTAGGATTAGGTTTTACTTCAGTCCCTGTATCAGTTTTATCCTTGTAACCTGACACTTCTTGATCTTGTCCTATCTGTTTTCCTGTTTTTGTATCATAATATGAAATCTTTACGATTTTTCCAGAAGGATCCCTTTCCGTTACAACTGTAGTTCCATCTTTTCTTTCAGTTCTGTCTACAGTATTTTGTTTCATATATTTTCCAAGATTTATTGTGCTGCAAGAAGCTCCAGTATTAGCCTTTCCAGCAGCTCCTCCCCCACCTCCGCCACTAGGTGATGAAGATCCTCCTCCATAATATGGATTGGGATAAACTGTTGTACCGTTGGACGCGCCACTACAATAACCGCCCCCATTCACAGCAAGCAGCCCCTTTACATCCAGCTGCATAAAATCGTTTAGATTGAATTTCATACTCTTTCCTCCTTCAATTGAAATCCACTTTTTAATATTTTTCAACACAACGCTGATATATTTCCGGATGCTCATAACGCAGGCTTGTCCAGAAATATATAGCAAGCTGTATTAAATACTTTTTCAATTCACACATAACTTCTGAAGGTTTTTCAAACTTTCCCGAATTTGAATAACCAACAGAAAAACATTCTCCGGCACAGGTGTATCTCGCCCAGCAATTTTTGCAGTACTTGATTCTGTCTGCATAAAATCCTTCGAATTTCCTTTTCATCTTTGAATCAAAGCCTGTTTCAAGATTCCCTAAAATACCGTCTTTATTTCCAATAAAAGCAGGACACACAATTATGTTTTCTTTACTGTCCACTGCAAAAGAGTTTACCGCTGCTGAACATCTGTAAAATACTCTGAACGGTCTTATCGTAATCTTTAGGAATCTTGTAAAAAAGTCTTCACTGGAAAGCAGCGCCTCAAAATACTTGATATTTCCGCCTACTATCTGCTTGTAAAGCCATTTTGCAAACAAATCGTAAGAATCCTTGATTTCTTCTATACTAGACATGTTTATGGAGTTTTCATCCGATTCCGGAAGCCTTACTGGCTTCATTCCTACAACTTCCGGTCTGAACGCATAAAGACTTTTGAAAATGCCTATGAAATCGTGATTATTTCCGGAATATGTTGCGGCCAGCCCAAAGAAATCCTTGTTTTCAAGCTGCTGGATATTCTTCGACACAAGATCGTACTTAAGTCCAGTTCTGTTCTTTTCTGAAATTTCTTTTCCACCATCAAGACTTACTCCAAACAGAATGGCTTTTTCCTTTAATAAGGCTCCAACCTCTTTTGTAAGCAGCATTCCATTTGTTGCCAGCTGACAGAAAATGTTGATCTTACGTTCTGATTTCAATTTCAGAACAAAATCATTAACTTCAAGAATAAAATCCAGACGCAGCAACGGTTCTCCAGAACCTGTCAGGTCAATTATGAAACGTCGTTTTTCATCAGGAACAAAACTGTCAAGAAAGAAAAGGATCGCTTTCTTTGCAGTTTCTACACTCATGTCAAAACTTTTGTCTTTTTTTGCAAAACAGTAAGAGCAGTTGAGATTACATCTTGTAGATTGGACCAACTTAAGATAGTAATCACTGTAATAGATTTTACCTTTCTTATGCTTTTCTATTGGTGAAATTACTCCACTTTCCTTGAACTCCTTAAGTTTTATCGAAGTTTTATCAATCTCTTTCTGAGCATATTTTTTAGTAACGCTTTCATGAAAGTTTCGTTCTTCCCAACCAGAAGTCAAAAGCAAGTCTTTTGCACATTCCGTAATTGGAAAATAAGTGAGAGTATTCGCACTGAATAAAAAAGACTGATCCAGAACTGTAAAAACCACCGCGTCTGTATCTTCAAGCTGCTTACAAAAACGTTTCATCTGCACTGAGTCCTCATCCATCTGTAAAGCCACAGGTAATCACAAAGATTTTCATATATGCATTCTGCTTCTATGACACTGAGATTCACTTCATCAAGCTCGAGTTTTGAGCACTTACCGTTTTTATGAAGAAGATCATAATCATCCCTAAATTTCTTTCTGTTCTTTATAATGTCCTTCAATCGCTCAATCTGTTTTTGATATGAAATAATCAATTGTTCATAGTTATATTTCTGATCCTGATTCTGTTCCTTCATATTCTTCAGGCGCTCTCTACATAAAGTAAGTTCATCCTCATATTGAATCTGCTTTAATTTTCTTGACGGAGAAAGAAACTCTGAAAATGAAATTCCTAGGGAAAAACTCCAGTTAAAATTGGTTTTATCTTCTACATAATTGACTACAAAATATTTATTTGTTTCAGTGTTTTCTGAAAATGTTCCTCCCAAAGAAAGTTTTGGAGCAGAACTTTGTTTTGAAACAACGTTCTGCATTGTAAGGTTTTCCATTTCTAGCTTCAGACGTTCTACAGAAGGATTGTATTCAGTCACTGCAATATCATAATCAGGAAAAGGAGAATCCGTTGAATTAACCTGTATTAATTCTCCGCAAAGATTTTTTAAAGAAAGCTCTACGCCCTCTTTTGTGTTCAAGGATTCTATGTATTCCTTGTAATAATCCCATTTTTTATTTTCAAGGTTCCAAACTTCAGATAATGATCCCTGAGATTTTTCATGGAGCTCATACAGTGCCTTTATTTTCTCATCATAAAAACTTAAAGTTTGTTCATATCTTTCTATTTGTCGAATTATGTTCCTTTCCTGTACATAAAGGTTTGCCACATTCTGCTTTAAGGAAAGCTCAACAGCATCTTTGGAATATTCAGCGTCTTTTACTTTATTTTTTATCAGCAAAACTTCCGGATTTCTAACATACCCTTGAAAACAAGCTGGCATTATGCTTTGCTCAACACTCAAATTAACTTCAGGATTGTGATAGTAACCTATATTTTCAGAATCAACTGCCTGCAGAAAATTCAACACACTCCGTCCAACTCCGTATGTGACTCCACCAGAAATAGAATTTCCAAATGGATTTGATTTTGAAACAGCAACACTAGCCTTAGCACTAGATGGATACCATGCAATATCCTCATAAACATCACTGAAAGAAGATTCAGTTGAAAATTTTAAGCTTACCGGATAAAGACTTCTTTTATTTTCATATGCCTCAATTGAATTTTTTAAAGATATATCTGCAGATTCAACATCGATACTGTAGGAAATAGCTTTATTCCATAAGTTTTCCAGTTCTGTTTCGGAATAGCCCATTGATGAGAAAATCATAATAAAAACAAATACACTCTTTTTTATATTCATATTTAATACAGAAAATCTATTTTTCTGAGTCCATAGACAATTATTTTTTCTGTCTCAAGAACGATCCTGCAGTTTGTTTCCAAGCCGGCCCTTACAGGGAATTCATCGCCATGCCTGTTCTTGAAACTTACCCTGTCCAAATCCGCATAAACGATGTAATAAAGCATTCCGTTGTTGCCAGACCTTATATCAGGATCTACTGCTGTTATAGTTCCTTCAGCACCTTTATATTCAAAGAACGGAAATGCAGAAAGTCTATACTTAACTTTCAGACCAGGTTTAATTTTTCCCATGTCTTTTGGAGAAATCTGCATTTCAACCCTGAAATGCTTTTCATCATTTGGAATTATATTAAGGACACTTGCCCCTGATTCCAGATAATCCCCGATATTAAGGGAAGAATTTTCCTGCACGTAACCATCCATAGGAGCATATATCTTCAGGAACTCATAAGTACTGTCCAGTTTCTGTATTTCCTGCTCATTTTTCGAATAGGCAAGATCGAGTTCCTCTTTTTCCTGATTCAAGGATTTGATAAAATCCGCCTCATAACTCTCCAGATTCTTTCTGTTATATTCATAGTCCATTCTTTTTTGCTTTATGGTCTTTTCATTCCGCATGCTGGCCGGAAGCTTCTGCTCGTCCTGCAATGCTTCATAAGATATGTTCTTCTGAATAACCAGCTTTTCAATATTCTTTCTATAGCTTTCATATCTTGTATAGGCAACAATACTTCCTTTATCAATCAGGTTCTTATTTTTCTTATAACTGAGCAGAAGCTGATCTATCGCCTTGAGCCTCACTTCCAGGTTCTCTTTTTCCGAAACAAGATTCTGTCGCTGAGAATCATAAATCGCAGGATCAATTTCATACAAAAAATCATTCTTACAAACCTTCTGACCTGGCTTATAGTTTTTTGTTATGATTTTTCCTGAGATGACATTTTTCACTGACGAAACGTTTTCTTCAGTTCTTACAATACCATCAACCTTTATCACATCATCTATTTTTCCAAAAAACACCAATACAATGGCAGTAAGAACCAGAAGCACAATCACATAAAGCATAGCCCTAACTTCTGAGGGAATTTTCAATTGCAGAAATTCTTTTGAGTAAACCATTACGCTCTGATGCTGCAATACCATTACTTTTTTCATTCTGTGCACTCCACAACTTTTTATAAAAACTATCCTTCGCAAGTAATTCCAGGTGATTTCCCTGTTCTACAAGTTTCCCCTTGTTGAAAACATAAATCAAATCACAATCCTTTATGGTCGACAACCTGTGAGCAACCATGATAACTGTACGACCTTGGATTCTTGTAAAAATTGTGTCCATAATCGCCTGTTCAGAAATGCTGTCCAAACTTGCTGTTGCCTCATCCAAAATCAACATATGTGGATTTCGCATCAGGATTCGAGCCATAGCTAACCGCTGTCTTTCTCCACCAGATAAAGTAGAGCCATGTTCCCCAACATACGTATTGAATTTTTCCGGTAACCTTTGGATGAACTCAAATGCCTGAGCTGCCATTGCACTGGCAACTATTTTCTTTGGATCTGGATTGTTACAGCCCCAGGCGATGTTCTCGCTGATTGTTCCGCTGAACAGAAGGCTTTCCTGAGGTACGTAACCGATCTTTTCCCTGAATGATGAAGTCTTAAGTTCCGAGATGTCTGTGCCATTTACAAGAATCTGCCCTTCTTCCAGGGAATAGAACTTCATCAGCAGTTTTAACAGTGTCGTCTTTCCAGACCCAGAACTTCCGACAAAAGCAACTTTCTTTCCTGCTGGAATTACAAACGAAACATCTTCCACAGCCCTTCCTCTTGTACCGTAAGAAAAAGAGACGTTCTTAAACTCTATATCACCATTAAGTTCTTCAACTTCTTCTAAGTTTTCCTCATCAGGGCACTCTTCTTCCATGTCTATAATATCTGTAAGTCGTTCTGCAGAAATCATGACTTCCTGAAGATGAAGCTGCATTGTCAGAAGTCGTTTTAATGGCCCTAAAAAAAATCCAGACAGAGTATTAAATGAAATAAGCTGGCCTAGAGTTATCTTTCCATCAAAAATCATGAAGCTTCCCAGCCAATACAACGCAAGTGTACCGGTTCCTGAAATCATATCCTGAACAGCCTTCTGAAAATTTCCAAGCTTTCCTAATTCCAGACCTTTATCTGCAGCTGCTACAATTTTCTCTTCAACTCTTAAATATGCCTTATTCTCCGTAGAAAGCCCTTTTATTGTTGAAATACCATTTATGCTCTCATACATCGAAGCATTCTTATCAGCTTCCAATATAGCCCGAGTCTTGATCATCCTTTTGAACGGATTTGAATAAATCCATACCACGACGGCAGATAGAAATACCGGTACCATCGAAACAGGAAGAAGATCCATTCCCATCTTGAAAAGGAAAAACCCTCCAACAACCAGCATGAAAGAATCCATTATGATTCCTAAAGTTGTTGATGAAATAGCATTTTTGACAGTTTCCGCATCATTTATTCGGGAAAGAATTTCACCAGTTTTTCTTGATGAAAAAAAACTCAGCGGCAGATGCAACAGATGACCAAAAAAAATCTGAAAGCAGCGACACATCAATTTTTGTGCCAAGATATAAGATTATCTGACTCCGGCAGAATTCAATTAACGTCTGAAAAATTATCACAACAAGATAGCAAATTGAACATAAATTCAACGTTGACCTGACCTGTGAATACAGAACTTCATCAATCAAGAATCTGAAATAAAAAGATATGAAGACCCCAAACAGCGACAAAAGCAAACTTGCAACAAGAATTTCTGTAACCAGTCTTTTATGAGGCTTCAGAAGATAAACAAATCTTAGCAGAAGCCCCCTATTTTCATTTCCTTTTTCAAATTCTGTTGTTGGAAACAGAATAAAGAAAACTCCAGTCCACCACGAAAAGAATTCTTTCCTTTTTACTTTTCTTAAACCGACAGCAGGGTCGCTTATAAACACATACTTTTTATTCACCTTATAGACAACAACATAATGGTCCAGATGTTCTTTTATATGAAAAATTGCAGGAAGAGGAATGCTGTCTATTTTATCTTTTTCAGGAGACATAAGACCTTTGCAACTGAGACCGAATTTTTCAGCACCTTTTACGATTCCAAATCCAGATGTACCGACACTGTCCGTGCCGGCAGCGGAACGAATTCTTCGTAACGGAACTGTTTTTCCGTAATATTGTAAAATTATAGATAGACACGCTGCACCACAGTCTGTTTCATCGTGTTGCAAGACTTTTGAGATATGAGACATTTTTTTTACTCTGTTTATTACAGTCTGGAGTTATATGCGAAAATATTTGTAAACATCACGATAATCAACAAATCATCGTGTAATATTTTTTTTCAGTAGTTTATGCATTAAAATCATGATACACATCATAATAAGTTACATAATACCTCAAAACTGTAGTTTCATAATATTCATCATTTACTTCTTCAGTTTTATATGCACGGTCTCTAACCGTTGGCAATACATGTACCTCTGTATAATTAATCGTGTTTTCCAAACTTTTTGAACGATCCTCAAGTAAATACTTTATTTGTCCAATTAGATGTTTCTGCGTATGATAATAATCGGCATTGTCACATACAATAACAAACTGCTCCTTTGTTGATTTTTTTGCGTATACAACAGAATCATCTGTTTCATACCAGACATCAATATCATCACCAATAGTTGCGATGTTTATTCTTTTATTTTCTTCAATTTCTATTATTTCTTCTTGTGATTCCGGTAATGATTGAACAACTGTATTTTTTTCTTTCTTACAAGAAACAGCTAGAATAGAAAACATTAAAATTAGAATTATTTTTTTCATTTTTTTTGCCCCTTTATTTTTTATAAACTGTAAAAGTCTGAATTTGAACAATTTTATGGATATTTTTTCCAGACTGACCTATTACATAGGATCTATTATTAATTGCATCATTATCACTGGTACCAGCATAAGAAAAAGTAATAGTTCCATCAGAATTAGCTGTATAACCTTCAAGAACAACCCAGTGCTCTCCACCATATACGTCTGCCGCTTTACCTAATACAAAAGTCATTCCAGATGTATCATCTGCAATAGACTGAAGATTTTTCAGTGTTGGATTATCTATACTGCTTGCCTTCACGTCATAAATATCTCCAAATTTATCATCCAGAAGATTATCTAGGCCCTTACAAATTTCATCTTTTGTCAGCAATCCATTTTTATCTGTATCCCAAACTGTGTTTACTTCATACAAACCAATTTCTGATCCTGTGATCTCAGATGCAATTTTTGCACCAGCTGCCATTTTACAGCCTTTTTTTGAGAAAAGTTCTTTTTTTCCATTCATGGAGCCATCAAGAAAATCTGTAAACACACCGTATTTAGCTTTATTATTTACATAATACTGCATAGTCAACTTATCCGCATAAGAGCCATCTGTAATCTGAGCAAATGTACCTGATTCTATTGTAGTTGGAGAAACTGGAGTTTCAGGTTCTTTTGGATCAGATGTTTTTGAACAACTACCACCGACAGTTGTTACACCGCAAGAACCACCTCCATGCGAAATCGTATGAGTACCAACTGTTCCTGTATTATAATTTCCACATCCTCCGCCACAAGATGTTGTTCCATTTCCACCAGAGCCAGTATTCGAACCTACTCCTTTCTCATTTCCTCCAACCTTTACTACAGAATGCAGATCTCCGTAATTGTCTATCCAATCTGCAGAACCATCAGAATAATAATTCCATACACCTGTAGACCTTTTTTCTGATTTTATAAGAGTCCTTTCATTACCTCCAGGATTTGTTGGCGATGATCCAGGCCCGTTAGATGGGCCAGAAGGACTTTGTGAACTTGATGGACTTGACGAAGAACTGCAACTAGTTCCCCCGTTCACAGCCAGCAGCCCGTTCACATCAAGCTGCAAAAAATCATTTAGATTGAATTTCATATTTTTAATCTCTCCTTAATTTTACCGCACCACAGCCCATTTCATCGTGTTCCAAGACTTTTGAGATGTGGGATATTTTTAACACTCTTTTCTTATTAAATATTATTACTTAATCAAATCAGACGAGAAAATATAATTCCCGTCCTTTTTTATAACAACATCTCTTCCATTGATTTTTCCATAAGCAAACCCTTTGTAAAAATCAGAAGATTTGTCAAATATGAATGGAATAACCAATTTTCCTTTTGAATCCAGATATCCGAATTTACAGTTTTTATCATCCTGAACAAGAATACGATCATCAAAGCATAATGATGCTGACTTAAATTTTGTCTCTGCAAGAATAACCTTGCCTCGATTATCAAAAATCTTATACACACCATTTTTTACCTGAACAACCACAATTCCTTCAGAGAAGAAATAATTTATCGAAGGCGGATTATATTCAATCAAAGGAACAAAATCACATTCAAAAACGAATTCTCCTTTATTATTGATGAATCCGCTTTTTGTCTTTGTCTCAATCGCCATTAATCCTTCAGAAAAATTGAATGCACAATCAAACAAATCATTTAATAACACGTTGCCATCATTATCAATGATTTTCATTTCGAAGTTTTTATCAAAAACCAGGCCAGCACCATCAACTTGTGCATAGATTTTTCTCCATATTTCAGAAAATTTTCTTTTATGACCTCTGGAATCAATCAAACAATCATTCAATCCTAATAATATATTTTTTGGAAAAATCTTATAATAAGGGCCTCTTACCGTATTCCATTCAACAGAGATTTTCTCATTCTCATAAACATTGAACAAATAATCATCCCAGTCATTATAATAGATACCATCTCCTTCATAACTTAATGATCCCAAAACATCTAACTCAGGAAAAGGAATATTTCCTTTCTCATCAATTACACTGCATCTTGTTTTCCCATCAACTCTTTTGCTAACAATTGCAAATCCATCATGAAAATCATATGCATTAGAATACTCTGGATATATCACAACTTTTAAAGCATCATCAAAATATCCATATTTTTCTTCATTTATAAATCGATGAAGACCTTCTGCTATGACATTCCCCAATAAAACAATTTGAAAAACAATCAAAATCTGTGACTTTTTCATTTTTTTCAGTTTACCTTCTGAAAATAAAAAGAATCGTAACCGTATTTTGACATAACAGCAGATGCATCATTTCCTTTGGTATACTCAACACCACCAACACCATTAAGATTTCCAGATGAATTATCCGCAAAGTATGCTCCAGTATCAGAAACAACCAAAAGTCCGGTATGAGCTCCTAAGATTCCTTTTGACCCATCTTCATTTGTATATTCATGACCGTCATTCATCAAAACAACATATACACCTTTATCAGTTGGAACTTCTGTAGAATACTCTTTATCACTATTTTTTAGATTTGCGATATGATCTTCACAAGTTTTATCCTTTGCATCTCCAGCAAAATAGTCTTTATAATCAATGCCTGCATCTGTCAGAACTTCCTGAACCCAATCATCACACATGTATTTACCCTTTACATATTCCTTCCCGTCTTTATTATCCTTTATTGAATCTTCCATATTTTTTTGAACATTCTTTTTATATTCCTCATTCCAATATGACAAATCGACAGTTGTGCAAGTACCGCCATTTGACGTAGTTGTAACTTTGTAACCAGGATTATCATTAGAAGGTGTCTTTGGGGTAGGATCAGAATCTTTAGGTGAATCACTCTTTGAACTACAAGTTCCGCCACCACCACTTAAACCACCATAGTTTGCCTTATAAGGATTTGTTGGTGATGCTCCAGGCCCGTTAGATGATCCTGAAGGGCTTTCCGAACTTGATGAACTTGACGATGAACTGCAACTAGTTCCCCCGTTCACAGCAAGCAGCCCGTTTGCATCCAGTTGTAAAAAATCATTTAGATTGAATTTCATGTTTTTAATCTCTCCTTAATTTTACCGCACCACAGCCCGTTTCATCGTGTTCCAAGACTTTTGAGATGTGGGATATTTATATTTTTCTACTTCGATCCATCTTTTTCCTTGAACCACAGGGTATTATTAGAAAAATCAAACACTGTATCATAATTTTTCATAGCATTTATCCCTATAAAACCATACTTTCCATTTATTGGTGGAAAAACCATATCTGTGTCCATTTCCGTACATATCTTCATCTTATAATCATGTCCGTTACGATTCAAAATTACGAAAATGGCGTTGTATTCCATTAAAAGGGGATAAGATTTTTTATATTCTTCCGGAATGGCAGTCAATAAATTAATTCGTTTGGTCGAACAGTTTATCTCAAGAGGTTTTTCTTTATTTGAGAATGCAACAAGCCCCAATATACCATCTTCAGAAAAGAAAGCAGATCCTCTTTCTTGATTTATAAAAACAATCCCAAATTTTATATTTTCATTTTTTATAAATTTTAGTTCTGTAGTATAAAACACTTTGCTGGTTATAATTCGTTCTGTAATGTTGAAAACACCATCTTCTCCATCATTAATAAGAGTCTTTTCTTTTACTTCATCCAATAAGATACTTGGAAAAATTCCCGTAGCAAATTCAAGTTTTCGAAGACTGTTTTCAACATAAGCCTCAACTTCAATTCTGTTTCGCTCATTGATTTTGAAAGGAATAGACAGAATCGTTTCGGAAGATATTGTAAACTCAATTAGAACCAACAGGACACAAAATAACAATTTATTTTTCATGGATGTTTCTCTTTCCTAAAATTTAAGAATTACTGATATGTTTGCTAGTATTTGATTGTAGTTTTGAATTGCTAAACTCGCTTGAAGTATCTTATCAACTTCAAAACCACAAGTAAAATTTGGAGTTGCTGTTGTGACGTTATAACTCATTTTTCCCGTTACATCCAATTCTAGAAAATCTTTCAACTTTAACTTCATAAAACCCTCTCTTTTTTTCTTGTAAATATTATTTATACGAAAAAAAGTCAACTAGATTTCGAAAATACCATAGAGCAATACTATCAATATCGTAACCAGTAACATTGCGAATTATTCAAAAAAATCTCAAAATTTCATTGCTATCTCATTTTTATAACCTATAATAATAGTGTGGGAATATGGAGAGATTTTAAATAGATGGAAAATACTAACGAACTTTTCTTTAGACAAAATCTAAGACGAACAAATCTGATGGTCAGCAAGATTCTTTTCTGTACTTCCATCGTACCGTTATCTTTCATCATTCTTACCCTGGTAAAAATCTGGGCTGTACCACATAAATTTTCTTTTACAGTCCTCACATTCTCACTTTTTGCTTCGATTATTGATTTTCTTCTCCTTAAAACAAACAGATTTGAACGGCTTACAATGTTCTTTGGGCTTACAGCAACAATCATCTTCGTAATGCTGCTTGGATCTAAAAATGTAATCATTCTGTCTATTTCTTACGGAATTGTTCCTTTCATAAGCTGTCTGTATTACAACAAAAAACTTACAACCTCCATCAACCTAGTAAATTACATTGCGGTTTTTCTAACATTTATGTACAAAGCCCAGGAAATTCACGAGTTTGATGTTTACTACGGCCGTGCACAGAGCACAGACGAATGGTTTATTAGTCACATCATCGGAATCACAGTCGAATTCATCTTCGTATTCCTGGTTTCACACTATATTTCACGACGAATGCACTCTACTCTGGAAGACCTGATCATCACCCATGAAGAAAAGAAAGAAGCTTACAACCAGCTTTACATGCAGAACGAATCTAACAAAAAATTGAATGCTGAACTTATAGACACTCAGTTCAAAATCATTCAGTTCGTTTCTCAGGTACTTGGTAGCCACGACCTTTTTACAGGCCGCCATGTTACTCACACAAAAAAATATGTTGAAATAATCTGCCGCAAGCTTAGAGAAATGGGTCACTACCAGGAAGCTCTTACAGACGAAAACATTCAGCTTTTCAGCTCTGCCGCATTCCTCCACGATATTGGTAAAGTTCACATTCCAGAAGCTATTTTGAATAAGATGGGCCGATTCACAACCGACGAATTCATCATGATGAAAAGTCACACAACAGAAGGCAAAAAACTCCTTGAATATCTTCCTCCTATCGAAGGCGGTTTGTTCAACAAAATCGCAATCGAAATGGCTTACGGTCACCACGAAAAATGGGACGGATCTGGTTACCCACAGGGATTAGCCGAGAATCAAATTCCATTATGTGCTAGAATTATGGCCGGTGCCGACGTACTGGACGCCCTTATCAGTCAGCGTCTTTACAAGGAACCAATGTCTTTGGACGATGCCATGAAGGTTTTTGAAGAATCGAAGGGCACCCACTTTGAACCATGCATTGCAGAAGCAGTAATCGCCAGCCGTGCAGAAATCGAAGTTGAAGACGCAAAATTCAAGGAACAGGAAACAAGTTCTAACGCGGCCGAACTTGAATGGTGGCAGCGTTACTACCAGAGCAAACAGGATGCCTAATAATCTAGACATAACAATTCTTTGTACCGTTGTAGATAACTTCGGTGATATCGGTGTATGCTGGCGCCTCTGCAAGCATCTTCTTAAAAATCCGGATGTAAAACTTCGTCTTGTTACAGACGATCTAACTGCATTTAACAGAATCAACAGCAAAATCGACATTTCAAAGCACAAGCAGGATTGCCAGGGCGTAACAGTTTACTATGAAAAAGATTACGATCTTTGTTACAAAGAATTTACAGAAAATCCTCCTGTAATAATCCTTGAATGCTTTCAGTGCGGATATGCAGACTGGCTGGAAAAGATTCTTTTTGAAGACAGAGTTGATCACACTGTAAATATCATCATGATTGATTACCTTAGCGCAGAAGAATGGGCCGATGATTTCCACGGCCTTAAAAGCCTTACACGAACTGCCCTGGTTCCAAAAGTGAACTACATGCCTGGTTTTTCTGAAAAAACAGGTGGGTTACTTTTTCCAGAAGAAAAGCTTTTTGAAAACGCTATGAACAACATGAAAAATCACCAGTTCAAAAACGTTCTTTTCTTTGCTTACGAAAAAGACTGGAATCCTGTTGTTAAAGCCCTGAATAAATTCTTTACAAAAGACACAACTGTAAAAATTGCAGGCGGTGTTGGCCAGAAGTCTATTCTTCAAGCAGTAAAAAATAATGAATGTGCTTTTGTTACTCAGGAACTTTCATACATCAATCAGGAAGACTGGGACTACATGATGAGTTCCATGGATTTTATGATTATCCGCGGAGAAGATTCTATGGCTCAGGCTTGTCTGCTTGGAATTCCTTTTATCTGGCAGGCTTATGTTCAGGACAAAGATTACCAGCTTGTAAAGGTAAATGCCCTTCTTGAACGCATGAAGCCCTTCTTTAATGAAAACTTCCAGTATGTAAAAAAAGCATGGCAAATCATAAATAATGAATACGGAAATCTGGAAAATGCAGTTACAGACTTTCTGGAACATTACGAAGACCTTAAGCCTGGTTTTGAAGCTTTTGCACGTTCTTTACGCAAAAATGGCGACTTGGCCAATAACCTGATGACTTTTATTGAAAATCGTATTAAAATGGATAGCGATAAACTATAAAAATTATTTTAGAGGTAATATTTATGTTAATGACATCTGAATTGAAAGTAGGTACAGCTTTCTACTATGAAAACGACAAGAAAGTTAAAGAACCACTTATCGTACAGAAATTCCTTAAGCAGGTATCTGGTCGTCAGGGTATGACAACATTCTTCCGCGTACAGAACCTTGTTACAAAATCAACAATGGAAGTTGGTCTTGACGCTGGTACAAAATTCGAAGAAGTAGAACTTGAACCACATGTTACAAAGCTTTCATACATTGATGGCGACACATTCGTATTCATGGATCAGGATACATACGAACAGTTCGAACTTCCAAAGGACAACCTTGGTGACTACGCTGGATACATCACTCCAGAAGATGATCTTGAAGTTAAACTTACATTCTACGAAGGCAAACCAGTAGGTCTTGATATGCCAGTACAGGTAACACGTACAATCACTTACACAGAACCTGGTGTAAAGGGTGATACATCTGGTAAGTCTTTGAAGCCTGCTACACTTGATACAGGTATCGAAGTACGCGTTCCATTGTTCATCAACGATGGCGAAAGAATCGTAATCGACACACGCGACGGTTCATTCGTAGAACGTGCTAAAAACTAGACAATAATAGCAAATCCGTTAAAAATTGAGCCGCAAGGGTCAATTTAGGATTTACCTTAAAAAAGTCTCCGAGCGAGATTTATCTCGCGAGTAAAAAACCTTCCGTCAATCGGAAGGTTTTTTTATTTGAAAACCCTTTCCAGCCTGCGAACCGTCTCTCCAATCCGATCTTTTTTAATACCGCTGTAATTTACAACAAAGGTTTTCTCTTCTGATTTTGGGACTGATGTGTAATAGAAATTGTTCAGCAAGGGAAGGTTTATTCCCTGAGCCGAAAGGCTTTCTACCAGCTGTTCAGCTGTTTTTTCTGACTCAACCGACAAAAGAAAATGAAGTCCAGATTCTTCTTCTCTGATTTTACACTTTTCAGAAATTGCAGAGCTTTCCAGAGCACCAATCAAAGTGTTTCTCAAATTTTTGTAGTAATTCTTCATTCTGATGATGTGCTTACCAAGATGTCCCTGCTGAATAAATTCTGCAAGAGTGTACTGCTCAAAGGAACTAACCGGACAGGAATAGAATGAGAACCGTTCTTCAAAAACAGGCAACAGCTTTTCTGGAAGAACCATGTAACTGATTCTGAAGGATGGTGACAATGTCTTTGTAAATGTATTGATATAGATTACGCTGTCTGATCCTTCTGAGCTGAACAGTGCCGCAAGAGGTTTTCCGTTAAAGCGGAATTCGCTGTCGTAATCGTCTTCGATAATAAAACGATCCTCCTGCTTTTGAACCCAGGATATAAGTTCCTGACGACGGCGTACCGGCATTACGATTCCTGTAGGAAAGTGATGGGATGGTGAAACATGAACTATCTGTGCCCCGGATTTTTCCAAAGCTTCAACATTCAGCCCCTGACCGTCAGTCTGAACAGCAACTGTGGCCGCACCGTTCAACTTAAAAACAGCACTAACCTTTTTATACCCAGGATTTTCAACTCCAATCAGCTTATCCTGTCCCAAAAGCTGGACAACCATAGCGTAAAGGCTTTCTGTTCCCGCCCCAATAATTATTCTCTCAGGAGAAACCTTCATATTCCGGAATTCTTTCAAATAACCGGAAATCGCTTTTCTTAAAGAAGGAACCCCCTTTGCCCCTACTCTCTGCAGAAGCTTTTCGTCACCTGAATTCAAAACCTGGCGCAAAGTGTGAGACCATAAACTGAAAGGAAATTTTTCGTAGCTGGTAGAATTGCTTCTGAAATCAGTAAACCATTCCACATCTTTCGACTCTTTCTCAGGCTCTTCAACCTGATCGGATTCCACACCTGCAAAATCATTTTTTTTGTTTAACAGAAGACCGGTAACAAAAAAACCTTTTTTTTCAACGGAATAGATGTACCCATCAGAAATCAACTGACCATAAGCGTTTTGAACTGTAATCACACTTACTCCAAGATGCTCTGCCAGTGAACGTTTTGACGGAAGCTTCTGATCCGCCTGTAACACACCTTCCAGTATCTGCTCTTTGATTGAGGTATACAGATATTCGCAAAGACCAGTTGCACCCCGGTTTTCAAAATCAATTGTAATCATATCTATTTAACTATTTCTGAAATTTCCTGAGAAATATCCTTGTTGTAGTAAAGCCAGCCGTACATGGCAGCAGCCCCAACCAGTTTACGACCATAGCCTCGAGTTTCCTCATAAGGTATTGTCTCAAGGAAAAGATCATCTGGCAAAGATTTTATGTTGTTGAACTCGATTTTTGAGCTGTTTATCCAGCGGCGCACTCGATTGATTCCCGCATTGTAGGCAAAGAATGCTGGAAGCCACTTATTTTCAAGACGGCCCGCAAGATTATTCAAATACCAGGTTCCAAATTCAACATTGTCATCTGGATTTTTAAGGTTGTAATCCTTGTATTTAAGACGATGAGCGATGTCGCCGCCTGTAAAAGTCATAAGCTGAGTAAGACCAACCGCCCCGGCAGAACTTTCCACCTGACTGTCAAAAAAGCTTTCGCTGCGGATAAGGGCATACATGATTTCTTCTGGCACGACATACTTTGCGCACTTTGAGCTTACGATTTCACTGTAATCTCTTGGGTACAGAAGCTTAAGATCTTCTTTTGAAACCGGCTTATTACTGGACGCAATCACTTTTGCAGCAATTCTTAATGCCTGAGGATAATATTCGTTCTTGTTCTTTCCACAATTTTCCAGAAACCTGGCAAGCTTTACACCTGTATCATAACCAATTTTACAGCCCTTTGAGTGAAGCTGCAGCCACTCCGGATAAATCTTTTCTGGAAGTCCAAATGAAATGTAACCCATCAAAAGATTTTCAGCTTCCATGTCCACAACAAGTTCTGAATCAACCTTTGTGTTGCAAAGCACGTCTTCTGCTGTTCTTCCTGCAAGCCCAAGCTGATTTACAGCCATCACCTTGTAATAAGTGTCGCTGCCGCTGGTAAGAACCCGTGTAAAAGCCGCAACATCTTCGCTTTTGTGAGTGTCATCAACAAGAGGAACTGCAAACTTTTCCTGAACAAGACGTCCGTAGATATAAGCATATTTTGCTGTCATGCCGTCTGTTGCGTAACCGTCAATCGACTTGTACAAATCGCAGAACTCATTCCATCGGCCTTCTGAAAGCATCAGCGGAGAAAGAGTGTCAAAAATATCATCGAAATACTCTGGGTTATGCCAGGTTGAGCAATACTGCTTTATCATCCTGATACCGGCGCTGGTAGATTTTTTCAGGTTAAGATCCAGAAGGTACCACAAAGCGTTGTCATACTGAGAATCACTTCTGGCAGAATCCATAGCCGATTTATATCTGTTAGTTGCGTAACTGAAATAATTCTGAGCTTTTTCATAAAGCCGGCCGGCATAAAAATTCGCATAGAATTCAGCGTCTGTTCCGGCAACCTCTTTAACAATCTTATCAAAATACAACGCGTCCTGATAATAATTCTGACTGCCGTAAACACAGGCCTTACCCATATCAGAAACTATCTGCGGAATGCGTGGAAAACTGTCCTTTGTCTGAGTAAACCGATCGTAAGCAGCCTTATAATTTTTTCGATAGATTTCGATTCTAAAATCCATTACCTCTGCCGATTCTGGGTTTTCACGGTATTCTGCATTTTTTGAAATGTCGCAGTAAAGCTTATAGTGATCGTTTGAAATTCCCCGACCGGTAAACCAGCTGTAAGAATCCTTATAGAGTTTAGAATTGCTGTTGCGGTTCATAGCGTCCAGTCGGCAGTAGATCAGACCGTTCAGGCTTTCCGAATAGTCTACGCCATTTGTAAGCACCAGAACCTTTGTATATTCCCCGGCTGCCAGAAACTGCTTTGCGGCAATAAGACGAGCCTCTTCATCTTCATAATTTTTTACAAGATTATCGCAGGCTTCAAGGCGTTCACGAACATTTCCCAGTTCAGTAAGCTTTTCTGCACTTCGGCGAGCAATATAACCAGAACTTTTTTTAGAAGACTTTAAAAACAGTCTGCGGGCTTCCGGTACGTTTCCGTTTTTTTGATATTGAAGACCCATATAGTAGGCTCTGTCTCTGGAAGGAACTCTGTATACATTCTGACCTGAGATTTCACCACATCCGGAAAAAAACACAGAGAAAGCAAAAACTGCAGATACTAAACACGATTTTGAAATTTTCATTTTGTACATCTAAGAAAAAAAATAAGTCACCGTTTTGCCGGTGACTTATCATACCTTATTTAGCAGGAATTGTAATGTATGTACCTGAAATAATGTAATCTGGATTTTTTATGTTGTTGTAACGCGCGATGTACTTGTATCTCCAAGGATTCTTGTAGTAAGCATCGGCAATATCCCAAAGTGTATCGCCCCACTTAATCTTGTAACGAATATCCTTTGGCTTGTTTTCTGGAGCCTTTGGTGGTTCCGGAACAACAAGTTCTGGTTCTTTAGCAACTACAACTTCATCTTCTTTTGCTTCTACAACTTCTGGTTCTGGTTCGGCAACTGGTTCTTCTTTTTCAACTATCTGTTCTACAACCTGAGTTTTTTCTGTCTTTTCAGACTTTGAAAGCAAGTTGTATTTTGAAGGAACAACAAAAAGAATGAGCGCTGTTGCCAGAAGACAGATAATTGCACAAACAATACAGATTATTACCGGAACCCTTGTTTTCTTTTCAACTTCGTCTTCTTCGTCACGGGCAGAACTGTCACCTTCAACAGTTTCCTTATCATAAAGTCCATCAAAGTTGATTCCATTTGATGGAGTGTTGTCGTTTACAAGATTTGATGTATCTGCAGCGTCATCTGTTCCGAGTGAACTGAAGAATGCGTCATCATCAAGTGCTGTCTCAGAAGAATCTGCAACTTCTGTTGTATCTTCGCCAAAATCAGGAAGATCAAAATTGTCGCCAGAAGTTGTGTCTGCGGCAAATGGGTTGTCTGATGCAACAGTTTCGTCAACTGCAAAAGGATCATCTGATGCGACTGTTTCGTCCGATGCAAAAGGATCATCAGCAACATCAGTTTCGTCCAATGCAAAAGGGTCTTCCGAGGCAACTGTTTCATCAGCAGAAGACTCTGTGGAATCATCATCTTTACTAAGCTGATATGCGGCAGCGGCAGCAAGACCTCCAAGAGCGGCACCTGCAACCACACCTGCAGCAACTGAACCGTCCGCATCATCAGAAGATTCTTCTGTAACAGGAGCATCTTCTGTTTCAGATGGTACTTCGAATGTATCTGCTGATTCTTCTGTTGCTGGAGTTTCTGTGTCGAAGTCTGGCAAGTCAAAGCTGTCTGTGGCAAAAGTGTCGTCTGATGCAACTGTTTCTTCTGTTGTAGCAGCGTCTTCTGCGGCGGCAGTTTCTTCGAATGTATCTGCTGATTCTTCTGTTGCTGGAGTTTCTGTATCGAAGTCTGGCAAGTCAAAGCTGTCTGTGGCAAAAGTGTCGTCTGATGCAACTGTTTCTTCTGTTGCTGGAACATCTTCTGCGGCGGCAGTTTCTTCGAATGTATCTGCTGATTCTTCTGCTGCTGGAGTTTCTGTATCAAAGTCCGGCAAGTCAAAGCTGTCTGTGGCAAAAGTGTCGTCTGATGCAACTGTTTCTTCTGTAACTGGAGAATCTTCTGCGGCGGCAGTTTCTTCGAATGTATCTGCTGATTCTTCTGTTGCTGGAGTTTCTGTATCGAAGTCCGGTAAGTCAAAGCTGTCTGTGGCAAAAGTGTCGTCTGATGCGGCAGTTTCTTCTGTAACTGGAGCATCTTCTGCAACTGCGTCATCTGATACTGGAACAGAGATTTCTTCGTCAGAAGTTGTTTCACCAAAGTCTGGCAAATCAAAGCTGTCTGATTCAGTAGCGAAGTCATCGATTACGGGATTTTCTTCAGCCGCAGGAGTTTCTTCTGCAAACATTGAATCAAGGTCAGAATTATCTTCTGTAACTGTTTCTTCAAAAGGATTTTCTTCCTGCGCTTCATCATCCTTGTTAGCCAAAGACATTGCAGCAGCAGCGGCAAGCCCACCGATGGCAGCTCCCGCAACAACACCTGCAGCAACAGAACCTTCAGTTCCGTCAGATGGTTCTTCTTCGCTGAAATCTGGCAAGTCAAGATCATCATCTGTCAGAGCATCTTCAGAAGCATCAACTGGACCATCTTCACCAAGCTTAACATCATAGTTTGTTGGTTCAAGGCGTTCTTCAAGTGTGCGAGAAACGAGAGTTACATTCGCATTAGAAGTTGCACCTGTTTCAGGGTCCTTCATTTCGGCAATAAGCTTATTATTTTCATCAAGACCGATATCAAGGTTGATTTCCATCTGGCCATTTGGATGAGCTACAAGATCATCAATCTGCAAAGTATCAACATATTCTGCATCTTCCATTGTGCCAGTTTTAGAACGATATACGTCAACAAGTACGCGAGTCTGGTTGTCATTAACTGTTGTCAGCCCCAAAGTTTTCTTAACTGGCTGACCTTCTTCCATGATTGGATAGAACGAACCGTCTGCTAATTTAATTCCGATTTGCTTCATATTCACCTCGCAAAAGACTATGTATCTTATATATTATCGGTAGAATTTGAAAAATTCACTATTTTTTATTTGAAAATTTACCATTTATATCAATAATTTTAACTATGCACAAAGAATATAAATCTCACAGTTCAAAAGCTCTCCACCGACGGTTCAAACCGCTTAAAACTCTGGTTTTTAGCCGAATGTTTGCCGTTTTTTTGCTTTTGCTGATTCAGATTACTTTCTTTGCCGTTCCGATACTGACCTTCAAACCTTTCAGACAGTACATCATGCCGTTTGGTTTTGTAATCAGCTTGATTTTTTGTATCTACCTTGTAAACGCCCCTGGAAAAAACGAGTTTAAGATTGCCTGGTTGATTCCGGTTCTGATAATGCCGTTTTTTGGAATCGTGCTTTACCTGATGTTTAAGACCAACAGGCTAGGATTTAAATTCAGAAACAATCTTAAGTCCATCAAATGCTATTCCCTGCCTTTTCTTGCAAACCTGAACTCTGAAAAAAAGGCTCTGGAAAAATACCCCCGCATAAAGCCAATCTCAGACTATCTTAAAAACAATGCAGGATTTACCCCTTACACTGATACTGCCGTCCGATATTTTGACTCCTGCGAAAACACTTTTCCTTTCATTCTGGAAGATCTTAAAAATGCCAGAAAATTCATCTTTGTTGAGTTTTTTGTAATTGAAGAAAGCAAGATGTGGCATGACATTCTGGAAATTCTTGAAGAACGGGCAAAAGCTGGAGTTGAAGTTTACGTGCTTTACGACAGTCTTGGTTCCGTAACATTGGCCACTCATAGCTATGAGCAGTACCTTAGAAAACTTGGCCTGCACGCAAAAATCTTCGCTCCTTTTAAGCCGTTGTATGACACAGGATTGAACAACCGTGATCACCGAAAGCTTATCGACATAGACGGAAAAATCGCTTACACAGGCGGGTTTAATGTTTCCGACGAATACCTGAACCTTAAGCACAAGCGCTTTGATTACTGGAAAGATTCCGGACTTCGTCTGGAAGGACCGGCAGTTCGCACCTTTACCACAACCTTTCTGCAGCTGTGGTATCACCAGAACAAACAGACTGATCTGACCTTCAAGGATTTTGACAGGTTTATCAACATACCTTTAAATCCTCAAACAGAAGACGGTGCCGTAATTCCCTACTGCGACGACGCTTATAGCGGTTCCGACATTGCAGGCGACGTTTACAACTACATTTTGTCCAACTCAAAAAAATATGTTCATATCATGACGCCATATTTTGTAATCGATAACACAATGATGAACGCAATGGTTTTTGCCGCAAAACGCGGAGTTGAAGTTGAACTGATTGTCCCTAAGCACTACGACCATCTTTTGGTATTTGCTGTTGGCAGACGGTTTATTAAACAATTAGTAAACAATGGAGTAAGAGTGTTTACTTATGAACCAGGTTTCATGCATTCAAAGGTATTTGTTTCTGATGACAAAAGGGCAACCGTTGGGTCAATAAACCTGGATTACAGAAGCCTGTACCATCATTTTGAATGCGGAACCTTTCTGTATAAATCTTCCATCATTCAGGATATTGAAAAAGATTTTCAGAAAACAAAAAAATATTGCACAGAACTTACTGCACTTGGGTATAAAAAAATCCCGTTACGCATACGCCTAACGGGATGGTTGTTCAAGATTTTTGCACCGCTTCTTTAATTATTTAGCATCAGCTGTTGAACCGGCAGAACCGTAGCTGTAAGTAAATTCAGACATATCTGTCATTTCGTTTACTGTTGTACCAAACTTTCTGGAAACTGTGTAAGTTGTAATACGTGTGATATTTCCAACTGAATCGTATTTTACCAGCTGGCGGCTTGTTGTCTGATTGTCTGCACCGTAAGTTGTAACTTCAGAAAGAGTTCCATTTGCTGCATAGCGGAACACACATTTTGAAGAAAGACGTCCCTTACCGTCGTAATAAGTTACTGTATCTTTCTTGCCGTCATCAGTGTAAGAAATCTGGCTTTCCTGACAGAGTGTACCATCTTCAAAATAAACGTCCTGTACTGAAACACGATTCTTTTCGTCATATTTAAAGATTGTTTTTTCTACAAGAGCACCATCGGCATTGTAGAGAGTTTCTTCAGTAAGCTTTCCGTCTGTATAGCCAAACACAGTCTTAGTTTTAAGAGAACCATCCTTACCGAATTCTGAAACATCAGCCTTATTTCCATTTTTATAAGCTGTTGTTGATTTCCAGAGCTGAGCACCATCAGCATCAAATCCAAACTGTTCAGTAAGATTACCGCTGGCATCAAATCCATTTTTTACCTTATTCACAACAGTATCGCGGGCAGTAAGCTCAGTAGATTCTGTTGTTTTTCCGGCAGCATCAAGTGTGTATACAAATTTTGAGCTTGGTGTACGGAAATATTCACCAAATTTTGAAACAATAGAAAAATCTGTTCGAGTAATACTCTTAGCAGCACCTTTAACCTGTGCATCAGCTGCAATATCATAAGCAAACAAAGAAGCGCCAATTGAAGCAACAAACAATGCTGATAAAATCTTTTTCATGAAAGCCTCCAAAAAAAACTAACAAAGATATAACATGAATTATAAACTCTGTTGTGAACATTTGTCAAAATTCCAGTTTATGTTAATATTATCCAAGATATGAATTTTTATGAGTTGAAAGCATTTGTTTCCTTAAGCCAGCTGCTTCATTTTGCCAAGACTGCAGAAGAACAGAACATGAGTCCTTCAGCCTTAAGCAGAATCATCTCCCGGCTGGAAGAAGAAACCGGCACAGAATTAATCGACCGTTCCAACAGAAGAGTAGAACTTACCCCAAACGGAAAACTTTTTGCCGACTTTGCGAAAGAAACTCTGGAAAAGGAAAATGAACTAATCACGTCTTTTAAGGGAGATAAAAACGCTGTTTCAGGAACGCTTCACGTTTACGCCTCTGTTACAGCCTGCTATGTGATTCTTCCGTTTTTCATCAAAAAGCTTTCTGAAAAATATCCTGGAATCCAGCTGGCAGTAGAAACCGGTGATCCAGCAGGTGCAATCCCCGCCGTTAGAGAAGGACGGGCTTCCCTTGCCGTTGCAGCAATTCCAGAAGACGGACTTTCCTACATGGAAACCATCTCCCTTAGAAAAACTCCGTTAATTTTTGCAGCCAGCACAAACGCCAGCTTTAACGTTCAGGAAAACAGTTCGCCGCAGGACTTTATTTCTTCCGTACCACTGATTCTCCCAAAAACTGGCCTTGCACGCCGCCGTTTTGACGAATGGACAAAAAGCCGCAACGTAAAACCGATTATCGCTGCAGAAACAGAAGGAAACGAAGCCATCCTTGCCCTTGCTCAACTGGGAATCGGAATGGGCCTTGTTCCTCAGATCGTTCTTGAAAGCGGTCGTTTTACAAACAGCTTTAACGTTCACACCGCAGGAAATATCATGGGATGGTATGACATTGGATTTATTCGCCGCAGTGAAGTATACGGCACACAAAGCTCCCGCAGAATTCAGCTGGCGGTCAGCGATATTCTTCACTCAACAGACTGGAAAGGATTAATTAAATGACAGAAACTCAGTTCAAGGCCTTTGACGCTTTTAGAAAAGAATTCAAAGCAAAAATTGAAGAATGGAATAATGTTCTTCCAAACCTTATGCAGCTTCAGAAAGATGCTGCAAAGGCTTTTGATACACCAGACTACCCTTTTGAAACTCCAATCGTTTACAACCGGGCCCTGGATGAATTTACCCAGAACGACGACATCAAGCTTATTGTGATTGGCGACAATCCTGGAAAAGACGAACAACTTTTGAAAAACAACAAATATCTTGTTGGACAGGCTGGAAAACTTGGGGAAGGTTTCTTCAGAAACAATCCTGAGCTTGGTGTTGATTTCAGAAAAAACGTAATCATCCTGAACAAGACTCCTGTTCATTCCGCAAAAACAAATCAGCTTAAGCATATATGCAAAAACGGTGGAGCAGAGATGAAAAAGCTTCTGGACGAAACTCAGGTCTGGATGGCTGAAAGGACTGGCCGTCTGGCGAAGGAAATCAACGCAGAAATCTGGCTGGTGGGTTACAGCGAACTTAAGCCAAGAGGAATTTTTGCCCTTTACCGGGATCAGCTTAAACTGAGCGCCGACTGGGACAAACTTTTTGTGTACAAACATTTTTCCATGAACTGTTTTTCCGGAGACCTAAAAGCCTTCAGAGCAAAAAACAGCTCAATGGCACTAAAGGATTGCCTTATAAAGATAGGCACTGACCATAAGAACGAGATTTATGGAGTAGAGGTATAGATCCTGAAACCAGTTCAGGATCTCCGCATCTAGTAAATCCTATCACCTAAAAGGCGAGCGGCTAACTGCACGGCAAGAATTGCCGTCTGATTACGTACATCAAGAACAGGATTTACTTCAACGATTTCTGCCGACTTTACCATTCCTGTTTCTGCGATTTCTTCCATTAAAAGAAGGGCTTCACGGTTGTTGAGCCCTGCAGGAAGAGGAATACCAGTCCCAGGCGCAAACATTGGATCCAGAACGTCCATGTCAAAGCTGACGTGAATCCAGTCACAGCGGCTCTTAAAGAAAACAATCACCTTTTTTAAGACTGCCGCAAAACCCTGGCGGTCAATATCACTCATTGTAAAAACTGTCACACCAGCTTTTTTCATCACTTCTTTTTCACCTGGATCCAGATCACGACATCCGACAAAGCAGACATTTTTTGGATCAACCTTTTCGCCCTCATAATACAGATTTGTAAGATCAGGAAGACCGTAACCACAACTGGCAGCCAGACATTCTCCGTGGATATTGCCGGTTGGAGAAGTTTCTGGAGTATTGAAGTCACCGTGGGCATCAACATAAAGAACTCCCAGCTTTTTTCCAGCACTTTTTGCCGCAGCCGCAATCCCCGCGATGCTTCCCAAAGCAACAGAATGGTCACCACCCAGAACAAGAGGAAACTCCTGAGACTGGGCCGCATTGTCAACTTCCCTGGCTAGAGCAGTTGTAGCTTTTACGATTGGCTCAAGAAACTTTGCTTTTGGATTACCAGTCTTCTCATAATCTTTTTCATCAATTTGGACCGGACAGCTGTATTTTGTAACCTTGTGTCCCAGGCCTTCCAGCTTTTCACGGATTCCTGCAAGACGAATTGCGCTTGGCCCCATATCAGAACCATGACGGCTTGCTCCAAAATCCAATGGCATTTCAATAATCTGAATATTCATACAAAGTTCCTCTTATTCAAGAATTGTAATTTCTACGCGGCGGTTAATAGCTTTTCCTTCAGGAGTTGAGTTATCTGCAATTGGTTTGTGGGCACCACTTCCTTTTGTAATAAACCTGCCGGAAGGTATTCCCCTGCCAGCCAGAGCGGCAGCAATTGTTTTTGCACGCTCCGCAGACAGTTGCATTTCGCCTTTCTCAAATCCTGTGTCTGCAGTATGACCTTCAACCAGGAACTGATTGTTTCCTGCCTCCTTAAGAACGGCTGCAATCTGATCCAGACGCTTCTCTTCTCCTGGAAGCAGCTCGGAACTGTTTGCCTTAAACTGAAGATTCTGAATTGTAAGCCTGAGCCCCGCAGTAGTATTTTCAACCTTGATATCTGAAGTAAAAACAGGACGGCTTTCGTTTACCGGTTTTGCAAGCTCTTTTGCATCCTCTGCAGAAATCATGGCAACACGCTGCAAAGACTGGATGACCTTTGTTCGATCCACTGCAGGAGGATATTCTGTAAACAGAGAAATTGTTCCCCTAAGGCTGACTGTGCTTCCGTCACGGTAAATAAAGTTTTCGTTTACCGAATCCCGCACAACCATGGCGTAACCTGTCACTTTGCTTACATACATTGTGGCAGAATGACTTCCGTTGGCAGACTTAAGATCCTGGTCACCACCGAAATCAAAATAGGAGATCCCATAACGGGTTGCCCATTTTGCGCTGAACACGTAAACCGGCTCACCACGAACAACTTCATCACCTGTGTAAGTATAAAGGACTTCCATTGGCATTTTTGTAGGAATGCCTTTGTTCAAAGGATCGACTGAACGCATTGCGCTGCCTGTCCAGCTGTCACCTTTCTTGATCTTTTCTTTTGGAAATGCAGGAAAACTTCTGAAGCTTGGATAGCCGTTGTCTTCCAGCATGATGAGCTGGCCCTCTGGAGTGATTCTGAAGGTTGAAGGAATTGAATCATGGATGTCTGAACCTACAGACATGTTCTGGTGACGGGTTCCTTCATCCACGTAAAAGCTGCCGTCATACAGATCACCGTCATTCACAATAAAGGATCGGACTTCGCGACTTACAAGACCAACGTACTTGTTGTTGTCGTAACGGCGCAAATCTGTTCGCTCAACCAGAGAATAGTTTCTGCCACCGTTATAAGTCACCTGAACCGGCTCTTCCAGCTGGGCAAAAGCTGCGAAGTTCATCAAAAGGGCTGCTCCAGCCCACAACATCATCTTCTTCATCATTTATAAAGCTCCGAAATTTTGGCTGCCTCTGACTTAACCATTTCCACCAATTCAACAGGCTCAATCACCTTACACTTGGAACCAAAACGCATCACCAGGCGGCTTAGTTCTTCAAACTGGTTGCTCATAAACTTTAGTTCAACCGAACCGTCTTCATTCTGGGACATTTCCTGTGTTTCATGCCATTTTCGTTCCAGAACGTAATTACAAAGACTGGATTCAAAATGAAGATGAACCTTCACAGGCTCCTGTTTGCTGCTGAAAATACCAAAAGTCAAATCACGGTATTTCTTAAGGTCAAAATCTTCCGGCACTTCAAAAGGAGCGTCTGTAACAAAAAGGTCCTTCATTCGGGCCAGGGAATAAGTTCTAACCTCAAAGTGATTATGACAGAATCCGATCACATACCAGTCTCCCTGACGGCACAGAACCTGATAAGGATTAAAGGTGTGATCCTTGAAGTTTGTACTGCTGATGGAACGATACTTAAAGGTAATTGTCTTATGAACCTTTACGGACTCAAAGATTTTGTTGAAAATTTCCGCTTCGATTTCTGGAGCCGGTTCTCCAACATAAGTAAAATCCCCGTTCAGCAGGGAAGTATCAACGCTTACCTGATCTGGCAGCATCTGCGAAATTTTTGAAAGAATGTTTCTGAAAGAGCTTTCCAGGGGAGTATTCTTGTACTGCTCCAGCAGAGGAAGTATTGCCGAAACTGAAAAAAGCTCGCCTTCGCTAAGCATTACGCTTTTTACAAAGAAAGATTTATCTGTGTAGTGAAATCCGTTGTTCACCGGATCAAATTCAATCGGTGCATTGTATTCTTTTCTAAGGAAATCAATATCCCTCATGATAGTGCTGCGGGATTTTCCAAACCGCTTACCTATCTGAGTGGCATTCGGATAATTTCCTGTACGGATCATTTCATCAATCTGCATCAATCGCAGGGCTTTAACTTTTTCTTCTCGAGACATATAAACATTATATAACGTTTTTGCTAAATTCGAATTCTAATATTCCGATAATCTAAATATGAAAATTTCTAACAAACCAAATATTGCAGCCGGATCAATCTTACTTTTGGTGGCTGCATTCTTTTCGATTTCTTTAGCATTACTTCCCCTGGACTTTGGAGCCTTTGGTCCCGGCCAGGATACTCTTTTATATACAGTAGCATACACTCTTGGAGACATGCTCTTTAGCGTTTACGGCTACTCCAGCATACTCATTCCACTTTTCCTTTTTGTGGCAGGCCTTTCCTGTTTTGCAAAAAAGTGGACAGCAAAACAGTCCATGCGACTTTTGACTGCAGTTGTTCCTTTCTTTACTTCTGTTGTTGTAGAAAAAATCTGCCGTTCAATTGCAGAAGACTACACAGACGAACTCGCGGGCATCAAGGTTGCCCTTACCGCAGTGATTGGCCTTATGCTTATGGTAATCGAAGTTATCGGTGCCGGACTTATTGCTGACCGCGTAAACGATTTTATTTTCCACAAAGAAAAATACGAAGAAGATAAAAAACGCCGTGAAGCAGAACTTGCTGCTGCCGCAGAAAATGCAGAACTCCTTAAAAAAGCGCCTGCGTTCCAGAGCATTCTTCCTTCTGGCTTGAAAGATAAGGTTGAACAGCTCAGATCAGACAGCGCGGTTTCTGCTTCTGAAGACACTTATGACAAGCCTGTCTCAACAGAGGAAGTTAATCTTGCCACAGAACCAACATTAGATCAGAGCTCTCCAACAGAAGAAGGCGTTGTAGCTGAAAAAACTGCTTCTGAGCAGTCAGATTCTGATACAACTGAACCAGAACTTCCAGAAAACGATCCTTTTGCCCACGTTTTTGATGAAGAAGAATCTACCCCTAACTCCATGATCACTCAGGAAGAGTACGCAGCCCTTAACAGTTTTGGAGAGGACCAGCCTGCCGAGGAAGAATCAGTTGAAGATGAGCTGGAATGGCCTGATACTAATGAGATCAAGGCTCAGGCTGGTGCTGTTGAAGAAGAAGCCGACAGTAACGACGATGACGAAGAAGAATTCGTTTTTGAAGAGGAAGCCGATAACTCCCAGGACGATGAAGAAGAAATGGACGAAGATGATTTTGATCCATTTGCATTTGGTGAAGCTGACTCTGAAGAATCAGAAGAAATTATTGAGGAAGAGGAAGCTGTTTCTGAAGCCGAACAGGATGCCGACGATTCTGAAATGTCTCTTGAAGACAACCTTGAAGCCGCTTTCGACGAATTTGAACGCTACAACGAAGCCGTAAAACAGGAAGAAGCTGCCGCTGGCGAAAACGACACTCTTTCCCCAGATTTTTTTGACATCGACATGAACTCTGATGAAGAAATCGAAGAAGAGGAAGAAACAGCTGCCGCAGAACCAGAAAACCCAACCATCTCTTTTGGATCCGATGTCTTTGCAGAAATGGAAAATGACGCCCTCCGTCAGCTTGCAAACGATCAGGATGACTCTTTCTTTGACGGCTCAGATGAAGAACCTTCAGAAGAAGAATCAGATGATTATTCAGAAGAAAACTCAGACTTCCAGGAAGAAGACAGCTCTGAAGCAGACATTCAGCATCAGAGAGAAGAACTTTCTGACTTCTTTGATGCAAACAGCGACGAAGAATCATCTGATGAAGAAGGCTCTGAAGAATCAGATGAAAAACCTGAATACGAAACAACAGACATTCCTGTTCGCACAACAGTAAAAACTGAACCTAAGAAGGTTGGACACCGTGCGGCTCCTAAAAAAGCCTACAAAGTACCAACTGATCTTCTTGAAGAATACGAAGATGACCAGTACTGGCTCATTGACGACCAGACAAAAGAAGATGCCGTTAAGCTCAAGAACACTCTTACAGACTTTGGCATCAGCGCAGAAGTTACAGGAATCAAAAAAGGTCCTGTTGTTACAATGTTTGAAATCGCTCCTGCACCAGGCGTTCGTTTGAGCAAGATTGTTTCCCTTCAGGACAACATCGCCTTGAACCTTGCCGCAAGCAGCGTTCGTATCGTTGCCCCAATTCCTGGAAAGGCAGCCGTTGGTATCGAAGTTCCAAACCGCAAGCGCTCAATCGTTTCTTTCCGCGAAATGATCGAACAGGATCTGCCAGAATTCAAGAAAATGGCTGTTCCTGTAATTCTTGGTAAAGACATTCTGGGTAAATCTCAGATCATTGATATTGCAAAAACACCTCATCTTTTGATTGCCGGTGCAACTGGTGCTGGTAAATCTGTATGTGTAAACTCGATCATTCTTTCGATTTTGTACAAGCGTTCACCACAGCAGGTTAAGATGATTCTTGTTGACCCTAAAGTTGTTGAACTTAAGCTCTACAATGATATTCCTCACCTTCTTACTCCAGTTATTACTGAACCAAAGAAAGCATTGCAGGCACTTCAGTGGTGTCTGTGCGAAATGGAACGCCGTTACGCTTTGCTTGATCAGATGGGTGTACGCGACATTTCCAGCTACAACAACCGTATCGAAGAACGCAATATCTGCACAGAAAAGCTTCCTTACATCGTAATCATCATCGACGAATTTGCCGACCTGATGGCTACTTCTGGAAAAGAACTTGAATCTAACGTTGCCCGCCTTGCAGCCATGTCCCGTGCCGTTGGTATTCACCTTGTTCTTGCAACACAGCGTCCTTCTGTAAACGTTATTACTGGTCTTATCAAGGCAAACATTCCTAGCCGAATCGCCTTCATGGTTGCCAGCCGAACAGACTCTAACATCATCATCGATTCTGTTGGTGCCGAAAAGCTTCTTGGTAAGGGTGATATGCTTTACGCTTCTGCAGTTGATCCATATCCAATCCGAATCCAGGGTACTTTTGAAAGCGACACTGATGTTGAAAGCGTTGTTGATTACGTTAAGACTCTTGGCGACCCAGACTACATTGATGACCAAATCTTCATTGAAGATGATGATGAAGAAGGTGGCGGAGGAAGCGGCTTGTTCAATGACGGCTGCAATGACCCTCTGTATGAACAGGCTCTGGACATCGTTATCCAGTCTGGCAAAGCCAGCGCCAGTTACCTTCAGCGCCGCCTGAGCATCGGTTACAACCGCGCTGCACGTCTTGTAGAAGAAATGGAAGAACGAGGAATCGTAGGTCCTGCAAACGGCTCTAAACCTCGCGAGATTATACATGTACCTAACTAAAAAAAATTGAAAATACGGGAAGGAAAAAATCGGGTGGCAAAAAACATCCGCAGACCGGAACGATAGTTTCCTTACCGGTCTGCGAATGTAGCTGTAAATCGCTGTGCAACAGCGACCAAAAAAGGGGGCTGGGGCCTCCCCAGAGCTAGCGGTTTTTGACAGCCGATTTTTGACTGGTAGTATTTTCAATTTTATTATCTTTCGTATGTCTTAAGAATTGATTCTGCTGTTTGAAGCTTGCTTTGGCGCAGGTTCATTGCCTGCTTTTCGATGTATTTGTGAGCCTGCTGTTCAGTCATCTGAAGATACTGAATTAAGATACATTTTGCACGGTCAATCAGACGGATTTCTTCGATTTTTTTCTGAAGTTTCATGTTTTCTGTTTCAAGAACATGAACTCGCTTGCGACTTGCAATCAAAAGCTTTACTGCCTGATAAAAGAATTCCGGACTGATAGGCTTTGGAAGAACAAAGACTCCCGACTCCTCAACATCCGAATCAATATCGTAAACCTTGTCGTTATCAACAATCAGAATGATACCTGCATCTGTCTGTTCAGCAGCATACATTGAAAAATCGTCACCAAATTCGTCTGGTAATGGCGTATCAATAATAATCAGATCAAACTGATCCGAAATCATATCACGTCTTGCCTGAGAACAATTCTGTGTAGTTACAATGCGGCTGAAGGGCTGAGAGTTCAGCAGGTCGGAGATGATCCCCAGAGTCGCACTTGTATTAGAAACGATTAATACTGAATCCATTTACAGACAGTTTCCTCTTCACGTCCTACTCAGCAGAAGCAACAAAAGCGTTCAAAGTAACTTCTGGAAGAATCTGTTTTACAAAATCGCTTGATTTTGCAATGCGAACGGCTTCTGCCAGAGACTGAGGCAATGTCTCAAGCCCCTTAAGCTGTTCTGCATCAGCCTTGTATGTATTGATCAGAATTTCTGGCTGAAGCTTTTTCTTGTTTTCAATACCGTCCAAACCTGCCGCAATGATGAGAGCCAGTGCTGCATACTGGTTACAGCTTGGATCTGGAGAACGGACTTCCATTCGGCTACGAGCTTTATCCGATGAACTTGGAATACGAATCAACTGACTGCGGTTTCCACGGCTCCAGCCAATATAAAGTGGTGCTTCATACTGGCCAAAACGAGCGTAAGAATTAGCAGATGGGTTTGTAAAAGCTGTGATTTCACGAATACGGCTCAAGATTCCGGCAATAAAGTGCTGTGCGTCATCTTCAAAATCTGCAAAAAGATTCTTACCGTCTTTTTCGATGGAAATGTTGATGTGAAGTCCATTTCCTGGCTTGCCTTCCAATGGTTTTCCCATAAAATTAGCATCCAGGCCGTTTCTTGCAGCAACTGTACGAACGACTGTCTTGAAAGTAGAAAGATTGTCTGCGGCACGCAAAGGTGAATCGTAAACAAAGTCTACTTCGTGCTGGCCAGGACCTGTCTCATGATGACTTACTTCTGGCTGAATTCCCATCTGTTCCAAAGTAAGACAGATGTCGCGGCGAACATTTTCCCCCTTGTCCAAAGGAGCAAGGTCACAGTAACCGCCGTTGTCATGTGGTATGTTTGTTGGATTTCCCTTTTCATCCAGCTGAAAAAGATAGAATTCACATTCTGTACCGATGTTGATGTCATAGCCTTTTGCAGAAGCCTTTTCAATCTGATCCTGAAGAATCTTGCGTGTATCACCTTCAAATGGAGTTCCATCCGGATATCTGATGTTGCAGTAAAAACGAACTACACGACCATGCTGTGGACGCCATGGCAAAACAGAAAGAGTTGAAGGATCAGGAACAAGAAACAAATCACTCTGATCAACACCTAAGAAACCTTTAACTGCACTGGCATCAAAAGAAATGCCTGTCTTAAATGCACGTTCAAGCTCACAAGGCTGAATAGAAATACTTTTAATTGTTCCAAAAATATCTGTAAAAAACAATTTGATAAACTTTACATCGTTTTCTTTGATGTAAGTCAAAACTTCACTTTCTGAATAGTATTCCATTATAACCTCCGGAACAGTAACTCATTATAACATAAACTTTAAAAAATTTTCAGTATGGAATAAAATAGAAGAATGAAATTAAAGTTGAATCTTAAAACAATCGTAATGGGCATCTCTGGTGCCATAGTTCTTTTAATCGCAATCCTTATGATCATCCTTTCTGTTGCCAGCCGTAAGCCGGTTGCCGCATTTTATGGAATAAGCGAAAGAAACCAGGCTGAAATCACAGATGTCCTTCAAAAAACTCATTCTAGAAAGAACAAAAACTCCCTTCCATTTGAAATAATCACTCTTGATAACAACATTTCACTGGAAAGAGCTCTAAAAAAATCAAAGAAAGTTGACCTGCTTTTTGTTTACAACGGATTGAACTTAGAATATGCAGCCAACCATAGTGCCAAGAAAAAATTGAGTTTTTCTCAGGATATCTTGAAAGGCATGACATCTTCTGTTCGAGAAGCAACTCAGGTTGTTAATGGAATGATTCCTGCAGTACCTCTTCTTATTGATAATTATGAAGTTGATGTTTCGTTGGATAAATTCCACTCAAGTCGAGTTAAAAATATCAACGTCCTTTCTGACCTTGAAAAATTAGCAAAAATTACAAAATCTTCCACTCCTGCACCAATTATTTTTCCTGCAGGAGAAGATGCTGAATTGATTAATCTTTTTGGAGCTTTGACGGAAGCCATTTCTGGCAAACAGACATGGGAATCAGCCAAGAATAAAATTGCAAAACAAGTCGCATCCGGAAAAGTTTCACAGAATAACTTTTACGATACTCTTGTAAAACTTTCTGCCGAAGGCGGAGAATATCACGACACTGTTTCTACACTTAGAGAATGGTATAAGCTTGGAATTATCCCTAAAAATGTTTATTCAATGAATTCAAGGGATATCAAAGCGTTTATGTCTTCTGATTTGACCACAGCAACTTTTATCACATTATCTCAGCACCGTGAAATGGAACGCAATATTGTAATTAAATACTCTTCTGTTTATTATCCTGCTGTACATTCTAATGTTGAACGAAATTTCACAGCACCAATCATTTTTGCTGTTCCTATGTCAAAAGACCCTGTTGCAAAAAAAGCTATTACACAAATGGCTAATGAACTTCAGGCAACTCTTTCAGCAAAAACAGGACTTGGTCCTACACAGGCAAACTGCAGTGTCCCTGACATTCAGGCAGATGACGTTCGTTACTGGGTAGCCGCATCGAATACTCCTCTTCCAGCCCTTAGCGACGCACTTTTCGTAAATAAACAACAGAAAAATGCCTTTGCGGAAGCCCTTAGAAGTATCCTTCGACAGTAAACTTGAAACAAATAAAAAAAGGGCATGTCACCAAAAGTTTGCTTTTTAGTGTCATCCCGAACTTAATTCGGAATCTCTACACTTTATGAAGCATAGATGCTGAAACAAGGAGTTCAGCATGACAAAACTTTTCAGACATGCCTTTTTTTAATTAAAGCTGCTTGATTAAATTAACCATCTCAATTGCACCAAGAGCACAATCGTAACCAGCCTAAAATCGAAGAACCGTTAAAAATGGACGCGCCAGCGTTCATTTAGATTCATCGATACCTCGGCTCCGAGCGAGATTCATCGAGCGAGTCCGCCAGTTACCCCTTAAAGCTGCTTAATAAGATTCACCATTTCGATTGCACCCAATGCACAATCATATCCCTTATTCCCAGCCTTAGATCCAGCACGTTCGATTGCCTGTTCAATGTTTTCTGTTGTGATTACACCGAACATTACTGGAACGCCGTTCTTCATGCTTGCCTGTGCAACACCTTTTGAAACTTCTGCACAAACATAGTCGTAGTGTGTTGTTGAACCGCGGATAACAGCGCCAACAGCGATTACTGCATCGTATTTTCCGCTGGCAGCCATTTTGTCTGCGATTACTGGAATTTCAAAAGCGCCTGGAACCCAAACAGCTGTAATGTTCTTGTCTTCAACTCCATGACGAACAAGACCGTCAACTGCTCCGCCCAAAAGCTTATTAACGATGATTTCGTTAAAACGTGAAGCAATGATACCAACTTTCATTCCAGCTGGTGCAACGAGTTTTCCTTCCAATAAATTGATATTTTCCATGATATTTCTCCTGCGCCACGTCATTGCGAGTGCAAAGCTCGTGGCAATCTATAATTTTTTCTCAAATATATCCTTATGGATAAAACTTATTTCCAACAATATAAAAATACTACCAGTCAGCCAAAGGATAACAAAACCGCTAGCTAGCGTCGCTACATTCACAGGTCGGCATGGAAACTATCATTCCGACCTGTGGATGTTTTTGTTATCCTTCGTCTTCCTTCCCGTATTTTTATAGTTCATCGATAAACATCCATAAGGAAATCTTTTCGACCACATTTTCGTGTCTTTAGTGTGTTTCGTGGTTTAATCCAGTTTTTGTCCGAAAATATGTCCCTGAGTCGCTCAAATATTCCGAGCAGTGCGCAGGAATATTTGGCGTTGATAAATATGAGGAACTTCGTTCAGAAGTTCTTCCAAATTCCTAATCCAGTTTCTGCCCAAACACGTGTCCCATCTTGTCACGCTTTGTCTTCAGATAGAATCTGTCAAAGTCCTGTGGGGCGATTTCGATTGGTTCGCGCTTGTTCACTTTTAGGCCAAAGCCATCCAGACCGTAGATTTTTTCCGGGTTGTTTGTCAGAAGGCGCAAAGTCTTACAGCCAAGGTCGCGCAAAATCTGAGCGCCGATCCAGTATTCACGAAGATCTGGCTTAAATCCCAGCTTTACGTTTGCTTCAACTGTGTCGTAGCCCTGTTCCTGCAAAGTATAAGCCTTCAATTTATTGATCAGCCCGATTCCGCGGCCTTCCTGGCGCATGTAAAGAATTACACCACGACCTTCTTCCGCAACCTTCTGCATAGCCGCATGAAGCTGAGGTCCGCAGTCACAGCGCTGTGAACCAAAAACATCGCCAGTCAGACATTCAGAATGAACGCGGCAAAGCACGTCCTGACCGTCACCGATTTCACCACGAACTAGAGCAACATGATGTTCACCAGTAATATCATTTACATAACCATAAATATCAAAATCGCCATATTCAGTTGGGAGCTTAGCTTTTGCCTCCTGAACAACATGGCTTTCGTGCAAACGAAGATAATCCTGCAAAGCCTTGATTGTAATGAACTTAAACCCAAACTTTTTAGCCATTTCCCACAATTTTGGAGTACGCATCATAGTTCCGTCATCGTCCATGATTTCGCAGCACAAACCACATTCCTTAAGGCCAGCCAGACGGCACAAATCAACTGTTGCTTCTGTGTGACCGTTGCGCACAAGAACACCGCCTTTTCGTGCAATTAGCGGAAACATGTGTCCAGGGCGGCGGAAATCTTCCGGCTTGGAATCAGGATTTACACAAGCCAAAGCCGTAATAGAGCGTTCAGCCGCAGAAATCCCTGTTGTTGTAGCCTTGTGATCGATAGAAACAGTAAATGCTGTTTCGTGGTTGTCAGTATTTTCCGCAACCATAGGAAACAGATTCAGCTGTTTTGCAATATCATTGCTCATCGGCGTACAAATCAGCCCCTTTGCGTAACAAGCCATCATGTTGATGTTTTCCTGTGTGGCAAATTCTCCGGCACAAATCATGTCTCCTTCGTTTTCCCGGTCTTCGTCATCTGTAACCAGAATAATTTTCCCAGCCCTCAAATCCTCAAGAGCTTCTTCAATCGTATTATATTTGTAGTCCATTCTGACTCCTTTTCCATTTTTATACGGAGGCTCCGGCTTCGCCGTCGGGCGTTCCAGTGTTCCGCTAACGCTCCAGCCGCTTCCCTCGCTACGCTCAGTCCAGTGGCCGCCTTCGGCGCACTTCCATGCCCTAGCCCATGCAAGCTCGCAAGTAAGCCTATTTCCTATTTTTTAAAAATCTTGGCATCTTCCGGGATGAAACACCAGCAGTCTGTTCCTTTTGGAATCCAGTCGCTTTTTTCATTCCACAACCCCAACCGCAATCGGATTTTGCACCAGTTGCCGTTTACACCTTCGTTTTTGCAGTCATCACTTACGGTAAGAATCTTTGTCTTGATTCCGCCTTCCATCATTTCTGGTGTCCCAAGACTGTTCATCAATTCGCCGTAAGTTTCAAAAAGTTCTACCGCAGTGTAAAGACGAATTTCTTCGCCCTCGCAAACAGCAGGCTCAGCCCACAAAACAGCTCCTGCCAGCAAAAGCCCCGCAAGAATTTCAATCTTTTTCATCTTAACCTCTAAGCCAGTCCATCAGCTTGCTGTCTCGTTCAGCCTGCTTAGCGGTGGTTTCGGCAGGCTCAACCACCGAAGCGCCAACACTCATCAGCTTCTGAACGTACTTTCCGATCACATCGTTTTCAAGGTTTACGGTGTCGCCGTTTTTTTTGCCAAGCAAAGTTGTTTCTTTTCCGGTGTGAGGAATTACGCTTACCGCAAATTCCTTGTCGTTCACTTTTGCAACTGTAAGACTGATGCCGTCAATTGCAATGGAACCTTTTTCGATAATCAGATTTAAGATTGAACTTGGAGCTGCGATGTAAACCCAGACAGCGTTTCCGTCGTTTTCCATTCGGGAAATTGTTCCTGTGCCGTCAATGTGACCGCTTACGATGTGGCCGCCAAAACGACCGTCTGCAGCCATTGCCCGTTCAAGGTTTACGCCGTCGCCTTTAGAAAGAGAACCAAGACTTGAGCGGCTCAAAGTTTCCGGCATAACATCGGCTGTAAACTGACTTGAAGTCATTGTAGTAACTGTAAGGCAGACACCGTTTACCGCAATGCTGTCGCCGATTTTTGTGCCTTCCAGAACCTTTTCAGCCTGAATTGCAATGCGGCCAGCGCTAACAGAGATGATTTTGCCTGTTTCCTCGATGATTCCTGTGAACATAAAAAAAGCTCCGGATATCTCCAGAGCTTGTATCGTCAAAATAAATTGGCATAGGGCACAGCCCATTCCGCCATCTACTTCTTCCATCCAGACTTTACTGTCGGTCAGGGAATCACACCCTGTCATGCCTTGCGGCTCGCAGACTATACTGCCGGTGAGGAATTTCACCTCGCCCTGAAGTGATTTCATTATAACAATGTAACGGTCTTTAATCAAATCGTCACAGCCTACTTTAAGGCTATTGAACGTCTATAACTACCAGTTCAGGCGGATTAAAAATCCTAGGAACCCAAGTACTCTGATAAGATAATCCTCGGCTTACAATAAAGACGCTTTCAGCATCCTTAAAATCATATCTTCCACCTGCATATTTTGGGAACATTCCCTGCCCCGGCGCATAAATTCCGTTATTGAAAGGAGGAAACCTCCACTGTCCCCCGTGGGCATGTCCCGAAAGAATCAAATCATAATCATACTTAAGGTATTCGTTTATATATTCCGGACGATGAGCCAAAAGTACAGAGAACAACAATTCTCCATCTTTCATTTTTTCCCTTTTTATTTCACAGGCCTTTTCTGACACATTTTTAAGATTTTCAAAATAAGCTGCTGTATTATCCTTATATTCAACCCTTTCCTTGTAAGTCATTTCCTCAAAAGGGTCGCCAACACCAGTCACTTCAATCACGCCTTGATTCACACCAACAAGAACAGTTTCATTGTGAAGAATTTTGCCGCCATATTGCTCAATTAAATAAGCCCATTCGCCAGAATGATTGTAATAGTATTCATGGTTTCCAGAAATGTAGTAAAAAGGAGCAATTTCTCTAAGACCGGAAACAAGCTTTTCGCAGTTAGTGAGATTTTTTCCCTTCTTAGCATTAACGTAATAATCAAAAATGTCGCCGGTCAGAAAAATCAAATCCGGGCTGGCATCCCGCACTTTTGAAAGCAGCTTTTCTTCGTCTTTTCCAAAGGTGTTGCTGTGAAAATCTGAAATCTGAACAATGCGAACTGGCTGGCGAACTTCGAATTGATTTACACCGTAATCTCGAACCTTGATTGTGGCACATGACGTAAAAGCTAAAAGTGCCGCCAGGGCAACCAAATGTTTTTTAAACATTCTTTACGTACTCCAGCATGATGTCGCCGCTGAACATTTCTGTACCAACAAGCTTGAACTTAAATGCATCGTCAGGAAGCTTTACACCGTGTCCGGCAACAGGAGTTTTTGCATCCCGACCGCCAAATATTTTTGGTGCAATAAAGGCGTAAATCTTATTCACAATGCCTTCTTTGATCGCGCTGTAGTTGATTTCAGCGCCGCCTTCAATCAGAACACTGTCGATGTTTCGTGAAGCAAGTTCTTTCATCAGGCTGGTCAAATCCGGTTCGTTCAAAACTTCGATTCCAGCTTTTTCGTAGGCAGCGATTTTCTTTTCGTAATCCACCATCAATGGAGAACTTGTATCAATTTCGCTTGAACAGATGATTGTTGGAACATCCTTTGCAGTTTTTACAATATTGGAATCAAGAGGAGTTCTAAGCTTATTGTCCATGATGATTCGCAATGGATTTCGTCCACCTTCAATTCTACAAGTCAGCATGGAATCGTCTGCAAGAATTGTACCAATGCCGCACAAAATGGCAGCGTATTTGTTTCTGAATGTGTGAACATGAGCAAGGCTTTCCTGATTTGAGATCCACTGGGAAGCACCAGTTTTTGTAGCGATCTTGCCGTCCATTGTCATGGCATATTTAAGCGCAACGTAAGGAGTTTTTGTTGTTATAAAATGAAAGAAGATTTCGTTCAGGGCATCACATTCTTCCCGCATAAAATCTTCGATTACTTCTACGCCCTGTTCCCGCAAAAAAGCGTTTCCTTTTCCGTGAACTAAAGGATTTGGATCGCGACTTCCAACGTAAACCTTCTTAATTCCTGACTGAACAAGGGCTTCTGTGCAGGGAGGCTGCTTTCCCTGATGACAACATGGTTCAAGTGTCACAAAAATTGTAGCGCCGGCAGGATCGTTTCCTTTTTCAAGACAATCTCGCAAAGCATCACGTTCCGCGTGAAGATCCCCGTACTTATGGTGAAATCCTTCTCCAATGATGCGGTCATCTTTTACGATAACCGCTCCAACAAGAGGATTTGGATTTGTCTTACCGATTCCGCCTTTTGCCAGTTCAATGGCACGACCCATATATTCTTCAAACATATTTTTTTCCTAAAGACTTCTGTGAACCAGCATTTCGCCCAGTTCTTCCACAGATTCGCAAATATAATCAGCGCCGGCCTTATCAAATTCTGCCTGATTTCCGTAACCGTAAAGCACAGCAATCACTTCAAGGCCATTTTCGTGAGCACCGTTAATGTCGTTGTCCCGGTCCCCAACCATGATGATGCGGCTTTTTTCTTCATCCTTGAGCCCAAGATTTTTAATTGCGTGAGCGATTACCTGACCTTTTTTGCTGCGGCTCACATCCAAAGTTGAACCGCCAATAAATTCAAAATACTTTGCAAGATCAAAATGATTGAGAACGATGTTGGCCTGCACTTCAGGTTTTCCAGTTGCAAGAACAATGTGCTTTCCCGCAGACTTCAATTTTTCCAAAAGTTCCACAACCCCTGGATAAACCTTGTTGTTAAAAATCCCGATTTCGTTGTAATGCTTGCGGAAAATTTCTACCGCCCCAGGAACATCTTCTTCCTTAAAGCCGGCGTATTTTGGAAGACTTTCCCACAAAGCAGGCCCCAAAAATGGCACCAGTTCTTCGTCAGTCTTGTGAACGCCGTAATGTTCCAGAGTGATTCTAAGGGAATCTTTGATTCCTGCTTCTGAATCGGTTAAAGTTCCGTCCAAATCAAAAAATATATAGTCTTTCATTTATTTACCTACACAAAAACGACTGAAAATGCTGCCCAAAACATCATCCGCTGTAACTTCACCTGTAACTTCCCCAAGAGAATTAAGCGCATCTTCCAGATCCTGAACAACTGCATCCAGAGCAAAATCTTCGTCTGCTGCCACAAGAGAATGACGAACGCATTCCAAGGCCTCTTCAACCGCAGCCTTCTGTCTGGCAGAACCCAAACCTGCCTGTGGGCGTTCACTTGTTGTACCCGCAAGCACAACTTCTTTTACAGCCGAGTAAAGCTCTGCAAAACCGTTGCCTTTTTTTGCACTGATTCTGATTTCTTTTTTGATACTGTTTGTTTCCCGCAAGAATTTTTCTGTAAGCGCTGGTTCTTCATTTACAGCATCAACCTTGTTCCACACAAATACAACTGGCTTTTCAACCATTTTAAGGAAACAATAATCATCATCACTTACACCATTTTTGCTGTCACACAAATAAACAACTACATCCGCATCTTCTGTAAGCTGATGAGTAAGTTCAACACCCTGAGCTTCAATAACATCTTCTGTTTCTCTAAGCCCGGCTGTATCGAACAAACGAACCGGAAGGCCGTCAAAATCAACAAAACTTTCGATCCAGTCACGGGTTGTACCTTCAATATCGCTAACGATGGCACGTTCTTCCTTCAAAATCGCATTGAAAAGGGATGATTTTCCGGCATTTGTACGGCCGCACAAAACAAGTCGGGCACCGTCCTGGTAAAGTTTTTCCCCCTGCCAGGTGTCGCTTAACTGCTTAAGGCGAGCAACCGCTTCTTCCAGATCAGAATGATCAAAGCTGTCGGCGATTGTTTCTTCATCTTCCGGATATTCGATTTCTACCTCAATGGCAGCCAATGTATCTGTAATAAGTTTTTTAATTGAATCGATTTCTTCGTAAAGCTGACCTGCAAGACGACCAGCCGCACGGCTTCGGCCTTCACCTGTGCGGCTTTCAATGATTTCTTGAACTGCCTCTGCCTTTGTTAAATCAGCCTTGCCGTTAATGAATGCGCGGAAAGTAAATTCACCTCGTTCAGCCTGACGGAAACCGCTGTTCAAAAGCAGATTGTGGATTGCCATTACAACCCCAGGTCCACCGTGACAACAAATTTCCACCATTTCTTCACCGGTAAAGCTTTTCTTTCCCCGGTATACGCTGACCATGACCTCGTCGATTTTTACATCGCCGTCTTTAATCCAACCGTATACCAGAGTATTTCCGGCCGCTTCACAAAGAGCCTTTGGCCTTGAAAAACATTTTGACAAAAGCTGAACGCAGTCCTTTCCCGAACAGCGGACAATTCCTAAGGCAGCAGGAGCCAAAGCAGTTGCAATGGCACAAATTGGTTCTTCAGGAGCGTATTTTGGATTAGGCATTTTTACCTCTTATTAATCAAATTCATCTGCAAAAGCGGAATAAAAGCAGAAGCACCAGGAGTATTACGTTTTTCGCCGTTATTGTAAACATTATCCATTCGGCTAAGTCCTGGATCTTTATACTCAGGAGCCTCCTGTGTACCGATTCCAGGCTTCTTGTATTTTGGATCTGCTTCCTTACAGGTTCCAATATACGGATCCTCTGGTCCAACATCAGGAGAAAGCATTTCATAATTACCGGCATTGTTCCAGTACATGTAACCGCGGTCAACAGAATCGCGAACCCCAAAGATTTCTTTAAGAACGTAATCCTTGTTGTAATACTGGCGATCGTAGCTTACGTTAAGATAGAAAGCCTGAACCCAGGGACGAACTACAACACGGTTTCGCGCAAGAACAGTATTTCGATAAGTTCCGTAGTAATAGATACGATAAACGCGATCTGCTTCTGGTTCGTACCGCATAAAGTTGTTTTCAAAATGACTTGGATAGAACATTGGCCCGATTACATCAACATATTCAGCCATCATTTCTACATCCTGACCAGTACGAGTTCCACTGCGGTACCAGCCGTTTGCACCGTAAATATCAATTCCGATTGGAGCCTTAATATTTTCGCGGGCGTATTTCAAGAATGAAACAAGAGCACTTTCCTTATCCATTCCTTCGCTCTTCCAGCGGTAGCTGGCCTGTCGCAGATTGTAACCGTCTGTTGGGAAACGAATGTAGTCAAACTGAATTTCATCAAAACCGCGGGCAATCAATTCCTTTGCAATGGCAACATTATATTCCCAAACCTCTGGACAGTATGGATCAACCCAGTTTTCATCGTAATAAACAGGATTTTTTCCAGTCACTTCTCCAGTTTCTTCATCCACAACATCTTCGTATTCCTTAATTCCAATCCAAGGTGACTTTGTTGTGTAGTTCCATACTGAATATTTCGAATTTCCGTATTTTGCAAGATTTCTGTCTTTGAAAACTACGATTCTGGCAACAAGATAGATGTTGTCTTTCTTGAATTCTTCAACAAAATGATCCAGATCAACCGCATACTGAGTAACCTTACCCTTCTGCATTACAAGAGGATCTTTTGTGTCATAGCGCAAAAGTCCGTAGTCATCCTTCATGTCGATTACAAGACTGTTAAGCTTGTTGTCTTTGATGATCTTCTTGAACTTGTCGATACCACTCTGCAAGCGACACTGATATGCCGAAACGTAAATGCTCTTCTGACCGCTAGCCTTCTTTCCATAAGGTGAATTAACTGTGCCAGGATACAAAAGCCACAATTCATTCAAGCAAAGACCTTTCTTAAAGCCAGTTCTGTTGTAAGGAACCCAAGCTGTGTTCACATCACCAGGACATGAAGCAAAAGCCTTTTTCCAGTCAGCCAGTTTTTCTGGAATTCCAGGACAAGAATAATCATCCAGCTTTAATGCACCAAGATTTTCATTTTTAGTGTAAATCAAAGTGTCGTTCATTACTGTAAGTCCATCATAAGTTTCTATTGGTTCTTCACCCTTGTAGATCAATTCGCCCTGACGGTTTGGCCAGTCGTATTTGTAAAGACGAGGAATAAAGCTCTGACTGATATAAAGGTCGCAGTAAGACGAACCGTATTCATCCTTAACAAGAACAGGAAGAAGATCCGCAATTTCATCTGCACCAGAAGTAAGGCTTGGCATGAATTCAAGTCCCTTGGAAGTATCAATCCAGGCAGGTTTGTTGGCGTCAACCTTGATGTAAGAAAAACCAAAAATAGGATGACTCATAAAAACAACCAGTTCAGTTCCCTTAGTACCGTCGCTTAAAGTAACAGGCATTGAAGCAATTGCACAGGCCTTTACCCCAGGAGTATTTGCACTGGTTGAACCAAGATTTTTCCAGTTACGGCCACCATCACGAGTAATAAAAACCGCATCCTTTGTGGCAGTTACCATCTGAAGTGGATTCATTGGGTTTGCACACAAATCCTTGAGAGTTTTTACACGAGTTTCAAATTCAGTATTCTGACCGTCATAATTCTTTACAGTTGAAGTTGGAAGCCCAGTATTTCTAGGTTCAAAAACCTCAAGATCAGAACTGAACATAATTCCCTTGCTGGTGCGGAAATACCAGTTTTCGATAACCTTTCCATCTTCGCCAGCAACTTCCGTACGTAAAATCTGTTCTACAGCTCCGTCCACCCAAAGAGGAACAGCACTATTCCCGGAACTTACCTTAAACAGACCTTTGCTGGTTCCAACTATAAAAAGCTTAGTTTCTCCTGTCGAACCTGTAGTAACTTCTTCCACAGCATTCTGCTGATCTGGAAGCTTGTACAAAGGTTTAACCTGCTTAGCCCAGGATGTTGTTAAAACAAAAAAAGATGCCAATAAACAAAATACGTATTTTTTCATATTCTGTTTATCGGCATCTTTTGTTTTACGGTTAAGAAATTTAAACCCTAGATGATTTCCTGCAAAGCGTTCAAAACATCCATGTCATAAAGATTTGATTCAGCCATAAGCTTTTCAACAGCAGAATCCTTATCCATACCGCCACGGAAAGAACGCTTACTTGAAAGAGCGTTAAAACTGTCTGCAACACGAATAATACGTGCAATCTGAGGAATTTCTTCGCCCTTACTGCCGGCAGGATATCCCGAACCGTCAAAATTTTCATGATGATATTTTGCAGCCTGATAGAATACATCCCAGTAACGCTTTGGAACAAACTGAAGATTATTTTCAGCCATATCAATGTGCCGTCTAATCATTTCACGCTGTTCGTCTGTCAAAGATTCAGCAGTAAGCAATTCCTTATCAAGAGAAAGGAATCCTGCATCGTAAACCATTGATGCACAGAAATAAACCATTGCATCATGCTGTCTGCATCCAAGCTTTGTTGCAAGTTTAAATACAAGCTCAGAAACATTCTTAGAATTGTTTTTACGGCCGGTAGCTTCATCGATTTTTGCACCAACTTCTTCACATTTAACAGCAAGTTCACGAAGAGCTTCTTTTTCTTCTTCTGAATCTTCTGGTTCTGGCAAAGCGCTCTGACTCCAGGTTGAAGCACCTGCAAGCTTAAGACCGTCGTCGCTGTAAAGACCTGCAATACCGCCAAGCATAAGCTGGTTTGTCTGATTCTGGTTCTGAGCAAGAAGACGGAAAGCTTCTGCATACTGTGCCTGCTGAACCTGACTCTGCTTAACGCTAAAGCGAAGAATCAGCATGATGATACCAACAACCATAAGAATCAGAACGATACAGATAACTACAACAATGAAAATCTTTGTCATGTTTCCATTCATTGAGTTAATGAGCTTTTCGCTCTGTTCCTGCTGTCTTTTTCCCTGATCCAGCATTTTTTCACCAAGATCAGTAATTGCTTCCTGAGTGTTAGCAGTAGATTCTTTAATACTGTTCAAGAAATCCTGCTGCTGTTTTTTATCAGCGGCTTTTTCGTTGGCAACAATGTCAGCTTCAATCTGACGCATGAGCTTTGTAAGTTCGGTTGTGTTTACAGCAGTGTATTTTTCCATCAAGTTTGTCTTGATGTCGATGAAAACATTTTCGTTGTACTTACGCTGAACAGCCTTAAGCTTCTGTGTATAAATTGAACGAGCAATTACAAGAACATTTGCAGGAATTACTCCGTCCTCCATTACAGCAAAATTCAAAGACGCATTGATAGTTTTATAAGCTTCGTCAATGTTTCCTTCATCAAACGCTGTGTTTGCCTTGTCCAGATATCTCTGAACCATTGCGTCATTTCTTGACTGAGCAAAGAGTACAGAAAAAGAGACCAAAGCGACCAATAAAGATGCAATAATTTTTTTATTTGATAACATTTTCAACTCCAATTGCCAGAACAAAACCGGCTCTATTTTCAATTCCAGATTCCTTGACGAACAATGTGTCTTTTACCCCAAGATTGAAAGTCAATCTAACCCTTTCCATTTCAGCCACAGGAATCGAAACATTCAAAGCAGAATTTACACCAGCTTTAAGATCATCATAAGCAAGTGTACCCAAAAGATAATCTGCATTTAAGCTCAAAGTTGCTGGACCAAGATTGATATGGTTCAAACCAATACCAAATGCAGGACTATAAACAGTTTTTGTCAAAGTTGATGTATTTCCTTCACCTGAATCAATTCTGATTACTGTTGCAAAACCACCTCTAAGTGAAAGCTTTTTACTAAAACCATTAAATCCGATTTTTGGCATAAGCGCAAAGTTTCCAAGGATTGTACCATCATCACCAGAAAGAGGAATAATGCAGGCATCACCACCAACATCAAACCCTATCATCAGGTTATCAAAGCTATATTCGTAAGTAACATCACCAGAGATACCATAACGGAATGAATCATAATCATTTTCAGTATCTACAACATAAGTTCCATCAAACATACCAAATTTTGCACTCCAGTATGTTGATGTATACTTTTCATATTTTTCTTTAAGATATACAGATTCACCACTGGCAGTCTGAACAGAGACATAATCCTTTTCGACTTTAGCCCGCTGCTTAGCTTTTTCAGCTTCAAACTTAGCAAGCTCCATCTGACGCTTTTCTTCCTGAAGACGAATCTGTTCTTCCTGTTTTGCCAGAGCTGCAGAAATAGTTGAGTACAAATCAACAGCTTCCATGTTATCAAGGTTGTTATCGATCACAACCAATGTAGCCTGACTGGCAAACTTATATTCTTCATCAACAATAAGATGACGAATCTTTTTCATTGTGTAGTTTTCAACCAGATAGTAATTACGATCTTCGTTATTCTTTCCAAGAATACTGTCGAGTTCCTTTTCAGACTGGTTTACGAATGCTACATCAACTTCGCGATAAATTACTGTTACATAAGCATCCAATGCATCTGCAGGCAAGATTCCTGCAACGGCAATAAGAATACCAAAGACAGCTGATAGTAAATTTCTCTTCTTCATTGGCAACATCCTAGAAAATACTCAAGCGAATACCTTCACCAATCTGAGGTACCATGTTCTGAATATCAACACCACTACTAGCAACGTCAGTAGGGATGAACCACAATGCAAACTCAGTATACAAGCTGAATGAACTGAAACACTTCATGTTAGGGAAATTAAGCTTAGGGAATTCAAGCTGAGCAAGAATTGCCGAAAGAATCTGAGCTTCCCCAGAACCAGTTTCATTAAAGCGAGTGAACTGAGCACCCAAAGCAAGATTAGCGCTAAGCCATTCTGCATCACGTCCGAAGAAGTAACTGAATGGAATGTTTGCGATATTAGCAAGAATCTTGATACCCATTACGTTGTCTCCACCGTATCGCATATCAGTCTTACTGAACATATTGCGCTGATCCTGAGTGAACTGACCCCACTGGAACTGAACCTTTACAACGTCATCGAAGAAGGTAAGACCTACACCGATATCGAACAATGTTGCACCCCAGAAATGCCAGTCAACATAAAGACCCTGGATGAACGATGGAACTTCGTAAGAAGCCTTGTCACCCTTACGCAAAGAAAGAGCAACTTCTTTCAAACCAACTTCATCACTAGAAAGACCGCTGAATGTAAGCTGCTGGTTGTAACGACCACCAGCACTAGGGCTGATAAGACGAATCTTAGGAGCTGTATTATCAATCTGGATGATTGCACGTTCGATTGCAGTTTCACCGTTGCGCATTGTTGCACGAACAAGCATGAAGTGGAAACCTTCAGCAATATCCTGATTTTCTACACGGTACATCCATTTTTCACCCTTAGAAACCTGTTCAAAAGTCTTACCGTTATTAAAGCTTACTTCAATCTTTTCAACTTTCTTTGCAGCAATTGCAGCTTTCTGCTGTTCTGTTGCCTTCTTAGTCTTAGAGATTACCTTTTCTTCTTCGCTGTAAGCATAACCTGCATGACCCTGAATGTATGGACGGTTCATGGCAAAGTCACCATAAGAGAAGTTATCAATTGTAAGCCATGGACCTACAGAAGAATATTCAACAGTCTGAACTCTTGAACGAATTACCTGTCCGCCTTCAACCTGAGCATCTACACGATAAGTGTGAACACCATCAGTGATGTTTTCTGGTGTAAGGCTGAATTTGAAGTATTCGCTGCTTGTAAGAGTTGTATCTGCTACAAACTTGTCATCAATGTAAAGGCTAAGCTTTTCAACCTTCTTGTCAGCTTCTGCTGAACCATAGATGTTGAATGTACCCTGTTTGTGTTCACCGTTAAGTGGATACAAGAGATTTACAGTTGCCAGAGCCTTACTCTTGTTCAAAAGAATATTACGGCTGATATGTGTAGCATTCTGAGCCTTATCCAATGCAGTCAATTCAATGTTATAAGAACCGTTATCAAGTCCGGAAATATCAATTCCCTGAGCGATAATACGATCCAGCTGGAAGTCAATGCGGGCAAGACGTCCAGGAACTGATTTTCCGTCCAGACTGCGGATTGTAATGTAAAGATCTGTAATGTCTACGTTATCAAAAGCGTAACCACTAAAGAACAATGGACCGGCAGTTGAAGAATAATCCAATGGATAATCAAGGATCATTTCAGGAGCTTCGTTATCGATGTTGATCAAAGAAGAATACAAGCCCTGAATACCATATTTATCAAATACCTTAATGAATACTACGTTTGTTCCGTTTGGAATTGCACGTGTATCGAATGTATAAGACCAGTTAGTTGTACCAACAGCATTGTTATAGCTGTTTCCGTTATCAAGAGAAACAAGAACCTTTTCGATGCCGTTCTTATCGCTGGCAACACCAGTCAATGTTACAACACCCTTGTTTGACTTATCGATTGTTGGAGTTTCAACAGCACCCTTTGGTTCTTCCAAAGATACGCGGAACTTACGTTCTGCAGTTGGACCACGAACACCATTAACGTCTACTGCGTAAACGCGAACTGTATGTTCGTTATCTGTCATTGTGTTGAATGGAACATCGATAGCAAAAGAAGTTCCCATTTCTTCAAGTTTGATGAATGAACCATTGTCGATCTGATAGTAGATTGTTGCTGGACCATCATCATCGTAAATTACACCAGAAATTGTAAAGTCACGAGTTACAACATCTTCATAAGTTGGAAGATGGATTTCTGAAACAGGAAGATCCGACTTGTTATCAATAAGGAACTTCCATGCTTCGTATGTTGCTACGTTTCCACAACCGTCAACAAATTCAAATGACATTCCGTCGTCAATTGGCTGAGCAACTGTACCAACGTGAGTCATTACAAATGTGCCGGAAGAAACTTCAATTTCTTTACGGGCAGATTTTGCTGATGGAGGAGCAATATAGAATGCCTTATCAAATCCGTAGTTATCTTTTACGTTGAATGCGATTACGTTGTCACCGTTTACGATCGCTTCTGGATTTGGAACGATTATTTCAACTTCTGGAGGAGTAACATCCTTCTGAACTGCAGTACGAGTTACAGAAACATTTCCTGCAATATCAAATACGCGAACATCAATTCCAACAAGGCCTTCTTCACAACCGCTAACATCAGCTGTACCGCTGAAAGTTGCACCAACAGCGCTGCGGCCCGCAACGTTAAGGTTCAAAGGCTTCCAGTTAGCACCGCCGTCAATAGAATATTCCGCAGCCTTTACACCACTTGGATCAGCTGCAGTACCAGTAATGCGAACAGAATTCTTAACCCACTTATGAAGTTCTGGAGTAGAAATTGTTACTTCTGGAGCACCGCTGTCAACGATGAAGTTGTATGCAGAAGAATCAACAGTTCCACCAGAAACCAATTTTGCACGAACTGCTACACCATTAAAACTTCCGTCTTTTGTTGGAGTTACCTTGATAAGATTTCCAACAGTTTCAACAGTAAGTCCGTCATTTGCTGTAAGAAGATCTGCGCTGGCAACTTCAGTTGTATTTGAATAGAAGCTGAATGTTTCACCAGGCTTCATGATATAACTGCGAGTATCACGGTCATATTTTGAATCAGAATGCTGAATTGCGTAAATTGCACGACCGTCATCAATCATTGTGGCGTTGATAGAACGTGTTACGCCGAACATTCCAACAAGTTCTTTTGAAACAGTTCCTGCCTTGATAAGAACTTTTACGATGTTGTATCTAACAGGAATGTTTTCTACAGGAATTTCAACAATGTAGAGATTCTTTTTGTCAGGTGACTGAGTAACCTTTGCGGCACCAGTATTCTTAGCGTTTCCACCAGGAACTGCTTCACCAGAAATTTCGTAAGTAGCAGTAACAGCCATGTCACATTCAACATAAGCTACAAGAGTATCACCTGCACCTTTTTCAAGCTTGATGATCTGACCGTTTGAGAAAGCCTTTCCACTAAGTGTGGCAAAAGCAGCTTCAATTTCTGGAACCTTGTTTGCTTTGTAAGCAGAAGTTACAGGCTTATCGTTTACAGTAACCGAAGCAGAAAGATTGTTTGCTCCAGCAGGCATGTTAGAACGCTTGTAAACAGCAAAGTTGCTTTCAAGTTCACCCTGATATGCAACTGCGCTGTAAACATCTGTTCCGTCAGCCCAAACAAACATTGGAGCCTTTGCACCACCCTTTACACCTTCTGGAAGTTCAGGAAGGTTTCTGTATGCGATTGCAGCGCTAGCCTTTTTACCAGCGGCATTTGTTCCAGTTACTTCAACGATGTAGATACCATAACCAGCTGTGTTCAAAGGAATGCTGAATGAACTGCCAACTGGAAGTTCTGTTACAGGACCTGCTGAAACAGGACCCATTGAATTAACCAAACCAGCTGTTACAGAAGCAAGCGAAGTGAATACGCGATATGTCAATGTTCCGTCTACGTTTGTAGCAGAACCGCTAACAGTCATGTCACCAGAAGAACCGTCAATTGTAACAGTTTCTTCAGCTCCAGAGATCTTAACTCTTGGATCAGCACTGCGGCTCTTCTTATTAACTACACGGCCGCCTTCAACAGTACCTTCTGTAACTTCGATTTCTGGCTTAGCAGATGTAATAATAGAAGTGTTTGTAACGTCGAGCAAAGCCTTACATTCGCGAGTACGACCAAGTGAATCTGTTGCTGTGATATAAATCTTTGCAATTCCTTTTGGAAGTTCATCGTTTACAGGAATTGTGACTGTCTGGCTAGATGCATTGTTTGGAGAAAGATCTCCCTGTTTGATTCCACCGTTAGCCCAGTTTACTTCCCAGTGAACTGTGGAAAGACCAACGCTTGAATTAACAGTTGTAGAGAAAGACAAACCAGCTTCTGGATGAACAGAAAGACCGTTTACAACATCCTGTGAACCAACCTTTGGAGTTGTGAATGTTGGAATTCCTCCACGAGCAGAGAATTCCTGAGTAACAGGATTGCTCTGAACTCCATGCTTATCTGTTGCAATAACAGTTACAGTGTGTTTACCGCCAGAAAGATTTGCTTCATCAGCAAGAACTCCGTAGAAAACACCGTGAGTCTGTTCTTCAATCCATTCACCGTTGTCCAGCTTATATTTTACAGAAGCGATTCCATCTTCGTCCTGAGCGATACCGCGGATGTAAACCGCATCAGTTGTATCGATGAAAGAAGACGCTGCTGGGAAAGCAATTTTTACGTTTGGCTTATCCAATGTTTCATCAATGAACACATCTTTTGAAACTGTGATTACGTTTCCAGCATTATCTTTTGCTGTAATTGTGAATTTTCTAGATTTTTCTGTTGCACCAGCAAGATCGAATTCCTTTGCCCAGAATGAGTTACCAGGAGTGATTTCGAATTCGCCAGTTTCTTTTCCGAATGACCAAGTAAGGCTTGTTACACCGATCTTATCTTTTGCGTAACCAGCAATTGCAACCTTTCCGTACTGTGGAGTCTTGTCAGCAGGCTGAACAATTTTTACTTCTGGACTAGTGTTATCAATAAAATAGAGGAAAGAATAAACTCCTTCTGAACCAGCATTATCAATTGCTTTGTACCAAACAACAGCTGGGCCATCTTCAAATTTTCTTGTATCAATTGAAATATCAAATTCTACAGATCCCTTTTTGCGGGCAAGCTTAATATCCTTGAATGTAACACCGTGATCTGTTGAATAAGAAAGACTCTTAATACCATTTCCATCAGAAACAGTTCCGTGGAGCTTAACTGTTTTTGAAACAAGAGTTCCCATCACATGATTATCTACGGCAGTTACAGGCTGACGGCGATCAAGGTTCCATGTAAGCATAGTAGGATTACCGGCAAGACCATTAATGTCATAACCAATTACTTTTATAGAATGAAGACCTTCTTCAAGGTTAGTTGTATCAAGATAGTATGACCAGAATTCCTTTCCTTTTGCACGAACCGGATGTTCTTCATCACCATCAAGGATCAAATCAACGTACATTACCGCATCATCATCAACACAGGTACCTACAATATTAAGGTTACCTACGATTCTCATATCTTGATGAGGGTTTGTAATGCCTGTTACAGGCAAATCTGATTTAGGATCCAAATAGAGGTTAAAAGGACCTTCCACAAGCTGATTACCACCCAAGTCGGTTGCAGTAACCATAATGTTGTACTTGCCGGCTTTTTTTCCATCAAGGTCAAAAGATTCCTGCCAGCTTTCCAAGTTCTGAACTTTCTTCTCATCAACATCTTTTGCACCATGAGCAAATAGATTTGCCGCACTTAATACTGCAAGTACAAAAATGCTGAAAATTTTCAAAGGTTTATTCATAAGCCTTTACTCCACATTCTTTTTTACTTATCAATTTATATATTTTAATGGACAAATATTTAATTGACAAATTCTCACTTTCTTTTATCGACACAAAGTGCCAAAAACTTTAAATTTACCTAACAAGTGGTAGATTTATATTATGAGTGATGTTTTAAAACAATTCCAAGAAATTTATGATAGTTCCAATAACATTGTGTTTTTTGGGGGAGCTGGCGTTTCAACAGAAAGCGGCATTCCAGACTTTAGAAGTCAGGACGGACTTTACGCACAGAAATGGAAATATCCGCCAGAAACAATCATAAGCAGAAGCTTCTTCAATTCGGATCCAGTTGAATTCTATCATTTTTATAGAAAGAAATTGATTATTAAGAACGTTCAGCCAAACATAGCCCACATACAGCTGGCCAAAATGGAACAAGCCGGAAAGCTAAAGGCAATCGTCACCCAGAATATCGACGGCCTTCATCAGATGGCAGGAAGCAAAAATGTTTTTGAACTTCACGGCAGCACACTTCGCAATTACTGCATGAAGTGCCACGCTCCTTACGATATTGATTTTATTGCCGAAAGTGAAAACAGCCCAGACAAGTTGCCCCGCTGTACCAAATGCCAAGGCCTCGTAAAGCCAGATGTAGTTTTATATGAAGAAAGCCTAGACGATTCCTGCATAAGAGGAGCCATCCAGGCCATCGCCAGTGCCGACACACTGATAATTGGCGGAACAAGCCTTGTTGTTTATCCCGCCGCCGGCTTAATCGACTATTTCCAGGGAAGAGACATCGTGTTAATAAACAAATCCCAGACAGCCAGCGACCACAAGGCAAACCTCGTCATTCACGACTCTCTGGGAAAAGTTCTGGGGGGGGATTAGGGTTTAGTTGGACTTAAGTTTACCGTTACTATCAAATACGTAAGAAGAATTCGCCGATTCAAAAAAATTCAAATAATCGTCAGAATTTGAACCAGGATATTGAATGAATACAAAATTTGAAATTCCATCGACAGTTGGATTGCTGACAGCCAATTTAATTTTCTTTTCTGTGAATGAATCCATATCCGAACAATTCGCGAATCCATCAATTACATTTATTACTCCATATTCAGTCTTATTTGTTGATGCATTTATGCCTATTTCCAGGTAAACATTTGAAATTGTACAATAACCGCCAAGAGTAGCATTTTTACCCTGTGCCAAATAAATATCATTTGCAGATCCATCCGTAATATTTTGATCCGTATTCTCTTTGAATACACATCCGTTCAAAGTTATATTACCTAATGCACATATAGCTCCTCCATTCAGAGGATATAATTCTTCTTCTTTATTTATTCCATTTTCAAAAGAACAGTCCTCAAACGTAGCAGAACCATTAGCACTAATCTTTACAGCCGAAGGCATTCCTGTTCCTGCACAGCTGTTGAATTTAGTTCCTTCAACAGTGACCTTTCCATCTATAATCAATGCTGTTGCATTTGAATTATTAAAACTACAATTTATGATGGAACCGGTCGATAACTGAACTAAACCATTAGAGTTTGTTCCAGAGCGCTCAAAAACAATGCCATTCAATGTTAGATTTCCAACACCAATAAATGCTTTTCCAGCATGACTTACACTTACAATCGCAGAATTATTTCCTTTCAGCTCTACGGTAACACCTGTAGGAATTGTTATTGTAGAATCAGTAGTATAATTGATTTTTGTTAATTGATACTTATATGTATTTCCACCCTCCCAGCTTTCTACAGCACTACTTAAATCATTCCAATTAGATATTTTTACAGAATCATCAATTTCTTCCCACTTAGCATAGAACTTAACATCCCCAGTCTGATTTTTTTCGGAATTAAAACTGTATTTACCATCTGTCTCAGTTATGCCTTCTTGATTCTTAAACTCACTATCAGTATACCAGCCTTCAAAAATATACCCTTCTCTAGTAACTTCTGGCATTTCAATTACAGTGTCAGTTGAATAAGTGGACGGCATTGTTCCTGCACCAGTGCCTTCATTAACATTCCAGCTAATATTGTACTGGGTTGTACCAGCCTGTGCAGTCTTTACTGAAATCGATGCAATTGTTTTTGTATTACCACCAGTTCCTGTTCCAAACGGAATTACAGCATTCACAGTTTCTGCTGTAGCAGTAGCGAACGCAGGCGCAAAAATTTTTGTTCCGTCAACGCTAAAGCTTGAATTTATTTCATTTGAATTTTTAAACTGAACATTATCAGGCGCAGCATCCCCAAGGGAATTGAAAAGCTCAAGTGTATAGGTTTCTCCAGCAACAAGACTCTGAGTATCATCCACCTTTTTATCATCTTTCAAAAGACGAATTTCCCAAGGAACAGCCTTATAATTTACAGAATATTCAATATCTCCATAAACAATATCAGAAATATAAAGATATTTTTCATCATTTGATGAATTTACTGTTAATTTACATTCTGTCGTATCTGTAACTGACTCAACACCTGAAACCTTAAAATCTTTTCCATTTCCTGTAGAAGTTTCACTGCTCCAGTTAAAATCACAGACATCCTCTTCAATTCGAACCTTGTAATTTTCATAAGAACCTGAGTCTTCCAAATAAGAATATACAACCACCTCAGGAATTTTGACCTTAACTCCAACATTAAGATTATCAACCCCAGTAAACTGCGCAATCTCTCTGTTTTCTTCATTATTAAAATTAGGTAAAACATCTACCAAGTCTGTTAATCGTGCTCCAACATTAACTGGACAATAATATTTTTCACCTGTTTTTCTATACACGATTTCCCAAGGAACATTACCAATAGAATTTTTAGGAAATTTCTTAACTTCAAAAAGATTTGGATTAAGTGCTAAAATTTCGCTACCTATTATTCCATCTTTTTCATATATATAAATTACTTTTAAATTTTTGTAATCCAACGACTGAT
>JAZLGB010000005.1:0-24562 GCA_045616085.1 Treponema sp.
TGGTGGTGCTTGACAGAAAAAAGGCGTGGTGAAAATCTGGATAGTGATGTGGCACTGCGCGAGAATGAGCCTTCGGCCATTCTCGTTAGCGAAGCGACTAGCTGCCAGGCTTTTTTTTTGTTTAACATATATCTGTTGTGGGCAGCTACCTACGTCGGCTCGATAAATCTCGCCGAGCGTGAAGGGATGTAAACCCTAAAAAAAATGCTGTCGCAGTTTTTCTTGACGGGTTTGCTATTAGATGCAAGCTGCCAGGCTTTTTTTGTTTAACTGATATTTTAAATAAAAACATATTTTTTGTTATTTTCAGAAGGCGTACATCGTGTACGTCTTTTTTTTGGCTATAGGTATGATATAATTGTGTTATTATGCAGAATAGTTTTGTATCAGTTCGTTGTGATGAAAATAGTAAAAAGTGGAAAGCTGCCGTAAAGCGTGAAATTCCTATTTATGACAGAAATGAGATTCGTTCCGAGTTTGAACGTGATTATACTCGACTTTTGCATTGTCAGGCTTATAGACGCTTGAAGCATAAGACTCAGGTTTTTTATGCTCCTCACAATGATCATGTTTGTACTCGAATGGAACATGTTATGCATGTTGCCAGTGTTGCTACAACTATCTGTAAGTATCTTGGATTGAATGAACAGCTGGCAAATGCAATTGCCCTTGGTCATGATATTGGTCATGCTCCGTTTGGTCATCATGGGGAAGACTGTCTGAATGCCTTGCTGGAACAGAAGGATGGGGCAGATGCTCCAAAGAAGTTCTGGCATGAACGCAACAGTTTGTTTTTTGCTGATTATATTGAAACTCTCCCTGATCCTGATGGAATTGCTCAGCCTTTAAATCTTACTTATGCTGTTCGAGACGGTTTGATTTGCCATTGCGGTGAAATAGATCAGCAGGGAATCAAACCTAGAGAAGATAACATCGATTTGTATTCAATTAAACGGCCTGGTTTGATTCAGCCTTTTACTTGGGAAGGTTGTGTTGTAAAGGTTGCAGATAAGATTGCTTATTTGGGTCGCGATATTGAAGATGCAAGACAATATCATATTCTGGATATGGGTGCATATCGTCATATTCGTGAAATTGTTGCTGAAACATTGAACGCTAAAGGAAGTCATGCATTCAGAAGTGGTAAGGCTGTAAATACAACTGTTCTTATTAATGATCTTATTGTTGATTTGTGCGAAAAAAGTTCACCGGAAGATGGTATTTGCTTCAGTGATGAATATTTTAAGTTTATAAAGGAACTTAAGAAATTCAATTTTGCGCACATCTATAATCATTGGAGACTGCGTGAATTTGCACCTTATGCTTCTAATTGTCTGGAAACTATTTATCGTACTTTGATGCGCTACTATGATTATGCAAAAAATGGAAGAATAAATATCGCCATGAAATATTATCCTGTTTTGGGTAAATATTTTGAGGATTGGCTCATAAAGTATACAAATTATCGTTCTGCTGCCTGGAAAACCGATATGGATAGGAAGAAGATTCTGCGTTTGAACAATTCTCCTGTGTTCACTCTTGAAGATATCGGTTCTTACACAAAATGTGTTATTGAGTTCATTTCTGGAATGACTGACGGTTTTGCTATGCAGGCATATCAGGAAATCATTAGTTTTTAGTATTCAATTTAATATTTATAAAAGTTTTTAGGACGTTGTTATGGAATCAGCATTTAAAGAAACGAAAATGCATGGTAAGCCAGAGTTTCCTTATATGGTTTACAATGGAATAATTCCTAAATTGTTTACCTATTTTCCTATGCACTGGCATGAGGAATTTGAATTAGTGCATGCAATGGAAGGAAGAGTAAAAGTTTCTGTTGAAGGGAAAGAGTATATTTGTGAACCAGGAGATACTGTTTTGATTCCTCCTGATCGCATTCACGATATTGGGCAGTTTGAAAACGAAGAAAGCCATTATTGTAATATCATGTTTTCCTTTGATTTGCTTGAAAAAGATAGGGAAGGGTGTGTTTTCAAAAAATATTTTGAGCCTTTTTATAATGGCGAAATGGAAGATTATTTTGTAAAAGCTGATTCAGATCTGGGTAAGTTAATCGGACCACTCTGTTTTGAGCTTTTTGAAACCCGTCATCAGAAGTATTCAACAGATGAATTGAGGGTTAAAGCTAATCTTTACTCAATACTTTTTAGAATAAAAGATTTAGTTAGAACAAAAACCGATTCAATGGAAACCCGGGAAGGTTGGATTGAAAGGGTTAAACCGATTCTGACTTATGTTAGCAATAATCTGGCCGAGGAAATTACAGTAGAACAGGCTGCTGATATGTGCAATCTTTCTAAAAGTCATTTTATGAAGATTTTTAAAAAGGTTACAGGAAATAGTTTCCTTGATTATGTAAAGAAGTGCCGCCTTGAAAATGCTTATTATCTTCTTACTGAAACTGTTAGAAGCGTTTCTGAAATTGGAGAAGAATGCGGATTCAGCAATTTCTCTTATTTCATCAGATCTTTCAAAGATGCTTATGGAATGAGTCCGTTGCAGTTCAGAAAGAAATATCTTGAACAGCAGGAGCAGTCTGTTTCGCAATAAAAAAAGTTCCCAGTGAAAAAAGGAGAGAAATCACTGGGAACTAAAGGAAGATTTTTATTGGCTATTGTTTTTCGCTTTCATTTAAAACAACAAAGTACATATAAAAAGGTTACAAAATAAAAAAAAATTATTATTTTTTTTATTGACTAAAAATATTGGTGTGTAGATAATAATATGTGTAATCTTGTGATTACGAAAATTTTCAAAAGGGAGTTTTTTTTAGTATGAAAAAAATCGCTATTGCATTCGCAGCAGCAGCTACATTGGCTTTGGCTAGCTGTACAACTACTATGGTTTCACCAATCTGTGCTACATCTAATGATGTTGGTAAGAAAGTTGGTGAAGCTTCTGTAAAATACTTGTTCGGATATATCCCAATGGGAAATAACTTGGACGCTGGTATTGCTACAGCTGCTAAGAATGGTGGTGTAAAGAAGATCTCTACAGTAGATAAGAAAATTAAGTCTGGTCTCCTTTTCACAACTGTTTCAACTGTTGTAACAGGTGAATAATAGCACCCTAATTTAGTAAAAAGGTTACTAGTCTTAATGACTGGTAACTTTTTTTTATTTTAAAGAGAAAAATAATATGAAAAGAAATGTATTATCTGTATTGGCATTGTTGTCTTTACTTTTTGTTGGATGTGCAACATCTGAAGGTGTTCTTGTTCTTAATTCTGTAAATGGAACTAATTTGTTCATGCGTAATACATATGTTAAGACAAAAAATTCAAAGATTATGGCTATTGAATTTGATATCACTGTTAATGTGGAAAAGGATGAACTGTTAGAAAACCCTATTGTAAAATATACATATACTGTATCTAAAAATGACTATTCTGAAGGAGAAAAGGCAGCCCTTAGTTTTGAAAATAACGGGGTTAGATATAATTTTCTTTCTAAAGAATACATGTTTCGCTCTTTAGATTCAAAGAAAAACATGCAGATAAGATATGCTTCGGAAATGGATAAAGAAGATTTTATGAATATCATGAAGAATTTTGATCCTGTAAATCTTGTTTTGACATTGTCAAACGGTGATGAAGTAGTTCTTAGCGATAAAAATACAAACATTAAAATTAATGATTTGAGGGTTTTGGTAAATTAAAATGAAAAAAATTATTTCTTCTTTTTTCTTGCTTTCATGTTTTTTTCTTTTTTCATGTCAAAAAAAAGTAGTTCCTATTACTAACGTACTGGAAGCCAATGAAAAACTTGATGGATCTTGGGTTAGAAATCAGACTGTAGAAATGGATGTGTATTCAGATCCTGAAAATCCAGATTCTTTGATTGGAAGTGCAAAAGCTTATGATGCTTTTACATTGTCTTTTTTTAGCGATTTGAGCTATTCTATGAAGTTTGAGCAGGTTTATGATTCTTTTATTCAGACTTCAGAAGAAATGCCTTATACACTTGATGAGATTAAAAATCAGATTACTTATGACGTAATTATAAAAGGTGCTTATGCAGCTGACGAGTCAAAAATGCAGCTTTGCAACAAGTCTGTTGTTTTAAGAGATGGATCGGAAGTTTCTATTGAAGATTACGCAAAAATTGATCCAAGCATAAATGGTGAACTTGTGGAATCTTTCTGGACAATAGAAGACGACAAGCTTACTGTTACTTCTATAAGCGGTTCTCTTGTGGCTGTTTATAAAAAAGTACGTTAATAGTCCATTGCGGCCTAAAGTCAAGGCGGAATTTTAGCCTAACTTTGGGCTTTTTTATTTCAAAATGGAGGAACTGTTTAGGAAAAAGAAATTATTAACTGCTACCTTGTGTATGTTATTTTTAGCTTCTGTTTTTGCCGAACACGAATCTGTCAAGGTTGATGATGACGTAACCATATCTATAAAACTACGGTTTCAGATCTTGTAATAAACGGCTTTAAGGACACAATAATCATTCATAACGGGTCTTCTTATATTGTTTGGAATATTCAATGTACAATTGAGTTTAAGGGTAAGATACACAAGCTTCTTGCAATCGAGCGCATTAGTTCTGGAAAAAACGATAATTTTGATGGACTTGAAGATGATGATATGAATGAAGAGATTTTCGTATTACTTTGGAAAGGATGCTAAGTTCAGGTATGACAATATAAACCCTGTAAAGATTATCCTGAAGTTTGGCGATAATGATACAAAGGTAGTTTTTAAAGATATACTGTTCAGGGAGCACGATATGTATTTTTATATTGAAAACGAGCCGAACTTCAAGGTTACTGAACAGAAGGTAGAGGAGTCTGTTAGGGAATTATTATTGACGGTAAGAAATACATGATTATAGGTGATAAGGTAATTGAGGTAAAGTAAAGCCTGTGCATGCATTTTGAAGATAATGGAAGGAATGGAAAACTGATGCTTAAAGATATTGCTTTACAAGAAAAGCCGATTTACAGTTCTTTTGATAATTTTTGAAAAGTAAGATAATTCAATATACGTTACAAAAGCGTACTTCTTGACATATTTTGCTAATTTGTTAAAATAAACTCAAATGACAAAAAATCAAAAAATGTCATTTTGAGTTTTTAATAGAGGTAATTTATGTCTAAGAAGTACGCTTTTTTGTTCCCTGGTCAGGGTGCACAGGAACCTGGAATGTTGAAGGAAATCTGTGAAGCTTTTCCTGAAGCTCGTAAGGTTGTAGATGAAGTATCAAGCATTTCTGGTCTTGATATGACAAAGATCATGTGGGAATCTGAAAAGGAAGTTCTTAGTCGTTCAGATAACAGCCAGATGGCTATCATGACTGCTTCATTGGCTACAATGAAGGTTCTTGAATCAAAAGGTATCACTCCTTCTGCTTCTATGGGATTCTCTCTTGGTGAATTCCCTGCTTTGTACGCTGCTGGCGTTCTTTCATTTGAAGATGTAGTAAAAGTTGTTCGCGTTCGTGGTCAGATCATGCAGAAGGTTTGTGAAGAAATCGCAGCTGCTAACGAAGGTCACGCACCTGGAATGACTGCTGTTCTTGGTCTTTCTTTGGACCAGGTAAAAGATCTTTGTGCTGGTATCAAAGATGCTTATCCTGCTAACTTGAACTCTAACGTTCAGACTGTAGTTTCTGGTACATTCGATGCTTTGACAGAAGTTGAAGCTAAGGCAAAGGAAGCTGGTGCTCGCCGTGCTCTCCGTCTTGCTGTTGCAGGTCCTTTCCATTCACCACTTATGCAGAAGGCTGCTGATGAATTCGAAAAGGCTATCGCTGATGTAACTTTCAATGATCCTAAATGTGAACTTTTCTCTAACGTAACTGGTAAAAAGGCAACAAGCGGCGCTGAAATCAAAAAGAATGCTGTTCTTCACCTTACAAACCCAGTTCAGTGGACTGCAGAAGAAGATGAACTTGCAGCTGTTATGAACGAAGACTGGCAGGTTATTGAAGTTGGTCCTGGTAAGGTTTTGAGCGGTTTGTTTGCTAAGACTGCACATGCTGAAAAATGGTCAGTTCCTTCTATTAATACTGTAGAATCTATCAATGAACTTTAATCAGGAGAAAAAGATGTTAAAAGGAAAGAAAGCACTTGTAACTGGTTCCAGCCGTGGTATCGGTCGTAAAATCGTAGAAACTTATCTTGCTAACGGCGCTGAAGTTTGGGGCCTTTGTTCTAAGCCTTCTGCTGCAAAAGAAGAACTTGAAGCTTTTGCAAAAGAAAACGGAACTGTATTCCATGAAATCTGTGCTAACGTAGGAGATGCTGAACAGCTTTCTGAAGTTGTTAAGGCTGCTCTTGCTGAAGCTGGTAACTTTGATATTCTTGTAAACAATGCTGGTATTACACGTGACGGTCTTAGCTTCCGCATGAAGATGGAAGACTGGCAGAACGTTTTGAATGTAAACCTTACTGGTACATTCGTTGTAACTCAGATTGTTTCTAACGCTATGCTTAAGGCTCGCTCTGGTTCTATCATCAACATGAGTTCTATCGTTGGTGTTCACGGTCAGGGTGGTCAGGTAAACTACGCTGCTTCTAAGGGTGGTTTGATTGCTTACTCAAAATCACTTGCTAAAGAAGTTGGTGCTCGTGGTATCCGCGTAAACTGTATCGCACCTGGATTCATCGAAACAGATATGACTGCTGTTTTGAACGAAGACCTTAAGAAGGCAATGATCGATTCTGTTCCACTCAAACGCGGTGGTAAACCAGAAGACATCGCAAACGCTGCATTGTTCCTTGGTTCTGACCTTTCATCTTATGTGACTGGACAAGTTTTGGGCGTTGACGGTGGAATGGGCTGCTAGACAATTATTAATTATTAATTGCTAATTATTAATTAATAATTGTTGGGTGTTGATGAATTAAGCCTACGCCGGCGTGTAAGGGCGCGAAGCGTTGCCGAACGAAGTGAGGTAATGAGCGTTAGCGGAACCCTGAAAGGCCGGATTTTGCGAATAAAATATCGTACAAAAAAATATATAAGGAAATAAAAATGGAAAAAAGAAGAGTTGTAATTACTGGTTTGGGAGCTATTACTCCACTTGGAAACTCTGTTGATGAATTCTGGGCTGGAATCAAAGCTGGAAAGAGCGGAATTGGTCCAATCACACAGTTTGATGCTTCTATTAATAAGGTTCACTATGCTGCTGAAGTAAAGGGTTTTGATCCTGCTAACTATATGGATCCAAAAGATGCCCGTAAGATGGCTCGTTTTACTCAGTTTGGTGTTGCAGCTGCAAAACAGTGTCTTGAAGATTCTGGTTTGATGGGAAATGCTGAAGTTCTTGATGAAACTGGTATCATCCTTGGTGTTGGTATTGGTGGTCTTGAAGTAACAGAATCAAGCGTTCTTTCTATGCAGAAGCTTGGTTTTGTTAAGACAGCTCCTATGGCTATTCCTGAACTTATTCCAAATGAAGTTGGTGGAAACATCGCTATCAACTTTGGTCTTCACGGTCCAGTTCAGTCAGTTGCTACAGCTTGTTCTTCTGGTACAGACGCTCTTGGTGTTGCATTCGACATGGTTCGTTCTGGTCGTCTTGACTGCTGTTTGACTGGTGGTGCTGAAGCTACTATCTGTCAGTTCGGTATCGTTGCATTCGAAGTATTGCACGCTCTTTCAACAGGTTTTGATGAAGATCCAACAAAGGCTAGCCGTCCATTCGATAAGAAACGTAATGGTTTCGTAATGGGAGAAGGTGCTGGTATGTTGATGTTCGAAGAATATGAACACGCTAAGGCTCGTGGTGCTAAGATCTACGCTGAAGTTGCTGGTTACGGTGCTTCTTGTGACGGTTACCACCTTACATCACCTAATCCTGATGGAATCTGTGGTTCTAAGTGTATGAGCCGCGCTCTTAAAGACGCTGGTATGGATCCTTCTGAAATCCAGTACTACAACGCTCATGGTACTTCTACACACATCAACGATCCATCTGAAACAAACATGATCAAGATCGCTTTCGGTGAAGACAATGCTAAGAAGCTTAAGATTTCTTCTACAAAGTCTATGCACGGTCACTGTCTTGGTGCTACAGGTGCTATTGAAGCTATGGTTTGTGTAAAGGCTATTCAGGACAGCTACGTTCCATGTACAAAGAACCTTGATGAAGTTGATGTTGAAGGCGGATGTGACCTTGACTACGTACCAAACAAGGGTATCGACATGAACGTTGATGCTTGTATGTCTGCTACATTCGGTTTTGGTGGACACAACGGTGCTATCATCATTAAGAAGGTAAAGTAAATAAGCTATAACCGCAGATGAACGCGGATGAACGCAGATGATATTTGAAATCTGTATTTATCTGCGTTTATCTGCGGTTTATTTTTTTTTAAGGAGATTTTTATGGCATTGACTACTGATATCAAATCGTTGCTTCCACACCGTGAACCATTTTTGTTCGTGGATGCTATCATTAGCTGTGATGAAAAGGGGTGTGTTTGTGAACACACTTTTACTGAAAATGAATTCTTTTTTAAGGGACACTTCCCTGAATATCCTGTAGTTCCTGGTGTAATTCTTTGTGAAACTATGGCTCAGGCAGGAGGGGCAGCTCTTCGTTATTCTGGTGTTGTTCCAGCTGACGGATTGTTCTTCTTTGCTACTTTGGACAAAGTTAAGTTCCGCAATCAGGTTCGCCCTGGTGACAAGGTTCGCATGGAAATCGAATTCCTTCGCAACAGTCCAAAAATGATCAAACAGGCCGGCAAAGCCTACGTTGGTGATACACTCTGTGCTGAAGCTGAGTGGATGTGTCTCGTTGGATCCGCTCAGTAAGAGCGGTCCAACGAGTAAAATAATTTCAAAGAAAGGAACTGTCTGATAAGAAATGTCATGCTGAAACGAGTTCAGGATGACGTTGTGTTTCGAGCTTATTGGACGGTTCCTTTTTTTTAGTCTTCCAATGTTTTAAGGTCGTATGGAGTTTCCTGGTAAACGTAGTAGTTGAGCCAGTTGTTGAAGAAAAGGTGGGCACTGCTACGCCAGGTTGAGCTTGGCATCTTGTTTGGATCGTCATCTGGGAAATAGTGAGCAGGGAGATCAATTTTTAAGCCCTTGTTCACGTCGCGCCAGTATTCGTTTGAAAGAGTGTTTGTGTCGTATTCAAGGTGTCCGGTCATGAAGATTTCACGATTGTCGTTAGATTTTACCAGAGTTACTCCAGTTTCTTCTGAACGGGCAAGAATTGTGATTTCTGGGTGACGGAGAATGTCATCCTCGCTGATTGTTGCGTAACGGCTTGTTGGAATTGGGAATGAATCATCAAGACCACGAAGCAATGGGTCGTTTATAGTGCAGCGCTTTGACTGGAAAATACCAAAGAGCTTTTTTTCGATGTTAATCTTAGGAATGCTGTGAAGGTGATAAAGCCCTGCAAATGCACCCCAACAAAGGTAAAGAGTTGAGTATACGTGTTTTTTTGCATAGTCCATGATCTTGCAAAGTTCATCCCAGTAATCAACTTCTTCAAAGTCAATTTTTTCCAAAGGTGCGCCGGTAACGATCATACCGTCGTATTTGTTTTTGAAAAGTTCGCTGGAAGGGATGTAGAATTTTTCAAGGTAGTCATCGCCCGTATGCTTATAGTTGTGACTTTCCATGCGAACAAGAGAAATTTCAATCTGAAGAGGTGTGTTTCCAAGCAAGCGAAGAATCTGTGTTTCTGTTACTTCACGAGTTGGCATGAGATTTACGATTGCGACTTTAAGCGGACGGATTTCCTGTGTCATGGCCCGCTGTTCTGTCATAACGAAAATGTTTTCCTGCTCCAAAGTATTTACTGCAGGTAAGTCAGCATTGATTTTTATAGGCATGGGCTAAGAATAGCAAAAATAATGGCGATTTGCTATACTTTTGGTTATGTCAGCAAGTGATAACAGAAAAGCCGCAATTAAAAAATTAAAGCTCTTAGCATACAATTCAAAACTCAACGTAAATACTTTCAGAAAGAAGATTGAGGACTGTTACTATACTCCAATTCTTCCTAATCACGTTGAACGTCAGGAACACAATTATGGTGGTATTCCATGCGACGTTCTTTCTCCTGAATTGTATTCTTCAAAGCGAGTTATGTTCTATATTCACGGCGGTTCTTTTGTTGGCGGCAGCCGTGCCAGCTACAGAAGCTTTTGTTCGATTCTTGCTAACAGAACTTTCAGCCGCGTAGTGGTTCCTGAATATCGTCTTGCGCCAACTTACGCATTCCCTTCTGCAATCGAAGACATTCAGTCTGTGTTCAGGGCTTTGTTTACTGAAGAACAGATTGCCCGTTCTTTGGATTCGTCTGTGGATGAAACTGGTAGGAAGGTTGAAACAATGCCTGAGTTCATCATCTGTGCTGACGGTGCAGGTGCCAGCATCGCAATGGCTTTGCTTTTGAACTTGAGGGAAAGATATAGAAACTGTATCAAAAAGGTGATTTTGCTTTCTCCTTGGGTAAACCTCAGTCAGAATTCTCCTTTGTTTCAGCCTAAAAAAGTGCAGGACGAGGTTCTTTCAAAAGAAGTTTTACAGCAGAGTGCGGAAGTTTACACTTATGCTTCAAACTTGGAAAATCCTTTGGTTTCTCCTCTGCTTGCGACTCCAGATCAGCTGGTGGGTTTCCCTTCAACTTACATTCAAGTTGGAGCTAAAGAAATTCTTGTTGAAGACGCAAAGGCTTTCAATTCACTTTTGCATGGATGCGGAGTTGAATCTGAACTTGATATTTTCCCAGACATGATGCATTCCTTCCAGCTGGCAGAAGATTGTCTTGAAGCCAGTCACGATGCCCTTACAAAGATTGCAGAACAGGTTCACGGTGTTGGCGACAACACAGAACGTCAGACTTATGAAAATAAACCAAAGCTTGAACAGAGCTTGAAGGCGGAAGCATGATCGAATTACTTTCTCCTGCGGGAAACGTTGAAAAACTTTATTACGCATACGCTTACGGTGCTGATGCTGCTTACATCGGGCTTAAGAGATTTTCTTTGCGTGTAAAGGCTGACAATTTTTACGAAGATGAATACAAAAAGGTTATTGAGCTTAAGAAGCAGTTCCCTGGAAAGCGATTGCATTGTGCTTTGAACATTTCTTTCCACAACCGTGACATCGACAACTTTTTGGACAACATTGATTACTTTAAGGCTTATCCAATTGATGCATTTATCGTGCAGGATATTGGTATGGTGCCAATTTTGCAGAAATATTTCCCAGAGGCTGAACTTCATGTTTCAACTCAGGCAAGCTGTGTAAACCGTGAAGCCGTTAAGATGTACAAATCTATGGGATTTAAGCGAGTGGTTCTTGGCCGTGAAGTGACTCTTAAGGAAATTCGTGAAATAAAGGATGCTGTTCCTGACATGGAACTTGAAGCTTTTGCTCACGGGGCAATGTGTATTGCTTATGCGGGCCGCTGCTTGATGAGCGCTTATCTTACTGCCCGTTCTGCTCAGGCTGGCGCATGCAGTCACACTTGCCGCTGGGATTTTGATGTTCTTGCAGATCCTGCAAAAGCTAAGCAGATTGCTGAAACTGGAGCTCTTGTTCTTGAAGAAAAGAAGCGTCCTGGTGAATACTTCCCGATTTATGAAGGGGATGACTTTACAGCTGTTCTTTCCAGCAAAGATCTTCGCATGGTTGAACATCTGGACGACATGATTAAAGCTGGGGTTGATTCTCTTAAGATCGAAGGCCGCATGAAGAGCGTTTACTATGTTGCCCTTGTTACTCGTGCTTACAGAAAAGCTTTGGACGCAATAGAAGGAAAAATTTCTTCTGCAGAAGCACAGCCATTTATTGATGAACTTGAAAATGTTAGTCACCGCGAAAGTGGTACTGGTTTTTACTATAATCCTTCGGAAGCAAACAAGTGTGTAAGTGGAGCTACTGACAGCCGCTATATTCTTGCTGCGGAAATCGGGGAAAAATTGACCGATGAAGAAGCTGCAAAGGTTTGCGAAGCAGGTGCCGCTTTTCACAAGGCAAAACAGGATGAACTGAACAACATGCACCCTAAGGCACGAGAAGCTCGTCTTAAGGATTATGAAATGCATCCGGACAAAAATCCTCCTGTGGCAGAAAAGACTGAAGGCTGGAACATGTACCGCATCAATCCACTTAATATGATTAAGACTGGAGATGACATTGAGTTCATTTCGCCAGACGTTGTTGCAACAAAGGCCAGTAAAGAAGACTGGAAGCTTGTAAATCCTGAAGACGGAACAATCCGCAGCTGGGTTTGCGACGGCCACGAATGTGTTCTTTACACAAAGGTTCCTTTACAGTCAGGTGCGCTTATCAGAATCGAAGATCCAGATTATGTACCTGGTATGATTCGTGATTCCGGCAGATAGTCGTGTAACGGAGAGATTTTTTTGAAAGCACGGCATCTTTTTATTTTTGCAGTTTTACTTTTCGCGCCAATCAGTTCCTACTCGGAGGTTGTAAACTTTTTTACCACAGAGCAGGAATGGTCCTTTGTTACTGGGCTAAGTCTTGAGAACGGTAAGGATTTTGCCCAGAACACTGCAGCCGTTGATTTTAGCGCATTCTGTGACATGAAAGAGCTTCAGATGAACGCCGGTTTTAAGTTTCAGCCAAGTCAGCTGGATTTTACTACTGAAGCAATTTACGCCCCAACATTTTTTGATCGCGTGAACTTTGGAATGGACATGGTGATTCATACAAATTATTACCATGACGTTTATGTCGAAGTTGATTATCTGGTTGGTCCTTACGCAAAATATTACACAGCAAAAAAGTTTGACTGTATGTTAAACTTTCTATATTTTTCAAAAAATGCCAGGATTTTTGCCATCGAAGACAAGGTTCCCTGGCTTAAAAATGACACCATCGCCTTTAAGACAGAATTCAATTATCGTCCTGTAGACTGGGTAAATATTTTTCTTGCGATCAGTTCCTACAGTCAGTACAGATATATGCTCTTTTTTGCTCCAGACTTTAAGCTGGGGGCGGAGTTTGACATTCTGCCGGTTTTTTCAATTGGTACTCAGGTTGAAGTTCAGTACATTGATATGTTCACTTTAAGTTCAAATTTGAATAGTGTTGATCTTAGGATTTATTCAAGGATTACGTTGAAATGAAAAAGATCTTTGCTGTTTTATTGATGATTTTTACATTCTCTCTTTTTGACGGCTGTAAGTACTATTCTTACGGTCTGGATGAATTTTTCTATCGTTCAAATACAGTTGATAAGCGAGCGGATAAGCTTAAGGTTCTGGACGACTTTGCGGCAGTTGAAGAATCTTTGGTCGAATATGAAGTCCTTATTATAACTGATGTTCATTTTGGCGGCGAAGAAATGGGAAAAAACGGCAGACGCATGGACGATGAGTTTATTGAATGGATTGAAAATACCTACGGAACAAAAGATTCTGTAAAAGATGGTGAAAAAATGCCTCTGTTCATGATCTGTCTGGGGGATGTTGCGGAGCACGGGCTTGAATCAGAATATGAAGATTACGAAGCTTTTACTGATACGATTGAAGAGAAATTTGGAATTAAAACTTATAACGTAATCGGAAATCATGATCTTTATAATGCCGGGTGGTCGTCTTACGAAAAGCACTGCTATCCTGGAACTTCTTTCTATAAGTTCAACACAAAAAACTTTGCCTGGTATTTTCTTGATTCTGCCAGCTGTTCCCTTGGAAATGATCAGTTGATGGCTTTTAAGAATGACATGGAAAAAAATGAAAAAGGCCGAAAGAAGCTGGTGTTTACTCATGTTCCGGCTTATGCAGGGGGACTCTTTTATTTTGTGATGCAAAACACAACTGAACGCAACAAGTTTATTTCTTACTGTGCCGATAACAAGGTTCAGGCAATGGTTGACGGTCACACTCACAAGGAAATCACTTCAAATATTGGTTTTACAGAATACAATCTTCCAGGCTTTCTGGAAAAAAGAGGTTTTGGAATTCTTACTGTGAATGAAAAGCAGGGAAACGCTTACTGTAGAACTGTTTATTACGATTAATCATCCCATTCAACTGGAACTGTCTTGCGCTCGTAGTTTGGAACACGAAGATAAGTTAGGCAGTCGGCACGATGAATCATAACTCCCTTTGACATTGAAACATAGCCCACAATAGCGTCTGGGTATTTTGGCTTACAGCACTGGGCAAAGTTGTAGATGAAGTTTGAAGAACCGGCAACTTTTACCTTTGTAATGGCTGGGGCAGCCGGGTCCTTTGCTCCTTCACCTTTTTTGTGGCCTTTTCGCTTTTCGTCCTGAATTGCGTGACTGGCAGCTTCTTTGGCGGCTTTTTCTGCTTCAATTCTGGCAAGTTCAGTCTTATCTACAAAAGTTGGGTCGTTGGCAGTAAGCCAGGCGTGGATTTTCTGGCGGGCCTTGGCTGTTTTTGCAACCTTAAGCTGGGCTTCTGTTGGATGAGCCTGTGGATTTGTGAGAATTTCGATAATCTGAGTGTTTTTCAATTCCTGTGTAAGAGGAATGATCTTGCCGTCGGCCTTTGCACCAACAATCTTTTCGCCAACTCCAGAATGGATTGAGTAAGCAAAGTCGATTGCAGTGGAGCCTTCAGGAAGATGCTTTACGTCACCGTTTGGTGTGAACACATAGATTTCATTTCCAAGAAGGTCCTGTTTGAGATGCTGGAAAAAGCTTTCGTCTGTGATCTGTTTTTCTTTCAGTTCCTGAAGCTGGTTGAAGATGGTAAGTCCGTTCTTGTCTACCAGGTCATGGTTTGTGCCTTTTTTGTAAAGCCAGTGGGAAGCGACCCCTCGTTCAGCGATATCGTGCATCTTTTGTGTACGAATCTGGATTTCCAGCGGGCGGTCTTCGCACATAACAGTGGTGTGCAGGGACTGGTAACCGTTGGATTTTGGCATGGCGATGTAGTCCTTGAAGCGGCCTTCAAGAGGCTTCCAGAGGCTGTGAACGATTCCAACCAGAGTGTAGCAATCCTGGTTTCGCTGGCAGATGATGCGCAGGGCAAGAAGATCGAAGAGTTCTCCGGCTTCCTTGTTGCGTTTTCTCATCTTCTGGTAGATTGAGTAGAAGTGCTTTGCACGGCTGGTGATTGAGATTTTCTGAATGCCAGCCTTATCGGCTTCTGCCTGAATCTTGTCTACCGCATTCTGAAGATAAGCTGCCCGTTCGTCTTTTTTAAGGTTGATGACTGACTTGATCTGCTGGAATGCGTCAGGATTGGAATATTTAAGAGAAAGATCTTCAAATTCATTTTTTACGTTGGACATACCAAGGCGGTCAGCAAGAGGAGCCCAGATGTCCAGAGTTTCGGAAGCAATCATGCGCTGCTGAGAGGCTTCCATACTGCGGATGTTGCGGATTTTGTCCAGTTTGTCGGCAATTTTTACGAAAATGACACGAACGTCGTTTACCATTGCAAAAAGCATCTTTCGGATGGAGTCTGCCTGCTGCAAGGTTTTCGAGTTTACGGTGATGTTCATGATTCTTGAGGTGCCGTCGATGATGTTGGTGATTTCTTCGCCAAACTGTTCAAGAATTTTTTCACGGCTTACATCCAGTGTGTAGATGTTGTGAAGAATTCCGGCACTGATACATTCTGCATCAAATTCGTTCTGGGCAAGGATGAAGGCAACTCGCATTGGATGAAGATAGTAAGGTCTTCCGCTTGGACGAATCATGCCATTACATTTTTCCAGCATGAAATCCCAGGCTTTGGAAATCTTTTCCTTTGAGTCCTCTGTATTGTATTCCGGGAAATTTTCGAAAAACTCTGCAAGAAGTCCAAGAGAATCATCTTCAGCAGTTTTGAAAACAACATCCTTACTCATACTTTAAAGATAACGAAAAATTCGGGATATATCAAATAACATTGAGAATATTTCATTACGGATATTAATCAATCGTTATATGTAAAAATACTACCCCAGCCTTCCTTCCCGTATTTTTACAAATGTCGTGATAGGATCCGTAATGACATACTTTCAAATAACTTTATTTTATCGTAACCACATATTTAGTGAGTTTGTTTATTTACCGATAAGAAGATAGGGAAAAGTATGGAAATTAAGAAAATCGTTATTGGGCTTTTTGCGTTGAGTTCGATTTTGACCTTTGGTTTTGCAGAGAACTTGCGAACTTTGACTGTAGATGAAGCCGTGCAGCTTGCCAAGGAAAACAATATTTCGATCAAGGTTGCGCAGAACACACTTAAAAATCTGGAAACAGTGAACAAATATTCCTGGAACAGCGTTGCTCCAACAGCTTCTCTTAAGGGGGATTTTGTGGACAATTTTGAAGGGGAATACACCAGCGTGGGACTTTCTGGTTCTGTTAGCATGGGGCTTTCGGCAAATCTTTATAGTTCAATTCAGAGTGCAAGTCTGAATTATCAGAAGGGGCTTTTGTCATACAGTCAGGCGGTTCGCTCCATCGAACGCTCGGTAAGAAAATCTTTCTATCAGATTATTTATGAGCAGGAAAACCTTGCCCTTCAGAAGCGTAATCTTTCTACAAGCCGTGAACAGTACGAAAACAACAAGGAAAAGTTCAAGAACGGTAAGATCAGCGAACTGGACGCTTTTACAAGCCAGGTAAACTATGAGACAAAAAAGCCTAAGGTTGAATCAGCAGAAATCGCTCTTGAAAACGAAATGGCTGCGTTCAAACAGATTCTGGGCCTTGGCCAGGATGAAAAAATTCAGCTTAAGGGAAGTCTGGACGAAATCCTGAACCTGAAGCCTATTAAGCTGGAAGATCTTGCGGCTGGTGAAAAGTCTGCTCTAGAGGTTCAGAGTGCGGAATACGATGTGGACATTGCAAAAAACAGTCTTTTGGGATCACGATTTTCGGCATACGGACCAACTGTTACAGGTTCCTATTCTTACGGTAAATCGAAAAGATCTACTGCCAGCGAAGCCACAACCACAAACCAGCTTTCCGTTGGGGTAACAGTTCCTCTTGATGGGGCACTTCCTTGGTCGGCAAAGGCTGCAACCGTAGCGGCAAACAAAAATGCGCTGGATACTGCCCAGATGAAGCTGGAAAACACAAAGACTTCGGTGGCAGTTCAGACAGAAAGCTATGTGCGGAAGATAAATCTGGCGGTCAGTCAGATAAGTTCCCTTAAGGCAACAGAAAAGCTTGCTCAGGAAACTTACCAGATGCGAAAAACCGCCTACAACTACGGAAAAACTGATTTGCTTACACTTCAGAATGCCAGCGATTCAGTTTTAAGTGCCAGCGTTGAGCTTAAAAATCAGGCTTATTCTCTGATCAGTTCAATTCTGGATCTGGAAGATGTGCTGGGACTTGAGTTCGGAACTTTATCAAAATAGGACAGGGGATTTTAGAAATGACTGCTAAGACAAAAAATACATTGATCATAATTTCCATTGCGGCGGTAGCTTTGCTGGCTGCTCTTGTTGGAATAAACATTTCAAAGAAGAAGGGCGGTCCTGGAATGCCTGGAAAAGGCGGATTTGGCGGCGGCCGTGGAAACACAACTTTTACAGTCCGTTCTGTAGAAGCAAAGACTGAAACTTTGACAGATTATGTAATCACTAACGGTGAAGTGCAGAGTCAGAGTGCGGTTGAAGTTTTCCCAAGCATGGGTGGTAAGGTTGCTCAGATCAACGTGATGCTTGGTTCTCATGTAAACAGAGGTGATGTAATCGCAAAGGTTGACCCAAGTGAACCTGGAACCCGTTACGCCTTGAGTCCGGTTGAAGCTCCAATCAGCGGAAGTATTGTTTCTTCGCCAATGAAGGTTGGTACAAAGGTAACAACTAATTCAGCAATTACAATGATCGGCGATGTTGATAACCTTCAGGTTTCGGCTCCTGTTCCTGAACGTTTTGTAGCAGAACTTAAGACTGGCCTTAAGGCGGAGGTGACTCTGGAAGCCTATCCTGGAGTTGTGTTCACAGCCACAGTAAGTCGCGTTAGTCCTGTAGTTGATGCAACAACCAGAACAAAGGAAATCATCCTTAATTTTGATAAAAAAGACAGCCGCGTAAATGCCGGTATGTTCGCAAAGATCAAGCTTTATACAACAAAGTACGCAGATAAGCTGGTTGTGCCGGCAGATGCAGTTGTAACTAATGACAACGGAGCTTCATATCTGTTTGTTGTAAACGACAATTACACAGTAAGCCGCCGTGAAGTTGAGACTGGAAAGAGCGTAGATTCACTTATTCAGGTAACAGACAATCTTGTGGCCGGAGAACGAGTTGTTTACGAAGGTATGTTGAGCCTGAGCGATGGTGCAAAGGTAAACGATCTTGCCAATCCAAAACCGGCAGAAGCTGCAGAACCAGAAATGCCTAAGGGAGAAAAATAATGAGTGTTTCCAGACAGACCCTGGCTCATCCAGTTCTGGCACTGATTGTGTTTGCGCTGCTGGGCTTTATCGGGATTTTTACGGTAAAAGATGTGGCAATCGGACTTTTTCCAGAAGTTGATTCGCCTTACATTTCGGTTTCTACCACTTACACAAACGCGGGTCCAGAATCGGTTGAAAAAACAATCACAAAGGTTCTGGAAAGTGCCTTGGTAAGCGTTAGCGGCCTTAAAAATATGACTTCAAGTTCCACAGAAGGTTCTTCCAGAATCAGCTTGGAATTCAACTACGGAACAGACATCGACAAAGCGGTAAGCGATGTTCGGGACAAGCTGGACCGTGTTACAAGAAACCTTCCAGACAACGCGGGTGCTCCAACAATTTTCAAGATGGACTCAAATTCTATGCCGATCATGCGTCTTTCGGTGCGGGGAAACCGTTCTGCCAGCGACCTTAAGCAGATTGCGGAAGACAACATCGTGGACATCCTTGAACAGGCGGAAGGTGTTGCTCAGGCCAGCGTTTACGGCGGTAAGACAAAGATTGTCCGAGTTGAGCTGGAACAGAACCGGCTGGCAGCCTACGGAATTACAGTAAGCCAGGTTTCGTCGGCACTGGCAAAACAGAACCTGGAACTGGGCGGCGGTAAGATGAACGAAGGTCAGAGAGACTACGTTATCCGCACAACCGGGGAATTCAAGTCAATTGAAGAAATAAACAGCACTGTTATTACAACAGTTCGTGGCTACAACGTAAAACTTAGCGACATCGGAAGTGCCTTTATGGGCTACAAGGATGCTACCAGTGAAGTTTACATCAACGGGGAACCTGGAATCTATGTTTCCATCACAAAGCAGTCCGGGGCAAACTCTGTAACTGTTGCCAACAACGTTTATAAAAAGATTGCTCAGCTGGAAGGAATTTTGCCTTCTGACGTTTCGCTGCAGATTATTCAGGACAGCACAGATTCAATCCGTGAAACTATCAGCACACTGGTCGAATCTGCTTTTGAAGGACTTATCCTTGCTGTAATCGTTTTGTTCGTCTTCCTTCAGAACATCAAATCAACAATCATAATCGGAATTTCAATTCCTCTTTCAATCATAATCACCCTGCTTGCCATGAGCTTTGCGGGAATCACCCTGAACATGATGACAATGACAGGGCTCATTCTTGGAGTCGGTATGATCGTAGATGCCTCGATTGTAATGATCGACAACATTTACAGCTACCGAAGCCGTGGTGCTAAGCCAAGAATTTCTGCGGTGCTTGGCTCACAGGAAATGGTTACTTCGGTTGTTTCCGGTAACCTTACAACAATCTGTGTATTCGTTCCTTTCCTTTTATATATGAAGGAGCTGGGAATGATGGGACAGATGTTCAAAGGAATCATTTTTACAATCGTTATTGCTCTTGGATCTTCGCTGCTGGTTGCAATTTTCCTGGTGCCGGTTCTTGCGGGAGTTTTCCTTCCTCTTACAAACCGAAAGGAAAAGCCTGTTAAGTCTAAGTTCTTTAAGACAATTTACGGGGCTTTTGAAAAGGCCATTCAGGCGGTTACCGGGGTTTACAGAAAAATGCTTAAGGCTGCCCTGGAATATCGGCTTGTAACAATTGTTGTGGCTGTCTGTCTTTTGATTTTGAGCGTTGCTTTGATTCCAACCCTTAAGATCAACATGATGCCAAACGGCCGCGACGACTCTGTAACGCTGAACATCACATTGCCAATCGGTACACCTTTGAGCGAAACAAAGGCGGTTGCCATGGATTTTGAAGACATCATCAAAAAGGAAATCAAGGGGTACACCTTCCTTACAACTTCCATCGGTTCTGGTGGACGAGGCTGGGGTAACTCTGCAACTTATAAGGCAAACATTCAGATTCGTCTTCCAAAGAGCTCTGAACAGATCGATACAGCCCAGACAATTCAGCAGAAGCTTCGCGCTCACTTTGGAGATTTTGCTGGAGCAAACTTTAACTTTAGTGCCGGCATGCGTGGTCAGATGACTGGTTCCGATCTGGATATTGCGATCCGTTCCAACGATTTGGCGGCGGCTCTTGATGTGGCAGACAAGGTTGAGGCAGTTATGAAAGCCATTCCTGATATTGGAGAACCATCTGTTGATACGGAAAAAGGTTTGCCTCAGGTTGAAGTTGAGATTGACCGTCAGCGTGCCTACGATTTTGGAGTTGATGTAAACACAGTTGCAAAAGAAATTAACTACGCCATCAACGGAACAACTTCTACCACTTACAGAACTGGGGGTAAGGAGTACAGCGTTGTTGTAATGTACCGTCCGGAAGACCGCAAAAACGTAATTGATCTGGAATCGATGTTTGTGAACGGAACAAAAGGAAAGGTTGCGGTTTCTAACTTTGCAACCCTTAAGCGTGGTCTGGGGCCAGTAACAATCAGCCGCGAAAATCAGACTCGAATCGTTCATGTAAAGGCGTCTATCGTTTCGGAAGAAAACGCCAACATCGTAGAAGACAAAATCCGGGAAGGAATTGCCAACAGCTTTATCATTCCGGAAGGAGTTACAGTAAGCTATGAAGGTTCCTGGAAAGACGTTACCAGCCAGATGAAGATGTACCTGGGAATTATTTCTCTTGCCATTATCCTGGTTTTTGGAGTTATGGCTGCAACTTACGAATCCTTCAGAGCACCGCTTATCAACCTTGCTACAATTCCGTTCATGATCATCGGAGTTGTACTTTTGTACAAGGTGATCAACCAGCCACTTTCGATTATGGCCATGGTCGGACTTATCATGCTGGTAGGAATCGTTGTAAATAACGGTATTATTCTGGTTGACTACACAAACCTTTTGATGGATCGTGACATGCCGATTATGGAAGCCTGTCTTGAAGCGGGAACAAGCCGTCTGCGCCCTGTTCTGATGACAACCCTTACCACAATCCTTGGAATGCTGCCAATGTGTTTTGCAACCCAGGGAATGAGCGCCATGGTTCAGCCAATCGGAATTGCGGTAGTAGGAGGCCTTACTTCTTCAACTTTCGTAACTTTGCTGGTAATTCCAGTTTTGTACAGTCTGGTAATGAAGAACCGCAAGAAGAAAGCAGTTTCTGCCATCAAGGTTGAATATTAGAAAATAAAAGGGGCGCCTGCCCCAGCCTAAAATCGAAGAACCGTTAAAAATCGAACCGACAGGTTAGATTTAGGTTCATCGATAAAACGGCTCAGAGGGAGATTTATCGACCGAGAGGGGCGCCTGCCCCTCGGCCGCACTTCGTTGCGTCCTGCCCCCTCTAGCGGGGACACCCCGCAACGCCCCGTGGCCGCTGTCACAAGGAGTACTTTATTTGAAAAACTACAGAATAGAAATCATCAGTAACCAGTCCGTTCAGGAAGACATAATCGATCTTCTTGAACAGGAAATCCCGGAAATCCAGTACACAGTGATTCCTGTGGTTCACGGCCGAGGCGGACATTCCAAAAAACTTGGAACTTCCACCTGGCCGGAACAGAATTTTGCCCTTTTTTCCTACCTGGAAAAAGACCAGGCAAAGCGAGCCAAAGCTGTTTTTGAAGCCGTAAAGAAAAAGTTCCCTGGGGAAGGGATTACGTTTTTTTGCGTTGAGGAAGCTTCTATTTAATCCCAAAAACATCCCGGTCTTGGCCTTCCAGATCCGGGATTATTTTTGTGCAGCGGAAGTTGCTGGATTTGAAAAGTTCCCGGGTCTGGCAGGCGTTGTATTCGCCGGTTTCCATGAGAAGGACGCCGTTGTGAACAAGGTGTTCGTAGGCCTGGGGGATAAGTCTTCTGATCAGAGCAAGGCCGTCGCTGGTGGCGGCTGGTTCGCCGTAAAAGCCCACGTCGCCGTCCAGTGCAAGACGGGGTTCGCTGCGGCCGTCTTTTAAAAGGTCGTCTACCATGCTGGCTGGAATGTATGGTGGATTTGTTAAAATAATATCAAAAGTGTAGGGCACGTCATCAAACAGATTGCTCTGAATAAAGCGGTGCTCGTCTTTTTCTTCCTGTCCCAAAAGTTTTACGGCGTTTTTTCTTGCTGTGTCCAGGGCGTCGCTGGAAATATCTGCAAATGTGAATTTTGGAAGCTTCCCTGATGGAATGTTGTGTTCGTCAATTAACTGGCGCAAAACGCTGATTCCAATGCAGCCGCTTCCTGTGCACATGTCGCAAATGCTGAGCACAATGTCCGGACGGGCGTCCATTTTTGTAAGGATTTCATCCAGAGCTTTTTCTACCAGGATTTCTGTGTCTGGTTTTGGAATTAAAACTGCAGGACTTACATCAAAATCGTAGCCGTAAAATTCTTTATGACCTGTTATGTAGGCGATTGGAAGTCCAGCATGTCGTTTGGCAACTGCTTCTGTGAGCCAGGAAAACTGTTCGGCAGAAAGCTCTGTGTTGTTGTTCATCAAAATCCAGGTTTTGTTCTGTTTTAAGCAGAATTCAAGCAAAACTCTTACATCAAGAGCCGCGCTAGGTGAAGTTTCAGAGAGAGTTTTGATTGCCTGGGATTTGAATTCTTGTATTGTCATAAGGAATGAATTGGATGAAAACGGGAAGGAAGGCTTTGCTTCCTACGTCATTGCGAGCGGAGCGCACGCAATGGCGTAATTAGTCATTCGTCATTGCGAGCGGAGCGTGGCAATCTTAGTGGTTTGCAGATTGCCGCGTCGGCTTAGCCTCCTTGCAATGACGGGTTTACTCCGTAACAAGTCCAGTTACATCGGCTGCAAGCTGTTCTTCCTTAGCGTAAACGTTAAGAGCGTCCAGCATGTCGTCCATGTCGCCGGCCATGAATCCAGGAAGGTTGTGCTGACTGTAGTTGATACGGTGGTCAGTGATACGGTCCTGTGGGTAGTTGTAAGTGCGGATCTTTTCTGATCGGGCACCTGAACCAACCATCGATGAGCGGGCGTTAGCACGTTCAGCCTGTTTCTTTGATTCTTCAAGGTCGAACAAGCGGGCTCGCAATACGCGGAAAGCCTTTTCCTTGTTCTTGATCTGTGACTTTTCGTCCTGCTGGATTACAACAAGACCTGTTGGAATATGTGTAAGTCGAACGGCAGAGTCAGTTGTGTTTACACACTGTCCACCTGGACCACCGGCGCGCATTACGTCGATACGAACGTCGCCTGGTTTGATTTCGATTTCTGTTTCTTCAGCTTCTGGAAGAACGGCAACAGTTACAGTTGAAGTCTGCAAACGACCCTGTGATTCTGTTGCAGGAACGCGCTGTACGCGGTGAACACCTGATTCCCAGCGGAGAGTTCCGTATACGAATTTACCTGACATTGAAGTAACGATTTTGTTAAAACCGCCAACTTCTGTTTCCTGCTGTTCCATTGTTTCACACTTCCAGCCACGGCGTTCTGCCAGGTGAGTGTACATTTCCCAAAGGTCGCGGGCAAACAATGAAGCTTCGTCGCCACCGGCAGCGGAACGAATTTCAAGGATGATGTTCTTTTCATCAAGTGGATCAGGAGGAACAAGCTTTACCTTGATTGTTTCTTCAAGCTTTGGCTGCTGTTCTTCAAGTTCCTTGAGCTCTTCACGAGCCATTTCTTTCATTTCTGCATCATCTTCTGCAGTAATCATTTCTTTTGCATCCTGGATGCCCTGCAGAACTTTTTTATATTCAGCATAAAGTTCGCTGAGTTCGGCCAAGTAGCCGTTTTCACGCATTGTGTCCTTGTACTTTTTCTGATCCTTAACAAGATTAGGATCCATAACCATTTCCTGAACAACCTTGTAGCGTGCTTCACATTCTTCAAGTTTTTTAAGTAAATCCATGGTTCAAAATATACAATATTGAAGAGATTTTTTCTATAAGGGGGAAAATGTTGATTGGTGGATGAAAAATTGTGGGTGGTAAAAGGTTGTTTTTTGAAATTTGCAGAGTATTTTGAGGTTTTGTATGATTTAGTCTGAATTTTGAAGAGTTGAGGGAGGAGGAAATTCATCTGTTTTTGAATTTTTACGGATTTTTTGTGGATGTGTGGATTTGATCCGTAAAAATTTTATGATTCTAGTTCTAAAAATGTTGTTTCAGATTGAAATATGCAGATTATTTTGAAAAAAATTGCAAATAGTCTGACTTTTTGAAAAAACAGCATAGAGTCCATATAATGGTGTAAATTCAAAAGAGTCATGAACTCAAATCCTGATATAATGTTAAGTGACCAAACCAAACATTAACAAGGAGAAGAATCATGACTCAATTAAATCTTACTTTAGACCAGGAAGAATTGCTA
>JAZLGB010000006.1:0-12313 GCA_045616085.1 Treponema sp.
AACATTCTTCTATGGTAACCCACGCGCAACAGAAGTACTCCTTGCTGGTAACTTCACAGACTGGCAGAATGGCGCACTTCCAATGGAAAAGGGAGAAAAAGGTTTCTCTGTTACAAAAACATTCCCAGCTTCTACAGAAAAAGTAATCTACAAGTTCATTTCTGACGGAAACTGGACAACTGACCTTAAGGCTCCTGAATTCGTAGATGACGGATTCGGTGGCAAGAACTCACAGGGTGTACTCGCAGAACTCGCTGGTGGCGACGATGCTGGTGCTGCAGGTAAGGCTAAGATCAACTTCATTTCTTGGTCTATGATCGGTATGCAGGCTAACTACCTTACACAGGGTAAGGTTGATGCTACAGAGAAAGGTATGGACCTTGACTCTGTAACTATTGGTTTCAAGTCTTATGATAAATTCGCTGGTATGTTCCTTCCAAATTGTCCACTTTATATTGAAGTTGCTTTGGCAGAAACAGATCTTGAAGACTACGAACGCTACAACTATGCTGGCGGAAACCAGCTTTACTTGTATCAGAAAGATGCTTATGACAATGAAGTTGTAGAATGGGAAGATGGTCTTAAGAACCTTGTAAATGGTCTTGTTGCTAACCCAGTTGCTTACCTTGCAAAGACAACTGACAACACAGAAGGAAACGCAGGTCCAGGTTCAAATCCATTCCTCGGACACCTTAAGTTCGGTTTCAACACTCCATACATCAACTTCGTAACTGGTTTCAACTATGCTAAACCAGAAGTACGCAATGCTATCACTTGGACAACAGTTGACGGTCACTGGGATGCTGGTTACCAGCACGTTGGTGGTTTCAATGTATTCAGTCTTGGTGACAAAGCAGCTGCATTCCTCGAAGAAAAGACAGGTATTTCTTGGGATATCGGATTTGCTCCAAACCGTACAGCTGACCGTAAGGGTACAAAATATGGTTACTGGGCATGGGCTGGCGTAAAGGCTGGCGACCTCGCTGTAGACTTCCAGTCTAACGGTATGTACGACGGAAACCTCTTCGATGATCCAGTAGAACATGACTTCATCATCGGTGCAAAAGATGTATTCTCTATTGATGATGCAAAATTGAAGGTTGCAGCTCAGGCTTTGATCGCAACACACCAGAAGTCTTCAGACGACATCGTTGCTGACGGTGCATCTAACACAACTGACTACTTCGGATATTCAACAGACGTATTCTACCGTTCAGGTGACTTTGACGGTATCAAGAACATCGCTGCTAATGTAAAGGCTTCTTACGAAGCAGAATCATTCAGCGTTGGTGCAGAATACCGCTTCCGCGGTGCTGAAGCTTCTATGCTTTATGTTCGCGAAAACCATGATGATGGTACATTCGATCTTTCTGAAATGCTCGGTAACTTGAATACACAGCAGATTTCTTTGAACGCTACAGTTAAACCAACTGAAATGGTATCTGTAGGTTTGGATGTATCTGCAGAAATGCCACTTGAAGCTCTTGATTCAACAGACGATGTTGCTGCCGGATGGCTTGCAGCTGCACAGAGCTGGTACACAGGACGTTGTGGCAACTGGGTATCTCCTGCTTTCTTGCTTGATAACGGTACTATTGAACTTACATTCAAGCCAACTACAACAATCAACATCACAGACAACATGGCTGTAACTGCTTATGCAGACATGAACTTCAGATCTGTTAAGTCTACAGAAGATGGTGCTGACAATGATGAACTCAGCAAGTACGGTTGTTCAGACAGCCCATTCCGTGTAAAGAAAGCAGGTGTTTCTTTGGCTATGTCTGACGTTTCAGACGTAATCAAGGGTGTAAACGTATACTACGGTTTGGATCTTTCAAACACTACACGTTACTTCAACACATTGATTGGTCAGGTTACATTCCCAGGAAAAGTAACTGCTAACTGTGCAATCGGTGTTAAGACAGAAAACACAGCATCTGCTGATGAATCATTCGATTCAGAACTCAACAATCCATTCGCATTCGCTCTTGGTGCATCTAAGAAGCTTACTGGATTCAAGGAACCAACAGTATATGCTCAGTTCGTATACAACATGGATCCATTCAAGCACTTCGGTGACGGACAGGACAACCTTAACCTTGACCGCGCTAACGTAAAGGGTTCATGGGCTAAGGAAGCTGAAGTTGGCGATATCGATCCAGTTGACTGGTACGATGGCCGTGCTGCAGTACGTGTTGGTATTCGTTGGGATATCTAATCTTAGCAAATGCTAAAAATGATACGGTGAGTAAGCTTGTCTGAACCACCGTATCACACTCAAAGATTTCTTAGAAATCTAAACAATCCTTTTTAGGAGATTTAATAATGAAAAAGATTCTTTCTTTGATCGCTGCAGGTGCTATGGCTCTCGGTCTTATCGGATGTTCTGGTGACTTGCATGACGATGTTAAAGTTGATCCAAACGCAATGACAGGTTACTGGTCATACCGTGTATTAGATACAGAAGGCAATACTGAAATTAACATGATTGTTAATAAAACAGGTGCTGGTCAGTCAGGAGCATTTGGTTCTCCAGACTTTGCAGTTGATGTTTCTAGCGGAACAGCAGCTATCATCTGGGATGGAAAAAACGGTACAGATCTTATGTTGAGTGAACGTACAGACTGTCCTTCACTTGAAGATGTTAATGTAACACTTGCTGATGGTGAAGCTTGTGTATTCGTATTCTGTCCTTTCGCAACAGCAAACCTTTACTGCTATGCAACTGCAGGTTTGGATGATGGTAATTGGCCTGGAGTTGAAACAACAGCTACAGTTACAGTTGCTAAGTGGTCATTCACTGTATCAGAAATTGTATTTGAAAACTGTCCAGGAATTGGCTTAGCAGGATACATTGCTATCTGTGAAGCTTGGGTTCCTGGTAACGAATGGGGTGCATCAACACCTAACAAGATTACTGATACTGACAATGCTGTTTTGGTTCTTAGCACACCATATACAGCAGAAGCAGAAGGTGAAGCAGATATTTCACTTTCTCTTCAGATCTTGAATCCTGAAACTGATGAAGGATTCTGGAATGTTAAGATTTCTAACGGTGATACAGTAACAGCAACAGCTACAAAGGCTGAATGTAACGGTCAAACTAAGAGACTTGTTGTAACATTCACTAGTGATAATACTTGTACAGCTGCATTCGAAACACCTGTAATGTAAGTTTATAAGCTTTAATTAAAAGAAACGGTTTAGGGAAACCTAAGCCGTTTTTTTTGCATATAGGATATATGGCATTAAAATAACAGTTTTTTTAAATAAAGTTTTTTGTTGAAAGAATTTTTATTTAAGAAAACTTGAGCAAAAAAGTTTTTTCGGAGGAGAAAATGAAAAAAAGTTTTGGTTTTGTTGCAGTTATGTTTACTGCAATTATTGCGTTGATTTCTTCCTGTTCATCATCAGTTGATGGTGGCGGTAAGAATATAAGTTATTCGGAATGTCCAGCATTTAGTCCTATTGGTGGTTTTTACCGAGAAGCTCAAACTGTAACAATCACATGTCCTGGTGCAAAGGAAATTTATTATACCACAGATATGACAAAACCTGCTGTAGAAACTGCTACAAAATACGAAGGGCCATTCCAGGTTAATGAACAGTGCATTATTCGTTCGATGGCGGTGTATGCAGATGGAACAGAACATTTTGCCATGACTGCTTTTGATTTTGACTTGGACCATTCAACTGATTCAAATAGTCGCATGGAATCGCCTAACTGGCAGGATCAAGTGATTTACTTTGTAATGACAGACCGTTTTGCCAACGGCGATAAAACGAATGATAAATTAAATATTCAATATAATGATGGCACTCCGTATGATGAAACTGTTCCTTTGATGGGACAGAATGTTTCTGGATATAACGGTGGCGATTTTAAAGGGCTTACAGAAAAATTAGATTACATCAAAAGCCTTGGAGCAACAGCTATTTGGGTTACTCCTCCAGTAAAAAATCAGGTAAGTGAAGGTGCATATCACGGATTCCATGGTTATTGGGCAAGTGACTTTACTCAAGTGGATCCACATAACGGTTCTCTTAAAGATTATCAGGATTTTGTTAAAGCTGCTCATGATAAAGGTCTTTATGTAATTCAGGATATTGTTGTAAATCACACAGGAGACTTTCAGAAAGGTGACAGTGTAATCACACCAGAAATGCTTGAAGACGGTTCGATTACTGATGTTGACTTTTGCTTGAATAAAAATTCAGTACTTTGTGGTGGAGATTCTGACCAGTGGAGTCATCCTGAGCAGCTTCCATGGAAGTTCAATGATGTAAGGGATTTAACTGCTGATGAATTGAAAAACAATTCTTTTTATCATTTTAATCCATGTATCAGCAATTTCGTAGATTCAACTCAGACTTACACTTATCAGGAATCTGGGCTTGATGACATCAATACAAACAATCCTGTTGTTAGAAATCTTTTGAGAGGTTACTTCCGCTATTGGATCGATAAGGTTGATATAGACGGCTACCGCATTGATACAGCGCTTTACGTTGAGCCGGATTTCTTTGAAGGTTTTATCAATGGTGTAGATGCTGGAAATGAAGGTGTTCGCGAATATGCTCGTAAGCTTGGAAAAACGGATTTTATTGATTTTGGTGAAGCTTGGACATCTGACGAAAGAGTTTCTGCTGGTTATACAAAAGATCCGAAATCCGGTGCAAAACGCATGGATTCAATCATCTACTTCCCGCTTACAATGGCTTTGCGCGACTGTGTGAGCGGTAATGGTGGTACAGATGCAATTACATCAGTTTTGAACAATAGATCAAAAGTTGGATATGACAATCCTAATCGTTCTGTGAACTTTATCGATAATCATGATCTGGAACGTCTTATTACTATTGCGGATCCAGAAATGGTAAAAGCAGCTTACGCTTTGATTATGTCAATTCCAGGTGTTCCTCAGTTCTATTATGGAACAGAACAGGGATTTACTGTAACTCGTAAGGCTATGTTCCGTGGTGGTTATGGTGGAGATATCGGTAATACAAGAACTACAAATACACAGGATTTCTATGATCAAAGTGGTGAATGGTGGAATTTTGTAAAGGATCTTATTCAGCTTCGTAAGGAAAATCGTGTTTTCAGATACAATACATCGAAAGTTATCAAGGATTCGAACTTGAATCCTGGAATTTTTGCACTTGGAATCCAGGGACTTGGTGAAGATGGTAAAAATCTTTCGGGAGCAGGCTGTCGTGCATTGTTTGTAATGAACACAAGTGATAGCGAACAGCTTTTGAATTGCGTTCCAAATTATCCATCGCAGAATAATTTGAAGATTGGAGATCGTCTTGTAAAGATGTCGCCATCAAGTTCAGCTCTTCCTGCAGAAGTGATTATTGGTGAAGCTAATGGTGTTACAGCTGGAACAAAGGTTTCTACTTTGCAGATGGTTGTACCTTCAAAATCTTATGCAATTTACCTGCTGGAAGAAGAGAATGTAAGCTCTGCTGGTTCAAGCCATTCAATTTCAATTCTTGAAACTGACGGCGAAAAGGACATGTTGAATAATCTTACTGGCGATGATTTGAAAGTCAGATTCTATTCAACTGATGTTGGAACAGTAAAAGCCGTGTTGAACAGCGATTATTCAAATGCGCAGAGTTTTACAATTACTGAAGATGATCTGATTACTACTGATGGTTCTGGAAGGGAACTTGATGTTCCATATTATGAAATTGAAGTATCCATTGGAAATCTTTCCAACGGCACTTCAAATGTTGAACTTGAGCTCACTTCGGCTGGTGGTTCTGTAATTTACTCTAAGGGACATTCTATCAAGATTCTTCGTCCTTTTGTAAAACTTGATTCAGCGTGCATTGTTGACTCTGAAGGTGATAATCATGGGCCAGAAGGCTATAACTATAGCTTGCCAGCTGGATTTGACGATGTTCAGGATATTTTGGGAGTTGATGTAAAACTTAGCGGTAAAGACATTCAGCTTGATATTAAGATGAAAGGAATTTCTCGTTCTTGGAATCCAACAAGCAATTTGTTTGACCACGTTGGTTTTAACGTGTTTGTTTCAGTGCCAGGTTCAACTAAGGGTTGCGCTGTTCAACCGGAACACAACTATACCTTGCCAAATGATTTCAAGTGGGATTATTGGTTCCGTGCTTACGGATGGAGTTCTGCTTATTACAGTTCCGTTGGAGCAAATGCAACTGAACGTGGTACTTCAAAATCTAATTCGCCATACACAAGCGTAATCTGGCCAGAAGATGCTACGGTAAAAGAATTGTCCGGTGATGATGCTGTTGTAACTGTAACAATTCTTTCTAAGGCTTTGGATAATATCCAGGATATTGATGGAGTAAAGATCTACATCAATACATTTGATATGGACTTCGATCAGCTTCGCGGTATGGTTAATGAAGAAGATTTTGCACCGGATAGATATTCATTTGGTGCAGGGGCTGGTGTTGATAAGGATGCAGCACCAAAAGTAATCGACGAAACGGGAATAATTACTATTCGTACTGAATAGTTTTATTAAATAGAGAGTAAATTTTTCTTTGGAGGAAAAAATGAAAAAGAACAAAAAGCTTTTTGTTGCTCTTGCAGCATTGGCTATGGGGATGAGTTTGTCTTTGACAGGTTGTTCTTCTGAATCAAGTGGAGGAGGCAGTTCAGGAAAAGGCGTAAGCGATAAACCTGGTGCAGCTTCATTGCTGGAATTTGCAGAAGGAACAGTTATTCGTAATAGGATTGTAAATCTTGAATCTGATGATGTTTTGTATGAATATCTGAAGTTTACTTCATCAACTGCAGGTGAATATTCATTGTATTCGTACACAGAAGAAACTGGTTTTACAAAAGAAACAACTGTAGATTCTGTTTCTGTGCCAACTTCATTTGTTTACAACGCTGAAAATGGTTGTTTTGAAACAGAAATAGAAGGTGTAAGTCGTAGTTCGTTCATGTTCAAGACTGTTGAAAAAACTATTGAAAAATTCTACATCGCTGAAACTAAGCTTTTTTCAGACAGTGATAAACCAACTTTGTTTGGTTTGTGGGAAATTCCAAATGGTTCTTCTTTTAATTTCAAAAACGATGGAACTGTTGTGGTTGACCAAGATGGAAACAAGTTCGTTTATGATTATACAAACACAAATGGTCTTGTAATGGTTGATGAACTTCCAATGTTCTGGGCAAATGTTTCTGGAACTCCAGTATTTTATTATCTTGCATATGAAACTGAAAGCACAGAAGTTGAAGATGTTGGTCGTTCTGCAGCTGTTTCTGCAGAATATGATTTTACATCTTCAAAATCACTTTTGGGAATTTTCTAAGGTAGGAGGTATCAGATGAAAAAGACACTTAAAGCATTATTAATGGGACTTGGACTTTCTGTACTTCTTGCAGGATGTTCTGATGTTACCCTGAACAAATCAGAAGTGGCTGATGCAAACGAAACATTTTCACGTGCTGTAGTTCCAGCTACTGATAAAACAAAGACAATCGTAATTCATCTTTATGGAGCAGCAAGCGGCACATGGAACGTTTGGGCCTGGAGAAAGAGTCCAACAGAACCTAACTATAACAGCAAAGGTTGGCCGGGAGGAGATATCCAGCTGGCAAAATCATCAAGAGATGCAGGCCTTGAAACAGTAATGACTGTTGACCCAAATTACGCAATGGGTATTCTGTTTGTAAAATCTACCGGTTCTCCACAGACTGGTGACATTGTTATTTCTAAAGCATTGCTTGAAAATAATACAAATTTCTACTTTAACTTTGACGAAACAAAGGTTTATACAAATGCTGCTGAATGTCTTGGTCTTAAGAGCGCATCAATTGCTTCTAAAGAAGGCGACAAAATCAAAGGACTTGTAATCGGTTATGAAGGTGTTACAAAAGACATGTTCACAGTAACTGGAAGCGACGGTTCTACAAATCTTGTTGTAGCTTCTGTTACACAGAGCGGAACAACTGTAACAATCACACTTACAGCCGGAAATATGGCAAAGGCTCCATATACTGTAAGCTTTAAGCCAAATGAAGAAACAGATGCATCAGTAGTTACCGCTGCTGTAGAAGTAGGCCTTCTTGATGAAATGGGCTATACATACGCTGGCAACGATCTTGGTCTTACATTGAGCGGTTCAACTGCAACTTTCAAGGCATGGTCTCCACTTGTAGACGAAGCTAACGTATTGCTTTATGCAGACGCTACAAAGGCAAAATCTACAAAAGAAGAAGATATTGCACAGCCCGTTCCAATGACAAAGGATTCTGCAACTGGTGTTTGGACAGCTTCTGGTGTTTCTTATGGTTCAAATAAATACTATAAGTATGAATTTATCACAGGTGGAGTTGCTACACAGGTAGCAGATATTTGGGCAAACTGCGCAAGTCCAGATTCTTATGCAAGCCAGATTGTTAATATCAATTCTTCTGCAGAAGCTAAGCCTGATTCATGGGAAGCTTCTTATGTAAACCCATTCGGAAGATCAGGTGCTGAAACAAAGCGTTACAGCGATGCTGTTATTTATGAAATGCATGTTCGTGACTGGAGCCGTGCTGTTGTAGAAAACAGTACTGGTAAATATCTTGACCTTGCAAACAGCGACGAGTTTATGAATCACCTTAGAGATATTGGTGTAACACACGTTCAGATTCTTCCGGTTTTTGATCATGCGGAAACAAATGCTTCTTCAGCATACAACTGGGGTTACAATCCATATCACTATAACGTTCCAGAAGGACGTTATGTAACAAAGGGATATACAGATGGTACACAGGCTGTAAAAGAATTCAGAACATTGGTTCAGAAACTCCATGAAAACGGAATCTCTGTAATCATGGACGTTGTATATAACCACACAAGTGGAACTGGCATCAATTCTTTGTATGACAAGACAGTAAATCAGTACTTCTATCGCATGACAAAGTCTGGAGCTTATTCAAATGGTTCTGGATGTGGTAATGAATTTGCTACAAATCATGTAATGGCAAGAAAATACGTTGTTGATTCCCTCAAGCACTGGATGAAAGATTACCATATCAACGGATTCCGTTTTGACCTTATGGGTTGTCTTGAAGCTGATACAATGAAGGAAATCTATGACGAATTGTATGCAATCGATAAGAACGTAATGGTTTACGGTGAACCATGGACTGGCGGAACATCTGCTGTTGTTGATGGTGCTGTTCAGGCTGGAACTGGTACAGTTGGTTACGGATACGGTGCATTTGATGATGACTTCCGCGATGCAATTAAGGGTGCTGAATTCGGTGGATTCCAGCTTGGTCACGTTGCAGGTAAATTCAATGATGATGGAATCATCAAGGGATTGACTGGTGCTGTTGGAAAGAACAAGCGCAATGAAACAGGCGATCCTCAGCTTGCACTTCACTATGCTGAATGTCACGATAACTACACATTGTTCGATAAGCTTGCTATGTCTTATCTGGGAATAAACAAATTCTCTGGTGATCTTTTTGCTGAAATTGGTGCTGCTGGACTTGCAGAAGTAAGAAAAGAACAGAGCCTTGCAGCTGCATATCTGTTCCTTTCTCAGGGAACACCTTTCATCAATGGTGGACAGGAATTCCTTCGCACAAAGAAAGGTGATGAAAACAGCTACAGCTCAAAAGATGACATCAACCAGATTGATTTGAGCTTCAAGGAAACATATTCTGACGTATATGACGTTTACAGAAGCCTTATTGCATTCAGAAAAGACTTTGCTGTTGTAAGAAATGCAACAGTTAAGAATGAAGCAACAAAGATTTCTACTGGTGTTACTAAGTTTGTGATTGCAGATGGCAACGATGAATTCGAAATCTTCTTCAATGCTACAGCAGCTAAGGCTTCTGTTTCAGCTGAAGGTAAAGTTGTTACTATCGGTAAGTGCAGCACAGAAATGGTTAGCGGTATCTTTGGTGTAGGTGTAAATACTTTGGATGGTGCTACAAAGCTTTATAAGATTGCAAAACAGAGCTCAAAGGTTACATCTGTTCCTGCTAAGTCTTTTGTAATTGTTAAGACAAAATAAAAATATTAAAATGAATTAGATTAAAGGCTTTCAGAATTTGAGGTTTATCTCTTAATCTGAAGGCCTTTTTTTTGATGTAATTTTTTTTAATATCGTGAATCATTTGGAGTTAAAATGAGATTTATAAAAAAAAGTATTTATTTGTTTTTATCGACAATCATTTTCTGGAGCTTAAGTTCCTGTGGAATGGGAAACAAGCTTGAGTCCTTCAGAACTTACGAAGGAAATGCCAGAGACTGCGCAAACCTTCGTATTTATCAGGTGATGGTTTCTGCGTTTCAAGACGGAGATTCAAGCATCGGGTTCAACGCACACCATGGACCTTCAGATGCTCGTAAAGACGGTGATCTCAGAGGAATCATCAATTCTGTAGATTACATCAAAAGCTTAGGATGTAACGCCATCTGGATGACTCCGATATTTGATTCATCGTCTTCAAACAATGGAGACGAAAAGCTTAATTCAACAGGCTATTATACATATGATTTTTTTGATATCGATCCCAAATTTGGAACAAAAGAAGTTTTTAAGGAATTAGTAAAAACCTATCATGACAACGGAATTTATGTAATTCTTGACGGTGTTTTTGGTCATTGGAATTCAAAGGGTGTAAAAAAATCTCCGTCAGGCAAACTGCCAAAACGTAGTCACGGGCAATATGAAGGATGTGACTATCCTGAAAGCCTGGAATTCTTTAAAGAAGTTGCGACTTATTGGATCAAAGAATTTGATATTGATGGGTGGCGATTGGATCAGTGTTATCAGGCTGGTGTTTCAGGAGATGGAACTTATACAGGTGGTCATAACTATTGGTACGAAATTCGTAATGCTGTAAAAGAAGCCTGCAAAGATAATGAAGCTGACGGAAAGGAATGGGGTACTTTAGGATATATGGTTGGAGAATGCTGGGATGGGGATTCTATTGCAATTATGAATAAGGTTGTAAAACCTGGAAAGGCAAAAGGATACGGATTAAATTCAAACTTTGACTTTCCAAGCAGATATCAATTATTACGTGCACTGGCAAGGGAAGAATGGAACACTACTGAATCTTTTCTGGAAGATGCTGTAGATTCAATTTATAAAACTCCTCAGCTAAAAGGCTATGAGCATCCTGATACATATTTGCCAAATCTGTTTATAACTAATCATGATGTAGTACGTTTTGGCGATTTGATTGAATGGAAACATGGTATTAATGATGATTATTGGAATAGAAATAAGTTAGGTCTTGCCATTTTGGCAGGATATACCGGTCCAATTACAGTTTATTATGGGGATGAATGGGGCTGTTACACAAATCTAAGACCAAAACTACAAAGTGGTGGAAACAACAGTTTTAGTAACGGGTCCCATTCTGATAATAGCTCTCGTACTACTGGAAAAATTTCAGGTTTCAATTCCAATGAAAAGGATTTGCTGGATTATTTTTCTAAGTTGATGAAAGTTAGATCTGAACATGAAGCTTTATGGAATGGTTATACAACTAAAATAGCAACTAAGGACAAGAACTTCTATGTATGTAAAAAAACTGATGAGTCTGGAACAGACGTTGTTTATGTACTCCTCAATAATAGTAATAAAACTCAAAGTTTTAAAATAGGAAAAACTGGAATTGATTTAATTACAGACATGATTACAGAATCTACTGTGGATGTACCAAAGTATTCCGCTTTGTTTATTAAGGTGGAATAGGTCAAAAAAAACTCTGTGGAAGAATGGTCTCAAAGTTCCACAGAGTTTTTGTTAATTTAATTCTTTTATCTCTTCCATAGTAAAACCTGCAGCTTTTGATATATTCTCTAAAGACATATCCTGAGCCAACAGTTTTTTAGCTATTTGAATTGTTGCCTCAGCCCTACCATCAGCATGCTTACATCATTCTGAATCCCCTTGAACACACTGCTGCTGATACGCTCGATTTCGATAACAGTATTCTCGATTTTCTTTTGGCATAAATTCTTCCATAAAAATATATCGCTCGTTTGATGAAAAAAGTTTGGAAAAAAAATACTTAAAAAATATCCCGAACTTTGCATTTTTTTATCCTTACGTGCGATATATAAGTTAGGGAGATAAAATGAAAGAAAAATCTTATGACGAACTGTTTTTTACTGACGACTTTTTATTCAGTAAAATAATGCGTGATCCAGAAATAGCTAAGGGAGTTATTAAAAGTCTTTTGGGATTCAACATAGAAAAAGTTGAATATTTAACCTCTCAGCACACTATTGATGAAGTTTATAATGGTCGGGGAATCAGACTTGATGCATATCTGGAAGGGTCC
>JAZLGB010000007.1:0-2528 GCA_045616085.1 Treponema sp.
TCAACAGCCTTTCCAGGATATTCATCTTTGCGGACAAAACCCCAGGAAATAGAAAGTTCATCCTCGTTTGCTTCGTTCCAGGCTTTGATCTTGTTAAAGAATTCGATTGTAAGGCTTTCAAGTTTTCCGTGATCAACAAAATTTCGACCGGCTTAAGTTTAATAAGCTGGAAATCATTCTTTGTAAGATTACCGTTTCGACGGCTGGAAACTCCAGGAACTGCCATTGCCTGTGCCTGAACCTGATAATAGTAGTAGCCCTTGTCCTGCCACTTATTGCCGTACATGTCTACTTCAACTGTATTGCCGTAGACTGTGTCTGTATAAACAAGATCATCATTTGATGATTTATAGATGCTGAATTTATAGAAATCAGCTCCCTCAACATCGTTCCAAAAGAACTTGTAAGGGATGCTTTCTCTGGCAACAGCCCTTCCCAAAGGAGATATGAGCTTTGGAGCATCAAGGTTTTCAACTACCTTAAAAATTCTTGGCTCAGTTTCAAGAACCGAATTATCAAGGCTGTTTGTTGAAATAATGCGCCAGAAATATTCACCCTTGTTAAAATTAAAGCCTTTGAGCTTGCTGCCTGAAATTACTTCGTCGTAAAGCGTTTTTGAAAAGTCTTCTTTTTTGGAAATCTGAAGCTTTGTTACATAGGTATCAGGAAGATTACGTTTCCAGGTAAAGGTAAGATCCCGAACCAGGGATTCTGCAACCATGTAGCCGTCCAAAGGTTCAATGGCTCTCTGAAGCGGTTTACCCTTCATTGCAAAGAAAGAGCGGACTTCTCCTATATCTGAAACGTTTCCTTCATCATCAGTCTGAGTAACGGTCCAATACCATTTTCCGTCTTTTATGTTGCGACGATTAAGAGAGTTTGCGCTAAAGGAAATATAATTGTTTTCTGTTGTTTCGCTGACTTTTGCATTCTTCAGTTCCGGATTGTCTGCGATTCTGACAGTGTAAGAAACCGCTTCTTTTTCGGCCTTCCACGAAAAGTTTACACCCTTACCTTCTGGATCTGTGTCTACGATTCCGTTTTCTGAAGGAAGATAAAGCTCTGGAGAATTCATTTCGCCTTTCTGGCTGATTACAAAACGCTGAATCTTTGAAGGAGATGCCAGGCCGATTTTATTTATTGTATAGAAAGGAGTTACCTGCCAGTAATAAACACCCTGACCAAGTGAAGAAATGATGCTTGAATTGCTGGAAGAGCGCTGGTCAAGGACGATGTTCTTCATTTCACTGTCTGTTGCCACCACCAGTCTGTAGGTTGAAGCATATTTCGATTCGTGCCAGATGAAACGCACACCCGGTTTTCTGTTGCGGTAAGTGTATTCGTAGTCCTTTACAGGAGTCACAAGTTCTGGAGAAACTGACTGATTAACGGTAAAACGTCCACGGGCTGTGGCTTCCTGGGCAGTTTTACCAGAAAATGAGGCGGTTTCTGTTTTTAACTGCCAGTTGTAGGTACCATCAGGAAGCTTTACGCTGGCCTCTGTAAGACCAGTTACTGTCATACGTTCGATTATATTTTTGAATTCCTTGTCACGGGCAATAACCAGAACAAGAGAACTGTTTTCCGGAATGTTTTTTGCAGTCCATTTAAAGTTTACGGTTGTTTTGTCATCATCAAAACCAAGAATTTTACCGTTTGGCGAAGGACTTGAAACGATGAGCAAAGGATTTTCAGAAGCGTAGCCTTCTTCGTTTACAGAAACGCTTTCACCGCCTGCAACATTTGAAACGCCTTCCTTTGTTGTAACTTCAGCATTACCCTTTAAAACCTGCAGTGAAGTTTCGCCGGCAGTAGATGCGTTTACCGAAGAACCGGAAGAAACTACGGCCTGAACTCCATACGATGAAATTGTAAAGCCGTATTCTGCTTCTGAAGAGTCAACTGTTGCGTTCCCCTGAGTAAGATTTGCTCCGGCACCATCAGTTTCTGTAAGGAATACCTGTGCCATGGTGTTTTCATCCAGTTCCATGACGTTACCGTCAGTAAACCAGATTGTAGCTTCAGACAATGCCTGTGTATGAATTGTATCGCCGTTATAAACCGGAGACCTTTGTCTAAGGCGGTCCCATACAACACGGTCTATGAACTTACGCTGGGCAACCTTGTATTTAAAGGTGATTGTAGCGATTGGTTCTTCGTTAAGCTTTGTTAATGCGCGGAAAAAGGACTTGTAGAATAAAAATGAATTTAATACTGCGCCGGCAAAACAGACTGCAATCGCGAACCAGAAAAGGTCCCGAAGCTTACTTCTGGACTTGCTGGATCTTGTTTTCTTCTGCATTTAAGTTCACCTTTGCAAAGTCTGGGATTTCGATTCCAAGCATGTTACGAACTTCATTCAAAGTCTTTGGACCGCCTGGACCAACTGCCTTAATACAATCTGGATCTGCAACAAAATCCGGATTTCCGCCCTTAAAGAAAGACTCAATGTCAAATCCTGGCATGTTTACAACACCATAGAAATGCTGTGATCTGCTCCCTTAAAAAAGGACATAAATAAAAGTGAC
>JAZLGB010000008.1:0-38836 GCA_045616085.1 Treponema sp.
AGTGAACTTGGAAAAATCATGCTCGACTTCAACAAAAACGAAGAAGAGATGATGGCAGGTCTTGCAGAAATGGAAACTGCTCCGTGGGACCGCCAGATAAGCGAATCCCCTGCCGACTGGATGGAAATGCCGAGCCTAAGGGTATAACGACCCGCAATTTTTGGAGGGGCGTCAACCGCAACCTCATCCCTCAGCTAAACCATCCACCGTCGTCCCGAACTCGTTTCGGGATCCCTTATTCCTTCAAATACAGATAAACCCCCTCCTAGCACCCATTTTTATATGTACTTTTTACAAAAAATCCTCTCTGCAAATTCCTAATTTTTCCAAAGTACAGATAAATCCAACACCATCACCCAAATTTATATGTACAAAAACCACATTCTTTTTCCGAAATCTCCAAAATTCTGAAACTTATACATATAAATCGCCGTAAATAACCACGATTTATATGTACGCACCTCAATTTTCATCAAAAAAATCCTTCTGCCCACAAAAAAGTACAGTATAACGACCCGCAATTGCAGCTCGTTATACGAAAAACATAAGTAAGTTTATTCCCCTGCCAGGGCTGCAACGGGGTCAAGTTTTGCGGCTCGGGCTGCTGGGTTCAGACCAAAGAAGATTCCTACGGCAACAGAGAATGCAAAGGCTACGGCACAGGCAGGTCCGCTGATGACAAAGGCCTGTTTTTTTACGAACTCTACTGCAAGACTGATGCAGACTCCAAGAATTACTCCAAGGATGCCACCTATAAGGGTGATGGCTGCGGATTCGATCAGGAACTGGCGGCGAATGTGGGCAGGGCTTGCGCCAAGGGCTTTTCTGATTCCGATTTCCTGACGGCGTTCTGTTACGGTTACAATCATAATGTTCATGATTCCGATTCCGCCAACCAGAAGTGAAATTGCCGCAATTGCGCTGAGCATTACGCTAAGGGTTGTGGTGATGGAATCCATCTGTTCAATCATTGTCTGCATGCTTGTTACATTTACGGAATAGGAAGTTCCGGTAAGGTTTGTGCAGTAGTCTTTTAAATCGTTTACAAGATTTGTAGCGTGACTGGCACTTGTTGCCTGAACCATGACTGAACCAGCCTGTGGGTTAGGCTTAATCTTTTTTTCGTAAAATCCTCTTGGAATATAGGCTGCACTGGTGGAATTTTCCATTCCGGAAGACTGTTCCTTTAAAACGCCGATTACTTCAAAGCTGTAGGAAACTTTTTCGCTGGTAAGAAGAATTATTTTTCCAACTCCGTCTCCTGATGGGAAAAGCGCTTCGGCAATTTCGCTTCCAAGAATGATTTTTTGAGTGCCTTCCTGATCGTCGGTTACGTTGATGTAGCGGCCGCCGGAAAGTGCTAAGCCGTACATTTCAAGATAGCCGGTTTCTACTGCATTGCAGTTTACGCTGGAGCTGGTTTCGCCGTAAGAGATAGTGGCACTGACAGAGTTTTTGTACCAGATCTGTTTGATGTTCTGAACGTTTTCGTAAAGGGTGTCACGAAAAGCTTCGTCAAAAGTGATGGAAACTGAATCACGGTTGCGGCGCATAAAACCAGAATTTATGCTTACAACGTCCAGGCCGGATGAACCAAAGGTGTCCTTGATCTGGCGGGTAGAGCTGGAACCCATGCTGGTGATTACGATTACTGAAGCAACCCCGATGATTACACCCAAAAGGGAAAGGAATGTTCGGGTTTTGTTTCGGCGGAAGTTTTGCAGCGCGTCTAAAAAGTCTTCAAGCATTAGTTTTCCTCCCGTCCGTAGTTTTTGTTTATTGAGTCTGACTGGATGTTTCCGTCCAGGATACGGATGCAGCGTTTTGTGCTGGCACCGATTCCAGGGTCATGGGTTACGATTACGATTGTTGTGCCCTGTTCGTTGATTTCCCGGAACAGTTTAAGAACTGCCTGGCCGGTTTTACTGTCCAGGGCGCCGGTTGGTTCGTCTGCAAGGATAATGTTTGGTTTAGTGACCATGGCTCGGGCAATGGCAACACGCTGTTTTTGTCCGCCGGAAAGTTCGTGAGGACGGTGAGACATTCGTTCTTCAAGTTCTACAAGTTTTAAGGCGTCTTTAGCCATCTGGGCACGTTTTGATTTTTCAATTCCCTGATAGCGAAGCGGAAGCATTACGTTTTCCAGAACGCTTAGTCCAGGCAAAAGGTGATACTGCTGAAAAACAAATCCGATTGTCTTGTTGCGCAAAACCGCCAGCTCATTTTCTGACATTTTTGCAGTTTCTTTACCGCCAATTTCCACGATTCCGCCGCTTGGTCTGTCCAGACATCCGATCATGTTCATGCAGGTAGATTTTCCAGAGCCGGAAGGACCCATGATTGAAAGAAATTCTCCCTGTTCAACAGAAAAACTTATGCCGCGAAGAGCGTGAACCTCGTTGTCTCCCATTTTGTAGACGCGGGAAACATTTTCCATTCTGATAACTGTTTCTGGCATAGGCTTTATCTTCTTGCTGGAGGTGCGCCGGCACCCATAGGAGGCATTCCTCCCATACTGCCCATTCCGCCCCGATTGTTGTTCTTGTTCCAGCCGCTGGCTTTTGGAGCACTCTGTGCTTTAAGGATTTCTCCTCCCTTTAAGCCTGATGTGATTTTCATATAAGTTTTGCCGTAAGGTCGGGCTTCTACATCAATTTTCTGACCGCTTTTGGCAAGTTCAACGTAAGCTTTTCCGTTATCAAATGCTACGGCATAGCGTTCTACGATTATATTTTCCACAGGAGCTTCAATTTCAATTTTTCCAGTAAAAGAAAAGTTTGGAAGGATTTCGGCAGGATATTCATCAATGCGGACCTTTGCCTTTACGATTGTGGCGCCGCGGCTTGTTATTTCACCGATGGCGGGCCAGCTTACAACATAACCATAAACAGCAGCATTTTTGTATGCAGGGAATGTAAAAGAAACCTTCTGGCCGGCTTTAAGCTTTGCAACATCAGTTTCGGCAATTTCTACGTCTGCAGTAAGGTAGTCAATGTTTACGATTGTTCCAACCTTATCCTTTGCTTCAAGGGAATCGTTTACATTTACGTCCAGATCGGCAATAACTCCGTCAAAAGTAGCGATAATCTTGCGGTCAGCAACCTTCTGAACAAGAGCAAGGCGCTGAGTCTGCATAAGCTTGTATTCCTTTGCAGAACCGTTGGCTTTTGTAATCTGCATGTCGTAGTCGTGTTTTTCAAGGTTGTAAAGTTCTGTTGTGTCATCCAGCTGAATAAGAATATCGCCTTTTTTTACGTGATCCCCTGCTTTTACAAAAACATCTGTGACTGTTCCGTTGCTAAGAGCCTGAAGTGTCTGTTCTTCGGCGGCAGAGGCTGTTCCGGCAATTTCTATACAGTTTTCGTATGTTTCAGTTTTGACCTGATAAACTGTTGTGTCCAGCGATGATTTATTCATTGCTTTGCGGGCAATTACCAGTGCGGCAAAAACAATCAGCAGAAAACAAATGCCGGCGATTAAAAGTTTTTTCTTAAAGCTTAAATTAGTTAAGTTCACTTTTTTCATTTTGATTCCTGAATTTCTGCATCGCGGCAGAATAATAGTTTTGTTGAGTTGTTGTATATAATCAGTTCGATGTCGTTTATAAGCATCTTAAAGTGATATGCCTGTTTGTTGGCATAAGCGTCCAGGTATTCTGTTTCTTTTACAAGTCCCTGGTCATAAAGAATTTTCATATCATCTGTAAGCTTTGAGTAGAGCTCGTAAGTTTCAGAGTTAGTTTTTTTTGACCATGCTAAATCGTTTAATTCTGACTGCTTGTCTACAAGAGCTGTTTCGTAATCATCTTCTGCGGACTTTATGGCGATTTCTTCTTCTTCGATGTTGTAGGAATTTGTTTTTTCTTTGATTGAGGCAGTGCGGAATGTGTTTGGTTTAACAGTTGCGCTGGCGGTATATGTTGGATTTGAACCGTCTGTCGGAACATTGATTCCGGCTCCAAGTGTAAGCCCTTTGTAAGTAGCGTTTAAGCCGGCGTCCAGTGTGTCGGCTTTTTTGTCGGTTGAGTCAAAAGATGCGCTGGAGTTCTTAAAGGTGTAGCCGGCGGTGGCTGTAAGTGAAAAATCTTTGTCTGCACGGCGCTGAAGTTCAGCAAGCTGCTGCTTGTAGCGGGCATTTTCGATTTTTGTAAAATCTTCTTTATTAAATGATGATATAAAGACTGGTTCGCTGTGACCGATGGTTTCAGGAAGAAAATCTTCCGGCTTTGTTCCTGGAGTAAAATCTTTTCCACATTTTGAAGCAAAAACTGCGCAGTCGTGTTCAAGGGAATGAATTTTCTTTTCAACTTCATGCTTGTCGGATACTACTTTCATTTCTGCCTGGCGGTATTTTGCAGAGCTGGTTGCGTAACCTTTTGCCTTTACGCTTTCAAAGTCGATTGTATCCTTGTACATATCCTTCTGAAGTGAAGTGATGCTGCTGGCTGTTGTGTAAAGGGATTTTAATTCTGAGTAGTATTCTTTTTCCGCTTCCAGAGCACGGTTCTGCAATGCACGACGGGCTTCCAGAAGGGAACGTTCCGCTTTCATAAGGGTGATTTTTCGATTAAGGGCGGTACCGGAAATCAAATCTACTCCAAGAGAGATTGATGTATCTGCGGTGTTGTCTGAACCGTTTTCGATTTTTATTCTGGAAGAAGCCTGAATGCTAAGGTTGGAAGCCTGAGGAACCGCCACCTTTGCAGAAGGAGTGAATGAAACGCTGGTGTCGCTGCCGTTGAACTTAAAGCTGGCGGTTCCTGTTGAAAGAGTAACGTCCAGCCCGTTTTCAATAGAAGTCTTCTGGTTTGAAAGCTCCGACTTTTTTACCTCAAGGGCCAGCCGCTGAAGTTCAAGGTCGTTGTTCAAATACGAAGAAAGAGAAGGCTGAGAAATGGCTTTCGCTACAGAAATGACAGCAACTGCGGTTAAAAATAAAAAACGTTTCATATACTGATTAAACAGTATAACGAAACGTTTTGTTACAATATATAGCGTCAGAATTGCAAATATCCCATTGCGACCGTTTTTCGATGTTTTCTTAAAAATACGGGAAGGAAGAAAGATGATGGCAAAAACATCCACAGGTTGGAAAGATAGATTCCTTGCCGACCTGTGCATGTAGCGACGAAAGTCGCGGTTTTGTCATCAGCTTTCTGACTGGTAGTATTTTTATGTTTAACAATAGATTTTGGTCGCAAGGGGATATTTTCTATTCCGCAGCGTTAAAAATCTGTGTAAAGGCGGCGATGATGTCGGCGCCGGCAACGAAGGTTCCCACAGAGCTTCCGATTGAGGCGAGGATCAGAACAAGCAAAACTCTAAGGATTTTGTTGCGGTAAAAGCCTTTTACTGAACCTGCGTCGTCTGCAAGGTTTTCAAGGTCTTTTACCTGAGGCTTGCAGATTGCTGCCTGAACTATTCCTGCTACGATTCCTACTCCAATAAACGGACAAAGGGAAGTAACTGGCGCACCAACGATACTTACCAGAATTGTAAGCGGATGTGCAGCTGCGGCTAAAGCACCGATTCCTGCCAGAGCACCGTTCCAGATAATCCAGCTTAAAGTCATGTCGGCACCGGCTTTTTTTCCGCCAAGAACGAAACCTGCAGCAATAAGTGCCACAATCAAAACCGGAATGATCCACATTGCGATCTTTCCAGCAGCGCCTTTTTCTGGCACCTTACCGATTTCTGTAGTGTCAGTTGATTCTGTGCCTTCTGCCATTTTATTAAGGTGTTCCACAACCCCGGCAAGATGACCGGCTCCCAGAACTGCCACAATATCATTTCCCTGTGCTTCCCAGATGTGGGCCGCAAGGAATGTATCTCGCTCATCAATCAGAACTTCTTTTACAACCGGCATGTATTCAGAAAGTTCCTTCATCATGGAATCCATTTCCGAAGACTTCTTAAGATTTTCAATCTGATCTTCTGAAACTTCTTCAGTAGAAAAACCGCTGGCCAAAAGGGCAGAAAGCAGCTTCATCTTTCCCCAGCCAGAATTTTTTGCCCAGGCACGGCGGAAAGTTGTCTGTATTGGACGATCCACCATAACTGTTGGAATGTTAAGTTCTTCGGCAACCTTCATTGCGGCAACCATTTCGTCACCTGGCTTAACCCCAACGTTTTTTCCCATTCTTTTCTGGAAGGCTGCCATAACAAGATTTGCCAGAAGCAAAAAGCCTTCCTTTCTTTTAAGAACCTTGATAATGTCCAGCTGCCGCCAGCTGTCCGGGTTTTTGATTGACTGACAGCGCTTTTCGTCCAGCTCGATGGCAACACAGTCAGGTTTGTGTTCCCGAATGTAATCTGTAACTTCAGTAATACTTTCTGCAGAAACGTGGGCTGTACCAATCAAAGTGATTTTTCTGCCGTTAAATTCCAATACTTTCTGTGTTGAACTCATTTCTAATTCCTACTGACCAAGTGATGCCCATTCTGCAAGACGATATTCAAAGAACATTGGTGTCTGCATCTGAAGAATGCGGTTGTAGTATTCTGCTGCGACTGAATGAGATCCCTTCATGTCATAATACAGACCGAAATAATACATCATTTTTCCACGCTTGTTCTTGTCTGTTTCTTTTTCAATATCCTTAGCCATAGCACTTTCTGCGTTGAAAGGACCGTTGTCGTGGTAGAGACGAATCATCTTGTAATCGATTGAATTTCTGTCCATTGTCTTCATCCATTTTTCAGAAAGCTGTTTCATTTCGAAAGTCTTCTTCTGCTGAACGTATGTTGCAAGAATCATCAGTTTATAAGCAGTAGATTCGTTGATTTCGTTAGCTTTTTCAAAATACTTACGGGCTTCTTCCCAGTTCTTCATATGGAATTCAAGAATACCGATTTCTTCAAAAGCAAAGTAATACTTTGGATTTGTCTTGATTACCATTTTGTAGTCTTTGAGGGCTTCTTCAATGCGGTTCTGTTCGTCGTAAAGACCTGCACGGTATGTGTAGCCAAGGAAGTAGTTTGGAGCCAGTTCAATTGATTTTGTCCAGGCCTTTTCTGCGTCGGCATAGCGGCCAAGGTTGCGTGAATAATTTCCAAGGTCAATGTAATAATCTGAGTTGTCTGGATTAAGTTTGATAGCCTTGTTGATGTTTTCGATAGCGCTTTTATAAGCTTCATTTTCTGCATCCAGTTTTCCAAGGTACTGGTAAGAAATGTCGCTTTCTGGGTTTGCTTCAAGAAGACGATTGAAAGCGTTTCGTGATTCCTTAAGTTCGTTCAAATAATAAGTCATCTGACCATATCCGAATAAAGCGTCTGTGTTTTTAGGTTCACGAACAAGAGCCTTTTTGTAGTAGTCGCGGGCAAGCTTGTACTTCTTTTTCAAAGCCCACTGATTTCCAAGAATAAGGTTTCCTGTAACGTTAAAAGGATCAGCCTTAAGAAGAACGTTTGTAGCGTTCTGAATGTCCTGAAGTTTTCCAGAAGCGTTTGCGATTTCGGCATCAACTTCCATTACTTCAATTGAATTGTTTCCGGCATCCTTAAGCTGTTTTGTTACGGCTTTTGCCTCATTCAGTTTATTTAAAGAAAGAAGGAGTGAAGCCTGCAGAATCTTAAGGTCTGCATCATCAGCAAGATTTGCAGGAATATTGTCATAAAGACCGATAGCACCGTTTATGTCGCCTTTCATAAGGCATTTCTGCAATTCTTCTGCAAAGTTGATGGTTTCTGCACTGATAGACCATGTACAAAGGTTCATGGAAAGGAACAATGCAAGGGAAATGAAAAATACTTTAAGTTTCATATAATCTCCAAATTGCAGGACTGTTGAAATTCATTAGTCCTTAAATTAAACTTATAAAATCATGTTTGCACAATTTTTAAGAAAGTCTTTTACACTTTTAGTAATTTATGCCGTTTTAATTGTCGGCATTTTTGTTCTTCAGTTTAAGAATGATTCTATAATATCAGAAAAATTAGGAAGCCTTCACGTTACACTTTTGGAATCAGTTTCAGAAGATAATAATGTTTCACTGAAAAATAAGTTCAACGTAATGTTCAACGGACTTAGTTTTTCTGCTAATGATGACGAGCCTGTTCGCGCAGTTGTAAACAACGAGGAACGTCCAATTTCCCTCAAGACCTGGAAAAAGCTTTCTCCTCTTTCCTGCGAACTGGATTTTGCCAACGACATCAAGATTATTTTTTCTGTTAGTGATGATAGCCCACGTGCATATCTTTCTGCAGAAGCAAAACTTCCATACAACGTTTCTAAGGTCATTGTCCCTTATGGCTTTGGTGTTGGAACAACAATTACTGATCAGGCTGACAATAAGGTTCAGGTTTCTTCTAAGAAAAACGCCTGGGAACTTAATGCTCCAAAACTTGGCAAAGAAACAATCACTCTTACATCACGAGAAAATGTGATCTCATATTCTTATTTTGATAAGACTCGTTCATTCTCATTCGATGATGCGATTTCTTTGGATAATGCTTCTGAAACAGCTTATAGCAACAGTATTGAAAATCTTAAGTCCAATCTTATTAGTGCATTCGCTCAGGTTCAGAATGATTCTGTTGTTGTTGCTGAACAGGAAGCTGTTTCTTATGTTGCGGCTATGGCAGAAAAGGGCAGCTATAATGAGGCTCTGGATGTTGTTCCACAGTCATTCAAACGAAGTGCATTGCGTACATTCCTTTCTGCACCTTACTTTGATACTCTTGCCCGTGTTAATGAACCTCTTCAGGCACAGCTTAATACTTATGGTGAAATGATTGCCCGTGCAAACGAAAGTTCATCATTTGATGTATTTAATGTCCGCTTTATTGCAGATTATATGTGTATGCACCCAGGTGCAGAATCTGTAAGAAAGCTTCTTGGTAGAGTTGCTGCTGCAGATCTTTCTGAGTGTAGCGTACAGCAGGTTACAGGTATTCTTAGTGTTTATGATGAACTTGAAGCTAAGAATCCAGAGCTTGCAAATGTTCTTGCTCCAGCCGCTGTTAAGTGTGTTGAAAAGATTCAGGCTTCTACAGCTCTTGATGAAAATAGAATTACAATTGCAGAAAAGGGAACATTCCTTTCTGTTATTCAGGCAGTTCAGGCCGGTGATGCTCTTTATCGCTACGGTAACATCGTTCATAATCCGGGATTTGTTGCAGGCGGACGTCTTATCATCAATTCTTATCTTAAGGACAGTGCTTCATTCGACCTTAGAACTCTTGGTGAACTTTATCCAGTTGTTGTTCATAACAACCGCTTCTATCCTCACTTTGAGGTTCTTGCTTTCAATAATGGTCGTGCTGTTTGGGCTTGGACTTGTGCAGAAAGCGTTAACTATCAGAATGATAACCAAGGAACAATCACTTTGAATATCGACTTCCCACTTTCTTATACACACTACATGATCGTAAACGGTATTGAGCCATTCCAGCAGATTTACATCTACGACATGGCCTTCCGTACAGACTACCGCTTTGAAACTTACAATTCTTCTGGTTACGTTTACCAGAATGACACAAAGTCACTCCTGCTTAAGTCTAGACATAAGAGCCAGGTTGAACAGATTCGTCTTGTTTACTCTCAGGCTGCAGCAAAAGTCAACGAAATCACAGAAACTGAAGAGTAAAAAAAACGTCGGGATGACATGACAGGTTAATTGCTGTATAAAGCGGCATAATTTTCCATCAGCTCGTCAAACTCTGTGTCGTTGTCGGCACAGAGTGAGCAGGCAAAGTACAAAGCGATAGCTGATTCTGTTGTAAGGTAACCCATTGGAACAGCGCCTTCTCTCCATACTCCGTGACTGGTTACTGACTGAGAAAAGTCTGTGTTAATCTTCTGTTGGCTTGTACAGTAAAAGCGCATTCCCCGTCTGTTTCCTGCAAGAAGCATTGGCTTGATGGAATAGTCACTGTCATTCATGTTTCCAGAACCAATTCCATACATTTCCAGGAAAACAGAATGTACCTTTGAATATTTTAAAATTGAGTTAAACAGGTCACTTCTGAATCCAGGGTAGAGTCTGCACATGAACATTTTAGCGCTGGCTTCTGCAAGTATTTTTGAGGCAACATCTTTATCAAGATCAGCAATTCCGTTGAACTGAGTTGCAATAGGTCCGCTTTCTGTGAATACCTGACGGGTAAGGTTCCAGTTGCTGAAAATGCCAGGTCGTTCAAAATGAAGGTTCAATGGAGAAAGTATTTTTCCGCCAAAGACAACGTAAACACCTTTCTTTTCTTTTTTTGCAGTTTCGATTGCAAGGCGAAGGTTTGTTTCAGCTTCAGTTGTTTCGTAAGGCAGTGTTGACGAGGCTGTGATTACGATTGGAACTTCAGAGTCGCTGAATAGCCAGTATAAAAGGGCGGCTGTGTAGCTCAAGGTATAGGTTCCGTGAGTTACAACGATTCCGCTGGCAGTTCCCGCGTTGATTCGCATTGTGATTTCAGAAATCAGTTCAGCCCAGTTAGAAGGCTCCAGTTCTTCGGAAAGATACTGTCCTGCAGAAATCATCTGCAAAGGTGTGTCCGGGGCAATCTGTTCTGCAAGGCCTTTTAGGACAGAAGAATCTCCTGCTGAAATAGATCCGTCGTTATGGCGAACGGCAGAAATGGCACCGCCGGTAGTAATCATGTAAATTACGCTGATGTTTAATTCCTGTTTGATCAGAGATTTTACTACCTGTGGAACAGCACGGCCTTCTGTTTCTTTCATTACAAGACCAGTAAGGAATTCCAAAGGAGGCATCTGTCCGTTCTGAAGAATCTTGCACTGCTCTGGATTGTCTTTTAAAACCTTCTGCACGTAAGGCATCAGGTCTTTTTCGTTTGCAAGCTCTGTGATGTTCAGAGTTTTCATCAATTTTTCTGGAGAATGACCGTTTTCAAAGGTTGAACGCAAAAGCTGTTTTGCAGTAAGACTGTGAATTTCGTCAGAGTCCAGTTTTTTTATGATCCAGGCAAAATGAGCCGGAGTAATTTTTGACTTTGAAAGGGAAATATTTGCCTTGTTTAAGAAACGGGCAAGTTCGCTGGCCATCCAGTGGGCGGTGTTGATAGGATTTGCTCCCAGTGCCACAACCGCTTCAAAAAAGTCAGCCTTTTCTTTTGTGTCGCAGAGAAATTCTGAGCGAAGTCTTGAAACTCCGTATTGTTTCTTGAAACGCTGGCGTCGTGCTTCTGGAAGTTCCACGTCCAGTTCTTTTACAAGCTGTTCCTCTGCATTTTCAAGGTTGATTGTCTGAGGTGGATTTAGATGCTCAAAACGTGATTTAGGAATTTCCCTTTCCTTGAAGAAATCAGTGCAGTTTTTTGCTTCGTTCCAGATTCGGCTTTCGCTGGGAACTTTTTCTCCGGCAGAAAGCATGTTTTCCTGGCGGGTAAGCTCGTGGTTTACAGCCTTGCGTGCAAAATTGAATGAGTTAAGGTTTCGGAGCTTTACGTAATAATCTGGAAGCGAAGGATATTTAGAAAGAGCCACATAAGCGTTGCAACGAATGTAGGAATCCTTTTGTTCTTTGTTTTCGATGTTCAGGTACTGAGTTAAAAGACGGAGTTCTTTCAGGAAAATGTGAATTTCTTCCCCAAGCTCAAAGGATGGTGCAGTTTTGATTCTGATTGAAGGATTTCCTGCGCTGGAATAATCCATGCGGGTTGTTCCGTTTGCATGTGTCAGGCGGCCCAGGTCTTCTTCGATGCGGACTTCTTCAATTTTGATTGTTTTCTGATGGCTGTGGAACATTAGGTTCATGGTTCCGTGTTCAGCAATCTTTACAGAATAGCCGTTGATGGTTTTTCCGTTGTCTACTTCTGGAATTGGAGTTGTAATTTTTTCAACATCAGAAATTGTCGAAATCTGGCAGCCTAAAGCCTTTGCCAATGTGTATACGCTTTTTAAAACTGAGCCATCTATCGAAATTTTATGTGTGGCCTCGTTTGGAAGAAATACTGAATTAACAGACGCAAGCTGAATTCTTGCTTCTACATAAACAAAAGACTGATACACAGCGAAAAACTCCTAAAATATTTGAAAATTATACCGTTTCAACGAATTTTGTGATATACTACCAACCAAATGAACAAACACGATTTTCCAAAAATCCACTTTTATGATCAGGATTTTGTAGACATTTATAACAAGACTTGGACAATGCTTTCAGATTACTGGATTGATCCAAAAACCGGAGAGAAGTCAACAGACGGTTATTTCATTTACCCACGTGGTGAAAAGCTTGTTATCGATCAGCTTGAATCAATTTTCTCATCATTCTTCCTTGTATATTCAAACAGAAATTACGATGCCGACAAGAATATCGACTATTTCTATGCACATCAGGAAGAAAATGGTGCAATTCGCTGGCGTTATGATGTAAAAACAAATCAGCCAATTGTTGAAGATTCAAATCCTCAGGGTGTTGGTCTTCCTTTGTTCGCCTGGGCTGAATTTAACTTATATCATAAGTCTGCTAACAAAAAACGCATCAAGGAAGTTATGCCAATCCTCCAGAAATATATGGCTTGGATTGATGAAACTTTCAAACAGGAAAATGGTCTTTATGCAGTTCCTGCAGCAGCCAGTACAATGTTCAATTCACCTCGTGAAAACGTTGCTTATCCAATTGATTTTAATGCTGCTGTTGCTATTAACTGTGCGCACATGTCTGCTTTGGGTGACATTCTTAATGATAAGGATTTGAGCTTCCAGTACAGACGAAACTATTTCTCTATCAAGACACGTATCAACTCAATGATGTGGGATGCTGCAACAGGCTTTTACCATGATCTTGATAAAGAAGGAAACAGACTTCCAGAAAAGACAATCGCTGGTTTCTGGCCTTTGCTTGCTGAAATTCCTTCGGCAGATAAGTCAGAAGCTCTTATTGCTCATCTTTCAAACCCTGCAACATTTGGTTCGGAACATCCATTCCCATCACTTTCAGCAGACAGCTTTAACTTTAGCGAAGCTGGAAACGGTTACCGTGGCAGCGTATTCCCAATGCTCAACTTTATGGTAATCAAGGGTCTTGAAAAGTATCAGCGTTATGAACTTGCCCGTGAATGTGCAATCCGTCACCTTTACTTCATTCTTGATGGCCTTATGCCTGCAGATGAAAATCAGAAGGGTGATTTCTACGAAGCATACAAGCCTCTCAGTTCTCAGAAAGCAGAAATGGAAGGTGACGCAGGCTTCCCTCGTGACCACTACATGATCGGAACAGGTCTTTCAACAATCGCTTTGATGATTGAAAACGTAATCGGTCTGGCAATCAGCCTTCCTCGTAAGACTGTAGACTGGATTATTCCAAACCTTGAAATTATGGGTATCGAAAATCTTTCCCTTAAACGCAACCTTATTACAATTCTTAGTAACAAGAGTCCTCGCGGCTGGGAAATTCAGATGGAAAGTGAAAAGCTTTACTACTTCACAATCAATATTCTTGATCAGAAGAAAAAGACTCTTCCAATTCCATCTGGTAAGTGTTCGATGCTTATCGATAAGCTCTAATTTTTATTTCGGCTTAATCACCATCAGGAGGCGACCGTATGGCAACACCAGAAGCAGTCATCGAGATCGGCTCAACAGGTGTTCGCCTGCTGGTTGCCGAATTCACATCCGACAGAAAAAGAAATATTCTTGACCGTGGGGAAATGCATGTTCCTCTAGGTCGTGATGTTTTTACTACAGGTTCAATTTCCCGGGAAACACAGACTCAGGTTCTTCACATTCTGCAGCGATACCGCGAGCAGCTTGTGGCATGGGCAATCACTCCTTCTCAGACTACAGTAATCGCAACATCCGCTTTTCGTGAAGCAAAGAATAAGGATCCTGTAATGGATAAAATTCTTTCTTCAACAGGCTTCCGAGTAAAGGTTATCGATGGTATTGAAGAAAACCGCCTTATGTACCTTGCTGTAAACGAATGTCTTAAGGAAGAAGCTTCAAAGGTTCGCTCGGAAAACTCTATTATTCTTGAAGTAGGCGGTTCCTCAACGGAAATCATGCTTATGAACAAGGGGAAGATGGCCGGCGCCCACAGTTTGCGTCTTGGTACAACTCGTCTTGAGCTTAAAACTCATGTTCAGGGCGGTTCATCTTTTGCGGATGTTCAGCGTTATGTTGAAGAATATGCCCTTAACGCAAAAGGTCTTTTGGAATCAGAACTTAATCTTTCTGAAGTAAAGCAGTTTATTGCCGCCGGTGCAGATGCCACTCTTTTTGCCCTTCATACAGGTAAACCAATCACAACCTTCCTTTGGTCAGTTGATAGAAACGATTTTGACAAATTCGTTGATGAAATCCAGGAATATACAGTTGATGAAGTTGTTGCCCGATTCAAGATTTCCTACAACGACGCCCAGACTTTCCGCGTAAGTCTTTTGATTTACAAGATGTTTGTTCATCACACAGATTGTCAGACAATCATCGTTCCTGAAACAAACATTCGCGAAGGGGTAATCATAAGCCACACAGATGCTGCTGCCGACGAGCTTCAGGAAGAATTCCATCAGCAGATCACAGCTTCGGCTGTTTCTCTTCTAAGAAAATATCACGGCGATGAACTTCACGCAGAACGGGTCAGGGAAAATGCCCTTAAGATTTACCGTTGCCTTGAAAACGAAATCTCTTTGGAAAACCGTTCCAGCGTTTTGCTGGAAGTTGCGGCAATCCTTCACGATATTGGAATTTTTATCCGTATGGACGAGCACAATCTGCACAGTGAATACATCATCCGCCATTCGGAAATCTTTGGTATCACCCGAACAGAAAATCTTATTCTCAGCTTTATTGCCCGTTATCACCGGGGAAAGCAGATGCCTCAGGATAACGAACAGTTCCCGGTATTTGCCCGCAGCGACCGCATGACAATCCTTAAGCTTACCGCCATTCTGCGAATTGCCGACGCTTTGGATCGAAGCCACGGACATTCCCTTACAGACATTTCTGTTGAGCTTAAGAACGATTCCCTGGTAATCAAATCTGGGGGCAGAAAAAATCTTGCCCTGGAAAAGATTGCGGTTCAGGAAAAGGGTGATTTGTTTGAATCAGTATTCGGTTATAAGGTTGTTTTGATTTAGGAGGAAAGTAGATGGAACCAAGATTTTTTAACAGAGAGCTTTCCTGGATTGAATTCAACGGCCGCGTTCTTCATCAGGCGCTGCGTAAAGATCTGCCGTTGCTGGAACGACTTCAGTTTCTTTCAATTATTTCGAGCAACTTTGACGAATTCTTTCAGGTTCGTGTTGCCAGCGTAAAGCGCCTGCAGTTCACAAATCCTGACCAGGTTGATATTTCCGGTTTGACTCCGGAGCTGGTTCTGCATCAGATTTCTGCCCGGGCTCATCAGATTATTCGCAATCAGCATGAATGTCTTAAAAATGACGTTTTGCCGGAACTGGCCAGAAAGCATGTGGTTTACGTAAAGCCTGCGGATTTCACAATTTCTCAGTCGGAATATGCCCAGAACTTTTTCAGAAACGATGTCTATCCGCTTTTGACACCACTTCGCACAGATACAGAGATTTTCCCTCACATTGGAAACCTTGCAAAATATGCTGCCTTTTTGCTTAAGCCAATTTCAGGTATTAGAAAGGCAGTTGAAGTTTTTAAAGGTGACGATGAATCACCTAGAATTGCTTTGGTACAGATTCCTTCTTCGATTCAGCAGATTGTCTGGCTGCCTTCTGATCAGGGAGTGCGCCAGTTTGCCCTTGCGGAAGAAGTTATTACTCAGTACGGACGAACTTTGTTCCCTGGCTTTAATGTTGAAGAAACTTTGATTTTTAAGGTTGCCCGGGATGCAGACTTTGCCGTAGATGAAGATTCTGGCCGGAACTTTATTCACGAAATGGAAAAGGTTCTGGTTCAGAGGCAGTCATCGTTTCCGGTTGAAATTACCTGTAATTCTTCCAGTGAAACAATCCTTAAATTCTTGATGGAAAAGCTGGAGCTTAAGGACGAGGATGTTTATCAGGTTGAAGACATCATCGATCCTGGAGTTCTCATGGAATTGCGTGGAATTGACGGAGCCGACGAAATCAGCTTCCCTGAATGGAGTCACTTTTATCCTGCGGATTTGCCACAGGATGAACCTTATTGGGATGTTCTTAAACAGCGGGACGTTTTGCTTCACGTTCCTTATGAATCTTACGACCCTGTAATCAAGTTTATTCAGGAGGCCGCAGATGATCCAAATGTGCAGGCTATCAAGATGACTTTGTACCGCACAGGAAAAGATTCTCCGATTATCAGCGCACTGGAACGGGCTGCCCAGAAGGGTAAGCAGGTTATTGTTCTGGTTGAACTTAAGGCCCGGTTTGATGAAGAACGAAACATTCAGTGGGCAAACGAACTGGAAAATGCCGGCGTAACTGTAATTTACGGTCTGGTAAACCTTAAGGTTCACGCAAAAATCATCATGGTTATGCGCCGTGAAAACGATACAATCCGCCGCTATGCACATCTTGCTACCGGAAACTATAATCCAAAGACTGCCCGTCTTTATTCAGACCTTTCATTGTTTACTTCGAATTATGAAATCGTAAACGACGCAACTCAGTTCTTTAATCTTGTAACCGGTTATTCAACTTTGCAGAGTATGAAGCAGCTGGGTATGGCTCCAGTAACATTGAAGTCTAAGCTTTTGGCAAATATTCAGCGTGAAATTGACCGCAGCGATGCCGAACATCCTGGCCTGATTGTTGCAAAGATGAACAGTCTTACCCATGAAGAAGTGATTCAGGCGTTGTATAAGGCCAGTCAGGCTGGTGTAAAAGTGCTTTTGAATATCCGCGGAATCTGTATGCTGGTTCCTGGAGTTAAGGGCTTAAGTGAAAACATCAAGGTTGTTTCAATCGTAGACCGTTATCTGGAACATTCCCGCATTTTCTACTTCCAGAACGGTGGAAACGAAGAACTTTATCTTTCTAGTGCCGACTGGATGAGCCGCAACCTGGACCGCCGAATCGAACTTATGTTCCCGGTTCTTGATCGTGGCGCATTTGCGGAAGTCAAAGAGATTCTTGATACATACTTCGAGGACAATGTTAACGCTCAGCAGCTTAAGGAAAACGGCATGTGGGAAGAAGTTCCTTGTAAAAAAGGCGAAGAACCAATCCGTGCGCAGGAAGTTCTTTACAAAAAGTACAAGCGCCGCCACGAAGCAGTTTCCAAAGGCACAAAGATCGAATTTGAGGTTCGGCGAAAGGACTAGAAGCCTATGATTACCGTTGAGACAAAAGTTAAGCTTCCATTTTTATGGGGCAAACAGACATTCAAAAAATCTCATTGGAATCAGGTGAATCTGATTGTTGGACCAAACGGCAGCGGTAAGACTTTGCTGGCTGCGGAGGTTGGCCGGCAGTTTGAAGAGAGCGGTTATAAAGTTGAATTTCTGGGTTCTGACCGCATGGATCAGGAGCTTCTTTTTGCCCGCCTTAGAGAAGATGCGGCTATACGCGAAAAAATTGAATCAGTTATTTCCAATATGTTTGGAAAAACCATAAAGTTTGAAAAATATCCTGACGGAAATTACATTCCAGTTGTAGAAAATCGTAACAACGGAACTGAATACAGTTTGCATCAGGGAGAATGTCACGGCTTAAAGGAAATCCTTACTTTGCTGGTGGCACTTTACGGTCAGCAAAGCGATGTTCTGATGGTGGATGAGCCGGAGCTTCATCTTCATCCTCAGTTCCAGCTGTTCTTTATGAACGAAATCCGTAAGATTGCGGAACAAAATCCAAACCGAATATTCTTTTTGATCACCCATTCACCATACTTCCTGGACCTTCGTTTTGCCCAGGACATTTTGGGAGTTGTGGTTTGTCATGTAAACCGGGTTCCAACCAGCATCGATGAACTTGAAGACGACGATGAAACTCTTTTGCGCAGATTTTTGCCAAGATTTAATACTTATCACAAGCAGTTCTTCTTTAGCGACAACCAGATTTTCGTGGAAGGCTACACAGATCAGCAGATGTTCACAAATCTTTTGTGCTGCCTGGAAGATCAGTCTGGAACAGCGGGAACTGGCGTAATTGATGTTGGTGGCAAGGATGAGCTGGGAGTTTTCTTTACGGTTTGTTCATTGCTTGGAACTGACGGCCGGATTGTTACTGATCTGGATTCACTTTTTGCCGGAAAACTCAGGGATGTTGTGTGCAACGACATCCGTCCGGAAATGTGGCTGGAAAAGCAGTATGAAAAGCAGCTTCCATTTTACAGGGCTCTTTTTTCAAGAAAGGGCGTAAAGCAGAAGGTTACTCTGGAACGGTTGGTTTATCGTCTTGAAGCCTATCTGATTGAAATTGGAAAGGCTGTTGTTCAGTATGATTTTTCGATTTCTCCTGATGTAGATGTGTTTGTGGACAAGGTGCGGGCTCTTTATGAAAAATATGAAAAGCCTGAAGGCCTTGATACATTCAAAACCGTAGTTCTTATGGGGGTAATACTGCTGAACGATCAGTTAAAGAATATACTTCCGATTCCTCTGGCCAGCACAATTCCTCTTATTTTGAACCTTGCAAATCTTATTCTTGCGGCATTTGAAACTGCCCGGGTTTATATTCTTCCTAGGGGATGTATCGAACATTTCTACACAATGTCAAAAGTTGATTACATGCCTGTTTCTGGAAAGGATAAGCTGTTCCACGCAGAGTTTGAAGCTATGGTAAACATGACTCCGGCAGAACTTCGGGATCATTATCCTGAGCTTACAACCATTTTGGAAAAGGCCTGTGCCCGAGGATAAAATTTCTTGCCGATAGGTGTCTTTTTTTAGTATATTTATTAAAAAGAAAGAGCTTTTTGATGCGGCAAATGTATTCTTGGAAAAACTTCTGAACGAAGTTTTTCTATTGAACAACACCCATTATTTGCTGCGTCACTGCTCGCAAAAAATGAGGTTCCACATGGCAAAACATGAATTTCAGACAGAAGTAAATCAGCTTCTTCAGCTTTTGATCCATTCTTTGTATTCAAACAAAGACATTTTCCTTCGCGAAATCGTTTCTAACGGTAGCGATGCTTTGGATAAGCTCAAATATCTTACAGTAAGCGACGAAGCTTACAAAAACGTTAAATTTGAACCACGCCTTGATATTTCTTTTGACGAAAAGGCAAATGTACTTGTAGTTCAGGATTCCGGAATCGGTATGAACGAAGAAGACCTTCAGAACAACCTGGGTACAATCGCTCGTTCAGGAACAAAGGCCTTCCTTTCAAAACTTACAACAGAAGCTACAAAGGATTCAAATTTGATCGGTCAGTTTGGTGTAGGTTTCTACTCTGCATTCATGGCTGCCAAAAAAATCGATGTTTACACTCGCAAGGCTGCTGGTGACGGAAAAATCTGGCACTGGGCATCTGACGGAACAAACTCTTACGATTTGGACGAAGTTTCTCCTGAATCAGAATCAGCAAAGAAATACGGTTTTGATAAGGCAGAAACAAGCGGTTCTGCAATCGTCATGTCTTTGAATGACGACAGCAAGGAATACGCTTCACGCTGGAAGATTGAAGAACTTATCAAGCGTTACTCAGACCACATCGCTTTCCCAATCTATCTTCACTACGAAAAGAACGAATACGACGACAAGGGAAACGTTAAATCAACAGAAAACAAGGTTGATCAGGTAAACAGCGCATCTGCTTTGTGGAAGCGTTCTAAGAGCGAACTTAAGGCAGAAGATTACAACGGATTCTACAAGACAATCGGTCACGACGGACAGGATCCTTTGCACTATGTTCATACACATGCAGAAGGTACTCAGGAATACACAACATTGTTCTACGTTCCACAGACAGCTCCATTCGATATGTACCAGGCTGACTACAAATCTGGCGTAAAACTTTATGTTAAGCGCGTTTTCATCACAGATGATGACCGTGAACTTTTGCCAGCATATCTTCGCTTTGTTCGTGGTGTAATCGATTCAGAAGATTTGCCATTGAACGTAAGCCGCGAAATCCTTCAGCAGAACCGCATTCTTGAAAACATCCGCAATGCTTCTGTAAAAAAGCTTCTTAGCGAATTCAAAAAGCTTGGAGAAGCAGCAGACAAGGCAAAGAAAGTTGCAGAAGCTGACCGCTCTGAAGACGACAAAAAAGCAATCGAAAAGTGGGATGCTTTCGTAAAGAACTACAACCGTCCAATGAAGGAAGGTCTTTACGGTGACTACGCTAACCGCGACGAAATTGCAGACATCGTTCGCTTTAAGTCTACAGACGCTGCAGGCACTGGCGACAACAACTACACAAGCTTTGCTGATTACGTTCAGCGCATGAAGCCAGAACAGAAGGCAATTTACTACATCACAGGTTCTGACGAAAAGAACATGCGTGCAAACCCACTTCTTAAGGCTTATGTAAACAAGGGCTTTGAAGTACTTGTTCTTGATGATGATATCGATGAAATCGTAATCGGTGGTTACGGAAAATACAAAGACTTTGAACTTAAGGCTGTAAACCGCTCAGGTTCAGACGAAGATCTTGGCGTTGATAAAGAAGAAGCTAAGAAGAAGGAAGAAGAATTCAAGCCTGTTACAGAAAAGCTTCAGAAGGCTCTTGGAGAAAAGGTTAAGGAAGTTAAGCTTTCAAAAACTTTAAGCGGAGAAAATCCTTCTTGTATCGTAGTTGATGAAAACGATCCAAGCTGGCAGATGGTTCAGATGATGAAGGCAATGGGCCAGGCAGGTCCAGAAATGAAGCCAATCCTTGAAGTAAACGGCGATCACCCGATCGTTGCAAGAGTAAAGGATGCAGATGATGCTACAACTGCAGACGTTGCAGAAGTTCTTCTTGATCAGGCATTGCTTATTGCCGGAGTTGAACTTAAAGATCCAGCAGCATTTGTTAAGAGCTTGAACAATCTTTTAAGTAAATAAACTGTCATTCCAAGGACGACCGACGTCATCCTGAACTTGTTTCAGGATCTCAAAAGAGAAGGTTTTTATCTTCTCTTTTTTTTTGTTTTATGGGAATTTTTGTTTTACAATTGAGAGCATGGGAATTAGAAAATATTTACTTGCAGCAGCTGCATTTGTGTTTGGCACAGCAGCTTTTTCAAACGGATGGTCTCTCTACGAAGTAACAGATTTTGCTTATTATCCAAAAAGCGACTTTGTTAAAGGTTCAACTCATTATGCGCCTTTTACAGGACTTTACGACGGCGTGGAATTAAGAACAACTTTCCATGGTGACTATAAGATTGATACTCCCTTGGGGGATCATTGGCTGGTTAAGGGTGCTAATGTGGTGCTTGGAACAGGCTTTGAGCTTTCTCCAATTACAATTCGTCCAATGGCAAGTGTTGCTTTTTCTCCTGTGCCTTTCCTTGAGTTCAGTGCCGGCGGTTCAATTGGTACAGGATGGAGTTTGATGGGACTTACAGGTCTTGGTGTTCTGGACGATGAAAAGACCGTTGATGAAGCAGAATACGATGATCTTACACCTTTTGCCCACTGGTATTACGATTTCTGGGGAAAAGGAACCTTTATGTTTGATACAGGTGCAATCTGGCAGGGTGACTGGACTCATGTAGTGATGAGCGCTTCATATCAGGCAATTTATAAGGGTGTAACTGGAGTTGATGATAAGGAAATATGGGCCTGGCAGTGCGGTTTGAACAACGTAAACGGCTGGCAGTATTCTTCAACCTTCATTCTTGCTTATCAGATGCCATTGGTTTTATATCGTGCAGGTTTAATGTGTGAACTTTTTGGTCAGATTCAGGACAAGGATTATGGGCCAATTTCTTCAAGATTTAACGGCGATTACATGAATGTTCGAATAAGTCCTTTCATGCAGTTTAATTTTGGCGAAAAAGATACATTATTTGTTCTTTTTTCTTTTAAGACCCGCCGCAGCTTTGAAGAGGATCACGATAAAGCTGTTGAGGAAGCTTATCTTACTTATGCCGGTGATGAATGGCACTTTAACCGCATTGCTTTAAGTTGGACTCACAAATTTTAAATTGAGTTAAAAATTCAACGTCAAAATGAGGTATAATGAAATTATGAAAAAGAAATCAGCAGTAAAGACATTTGGAATTTTGACTTCTGGTGGTGATGCGCCAGGTTTGAACGCAGCAATTCGCGGAGTATGCCGTTCTGCAATGCTCAATTATGGAATGAAAGTAGTAGGAATTAAAAACGGATATCGTGGACTTATAAACGGTGACTGTTTTCCAATTACAGCAGATACAGTTTCTGGAATTTTAACTCGTGGTGGAACTTTGCTTGGAACCAGCCGCGAAAAGCCTTTTAAGAATCCTGTGGCTGATCCAGATACAGGACTTTTGCCAATCGAAGCAATCAAAAAGAATTATAAAAAATGGAAGCTTGATGCCCTTGTAGTTCTTGGAGGAAACGGAACAAACACCACCGGTTCACTTTTAGCTGCAGAAGGTTTGAACGTAATCGGACTTCCAAAAACAATCGACAACGATATTGTTGGTACAGACATTACATTTGGTTTTCACACAGCGGTAGATGTTGCAACAGAAGCAATTGACCGCATTCACACAACAGCCCATTCTCATAGCCGTGTAATGGTTGTAGAAGTTATGGGACATAAGGCTGGCTGGCTGGCACTTCATTCAGCTCTTGCCGGCGGTGGCGACGTTTGTCTGATTCCTGAAATCCCTTATGACATCAAATCCGTTGCAAAGAATGTTCTGGCCCGTCGTGATGCCGGCAAAGAATTCTCCATAGTAGTTGTGGCAGAAGGGGCTCTTTCTGTTGAAGAAGCAAAACTGGACAAAAAAGCATTTAAGAAAGCTCGTGCAGCAATGCCGCAGTCAATTGGTTACCGTGTAGCCAAAGAGCTGGAAGAAGCAACAGGGCTGGAAAGCCGTACATCTGTTTTGGGATACCTTCAGCGTGGTGGAACTCCAAGCCCGCAGGACCGTGTTCTTGCAACACAGTTTGGTGTTGCCGCAGCTGAATACCTTGCCCGTGGCGATTTTGGCAAACTTATTGCAATGCAGAACAACCAGATTGTAGGAATCCCATTGGAAACTTGCGCTGGAAAAGTAAAAAATATCACAATTGACGATCCTCTTATTGCAACAGGTCGTTCAGTTGGAATCTGTTTTGGTGACTAGAATGGCAGAAAATCAGTTTAAGTGTCATTTTTGTAAAACCTGCCTTGGCCGTGGCTGTATCGGTCAGATGCCAGGCATGGGCGGAGTAAACCAGAGCCGCAACTTTATTCTAAATTGTGACGGCTGGGATAAGCTTCCTGTTGAAGAAGGAGATAAGGTTCTTCCTGAAAACCTGGGAATCGGTCCTGTAACAGGCGCAATTCAGAATATTGGTTACGCAAATGAAGAAGATTTTTATCTTCCATATTTCACAGCCGCTAAAAACAAAGGAATTACTGTCTGTGTTGGCGACGGTGCTCCAGACGAAAAGCTTATGCTGGGCTTAAAAGCTGTTCAGACTCTTGGTATAAAGGCTCACTTTTTCTTAAAGCCATATCCAAATCCAAAATTAATGGAAAGAATTGACTGGATTAAAAACGATGCCTGCGCAATTGGAATTGATATTGATGCCTACAACATTGTTTCCATGCGAAATCAGGCTAAGCTTGAACGAAAAACATTGGCTCAGTTAAAAGAATTTCGTGATTACTCAAAACTTCCTCTCATGCTTAAGGGAGTTTTTACAAAAGAAGACATTGACTTGTGTAAAATTGTAAAGCCGGAAGTGATAGTTGTTTCTAATCACGGAGGAAGAGTTGAAACAGCAGAAGGTTCTTCTGCAGAATTCCTTGTTCAGCACGGAAAGGAACTTAAAGACTGCTGTCAGGAACTTTGGGTAGATGGTGGAATCCGCAAGGCAAGGGATGTGCTTGCTGCAAAAAAGGCTGGGGCAGTAAAAGCTCTTGCCGCCAGACCTTTTATTGCAGGTTTGTGCAAAGCCGGCATTCCTGGAATGGAAGCTTCCATTAGCCAGCTTTTCTAGTTTATTTTCCTTCTGCGTTTCTGCAGGAAAGGAAAATCAGGGAAGCGATGATCAGCAGAATTATGTAAAGCACAGAAGCTGCACAAATATAGCTTGAAACGCTGGTAAATCCTAATACACCATAGTTTATAAACTTGAACAAACATTCTGCTAACTGATATAGCAAAGCGTATGCAAATCCCAGCAATGGGAACATGACGATCCATTTGAATTTGAACACAGAATTCTCATTCAATCTAAAGTGCCATGCCAGCCATCCTACGATAAGGAACAAAATAAGCAGGAAGATAGGGTTCATAAGGCGGTTCAAAAGTACGTGTTCAAAGATCTCTTCTGAATAACCATAATTTACAGCCTTATTTACGAAGTTGAAGGTAGAAATAAGATTCATAGTTTCAGCACCGTTAGAAGCCTGTTTGATAAGATCAAAATCGTAGAAAGGCATGTTAAGAATGATGCAAGGATCGGCATTCTTTAAGCTGTAACCGCCTTTGTAAATAGGGCCAGAGACAGAATCAGGGAAGTTTCTATCAACTGAATTCAACTGAATGAATGGGATTGCTTTAAGGCCTTCGTCAATTCCCATTGTAGAAAGGGCTTCCTTGTCAAAAGATGTAGTCATCATGCAGGAAAGCTTTGCGTATGGCACGTAATAACCGGAACGGTAAAATCCTACAGAGTCTAAAGAAATAATTTCAAGTCCACGAAGATACTGAATCATATTTGAGCCGGAACCGGTAGTTGTTACACCTTTGATATAATAAAGGGTTGTGCCTCCGCTTTCCTTGTCATCAAGCTTAAAGTAAATGTTTCTGGCAGATTCATAACCCTGAAGATTTTTAGTTTCATCAGTGAAGAAATACTGAACTTCCAGAGCATCCTGGGCAATCTTTAGGTAGCGAATTACATCAGGATCAATGGAAAGCTTCTTTGACTGAAGGGAAAGTGCGTGGAAAATATAGTAAGCGCGAAGAATGTCCCCGTTTACGAGATTTACGTAGCCTTCGTATTTCTTAGCGAAAATTTTCTGTTCTTCTGTTGTTCCAGCGAATCTAGTCTGGTTAAGGTGATTCCATGCGGCTGCGGCAATATGTTTAAGCTCAGTCTGGTTGATGTCTTTGCTGCTTGATGCCTGAAGGCCTAACTGAGAGTAATAATGAGCTCCAAACCAGTCATTTGCTGCAAGACAATTCTTAGCTGTTGTAAGGAGTTCGTAAGTTTTGTATGGGGATGTTGCCGGATCCTTCTTTGGTTTAGAAAAACCGAAAGTTGGATCTTTGAAGGTCATTTCATTAATCTGACTGATAAGATTCTTTGAGATTTCGACTTCTTTGTTGTAGAAAATCTCAGTGATGTGCATCAACTCTTTGTTGTCTTTATTTTCAGGATCAATTTCAAAAGCTAGGCGAGCATAATGATAAGCAGATTCATACTTTTCTGAGTCGTAAAGATTTCTTGCAGTATGCTGATATTCTATCATCAAGAGAGGAAGTGTTTCTTCTGCCTTGATCTGAGAGTTGATGAAAGGCAGTGCAATTTCAGTTCCGCAGGTGATGATAAGAATCATGATCAAGCTGGAGATGATGATTTTCTTGTAACGGCCAAACATGGCATCAGAAAATCTAAGTCTGCTGTTATGAGGATCCAAACCAAAATCGATTGCCCAACTGATGTTTACGCTTGTGGCAAAAACTGCAGGCAGGATCATACAGAATGCTTTAAGTCCCCAAAGAAGCTTGAATTTTGGCACAGATGTTCCAATCAGTTCTGGAAGCTTTACAAAAAACTGGCCATAAATAATGCAGGCGATAAGAGAAAAAATTAAGAAAATTGAAGAGATTATTAATGTTTTAGAAACCTTTTTCATTATTCTTCCTCCTGTTTTCTAAGAATTGCAATTATGATTCCACATGTCATCAAAACCAGGCTTATCAAGCAGTTTATGACAACAAGAGGGAAATCGATGTTTCTGTCCGTAAAGAATGAAAGTTTTCCGTCGTCATAAAAGAAATTTCTCATGAAAGTTCTGAATGAAGTGCATTTTGCTGTGAAGTAAAAATAGTTGAACCAAATGATGATTCCGGTAAAGGCAAGGGTAAGGTATGCGTTAACCATTCTCCAGGAACTGAATTTTATGAAAGCATAAACACTGCAGAGAGCTAATCCCAAAGAGCAGAAACAAATCCAGGAAATTATACCGTTGTGCCATGAGTTAAATGCCTGAATCTTGATTGAGCTGAATGTTTCAATCAGGGCGTAAGGTATTCCTGTCATGGAATCGTGACTTAAAGGGTCGCGGAACGGATCGCTGCTTTTGTAAAATTCAGATTCATTTGAAATATCAAGCGATTTTTCTTCTGCAAAAGCTTCTGGGTTTTCAGGAGAAATAAACTGGATTACATTGGACTGTCCTTGGTTGGAATCTTTTACAAAATAGAAGATTTTTCCATCAGTCTTACGGAAATAGTTTCCGCTGATAGGAAGTCCGTCTTTGATTTCTTTAATTGGAACAAGATTTTCATAAACCTTGTTCTGGAGTGTTAATGTAATAGGAAAGAAAAGTCCCCATGTTACAAGCGCTAAACCACAGTATGTGATGAAGCTAGCTTTTGGGTAAGCCTTATGTCGGATTTTATAAAGGACAAGAGAGAAGAACACTAAAAGATACATTACTGGGATTGTCTGAAATAATCCGTAGAAGAAAGCGTCCTTTGAAAAAGCAAGGTTTTTTCCTGCAACAAGACTGATGCTGTTGAAGTATTGGTTAAACACAAACAGTCCAAGGATTGTTCCGCAAAGCAGAATTACAAAATAGTCCAAAATAAGAGCTAAAATTTTTCTCATATAACACTCCATTTTGAATATCGGCATAAAAAAAGCGATGGTTTACTAAAACCATCGCTTTATTATTTCTTAAAGAAGTTTAATCTTTAATTGTAGTCTTTATGAAAAGATTTGCCTTTTTATTGTTGTTTTTCTTTTCTGCGATATCAGTGCTTCCAGTTCCAGTACTTTCTATTTCTTCTGTTGCAGGAGTTGAAGTCTGTTTCTTGATGCTATCAGTATTTTCTTCTGAGAATTTCTTAGGAGTTTTTGGATTACCTGTTTTTTCGTCAATTTCAGAAGTCTGACCTGCAGTGATAAGAACACCACCTTTTTCATAAGGATTAACGTCATCTGTTGTCATTCCGTCGCCAGGAAGCTTTTCTTCTGCGGCAACTACTTCTTCCGGTGCTGCAGCTTCTGCGTTATCTGCGGGAGTTGCTACACCACGGGATTTTGAATTGAAATCAGAACCTCTAAGCAAAGCTACTGCGCCATTGTAGCAAGTAGTCTTACCAGTTCCGATGAACAAAAAGTCTGTACCACGAACAGACGCAACCGCAACTGGATTACGAACTGTGTATGTTACTCGCTTGTTTTCTGTATGTTTTACAGTTGAACGAACAGCTCCTGTAGATACATAAACAGAAACATCGTCCTTTTTTTCAGAAGATGCAAGTTTTTCCAAAGTGATTCTAGTCAGAGGGCCAAGGCGCATAACTGAATTGTTGTATCGAATGAGAGCTTCTGAGTTGAAGCCAGTAGAAATAATTTCACCTTCTTCAATTGTTGAATTTGCTTCAACAGCAACCCATGCGTTTTCACGATTTACTTCAACTTTACCTGTGACAGAAACAACAGTTGCTGTTGCTGCATAGATACCACTAGCAGAAATTGTAAGTGCGGCCAAGCAAAAAAGTGATTTAAGATTTAATTTCATAATAAACTCTCCTTAGTTTAGAAATTAATTGATGCTTTGAAAGAGATGCTGGTTTCGTTATCGTCAGTATCAACTCCGTAGAACTGATAAGCTGATAGTCCAATCTGAATGTCTGAAAGGATGTTCCAATCTGTCCCGAACTGCCACTGGAAGCCCTGGTATTTAACAGTACTGTCAAACACTGCAGCTCCACCAGCAGAAATTGTTCCGATAGTCTTAACGCTGAAAGCTGTATTCAATTCAAACTTAAGCAAGTCAGAGTATTCTGGTTCAACTGCTGAGAGGTATGCAGTCATGGAAGTAAATCCAACAAATGGTTCAAAGAATTCACTTTTACCAGAGGCATAAGTACCACCGATAGAAATTTGAGTAAAGCTTCCTGGGTAGAAATACATGTTAGCAAGTAAGAGTGTTGTAAGATTGTCAAAATCTTCTGTTCCAAAAGTTGTGTTGAATCTATAAGATACATTTTTTTCGAGAGAGCCGTTCAATTCCATGCTGGCATAATAACGGTTGAAAGAATCTCCGTTCAAATCCGCAAATCCCCAGGCCTGAAGGTTCAAGTTCTGATTTTCAGCAGGGAACTTAAGCATTGCGGCAAAAGGCATATAATTAGCTGATGCAATATAGAAATCACCGTCAGATTTTTCAAACTTTGAATATTCAGGAGTAATGATTGTAGTAGAAAGTCCGTTGATTAAACCTGTAAATCCACCATAAGCAAGGGCGGTCATAAATGGAATGGAATATCCAACAAGCACACCATCACATTTCTGGCTGAAAATGATGTTTGTTGAATCACAGATACCAAAGCGACCTGCATTCAAAAGAAAGGTGCCTGTAGAGCCAATAGTTTTTGTATAACTAAACTTACAAAGGTTAAGGTCAATGATATTGGTAAGATTTTCTTCTGTCTGGTCATATTCAACAGCGTACGAGCCTTCTGCAGCTAAGATTGCTGTATTTGTTTTATTCAATGGAGTTGTGATCCAAAGGTTTAAAGCATCCTTTTGCTTGAGGTCGAAATCAGATGCAAGGTCTTTGTCGAATCTTGTAGTATTTTCGAATTTTCCACCCCATTCAAAGGCACTTAAAGAAGATGCAATAAGTGAAAGAGCGATAATTGTAGAAGCGATTTTTTTCATTATTCTGCAGCCTCCATGTTTCCTACGTATTTGAGATGGCCGACTGTATAAATGTTAAGCAGGTCAGTTCCTGAAAGTTTTCTGATAGGATCTGCATGAGCAGGAAGAATTCCATCTTTTTTAAGCTGTTTGTAAGCATAACGAGGATTACCTTTTGAAAGCTTATAGAAAAGATTTCCCTTTATGTTCCACATTTTAGTAAAGTAAAAACAAGTTTCCTGAAAATTGATTGGAGTATCAGGGGTGATTTCTTTGTTTATAAATTGATTTGATTCGAACCAGGCATTCATGGCGTCTGCTTCAGAGGCATCATCTTCAATGAGACCATTATGAACTGCGGTCAGATAACAAACTTGTCCAAAAGTCGCTTCTTCAGCATTGATAATTTTTGTAATTTCATCTGCTGACTGAGCGTAAGCAATAGCTGTAAATATTAAGGCTGCGATTGAAATGATAATTTTTTTCATATAAACCTTCCGTTGATAGTAATACCGTAAAATTATACTCTGTAAACAATGCTAGGTCTACAATACTTTTCTATATACTGAGATTTCCATTGTCTAAAATTGTCTTTGTAGAACCGTCATCATAGGTAATGACAATAGTTGGTTCGCGCACAACACCGTCAAGGTGAATCAAGCTTGGTGCGTCATTGTCGTAGTTTTCACCGATGGCAAAGTGGCAGGTTCTAAAGGCCTTTTCGTCTTCCAGCATGTTTCCTGTGATCTGGGCAGAAGGATTCAAACCGATTCCCAGTTCGCCGATATTGCGGGCATTTTTCTTGTAAATGTTTCCCATTCCTTTTGGGAGCTTACCTTCCAGTTCCATTGCAAGAGCCCGTGCTTCAGCTTCGATGATTGTTTTGTGAAGACGACGGGCTTCTGCACCGCCAGAGATGTCCGTAACGTAACCTTTTTCGACTTTGCATTTGATTGGAGTTTCGATGATGGAATCTCCGTCGCTAAATGTCATTGAGCCGTCATAAACGATGATGCCTTCGCAGCCACTACATTCCTCTGATCCAACAACAGGACTGATGAAGACTTCTCCAGCAGGAACGTTTCCTCCAGTTCCAGGTTTAGAAAAATCCCCGTCATCATTCATCAATTCACGTCCAAAAACAGGAATTGTAAGGTCTGTGCCGGCAGGGGCGGTAACTCTAACGCTAACGGCGCCCTTAAAAATCTTTCCAAGAGTTTCGCATCGGGATTTGAGTTCGTCGTAATCAATGTTTACTGTGCGGTTGAACATGTCTTCTGTAATGCCTGGTGTCCAGACTCCCCGCATAGTCTTTTTACCTTCCATCAAGTAGTCAAACTGGCTCTGGTATTCAACACCGTTTTCATCTTTTACAGGATTTGCTGTGGTGATTGGATCCTTTCCAAGTTTAATTTCAGAGATTGAAAAACAAACGTCGGGATTTGAAGCGATTGCGGCAAGAACTTCGGCTTCTGCGTTGTCAAAAGAGGTTTTTGCATTCTGATACATCAAAACAGTTTTGGCTCCAGCTTCATTTGAGGCTTCGTAAAGCTTCTGGGAAATTGCGGCGGTTGCTGGATTTGCAATGATCAATACTCGTTCATTCTTTTTTATCTTACATACGTTGTGCACAATGTTCTGTGCAGGAGTTAATTCTTTCTTCATGGATTTATTATATATCTTATTTTACATCCGATAAATGTTTCGTTATAATTACAGTAATGAAATTTACTAGCACTCGTAATAATTCTTTGGCTGTAAAGTTTTCTCAGGCTGTGCTTAATTGTATGCCTGAAGATGGCGGACTCTATATACCATTTGAAACAGAAGATTTACGCCGCTGGGTTCTTAATACTGATGAAGATACAACCTTTAGTTCTATTGCAGGAACTTTGACATCAGCCTTTATTAATGATGAATTTTCTCCAATCATTTGTGAAACAATCGCAACTCGAGCGTTTCCTTTTTCTCCGGAAATCAAACAGCTGGAAGACAATTTGTTCTTTCTTGAGCTTTATAACACACCAACTGGCAATCATAGGGATTTTGGTATTTCTTATTTGACTGCCTGTCTGGAAACTATTCTTCAGCTTCATGATAAAAAAGCTGTTCTTGTTGGTGTTTCCGATAAAGGTGAACTTTGTGCCAGTTTGACTTGGGCCCTTCGTGGTAAAAAACACCTTAAGGCAGTGATCATTTGTCCTAAGGGAAAGGTTCGCGGTGTAAAAGAACAGGATTATGTCTGGAATGGCGGAAATGTTTATCCTGTAGAAGTTGATGGAACTGAACAGCAGTGCCACGACTTTGCCCGGGAAATCTTCTCTGATACAGAATACGTAAAAAAGCATAATCTGACAGTTGCAAATACTGCCAATATCGGACGCTTGTTGCCACAGGCTTTTTTCTATCCTTATGCATTCTCTAGAATCAAGAATAAGGTTCATAGTGATATTTATTATGCTCTGGCAGCAGGGAACTATAGCAATGTAGTTGCAGGTTTGTACGCCTGGCAGTTTGCCCTTCCTTTGAACGGATTTATCCTTCCAGCAACAGATGCCTTTACGGTAAACCCTGGCGGAAATCCAATCATTCTGGACTCTCTTGTGCCAATCGCTGAGAGAGAACCATCGGATCCTGCAGAACCTTCAAATCTTGAACGACTTGAAAACGTTTTTAGTGCCAACAAGCTTATGATGCGTCACTTTGTTTTCCCTGTAGAAATTGACGATGAAGAAGTTGATGCGGCAGCAAAAGAACTTTTTACAAAGTACAAGATTGTTGCAGACAGACATACGGCACGTGCTTATGCTTCTGCAAAGATTCAAAAAGAAAACAGTGAAGATGAATTTGCAACAGTTTTAATTGCCCGCGATCATCCATCTCTTTCACCAGATTATATTCGTCATACAATCGGCGAAACTCCGGAGATGCCGGCAACAATAAAGGAAGCTTTTATTCCTTCCAATCCGGGTAAGCCGGCTGTAAAAACAGTTGATGAAATCAAAAAGATAATTGAATCTTTGTAATAAAAAAGACCTTCGGAAATGAAACTTATAATTCAAATCCGAAGGTCTTATGATTTAACCGCGGGATTTGTTCCCGCAGCAAAAGTTATTTCTTAGTTTTTTTAGCCTTTGGTTTTTCTTCAGACTTTTTTTCAGCTTTGGCAGCCTTTGCAGGTTTTTCTGCCTTAGCCTTAGCAGTCTTCTTTGCCTTTGCTACTTTTGGAGCAAAAGGTTTGATGAATTCTTCGCACTTGTATTCAGCCTTTTCTTTAGCCTTCAACATAGTTCCGAATGCATCAAGAACAGCCTTTTCTTCTTTGTCAGAAAGAAGAGCAACTGCAAAACCGTGAGTCATTGTCCAATCAGTAGTTTCCTTGTTGAACCAGGTTACTCCGTTGAATGCGTTGGCACCAGTAAGCATTCTTGCATAGCCGGATTCACACATCTTGGAAAGGATTTCGTAAAGGGCGTTCTTTTCGTCCTTAGCAATAGCTTTTCCGCAGAATACTGTAGAAAGCACGAACAAACGGTTGATGTTGTTGCGGGCATCTCCAAGATTGATTCCATTAGATGAAAGGTAATCTGCAAACTTACGAGCAAATGCCCAAACTTCTGCAAGACCGTTTTCTGCATATTCTTTTACCATTGCGAAACAGACAAGTTGTTCAGCAAGATTTGTATCTGTTCCGAACAATGTTTCGTAGTAAGAATCAGCGTTCTTAGCCTTCTTCAAGCTGGCAACGATGTCTTCAGAAGCCTTAGCTTTCTTTCCTGTTGCAAGGAGAAGAACCTTTTCAGCAAGCTTACCAAATTCTTTGAACTGCTTTTCTGGTTCAGCGCACTTAGTATTTCCTGCAAACTTATTAGCTGTTGTGTAGAAGTCCAGTGCGGCTTTTTCTGCGGCTTTAAGTACTTCTTTAAGCTGTTTCTTTGCTTCTGCAGCAGAAATCTTTCCAGCGATTGGGTTTACGATGCTGTGAACTGCTGGCAAAACTGTGTTTGCGTATGCAGCAAATGGCTGGTAAAGTTCGCGGTAGCAGATTTCCTGCCATTCTGTTTCAAGATCGTAGCATCCGCGGCCCTGGAGAGTGTCGCACAAAATCTGATATTTGTGGTCTGCACCGTCGCTAACTTCGCGAATGTCCATGTAAACCTGATATTCAAAGCCGTTCAAACCAATGAACATACCTTTTTCGCAGATTTCGCGGCTGCGGCGAACATACCATAATCCTGAGCGATGTTCACGGAAGATAACGAACTTGTCATCTTCTGCGTGAAGGTTCAAGCCTTCTGAAATTGACTTAGAACGCATTTCAACATGCTGTTCTTCGCCCTGTCCAACCTTTACGGCATATTCACAAGACTGCTTGATCCAACCCTGAGCGTGTTCGTATTTGTTATTATAGAAAACAACAGAATATTCGTTTCCACAAGAGTTTGAATAAGCAAAGATATTTTCGTTTACGCCACCGTTATCCCAAACATCGTAGAAAAGGAAGTTTTCAACATTGGCAAAGATGTAACGCTTCTTCATAAGAGGGAAGATGTCGTGCCAGTGACGATCGATGAGCCACTGATCAGGAGTTTCGTTCTTGTAAGCCTTTGTGAATTCCATACCGTACTTTTCAGTAAAGCCTTCGATCTGTCCGTGACCGAACATTGGAAGACCAGGCATTGTGATCATCAAAGTACAAACACCAAAGTATTTGTCGTCCTTACCGAACTGAGCAACTGCTGTATCTTCATCCGGATTGTTCATGAAGTTTACATAGCGCTTAAGGATCTGTGGGTCAAACTTGATTGTATTCTTTACAGAATCGCGGTATTTCTGGTTTTCTTCCTTCTTAAGCATGTTCATGAAGGCTGAGTTGTATACACGGTGCATACCAAGGGTACGAACAAAGTAACCTTCCATCATCCAGAAAGCTTCTGCCAGCAAAAGTGTATCTGGAACTTCGCGGGCTACGCGGTCTACAACTTCGCGCCAGAATTCATTTGGAATGCGGGCTTCAAATTCTTGGTCTGTAAGAGAATATTCTGAACGAGAATAGATGTCTCCACCGCTGCCTGGCTGTGGATACCACAAACGGCGGATAGACTTCTTGGCAAGAACCATTGCTGCATCAAAGCGGATGATTGGGAAATTTCTTGCAACGTGGAGAATGTCCTGCATAACAGCTTCACGGGCTTCTGGATTAAGGAAGTCAATCTGAGCTGTATCGTTCCAAGGCATACCTGTACCATCGTTTCCGTGGTAGATGTAGCGGGTGTCACCGTTACGGAAATCTACACGCTTAAAAACAACGGAACAGTCAGAATGTTCGTAGTAATGGTCCTCAAGCCAAACACCAACATTTGGATCCCAGGAAAGGTTTTCCCCGTTGAATGTATAAGATGGTGAAGGAGGATCACGACGCTGAACAAAAAGATCAGGGCGGTTTACAACCCACTGGCTGTCCATACCTGTGTGGTTTGGAACCATGTCTGAAGCAAGACGGATTCCGCGCTGCCACAAACGGGTGCGGAGGTTTGCAAGTGCATCCCATCCACCAATATTTTCAGCGATGTTATAGTCGTAAAGTGAGTAAGCTGAAGCAGCAGCTTCCGGATTACCGCAAATCTGCTTAATTCGTTTAGAAGCGTTTGAACGGCCCCAAAGACCGATAAGCCACAAGCCGGTAAATCCTTCGTCGCGAAGAGCATCAAGTTCTTCATCAGGAATCTGATCAAGGCGAGTGATAGGGCGGTTGTACTTCTTTGTAAGCTGATCCAGCCATACAAGAACAGTCTTGGCCATCAAAACTACGCAAGGCATCCATTCACGGTCTGGAGAAAAGCGTTCATATTCCTTCATCAGGTTGTCGTAGTTGTAAGCGTCCATGCTTACTTCACCACCATTGATAGGGTTGTACTTCATGAACATCTTTTCTTCTTCAGTAAGGAAGTCCAGTCCCTGAAGCAAACGGCGGAGCCATTCTCCAAGAAGGTCTGCCCAGTGCTGGCGGATATAATCCAGCTGACCGCGAAGGCTGTTTGGACTGAAAACTACAGGTTCACGGAGCATGTTAATAAGGTCGTGGTTGAAAGGACCAAATTTTGGCAAATTCTGGAATGTTTTCTGGATGTTAGCCCAGGCTTTGTCATACATCGGATTCTTCTGAAGTTCAACATCGTCAAAAAGAACGGCAAACGGCTTGAAGGCAGGGTTTTCGTTTGCAAGGTGAAGAAGAATCAATTCTTCAACTGTCTGCTCTCTGTTAGAGCGCATAACGCCAGTTCCTGCATCCATGCAGTCCTTTGTTAAATATTCTTCAGCTGTAATCTTTCCCTGGTAAACTTCTACAGGTGGGAATTCAGCCATAAATTCAAGAAGCATCTTGTCTACAGCCTCTTTTGTGTATTCTGCATCAAGATTAGCAAGAACAGTCTTGAACGCTGTAGTTAATTTGTCCCGTCGGTAAAGCATACAAACGTAATGGAATACTTCGTCGATAAGACCCATTGCGTTAAGGCTTCCGGAACCGATTTTTTTATCATTCTTTCCCTGAGATTCAAAATATTTGTTGAGCTTGTCAGCAAATTTACGGACAGCAGGCATGTTTCCAATGATTACGTTTCCGCTTGATGAATAAAGCTGTTCATCAAATTTACAGATGTCACGTATCTTTTTGCCTACGTGGAATTCGTTGTAAGAATTTTCCATACTTTTTCCTCCGCTTCGTCATTGCGAAAATCGCAACGACGAAGCAATCTCCTTATTTATGAAGTGCAACAACGCCATTGATTTTCCCGATCAAGGCGTCGTCTTTTTCAAGTTCTTCAACAGTACATGGCATGCGGTAAGTCCAGTTAAAGTCGTTTACCGAACCAGGAACGTTTACACGTTCTGCATTAGAATCAGCAAGCCAGTATTTCTTTTCCATTGCCATAAAGTCCTGGAGAGGGTTGATGATCCAAACTGAGTTTGCATTAGCAACACCTTTAAGGTAACTTTCAGCAATTTCTGGACTGAATGGAGCATTGGCAACTTCATTGATTCTTCCCTGATCAAATCCGTCGATTCCAAAAGCCCATGGGTTTGTGCGAACAAACAAACTTGCACCGCCACGATCTTCCTGCCACCACTGGCGGACAGTTGTAGAATCGTGAACAGAAGTTGTTGTTACCGAAAGATATGTGATTTCGTTGAGCGGAACATAAGGCTGACCATTTTCTGCCCAGCGACGGCACCAACGGTTTACACGAAGGCCAAGAATCTGGTTCTTTTCCATAACGTGAGGAAGACATGGCAAATCAGCACCAAGGTCTTCGCCACAAGGAATCATTTTTACAGAATTAGTCAAAGTAGAAAGGATTTCGTCTGACTGAGTTTCCCAGAGCTTGTTCTGTTCCCATTCCTTTCCGTTGAAAAGATTCTTAAGGTTGTTCTTTTCGCCGTCATTCAATGAATTCCAAGCGTTAGAAGTGTAGTAAGTCCAAACAGGAACAAAGTGGTCTGGAGTAACTTCGATAAGACAGCGGTTCTGCCAAGCCTTGCTCAAAGCGTCCTTACAACGCTGTGCAGCTTCCCCTTCGCAGAATGCGCTCAAATCAGCTTCGTAGATGTCCTTGTCTCCAGTAAGAGTCTTCTTGAAGAGCCAAAGTTCTTCGTTGCCGATGCGATCCATGAACTTAGAAAGGATTGCTACAGCAGTTTCGTGGTTCCAGGTAATGTCTTCGATCATTCCTGTTGGAACGTGAGGCTGACTCAACCAGCGGATGCGTCCGTCATCAAAACCGATGTTGTGCAAATCATCGCGGCTCATTGCAACGTAAGGAACTGTGTGTCCCAAAACAGCAGTTGTGTCGCGAGCTGGGATAGCCCAAATGCGGAAGAAACCAAGGATGTGGTCAAGGCGGTAAGCACCGTAGTGCTGTTCAGCATTCTTAAGGCGATCAATCCACCAGTTATACTTGTTTTCTTTAAGGTATTCCCAGTTATAAGTTGGGAAGCCCCAGTTCTGTCCAGTTGGGTTTTCGCCATCAACAGGTGAACCAGCGCGAAGATTGTGATTGAAAATGTTAGGACAAGCCCATGCATCACAAGAGTCTTCGTTCATAAGGATTGGCATATCTCCCTTAAGGATGATTCCAGCCTTCTTTACAGCGTCAGTTGCAGTCTTGAACTGTTCGTTAGCACGCATCTGAGTCCATGCAAAGAAAAGATGATTTTTAAGAAGAGCCTTATCGTTCCAGCGAGCCTTGATTTCCTTTTCGCTAGGAGTGCGGTCTTCAGCTGGCCAGTCCTTCCAAGTTGACTGGTTGTATTTTACCTTAAGGTTTTTATAAACGGCGTAGTTTACGATCCAAGGGTTCTTTTTGATCCACTTAGAAAGAGCTTCGTCAGCTTCACCGTTCTTGAAAACATCAGTTGATTCGTAAAGCTTGTTCAAAAGAGCAGTCTTGGCATCAAGAATGCCCTGATAGTTGTAACGACCCTGTGCGCTGTAAGGGAAATCCTTAACCATCTTGTCGTAAGCTTTTTTGAAAGAAGCGTCTGCTTTGTACAAAGCTTCAAATTCAGGCAAAGCCTTAACATCAATGTAGATAGGGTGAAGGGCAAAAGCACTTAAACCGCTGTAAGGAGATGACTGTGTGCCAGTATCATTTACAGGCAAAAGCTGAAGCAAAGAAAATCCAGCCTTTTTGCAGAACTTTGCAAATTCTGGAAGGTCAGTATATTCACCAATAACGGTGCCGTCTTTTTTAGTTGTGTAAATGGCTCCCAAAGGAATGGAAGTACCAATCGATTTTTTAAGTTCGTTCATAATTTACTATTATACCACGGAATTTATATCTCCGAATAATAATTCCGTGTTACTCCCAATAATTTTTTAATCAGCAAATCCGTAAATAAACGAATGCGTGATCTTGAAAATTGAATCGTCGCTGTCGTCTACAGTTCCCATCAGAACATCAGCAGCAACAGAAATCAAATTGTTGTGAAAAAGGGTAGCGTAAAGCTTTTCCTTAGACCGCATGTTACCAAATTCCGCCGCAGAAAGAACAAAAAACTCAAGGATCAGACCATTCAGTTTAGCTTTAAGATCCGCATAACACTCAGCGCATTCAGAATTAAACGGCGCGCACATAAGATTAACGTGAAGCCGGAAAAATTCCGGATTTTCCCGGGCAAACTCAATTTCCGCTTTAAGAATTTTCGAAACAGAATCAAAAAATTCATGCTCATAGCGGGCCGCTTTAGAAAGCCGTTCAAACAGAGCGCCCCCCTTCTCATCAGCCAGTGCCTTCAAAAGTCCCTTTTTAGACCCAAAAAAATAGTAAAGGGTAGGCTTAGTGATTCCCGCCTGCTGACAGATTTCCTGAATGCCCACAGCGTCATAACCTTTTTCCGAAAAAAGCCTGCAGGCAACATCCAAAATAAATTCCCTAGAGTTTTCGTTGCTCACCCTTAAATACTATACCGAACGGTATATAAATTCAACCCTCTTTATTACTTTGGGCGACACTTTTTTCGCAAACGGGCTTTTCCGGGCTACCCTCCGGTCGGTGTTTTGCTCGCCCGCTCCCAAAACACGCGCTCCGCGCCCCTCCAAATCCCGCGCAAGCCCCTTGTGAAAAGCCCCGATTCGCTAACAATCAGCGCCATAACCGCTAACCCGCGTATGTAATTTTGCACCAGATCCCGCAAACCGGCAGCGATTTTCACAACCAACAGGTTGTTTCTGCTAAAAACTCCCGCTATTCTCACCCAAATTACATACGCTCTGCACCACAACCATCAACCCGCGTATGTAATTTTGCACCAGAACCCGCAAACTGGCAGCGATTTTCACAAGCAATTAACTATTTCTGCAAAGAATTCTCACTATTCCCACCCAAATTACATACGCTCCGCACCATATCCAGCAACCCGCGTATGTAATTTTGCACCAGAACTCGCAAACCGGCAGCGGTTTTCACAACCAATTAACTATTTCTGCAAAGAATTCACACTATTCCCACCCAAATTACATA
>JAZLGB010000009.1:0-32750 GCA_045616085.1 Treponema sp.
TGGCTGTCATATTGGAATCCTTATACTTTTTGATGAAATTGTATTTCTGTGCTTTTGAGTAATATGCCATTTTTCCACCTCTGTATTAGTTTACAAAAGGCGGGCTTATTTTAGAATGTGCGGTTGGTTTGACGCTTACTAAAAATTTGATTAAAATTTTATTGCAGCTAAAACACCTGCAGTCACATAATTTGATACAGGATTCCACTGAAGGTTGATACCAATCTGTAAAATTGCAATATTCAAGCCAAGTCCACCATAAATCTGAGAAATACCATCTGCAAAATCAAAATTTGATGAAACAGATTTAGAATCTTTTTTATCAATATCTTGAATAGCTGAAGCACCTGAAATTTCATCATGGGATGTTTTATAATACCAATCAATATCTGTGTTAGTTTTAGTTAAAGTATATCTAGCTCCGATATAAGGAGTAAATAAATATATAATCTGTTTAGAGAGTTGAAGCTGTGCAAAAATTGAATGTTGTTCAATATCCAGGTCTACTTTTGTATTGAAGTTTCCTTTTGCGGTTCCTTCGGTTCCAGAACCAAAGTTATAGTCAAATCTGAAATTCTTCTTTGCATCAAAAGAAACACCTTCATTTACATAAGTATAACCAAATCCGAGCGATACATCTGGTAAAATACCTTTTCCTTCGGAAATCTGGTAGCGTAAATCTGCACCGAATGAAGAATATTTAATCGAAGCATTGAAATCTTCATATTTAAATGAATCAAGGGAACCAGGAATGGCATACATTCCGTAAAAACCAATGTCGAAAGGAAGGAAAAGTCCTCCAATTCTTGCAGATGCTCCGGCTGTAGGAAGCGGAACTTTAGCAGGAACGTCAAAGTCAAGATTTAATACAGGCTCTTCGGATGCACCTGTAAATTCTTCACCAAAGTTAGATGCTTTGAGTTCATCTGTCATGGTATAGATAACATTTTTCATTGGGTCAACAAGATCATTTGTTTTGAAAATTGTACCAGAAACAGCAATTCCTGCAGCAAGCCTTTTGTTTTTTATATTAAAAATAAACTAGATCTTTAAAGAAGTTGAAAAACCTGCTGTTAAATAATTAGATTTAGGATTCCACTGAACATTAAATCCTAATTGGATAATTGCAAGATTAAGTCCTAAGCCTCCAAATAGCTGAGCGTTACAATTACCAAAATCAGAACTCTTTTTGTAGTTGCAGTTTTTATTAAGATCTTCAATGCCAGGATCAAAATCATGGTAAGTAGAATAAGACCAATTAATTTCAGTTGTATTCTTTTCAAGAGCCAATCTGGTGCCTATATATGGAGTAAATACTTTTATTAGTCTTTTAGAAACCTGAACCTGGGCAAAAATATTGTGTTGTTTAATATCAAGGTCCGCATTTGTTTTGAAGGATCCTTTTACATTACCTAAACTAGAATTTTCAACAGCAAAGTTTTTTTCTGCATCAAAAATGATACCTTCATTTATATAAGTATAACCACAGCCAACAGAAATTTCTGGTAAAAGCCCTTTTTCTTCTAATACACGATATCTCAGATCTAATCCAAAAGAAGTATATTTTATAGTTGCGCTAAAATCGCTAAACACAAAAGAGTCTAAAGAACCTGGTATAGCATAAGTTCCATAAAAACCTACGTCAAAGGGAAGGAAAAGACCTCCGAGTCTAACACTAGCTCCTGCTGTTGGAAGTGGAATTTGGGCAGGAAGGTCAAAGCTAAGGTCTAAAGAAACGGTACTTCCTCCAATTCCAAGATTAGAAAAATCTGAATCTTTCAGTTCTTCTGTCATAATGTTACTGATGTTTTGCATCGGTGTAACAATATCTTTTGTATTGAATACAGTTCCAGAAAGCGCAACTCCAGCTGCAAAATGAAATGGATTTGATGGAAAAAGATTTCCGATATAGGCATCTGGATTTACAAGTAATATGGTAGTGTTTTCTATGTTTCCTTCGATAAGAAGATTTGTAACACTTTTAAGCTCTGAAGTAATAGCTTTATCTCTGTCTTCGCTAGAAGAGGCAGCTAAAACTGATAAAGAGCACAATCCAGCCAGCAAAAGGGTGATAATTTTTTTCATGACTTCCTCCGAGTAAGCAGAAAATTAATTATATGGTAGAATACTCTTGTTTATTGAATAATACAAGAAGTTGATTGAAGAAGAAAAAACTATTTTAAGAAGTTTATTCCAATTCCTCCGGATATATATTTATTGGAAAGATTGCAAGCTGCATTAAAAGAACATTCGAAATAACCAGCTTTTATACCGATGCCACCAAAAATTTGTGTATCTGTGTAGTTGAATTTTGATTCAGAAGATCCATGAATATTTCTTTTAGGAAAATCTGAAACATCTGAAGATTTGAAACTCCAGTTATAATCATAAAGGCGTTTAGATAAACTGATTTTTGCACCTGCATAAGGTATAAAGCAAAGAATTTTTTTTGAAAGTTGAGCTTCTGCAAATAAAACATGATTTGTAATTCCAAAGCCTAAATCACCATTTATATGCTTATCTTCAGTCATGTATGTAAAGTCAGAATTAATAGAAATTCCAGATTTTAAATATGAATATGAGTATCCGCATCCAATGCTCAGCTTAGGAAGAATAAGATTTCCTTTGAGCAGTGCAAATCGTAAATCACCACCAAAAGAATTAAAGTCTAGGTTAAGGGAAATATCATCAATTGGAAGCTGGTCTGAACTCGCGTTCATGCTCATTCCATAAAATCCAATGTCAAAAGGAATCTTGATTCCTCCAAGACGCAAATTGAAAGCACAGGCAGGAAGCGGAAGTTTTTCTGGAATTGGAAATTCAAAGTCAACTGTCGCATCAGAATCTCCGGTGAAAGAGACAACAGATTCTTTGATTTTATTAGTATATGCCGTGGTGCAGTCTTTTAAGAAATCAGTAGAAATTAAAGTTCCTGTAACGGATATACCGAATGAAAAATGAGAAGGAATAGAAGGGTAAAGTTTACCGATGTATGCTTCCGGTTGGGCAGAAAGAAGAGATGTGTTTTCTAAAAGAATTTCGTTGAAATTTGTGCATACTTTTTTGAGGCTGTCAGAAACTTGACGGTCTGTAGCAAAAGCATTTAGGGAAGCAAGAAGTAGGATAAACAGTCCAATTAGTTTGTTTTTCATATGAAATCTCATATATTTTATCATAGCAACTGAATACAATAAATAGAAGAAAATATATATTGATTAATTTATAAGAATAAAAAAACAAAAAAAAGACATTCACCAAAGTGAATGTCTTAAACTTGCCACCGGTTGGAATCGAACCAACGACACGTAGATTTTCAGTCTACTGCTCTACCAACTGAGCTACAGCGGCGTGTTGATGTTTAAGATAATATAGATTTTATTAATTTGTGTCAACAACTCAAATAAAAAAAATGTAAAAAAAATTACATTTTTTTTTGTTTTTTTGTTTGTGGGGTAGGATTTTATAACTTATAATTAAATTCATGAAATGGTTGATTATATCAGATGATAACAAGGTTACAGAAAGGCTGCAGAAGGTGATTTCTGAAAAGTTTGCCGGCAGTGTTACATATACAGCATCTTCAAAAAAGGATCAGCTTGAAAGTATCGTTCAGCTGCTTCCAGAGATTAGTCATGCAGTCATTCTTCCAACAATTAATCAGAATGATCTTTTGACTTTTATCTCTGGTTTTTTGTGCGGCGTAGAAACTCTCATCTTTACAACTAACACTGATATTGATGAGTCTTTGTTGAATTTTGATCTTATTCAGGCTTTTGATTCTAATGATGATCTTATAGAATTTATTGAAACCAAATCAAAAGAACTTATAGATGATAATTTCCAGGCAGAAGCCTACGACTATTTGTATCAGAACGGTTATCCTTTTGATGCTGACAATTTTGCAAGATACATTGAAAAGTGGAAGAAAAAGGTTTGTGAATCTTATGTTGCAGCCGGCATGAGCGTTAATTCTGTTGATTCTGATGGAACTCCAATGCTTAATATTGCGGCCCGTTCTGATAATCTTGCTGCGGTAAAGTGGCTTGTTGCTAATGGGGCAGAAATAGACAGTCTTTCCAAGGATCGCGGCTATACAGCTATCATGGATGCTGTATGGCGTGGAAATCTTGAAATAACTCAGTTCCTTGTAAAAAAAGGTGCAGAGCTTAATACAATCAGCAAGGAAGGGCAGACAATGCTGGTTCTTGCGGTTGGTGCCGATAAGGTTGATATTGTAAAGGTTCTTGCTGAAAATGGAGCTGATCCAGATATTCAGGATGGAATGGGAATGTCTGCCTACGGTTATGCACAGTTGTTTAAGAAGCAGGAAATTCTTTCAATTCTTGAAAAATATCATAAGGAAGACTAAAATAATTTCATGAAATCAAAGAATGAAATTATTAAGATTGCCTTTGCCGGAGGTGGTACTGGCGGTCATATTTATCCAGGTCTTGCTGTTGCAGATGAGCTCAGAGCTTTGTGTAAAAAGAATGGAAAGCAGATTAAGATTTACTGGATTGGAAATTCCAAAGGGATGGACAAGGATATTGTAAGCAAAAACGTTGATGCAGAGGGTGTAAAGTCTGCTGATGTTTTTTATGGTATTCCTTCTGGAAAGCTTCGTCGTTATTTTTCTTTAAGAAATTTCTTTGATCTTTTTAAGATTTTCGCAGGTCTTGTTGCATCTTTCTTTATTCTTCTTAAGGTTAGACCTGCTGTTCTTTTTTCAAAGGGTGGATTCGTTTCTGTTCCTCCTTGTATCAGCGCAAAACTTCTGAAGATTCCCGTTTATACTCATGAATGTGATTTTACTCCAGGACTTGCTACAAAAATCAATTCAAAATCAGCTAAGCATATTCTTCTTTCTTATGAAGAAACAAAGAATTACTTAGGTGCTGGAGCAAAGGCTAAGGCTATTGTAACCGGTAATCCTGTTCGTCCTGTTTTTTATTCATCTAATCCAGATGCAGGACTTAACTTTCTTGGTATTTCGGAAAGAACAAAGCCAGTGCTTCTTGCTGTTGGTGGAAGCTTGGGAGCCCGCCAGATTAATGATCTTATTAAAGAAAACATTCAGTGGTTGTGTGAGAATTTTATTGTTGTTCATCAGACTGGTGCTAAGAACGTTGAGGATGCCGCTGTAGAGGCAGTTTCTGAAGAAATCAAGAATAATTACAAACCATATCCTTTCATCTATAAAGAAATGCCAGATGTAATTTCCTGCGCTGACGTTGTTATTTCCAGAGCTGGGGCTAACTCAATTTGGGAATGTGCAGTTCTTAAAAAGCCAATGGTATTGATTCCTTTGTGTGGAAGTGGAACTCGTGGTGACCAGGAAGACAATGCTGGTTTCTTTGAAAAATCTAATTCTGCTGTTGTTCTTGCAAGAGAAAATGCTACTGCAGAAAAACTTAAGACTTCTCTTGAAGCTTTGCTTGATGCAAATAAACGTACTGAATACAGTGCCGCTTGTGGAAAGCTTACAGAAAATAAACGTCCTGCGCAGATTATTGCCCAGCTGCTGTATGAGGAGGTTCAGAATGTTTGAACTTAAGATTGTTCCAATCGACATTGTTTTCTTCATTTTAATTCTTGTGCTTGGAATCATGGCTTTGATGAAGGGATTTGTAAAAGAACTTTTTTCAAAGGTTTCTGTGTTTGGTGGACTTGCAGCCGGAGTGTTCTTTGCGCCAAAGCTTGAACCTTATGTAAGGGATTCCTTTGCCGTTGTATCAAAGATTTCAATGGTAGTTTCTTTCTTTTTGATTTTCATCGTTGTTTTTCTAGTTATCTGCATCATCCAGCATTTTGTAGAAAAAGCCTTTGAAGGTGAAATCATGAAAGGCTTGGACAGATCACTTGGTTTTTTCATTGGTGTTCTGGAAGGAATCGTTCTAGTAACATTCATTCTGGCACTTGTTAAATACCAGACTTTTTATGATTGTTCCAGCTTCCTTGAAAACAGCCTGTTTGACCGTCTTCTTGGAAACGTGATGACAATTCCAAAATCTATTCCAGGTTTTACTAGCTAATGTACGACAATCTACTTCATCAGAATGTAACTTCTTTATTAAAATCAGATATTTCTCGAAACCAGCTTCCTGGTGCAATCTTGTTCAATGGATTGCAGGGAAGCGGGAAGCTTACTGCAGCTTTGGAAACAGCAAGAGTTCTTTCCTGTACAGGGGAAACTAAAGGTCATTGGTTGTGTGAATGTCCTGGATGTTTGCAGCATAAAGCTCTTATTTCAAATAATCTTATTATCTGTGGACCTAGGGATTGTACTCCTGAAATTACTGCTGCCAGTAAGACTTTTCAGAATGCAATCGCAAATAATGCAAAATATTTGCTTGCTGCCCGTTATCTTTTTATCAGAAGTATCAGAAAGCTTACAGCAAGATTTAATCCTGTTTTATGGCAGGGTGATGATAAATTCAGCAAGCTTGCAGGAGTTATGGGCTCTATTGACGAAGAGCTTGAACCTCTTGATTTTCCACATCAGCTTCCTGATTTTGAAACTGTTAAAAAGATTTGTGAAAAGCTGGAAAAACTGGCAGAAAAACTTGAAAACGATTTCCTTTATGATTCGATTCCAATCGCTCACATCAGAAATGTTTCTGCCTGGGCTCGATTAAAATCAACAGAAGGCAAAAAAACAATCATTATTGAAAATGCAGACAGAATGAATGAATCTGTTCGCAATGCTCTTTTAAAGATTCTGGAAGAGCCACCTGCAGATACAGTGTTTATTCTTACAACTGCAAGACGAAATGCCGTTATGCCTACAATTCTTTCCAGAGTAAGAACTTATTCTTTTGCAGAAAGAACAATCCCTCAGCAAAAGGAAGTCATCTCAAGAGTATTCCATGATGAAGGTTTTTCTGGATCAATTGATGATTTCCTTCTTACATTTTTACCTGTTACTCCGGCTCAGTTGCGTGATGAAGCGAATAAGTTTTTTGCTACCATTGCAAATTCAAAGCTTCCAGAAAATGCATCTATCATCAAAAACTGTGGAAACTTTGATCCTAGAATCATGCTAAAGCTGTTTTTGACTGGGATTCAGCAGTGTTCTAGAAAGCTTCTTTCAAGTCCTGAAGGTGCAGATGCTGCTAAAGAACTGTCTGGGGCATTACAGGCTTGCTGGAACAATATTACTGTTTACAACCAGTCAATCAATTCGGCCATGGAAATTCTTGTAAGGGATATGGCTAAAATCAATAAAACTCACGGGAATTCATTTAAATGGGCGGTCATGTAAATAGAATTATTGACATGCTGCCTAAGCTTTCCGCCGAGGAAATTCAGCGTGTTCTTAAAGCTGTTACAAGCAAGAACTCAATGCTTGATTCAATCATTGAATCTCTTTCTTCAGGGCTTATCCTGGTAAATAAATCCTGGAATGTCTTGCAGAAGAACAAGGCTGCAAACCGTCTGCTGTTTTCTGTATCTGTTGACGAAAGTCGCCTTGAGCAGGAACCTGTCTGGGACCTTATTTCTGAACAGGAAATTGCTGACTGGTTAAAGGGGGTTGCAGAGACTCACAAGACAAATGTTACAGAAGAATTCACCACAACCAGCACAGACGGTTCTGTAAGATTTCTTTCGGTGGCAGTTTTGTCTTTTGTCCATGATACAGAAATTTCCGGTAATATTATCCGTATTGAAGATGTGACTCAGCAAAAGTCAAAAGATGTGCTTTTGCGTCGTATGGAAAATATGGCAGGTCTTACAAATCTTGCGGCTGGAATGGCACATGAAATCAAGAATCCTTTGGGAGCCATGTCCATTCACGTTCAGTTGATTCAAAAAGCCATTCAGAAGAAACGTGATGGAGACGGTACTTTGCCAGATCGCAAATTCCTTGAAGATCATCTTGATATTGTTAATGATGAGATTTCAAAGCTGAACGATCTTGTTATGGATTTTCTGTTTGCAGTTCGCCCTGTAAATGCTCAGCTTACATTAAGCAATCCTGACAAAATCTTGTTAAGCATAGCTGATTTTTTAAGACCTGAATTTGAAAAATCAAAAGTTCAGCTTGAAGTTCAGCTTGAAGAAACTCAGCGTCTGCTTATTGATGAAAAACTTTTGAGACAGGTTGTGATCAACATTGCGCAGAATGCTTTTGCCGCTGTAAAGGTAAAGTTTCCTGAATGTTCTGAAGACAGTGATTCCGAAGAAATTCCTGGTATTATTTCCTTTGCCAGCGAAATAATACAGGATAAATACATTCTTACAATTGCAGATAATGGCTGCGGAATGGATGATGAAACAGTCCAGAGAATTTTTGAACCATATTTTACAACTAAGGCAAACGGAACTGGTCTTGGCATGACAATGGCCTACAAGATCATCAAAGAATTTAATGGCGACATTCAGGTTAAATCTCAAAAAGATAAGGGATCAATTTTTAAGATTTCCCTGCCAGTTCCACAGACAGAAACAAAGCTGTTGAGGTAGTTCATGAAGTTTACGATTTTAGTTATTGATGACGAAGAAAACATCCGCAATGGTCTTGCTGCCAATTTTGAACTTGAAGATTATAATGTTAAAATTGCTGCCAGCGGAAAAGAAGGTCTGGCACTTTTAGCAAAAGGTGATATTGATCTTGTTATTACTGATCTTAGAATGGACGGAATAACAGGAGAAGAAGTTGTTCGTCATGTGGCAACTAACACTCCAGGAATTCCTGTAATCGTTCTTACCGGACACGGAAGCATTGATGCTGCCGTAAACGCCATGCGAGATGGTGCCTATGATTTTCTTACAAAGCCTTTGAATCTTGACCAGCTTAACATGATCGTTAAGCGGGCTCTTGAAGGACGAGAACTTTCTTTGCATCACAATATGCTCAAGAAGGAGCTGGATGATTCACACAGTGCTACTGCCGAAATGATCGGTAAAAGTACTCAGGTGCAGAAACTTACAGAGCTTATCAAAAAGGTTGCCCCAGCTAAAGCCAGCGTTCTTATTACTGGAGAAACTGGTGTTGGTAAGGAACTGGTAGCTCGAGCCATCCACAATCTTAGTCCAAGAAAAGACAAAGAAATGATCATCGTAAACTGCTCGGCCTTAAGCGAAAGCCTTTTGGAAAGCGAACTTTTTGGTCATGAGAAAGGAGCCTTTACTGGGGCAGAAAGTCTTAAGAAAGGACGATTTGAACTTGCTCATGGCAGTACAATTTTCCTTGATGAAGTTGGTGAAATCAATCTGGCAACTCAGGTTAAGCTCCTGCGTGTTCTTCAGGAAAAAAAGTTTGAACGGGTAGGTGGTGAAGAAACTCTGGAAGTTGATGTAAGGGTTGTAGCTGCTACCAACAGAAATCTTGAAGAAGAAGTTAAAGCCGGCCGCTTTAGGGAAGATCTTTATTATCGCCTTAATGTTGTTCATCTGGAAGTTCCATCCCTTCGAGAAAGAAAGGATGACATTCCTTTGCTGGTTGACTCCTTTGTGAAACGCTTTGCCGCAGAAAACTCAACTGAAATTACAATTGATTCAAAAGCTAAGTCTGCTTTGTTCAAGTATGACTGGCCGGGAAACATTCGACAGCTTCAGCATTGTATTGAGGGGGCGGTAGTAATGTGCTCAAACAATATAATAACTTTGGATGACCTTCCACCGGAGATCAGTCAGGCTAGTGGAGAACTTACAATTTCTGTTCCAATTGGAATCACTTTGGAAGAAGCGGAAAAGATTATCATTGAACAGAATCTTGCTTACAACAAAGGTAACAAATCTAAGACAGCAGAGATTCTTGGAATCGAAAGAAAGACCTTAGCCAATAAGATCAGTCAGTAGGTTATAGGCTTCCACCAGTTCCTGGGTTTTCCTTGCAGCAGTTTTCTGCATCTCTGGAAAGTCAGGAATATTGTCCGGGTGATATTTTTTAAGTAACGAATGGTAGGCTGATTTTAATTCTTCTTTTGTACAGTCGGAAGATAAGTTAAAAAGTTTGTAAAGATGTATATAATTTTGCACACTTTTACTGTTTTTAGTAGACTTTTTGCTATTATTTTTAGAATTTTCTTGGGTTTCTTTTTGTGGTTCTGACTTTTCGTTAGTTTGAGAGGATTTTTTAGACTCAGTTTTTTCTGCCTTGGGTATGTTTCCTGAAGCCAAAGCTTCGTTCAGCATGTCCCCAAGCTTGTCATAAGGTGAAGACAAAATCCGTTTCCTTTTTTAGATTACAGTTCCATCAGGGATGATGGCACCCTTTCTGATTACGATGATGCCGTCAGCGCAGTAGAAGTTTCCGTGGTCACCGTCTTCATAATGGTTTCCGTCTACGTTGATTCTTACGTTGTTTCCGATTCTGGCATTTTTATCGATGATGGTTCGGGCGATGTGACAGTTGCTTCCAATTCCGATTGTTGGAATTCCTTTGAGCCGGTCTTCTTTTTTGGTAAGCGGATTCTGATAGAAGTCGGCTCCCATCATGATTACACCGTCAAGACTTGTATTCTGTTCGATGATTGAGCGTACACCGATGATTGATCTGTTCAGATTACAGCTTGTGATTACACAACCTTCGCTTGTAAGGGTTGCATGAATTCCGGCGTCATTGATTTTTGATGGAGGAAGGTTTCTCATGTGAGTGTAAACCGGTTCATCCTCGTTGTAGAAGTTGAATTCTGGATCAATGTCCGTAAGCTGAATGTTTGCGTCATAGAAAGATTTGATGGTTCCGATATCTTCCCAGTAACCGTCAAAAAGATAAGCGTTTACGATGTAGTTGCCGATGGAAGAAGGAATGACTTCTTTACCAAAGTCCTTTGAGTCAGTTGAGTTAAGTACGAATTCCAGAGCAGGAGCGTTAAAGATATAGATTCCCATTGAGGCAAGATAATCTTTGTCTCCAGGGATCTGTTCCTTAAGGTCTTCCGGCATTTTCCAGGCAGAAATGTCGATGTCTTCAGCAGGTTTTTCTCTGAATTCTGTAATACGGTTTGTTTCGTCAATCTTAAGGATTCCAAAACGGGAAGCGTCTTTTCTGGTTACAGGAGTTGTAGCAACGGAAATGCTGGCGCCGGAACGGATGTGGGATTCAAAAAAGTCCCGTAAATCCATTTTGTAAAGCTGGTCCCCGGAAAGAATAATGTAATGGGTAGGATTCTGGGATCGGAAATGAGACATTGATTTACGGACGGAATCTGCAGTACCTTCGTAAAATTTGTCGTTTTCCAAAGTCTGTTCAGCTGCAAGAATTTCAACAAAACCGGAAGAAAAACGGTCGAAGTTATAGGAATTTGTGATATGCATGTGAAGTGAAGTTGAGTTGAACTGTGTAAGAAGGTAAATCTTTCTGTAGCCAGAATTTATACAGTTAGAAATAGGGATGTCTACAAGTCTGTATTTACCTCCAAAAGAAACTGCCGGCTTGGCCCGTTCTTTTGTCAGAGGATAAAGGCGGGTACCTTTTCCGCCGCCTAAAATCAAAGCTACAACACGAGGTTTATTCTTATCTACATACATATCTTTTTACATTATATGACAGAATTCGCTAAACCGCAATTTTCATATTCCGATAAATATAGTGTAGGCTGAAAGGCTTACGGAGGTAAAATATGATTCGTGGTTGGTACACAGGAGCAAGCGGAATGAACGCCCAGCAGAACAGACTGGACGCAATTTCAAATAACCTTGCTAACGTAGACACAGCTGGTTACAAAAGAGATGTAACTGTAAGCAAGTCTTTTCCTGAACTTCTTTTGCGCCGTATGAACATGGACGGAGTTTATGAAACACCTTTCGGTTCAGCAGAGGCCGCTCCAGTGATCGGTAAGCTTGGTCTTGGCGTTGAAACTAATGAAAATTACACAGACTTTGCACAGGGATCTTTCAGACAGACAGATTCAAATGCAGATGTTGCCTTTGGTGGAAAGGGATTTTTTGCAATCCAGACTCCAATGGGCGAAAGATATACCCGTGACGGAAACTTCATGATTGGTAAAGAAGGCCTTCTTCTTACAAAAGACGGTTATCCAGTTCTTGGCGAAAAAGGTTACATTCACGTTGATAACGATAAGTTTACAGTAAACGAAGACGGAATGATCTATTCACAGGATAACAATGAAGTAATCGACCGTTTCAAGGTTGTTCGTTTTGACAATGAACGTTACTTAAAGAAGATGGGAAACAATCTTTATTCAACAAATGATATTGCTGGACCTGCTCACATTGCAGAAGGTGCAGAAAGACCAAGATTCCTTCAGGGCTACATGGAAACTTCAAATGTAAATGTTGTGAATGAAATGGTTCAGATGATTGAAGTAAACCGTGCTTATGAAGCAAATCAGAAGACAATCACTTCAGAAGATTCCATGATGGGAACTTTGTGGAGCAAGACAGCTGTTTACAGCGGAAGATAATCGGGGGGATAGATAAATGGTAAGATCACTTTGGACAGCAGCAACTGGAATGAATGGACAGCAGTCTAACATGGACGCTATCTCTAACAACCTTTCAAATGTAAATACAACTGGTTACAAACAGCAGCGTGTTGAATTTGAAGATTTGATTTATCAGAACGTAAAACTGGCTGGAACTCCAGCTACAGAAGATACTGTAACTCCTGTTGGAATCCAGCAGGGTTCCGGTGTAAAAATTGCTGCAACTCAGCGCATCATGAAGCAGGGGTCTTTACAGAACACTGGTGTTGATACTGATGTTGCAATCGTTGGTGAAGGTTTCTTCCGTGTTCAGAAGTATGACGGAAGTTACGCATACACTCGCGACGGTTCTTTCAAGGTTGATTCAAACGGTCAGCTTGTAACTTCGAACGGTCTTCGTGTTCAGCCAGAAATCATCCTTCCTGAAGGATATGATGTTTCTACAATGAACATCACTCAGACAGGTCGTGTTTCTGTTAAGGTAAACGGTGGTAACGAACCTGTAGAAGTTGGTCAGCTTGAACTTTTCCGCTTTCCAAATGCGGTAGGTCTTCAGGCTGATGGTGACAATCTTTTTGTTCAGACAAACGCTTCTGGTGAAGCTTTTGGCGGACGTCCAGGTTACGAAGGATTTGGTGATACACGCCATAAGTTCCTTGAAATGTCTAACGTTTCTGTAGTAAATGAAATGGTTCAGATGATCGTTGCACAGCGCGCTTACGAGTTCAACTCAAAGGCAATCCAGACATCTGATTCAATGTTGAGTACAGCAACTAACCTTAAGAGATAAAAATAATTAATAATTTGAAAATGAATAATTAATAATTGTTTGAGCGGTGTAGTTCGGGTGGGGACTATGCCGTTTTTAATTTAACCACGAAACACTCGAAATACACGAAATTTTATTAATTTTTTTTCGTGTTTTTAGTGTGGTTCGTGGTTTGTTTTTTTTCTAAACAAACTTTTGTTTTTGCCGAAATTTTAGGTAGAGGTAAAAACTATGAACGTAGGATTGGTTTGTAACACATTTGGTGCGTTGACTGGCGGTAAGGGAGCTCAGGAAGCTACCAGAATGTCAGGGGATGCTTCTAAATTTGAAGATCTTGTAAAACATTTTCAGGATAAAAAATCAACTATTTCAACAAGTCAGATTGCAAAAGAAGGCAGATTGAACGGCGATGTTGCAACAGGATTTGCCGGAACATATAAAAGTGAACGTGACAAAGCTGCGGAAGCAACTGGTGCTGCTAGAAATCAGGCAAATGATCACGTTCAGAGTAAAAAAATCGATAAAACTTCAAAGCTTTATGAAAAATCAATGGAGCTTGAAAGCTATTTTGTAAAACAGATGCTTTCTGCTATGCGTAAGACTGTTTCAAAATCTGCTCTGGGTGGGGACGGATTTGCAGGTCAGATGTACGAAGACATGATGTTTGACGAATATGCTACAAGCATGACAAAAAATGCGGGCTTTGGTCTTGCAGATCAGATTTATTTGAGTCTGGTTTAATAAGTCAAAAAAATACTAATGTTTTTTTTGTTTAATAAAGCCTGGTCGTGTTACAATAAAAAGCATGACCAGGCTTTTTAATTTCCTGGGAGTAAGTTTATTTACATTTCTATTATTCTCTTGCAGCTGGATAATCAAGGATGAAGATAAAATCCGGTATAATCATTGGGATACTATAAATATTCCTGACAAGTTCAATACAGGCCCTGATGAAAATACCAGTTTTACAACTATTTCTCAAAATACAAATATTAACGGCGTAGTTATTGCAAATCGAGTCCAGACAAACGATAAGGGTGAAATATCAGTAAACCAGTATCAGATTTCATCTTATCAGCAGACTAAAGATATGCCTGATAAAGCTGTAATCAGAAACTATGATTTTTCTGATAAAAAATTTGTTATACAGAATTCAGACAGATATTCTCGGAATAAGCATATTACTTTTGAAAACTGTAAATTTGCCGGCTTTAGAAATGATGCAGCCCCTCCTGGTTCAAGCAGAGTTTATGTGACTTTCAATCATTGTTCGTTTGCCGGTGGTGTGGGCTCATCATATATGACATTAAATGACTGTAAGATCGGAGGTTTTACATCGGACGCCATGAATCCTGTCACCCAATTTTATGCGAACAATCTTTATGTTTATAATCTTGTTACTCAAGGACTTCAGGGGGAAGTTCATATTGATGGTATCCAGATTTATGGCGATCAATCTTCCCGGAATAATGAAGTTAATGGAAAATGGATTTGTACTAAAGAAACTGGAAACATTCATTTTAATAACCTTCGTTTTGAGATGCCTCAGGTCTATTTTGAAAATCAAAACTCATATGTTAATGCCTGTATTATGGTTCAGCTTGAATTTAGTGATGTAGAAAATATTTTGTTTGAAAATCTTACTGTTAACGGTGGTGGTAAATATTTTCCACTTAGGTTGAATTATGGAAAAAATCATGAAAAATCTGTTCATTCAACAGGTTGGTCTTATGCTAATTGTAAGATGAGAAATGTAAGAGTTACTGACAATGTATCTCCAAAAATATATATAGATGGCAGATTCAGAAATCCTCAAACTGAAAATATTTCATATACAGAACAATTATATGTCACATCAGTATGGAAGGATTCTAACGGTATTGCTCATGTTATTACATCAAATGATACTAAAGATGTCCGCTATCTAACCGTAATGACTGATGTTGGAACTTATAAATTTTATGTTCCTCATAGTCCAAGTGATTGGGTTTTGTCTGGCGAATTAAATAAAAGGGTAAAAACTTCTGAACAACTAGTAGATGAAAATGGTCGAGCTTATACAACCTACCGATGGGAAGATTTCCCCTTCGATCTAAATTTCAAAATTCCAGGAAATCCTCGTTTTGTGGTTTGTTATGAAGGCGGTAAAAAGATTCGGTATGTTCCTCTAGATGGAAAAACTCATCATTACGATGAAATTGATGAAACAATCCGTAATTGATCATTCAATTGAACACAGTCTTTGTTTGTATTAAAATAGAAGTATGGAAAAATTATCATTGCCAGAAAATCTTAAGGGTGTGCACATTCATTTTGTAGGTATTAAAGGTACCGGAATGGCCGCTCTTGTTGAAATATTGCACAGTCGTGGAGCCGTAATTACTGGTTCTGATGTAAATGAACGTTTTTATACAGACGAAATCATCGAAAAACTTGGAATCAAGGCTCTTTCTTTTTCAGAAGAAAACATTACAGACAAGGTTCAGTATGTTGTTTATTCTTCGGCTTACAAGCTTGACGTAAATCCTGATCTTGTTGCTGCAGTAAAAAAGAATGTTCCTTGTCTTTTGTACACACAGGCTCTTGGTTCTTATTCAGAACGAGCTTACAGTTCTGGAATCTGTGGTGTTCACGGAAAAACTTCTACTACAGGGCTTACAGGAACTGTTCTTAAGGAACTGGATCTTCCTGCACAGATTCTTGCCGGTAGCGTAATCAATTCTTTTGGAAACACATGTACTTATACATCTCCATACTGTCTTGAATCAGAAAAGCATTATTTTGTTGCAGAAACCTGTGAATATCAGCGTCACTTTATGAGTTTCTGCCCACAAAAAATCATCCTTACTTCAGTAGAATCGGATCACCAGGACTATTATCCAACTTATGAAGACATTCGGGATGCCTTTGTTGATTACATCTGCAAGCTTCCAGAAAACGGTGAGCTTATTTACTGTGCAGATGATGCAGGTGCCGTAGAAACTGCTGGAATTGCTGCAAAAAAACGTCCAGACATCAAAATGCTTCCTTATGGCGTAAATGCTACAGGTGACTACAAGCTTACATTCGGCAAGGTTCAGGATGAATGCAATAACTTTTCTTTGGAACTTTTAGGTGACTTTTATCTTAAGGTTCCTGGTCAGCATGAAGTTCGTGATGCGGCTGCGGCAACAGCTCTTGCGTGTCAGCTTTTAAGAACTGCAGGAAAAAATCCAAAGGATTACGTTGAACAGATCCGTAAAGGACTTGCAAATTTCAGCGGCGGAAAACGTCGTTCAGAAATCGTTGGTTCAGGAAAGACTGCTTCTGGAAACAGCGTAGTTATTGTTGACGATTACGGTCATCATCCAACTGCAGTAAACACAACACTTGCAGGTTACAGAGAATTTTATTCCGGCCGTAAAATCATTGTTGATTTCATGAGCCATACATATTCCCGCACTCAGGCTTTGCTTAAAGAGTTTGCATCATCTTTTGGCGCTGCAGACCAGGTTGTGCTTCACAAGATCTATTCATCTGCCCGAGAAAATGCTGCAGATTTCAATATTACTGGAAAAACTCTCTACGAAGAAGCCTGCAAAAATCACGGGGATGTTCATTATTTTGAAGAAATTCTTGATGCCAAGGACTTTGTTCTTTCTGAACTGGAAAAGCCTTTGGACGAAGCAAAATATCCTGACGGCTATCTTTTTGTAACTATGGGTGCCGGCGACAACTGGAAACTTGGTAAAGCCATTCTGGAGAACTTAAAATGACATCAATGACAGGTTATGCCTACGAAGAACGTTCAACTGAAAATGCAGTTGTATCTGTTGAAATCAAATCAGTAAACAGCCGCTTTCTTGATCTTACAATTAATCTTCCTTCTTACATGAACCAGCTGGAAAGCCATTACCGTTCACTTATTTCTGAAAAGGTAATTCGCGGTAAGGTTGATGTTTATATCCGCGTAAAGGAACTTGAAACTGACACAGAAGTAATCGCCGATTCAAATGCGGCTAAATCTTATCAGGATGCCATCAAAAAGGTTTCAGAAGCCTGTGGTTATGCCGTAGAAAATATTCCTCTGAGCTTGATCATCAGCCAGCCTGGAGTTTTGAACGTAAACAAGACTTACGATATTGAAAAATACAAGGCACTTGTTGCTCCAGTTTTTGAAGCAGCATACAGCCGTTTTATTCAGGACCGTCAGCGAGAAGGAGAAAACCTTAAGCGAGATCTTCTTGAAAAACTTGAAAAGCTTGAAGAATGTGCAGCATTTTTCAAGGATTGGCAGCCAAAAATGGAAGGCTATTTCAAGGAAACAATCACCAAAAAATTCAACGAACTTCTTGGTGACAATGCCGACGAAAACCGCATCATGACAGAAACCGCTGCAATGCTTGTAAAATACACAATCAACGAAGAAATCGTTCGTCTTCACAGCCACTTAAAGGCGATGAAAGACGAAATGAACAACAATCCTGTTCCAGGTAAAAAACTTGATTTCATCTGTCAGGAAACAAACCGAGAAATCAACACAATCGGAAGCAAAAACCAGTTCAGCGAAGTAGGCGCCATGGTAATCACCGCCAAAGACTGCCTGGAAAACATCCGCGAACAGAGTAAGAATGTAGAGTAAGACTACAATCGAAGAACCGTTAAAAAACGAGCCGAAAGGGTCGTTTTAGGTTCATCGATAAAAAGTCTCCGAGGGAGATTTATCGACCGAGCAAATAAGAAGAACCGTTAAAAAACGAGGTATGTATATGAAATTGAATAAAGATTTAAGAGTTGCTATCAGTGGAAAATCAGGATGTGGAAACACAACAGTTTCAACATTGCTTTCAGAAAAACTTGGCGTAAAGCTCATCAACTATACTTTCCGTCAGTTGGCCGCAGAAAAAGGCCTTACACTTGCCCAGGTAATTGAAAACGCCAAAACAGACGATCAGTATGATGTTTATGTTGACAATCATCAGGTTGAACTTGCAAAGGCTGAACCATGTGTTCTTGGAAGCCGTCTTGCAATCTGGATGCTTAAGGAAGCTGATCTTAAGGTATATCTTTTTGCCAGCGACGACACTCGTGCCGGCCGTATCTTGAACCGCGAAGGGGGAGACCTTCAGCAGATCAAAGACTTTACTTCTATGCGCGATTCAGAAGACAGCAAACGCTACATGAAGCTCTATAATATCGACAACAACAAATACGATTTCTGTGACATGATCATCGATACTGCAAACTACAACCCGGAACAGATTGTAGACCTGATTCTTGTAGAACTCACAAAACGCGGATTTATCGCTGAATAAAAAACACCACAGATAAACGAAAATAACACAGAAACAATCAAAAATATCTGCGTTTATCAGCGTTCATCTGCGGTTAAAAAAAGGAAAGGAGCCCTGAACGGGCTCCTCTTTATTTAGGCATTCGCTCGAATCCTGCGCTATTGCTCGGATTCTTACTCATTCTAATACTTCGAATCAGCGAATCCGATCCAGCCGTCTTTTTCTACGAGGGCTTTTTCGAAGTCATCAAGCTTGAACTGGTAGCTCTTTGAAAGGCTTCCTGCAATAAGCTTAACTTTAGCTGTTCCGTCATCGTTGAAAACAACTTTACATTCTGTGTCTTTGTCAGCAAATGTCTTGAACATATCTTCGATAGATTTCTTGTCCATTTCAATTGCCATCATTCCACAGTTGTACATGTTCTGTCGGAAAATACGTGCAAAGTTTGTTGCAACTACAACGTAAATGCCATTTACTTCAAGAGCCCAAGGAGCGTGTTCACGGCTTGAACCACAACCGAAGTTTTCACGAGTAATGATAACTTTCTTTCCAAGTACATCAGTCTTTGGGTTGAATCCTTCAAGTTTAAGATCTTCAAGAAGGTAAGGCTTCAAAGCCTGCTTAGAAATTTCAGTCAAATATTTAGCTGGGATGATTTCATCTGTGTTGATGTCTGAGCGATCAAGGAACAGAACGTTTCCGCCAAATTGTTTCATATTTTTCCTCCAGTTTATTTATACAAAGGTGAGTTAGTAATTGTACCAGCAATAGCTGTTGCAGCAGCAGTTGCAGGGCTCATAAGATGAACCATACCACCTTTTCCCATACGTCCATTAAAGTTACGGTTTGTTGTAGAAGCACAAACTTCACCGTTTGCAAGAACACCGTTGCTCATACCAAGACAAGCACCACAAGTTGGGTTTGTTACACAGAAACCTGCATCAAGGAAGATGTCGATAAGGCCTTCCTGAACAGCCATCTTGTAGATTTTTGGTGTTGCTGGGCTTACGATACCACGAACACCTTCTGCAAGCTTGTGTCCTTTAAGAACTTCAGCTGCAATGCGAAGGTCAGAAATACGACCGTTTGTACAAGAACCAATGTAAACCTGGTTAACCTTTGTACCAGCCATTTCTGTAATCTTCTTAACCTGATCTGGTTTGTAACCGAATGTACAAACTGGTTCAAGGTCAGAAAGATCGTATGTGTAAACCTTTTCGTAAGAAGCATCATCATCAGAACGCCACTGAGCGTAATCTGCGATAGCATCTTCTTTAGTCTTATATTCGTCTTTGATGAATTCCCAAAGGTATTCAACTGTCTTAGCATCTGGATAACAGATACCTGATGTACCACCAGCTTCGATAGCCATGTTACAAAGTGTCATACGGCTTTCCATATCGAAATTGTCGATAACTGGACCTGTGAATTCAACTACACAGTTAGTAGCACCGTTTACACCGATCTTAGAGATCAAGAAAAGGATAACGTCTTTAGCGTATACACCTGGTTTAAGTGTTCCGTTCAAAACGAATTTAATAGATTTTGGTTCACGGAAAGAACAAACTCCCTTAAGGATACCAACTTCAAGGTCAGTTGTACCAACACCAGCAGCGAAAGCACCAAAGGCACCGTGTGTACAAGTGTGGCTGTCACCCATGATTACTGTATAACCTGGACGAACGAATCCCTTTTCTGGGAAAATTGCATGACAAACACCGTTAGCACCGATATCAAAGAAATCTTTGATGTTATTGCGAGCAGACCAGTCGCGAAGAATCTTTCCTTGTTCAGCAGTTTTGCTGTCTTTTGCAGGTGTTACGTGATCAATAACAGCCTTGATTTTTGTACAGTCGAATACACGATCCATGCCGCGTTCAACAAGGTCGTTGATAGCGATTGGAGTTGTGATTTCGTGACAGAAAACACGGTCAAGCTTCAATACGTATGTGTTTGGAAATGGGGTGTCTACAAGATGTTTTTCAAAAATCTTCTGAGCAATTGTCTTTCCCATAATTTGATTGTCTCCTAAAAATTTATTAAATAATTACCTCTATTATAGTTAATTGCAATTCACTTATCAATCGTTTAATAGATAGAATTGACAGGACAGCCTTTCAGCCAGCTTTCAAAATTGTTGCAGGCAATATCAAGGCAACGTTTGCGGGTTTCCAAAGGAGCCCAGGCAAGGTGAGGGGTAAGGACACAGTTTTCTGCACCAAAGAGCTTACAGTCCTGTGACATTGGCTCAACTGCCAGTACATCTGCTCCAAAACCGGCAATCTTTCCGCTGGCAAGAGCATCTTTCATGTCAGCTTCATTTATAAGACCGCCACGGGCTGTATTTATGAGATATACTCCATCTTTCATTTTGCTGATGGATTCTTTGTTGATCATGTTTTCTGTTTCCGAAGTAAGTGGCACATGGAAAGAAATGATGTCGGATTTAGCGTAAAGTTCATCCAAAGTAACACAGTTTGTCTGTCCGTTTGGTTTGTGGGGACAAATAATGACCTTCATGCCAAAGGATTTAGCAATCTGTTCAACTCTTTTTCCGATGTTTCCATAACCCACAATACCAAATGTCTTGCCGTCCAGTTCAAAAAGAGGCTTCTTCCAGTAACAGAAGATCGGAGCCTTTTTCCAATCACCTTCAAGAACCGACTGATTGTGAATATCAACCTGATTTGAAAAATGAAGGAGAAGGGCAAATACATGCTGAGCAACAGCAGTTGTGCTATAGGCAGGAATGTTGCAAACAGTAATTCCGTATTTTTTTACGGCAGGAATGTCGATTACATTATAACCTGTGGCAAGGACTCCAATGTATTTAAGATTTGGACATTTAGAAAGGATTTCTTCGTTGATAATGATTTTATTAAGAAGAATCGCATCTGAATCCCCGATGCGTTCTGCTACAAGATTCTGAGGTGTTGTCTGATAAACAGTAACTTCTGCAAATTTATTAAAAAAATCCCAGCTGAGATCGCCGGGATTTAATGCTTTAGCATCAAGTATTGTAAGCTTCATATTAGCCTAAAACGTCAACGCCTGCACCGGAGATAGCCGCATTAATAGCACCTTCATCTGCACCGTCAAAGTCTACGCACACCTGGCATTTGTCAGGACTTGCAACACAGTTTGTTACTCCAGCTACTGCTTTTACTGCTGCTTCAATTCCAGCAACTGCACCAGCATCAAATGGCGCAACATATATTTTCTTCTGCATAATTAACCCCGTCTTGTAGGATATTTAAAGTATAAGAGCAAAACGATGAATTTTCAAGAAAAATCTATTCGGTTTTATTCTGAGCCTTACCCAACTGACCGCAGGCACCACCAATTTTGCGACCTCTTCTGGTTCTGAGTGTTACGTTTAAGTGAGCTCTTTCCAGGAGATTTACAAAATTTCGTACTTCTGAATTGTCTGGTTCTGTAAAAGGTAATGTTGGAACAGGATTCCAAGGAATCAGGTTGATGTTTACATCCATGTTTTTGGCAAAATCGATCATTCTCTGGGCGCTTTCTGGAGTTGTGTTTTTTCCACCCATGAGAGCGGCTTCCAAAGTGACTCTCTTACCAGTTTTTTCAGCGTAGTAGGCGATTGCTTTCTTTAATTCAGGAAGAGGATTTCCCTTTGTTACAGGCATTACTTCTTCTCTAAGCTCTGGATCTGCTGTTGTAAGGGAAACTGCAAGACGAATTGCAGGACCGTTGTCTGCAAGATCATAAATTCCCTTGATGATTCCAGATGTTGAAAGAGTGATGCGGCGTCCAGAAAGGTTGCGTCCTCGTTCATCTGTAAGGACTGCAATGGCTTTGCGGATAGCAGAAAGGTTCTGCATTGGTTCACCCATACCCATGAAAACAATGTTGTCCAGATGTCCGGTCTCTTTTTCAAGGAAAAGGAACTGTTCAACGATTTCTTCTGGTTCAAGACTGCGGGCAAGTCCCAAAGTTCCTGTCATACAGAAGGCGCATTTCATTGCACAACCAACCTGGCAGGAAACGCAGGCAGTCTTTCTTCCTTCTTTATCTGTAAGGAGAACTGTTTCAACGGCATTGCCGTCATGTAATGTAATCTGAAGTTTGATTGTACCGTCAGGATCACGCAAAACCTGTGATACAGAAGAGGAGCGAAGTGTGGCTTTTTCTGAAAGTTTCTGACGGATATCTTTTGAAAGGTTTGTCATGTCATCAAATGAATCAACGCCAGCGCCAATCCATTTGAAAATCTGCAATCCACGGAACTTCTGTCCTAATTCAAGTTTTTCTGTGATTTCTTCAGGCAAAAGTCCTGCGATTGCAATTTTTTCCATAACTTAGAATGCCGGTTTTACACCGCCTCTGATTTTATCAAGCATTTCATTGACAGCAGTACTTCTAAGTCCAAGACGCTGGAAAGCTTCAAGAACTGCGATAGCGCTGTCTTTTTTGTTCTGCTTAAGATAACAGTCTGCAAGGTCAATGTAAAGACGATAGTTCTTGTTATCGTTGCGGATAAGGGTGTTAAGACGTTCGATGGCTTCGTCGTATTTTCCTTCTCCCTTGCAAACGAGAGCAAGACCAAGAGCTGCATAAATATCAAAGTCGATGTTCAAAGCGCGATTGTAATATTCTTTTGCTGATACGAAATCTCCGGAATTTCGGTAAGCATCTCCAACGCGGGTAAGGATAACCTTGTTGTTTGAATCCATATCAAGGATTTTGTTCCAGTATTCAATAGATTTGATTTGCTGGTTCATACCACGATAACAGTCTGCGATACCAAACAAAGCGTAAAAGTTTTTAGGATCCCGTTCTAAGGCTTTCTGGAAATAGATGAGCCCCTTATCGAATGACTTAAGCTTTCTGTGACAGTTACCAATGGAAGTAAGGATACGGATGTCCACATTTTCTGTGCTTACTTCGTACATTTTGGTCCAATAGAAAAGTGCATCACGGAATTCCTTGAAGTCATAGTGAAGGTGACCAAGACCAATCAATGCGTAAGCGTTGTTTGATTCCATTTCCAGAACTCTGAGGTAAAGATCCTTTGACTTTCTGAAGTCGTGAATCTTGCGGTAAGCATCAGCAATACGTGTAAGAACGGTGATGTTCTGATCATCGTGAACAAGATATTGTTCCCAGATGGCGATTGCCTTGTGATACTGGTTCAATGCCTTGTAACAGTCTGCAAGGCCAAACAGGGCATAGTTGTTTCCAGGATGATATGTAAGACAGTTATTGTAAAAATTTGTAGCTTCGATGAAGTGATTCTTCTTTCGTTCTGAATCACCAAGCCCAACAAGGGCATAGTTGTTATTAGGATCAAGTTCAAGGATCTCATTGAAACAACTTACTGCTTCTTCAATTTCGTTTGTTTTTAATAACTGATAACCCTTGATGGAGAGTTCAGAAATTTTTATGGCAGTTTCATCTTTTTCTGCTGTTTCATCTGAGGCAAAATCACTGGCAGTAGGGAATACAAATTCCTGTGTTTCATCTTCAATCTGTGTTTCGAACTGTTCGCTCATTTTTAAATGACTCCAAACTATTATTAAATACTATTCTTTAAGCATACATGAAATAACTTGAGCCATTTTTTCGTAGATTGGTTCTGCCTTTGATTTGTTGTGGGCAAGGACATACTGCTTCAACGCTTTGATGGATTCATCTTTTTCCATGTATCTGTCGCCAACTCGTGTCAAACCATCAGAATATCCGGTTGTGGTAAAGATTCTTCTGGCACCTTCGATCTGGCCCTGGTTAAATAGAATGTTTCCTTTTCGGTTGAGGATTACCTTCTGTTCAGAGTTTAATGTTGAAACAGGATTGTCTGTTACTTTAATAAAGCCTTCTGGGCCTTGTTTTTGAGCAATCTGACTTTTTAATGAATCATTAACCAAACTTTCTGTCATTCTTTATTAACTTTTATACTACTTTTAGTTTACCACGGTTTTGGCAGTTGTCAATTTTTTATGAATAAGTGTAGAAATCAACAATTGAACGACCGTAAATTCTCTGGTCAGTTCTCTTGAGGTTACCAATTGAGTCTGGCATGAAATGTTCTTCCGGTCTGTGAACCATAATTGTTCCAGTTTCCTTCAGAATACCTTTCTTGTCTGCTTCAAGAATCAGCTGTTCGTGAAACTTGTATGGGAAAGGTGGATCAAAAAAGATGTAGTCGAACTGGGTTTTGCATCTCTTGATAAAATATTCAACAGGCATGAAGTGGCACTGAATTTTAGTACCGCATTCCTTTTCTGTAACAGAAACATTTTCCAATACAGTATTTACCTTGATCTTATCTTTTTCGCAGAGTTCAACATGTTCTGCGCCTCTTGAAACCGCTTCGATGGCGATAGTTCCCGAACCACTGAAAAGGTCGAGCCATGATTTACCAGAAAGATCTCCAAGGATAGCAAAAACAGATTCTCGCATTCGGTCCATGGCTGGTCTGATGACTCCGTCTGGACATTTGATAACTCTTCCTTTTAATTTTCCACCAGTGATACGCATTTGTTTACCGTCCGTTTAATGACCAATAGATGTTGTTATGTTCAAGATGTTTGTTTGATTCTGCAAAAGAGAAGGCTGTTTTTCCGTCTGAAGTACGAACTCCTGTAACAGCTCCATTATCAAGAAGCACCTTAAGAATATCTGTTGAAGAAGCATATTCAGCCGCATACATGAGAGGAGTTTTTCCATCATAGAAACGATTGATTGCGATTCCTCTTTCAATAAAAATCTTTATCTTTGTTACCTGTGTCAAAGCATTGCTGTTGCTTGAGGTAATCGAAAGTATGAAGGCCTTGAACAGTTCTTCTGAATTAGGAGAAGAACTGTTTATAAGCTTTTTAAGGATATCTGGATTGCTTGTGTATGTTGCGGCAATCTGAAGTGGAGTAGCACCAAACTTGTTTTTTGCGGCGGCATTAGCACCGTTGTCTAAAAGAAGATTTACAATTTCAAGGCTGTTCTGATATCTAGCTGCATACATCAATGCTGTCCAGTCATCTTTGTCTTTAAGGTTCACGTCAGCCTTTGAATAAAGCAACGATTTGATTTCCCAGTCGTTGCCATCTTTTACTGCAAGCATAAGAGCTGTGCGTCCATTCTTGTCTTTGGCATCTGGATTTTCAATGTATGCCAATCCCTGTGTTTCTGGTTCTGCTTCAGGTTCTGGATCTTCTTCGATAGCAATGAAATCGTAAAGGTATGTTTTGTCATATTTGTTTACAGAAGGTGAGCTTGAAACTGGTTCTTCTGCAACAGGAGTTTCAGGTTCTTCTGTAATCTGAGTTGTTTCAACTGCGGGAGCTGTTTCTGCTGGAACTTCAACTGTAGTTGCAGGCTCTTCTGAAATTTCAGTTTCAAAATCTATTTCATTTTCATCAAAGTCGGCTTTTATATCTGCTTCAGGTTCATCCACTTCTACTTCCGGTTCTGTTTCTGGAATTGCAGGAGCTTCCGGTTCTTTTTCTAAAACAATGACTGGATTAGACTTCTGAACAGGTTCTTCTTCCTGAGATTCTTCATTTTTCTGAACATATTTGCTGATGATATTAAAGGCTGTCTGATCTGGATTTTCTGTAGCATAATTTAACGCTGATTTTCCATCCTTATCTTTTTCCTGTACAAGCTTCTGCAGTTTTTTGCCGCTTCCACTTTTAGAAACAACAAGTTTGATTACAGCTGGATCTTTAGAAAAAATACAGGCATACATTAGGGCTGTCTGCTTGTTTTTGTTCTTTGCGTTAATTTTTACATCACCTCTGAGCAGCAGCTTGATGATAGATTCTGTGCGGTCATATTTAATGGCCCTCATGATAAGAGAGTCTTTTTCTGTTCCGATTTTGGCCTGTGACATTGTGTTGTCTTTTTTAAAGGCTTTTACGATTTCAGCTGCATCACCGTTTTTCATAAGTTCATCATACTTTGCCTCTTTGGAAATGGCCCAGGCGTTTGAAATGATTGAGCTGAGTAAAATAAATGTTACGGCTTTCTTTATAAATGTACGAAAATTCATACAAAAAGTATAATGGTGCAGATAGATGGGGTCAATAATTTCTTTTATAAGAAGATTCCGTTTTATTGACCTAATCATTCTAAAAATGCTATATTCTAAAAACACCCCTTGAGGCTCGTAGAGCTTCCATAAGTCCATAAGGAGATACTAATGAGAAAGTATGAATTGATGACTATCTTCCCACTCGATGAAGAAAAGTCAAAGAAAGCTACTGAAGAAGTACGCAACACACTTACATCTTTCGGTGCAGAAATCGAAGAAGAAAAACTTTTCGGTGACCGTGACCTTACTTACGAGATCAACAAAGAAAAACGTGGTCGTTTTGTTTTGTTCACTCTCAAACTTGAACCATCAAAAATCACAGAAATTGACAAGGCATTTAAGATTCAGATGAACCTTCTTAAATACCTCTTCGTAAATCTCGAAGAAAAATAATTCAAACACAGGGGTAACATATGGCGACAGATCTTAATCACGTTGTTTTAGTAGGAAGATTGACACGAGACGTTGGAAATGACGAACGTTCTTTCGGCTACGTTGGAAATGGACAGGCTAGAGCAAATGTAAGCATCGCCGTAAACCGCAGCAGAAAAGACGCTGCCAGCGGAAACTGGATAGAAGAAGCTAACTTCTTCGATGTTACCATTTGGGGTAAGCAGGCTGAAAACCTTAAGCCATATTTGACTAAAGGTAAGCAGATTGCAGTAGACGGATATCTTAAGCAGGACAGATGGCAGAAGGACGGACAGAACTTCAGCCGTGTAACAATCGTTGCAAACAACGTTCAGCTTTTGGGCGGAAGAACTGATGGCGCACAGAACACAAACAGTGGTTTTGGCGGGGGTGCATCAGGTGGATTCCAGCCAAGAAATGATTTCGGTCAGCCAGCACCAGGTTCTATGCCTGATTTTGGTAATGATGCATTCGGCGGTACAGGAAGCGACTTCCCTGAAGATATTCCTTTCTAATCTGGAGTAAACTATGTCAGAAGAAAATAAAGAAATGTATGAAGAAAAAGAAGTAGAACAGAAAGCTGCTTCTGTAGAAAATGAAGGTCGTGAAGACGAAGCTCGCGACGGTGGTCGTGCAAAAGGTAAGACTTTCTTCCGTAAGAAGGTTTGCCGTTTCTGTGCTAACAAAGCAAAGATCGACTACAAAGATTCAGACGGTCTCCGTCGTTTCACAACAGAACGTGGTAAGATTCTCCCACGTCGCATCACAGGTACATGTGCAAAGCATCAGCGTGAACTCGCTGGCGCAATCAAACGCGCACGCGCTATCTGTTTGTTGCCATACGTTGCAGAATAAGAGTGAAAAGGAAGCGAGCAGTGGCGCAGCTTCCTTTGAACGCCTAGATCGAAAAAATGCGTAAGCATTTTGACGAGGAAAGAAAAGGAAGCGAGCAGTGGCGCAGTTTCCTTTGAACGTGTGAATCGAAGAAAATGCGAAGCATTTTCAGCATGGCGCGAGAGCGCCAGTGTTTTTTGTAAATTAGAACCGACGATCCAACTCCTGGTGACGCCGGTTCTACAAATATTCAAGAGGAGCTTGAAAAATGAAAGTTATTCTTAACGTTGATGTAAAACATCTTGGTGAAGAAGGCGACGTAAAGAACGTTGCAACAGGTTACGCTCGTAACTATTTGCTTCCACGTGATCTCGTTGTAGTTTACAACGAAACAACAGCAGCTATGTTTGAAGCTAGAAAGGCTGAAATCGAAGCTCGTAAGGAAGTTAAACGTGCTAATGCTAAGAGCTTGAAAGAAAAGCTTGAAGCTGCAGAAGTAGTACTTGAAATGCCAGCTGGTTCAAATGGTAAGCTTTACGGTGCTGTTACAGCAACTGTAATCGCTGAAGCTTTGGCTAAGCTTGGTTTCGAAATCGAAAGAAAGCGCATCGAAATTCCTGGACTTGCTATCAAGTCTGTTGGTAATTACCATGCAACTGTAAAACTTTACGAAGCTGCTACAGCTGAAGTAAAAGTTACAGTAAAAGCTCAGGAAACTAATGAAGCTAAGGCTGCTCCAAAAGCAGAAAAGGCTGCAGAAGCTCCTGCTGAAGAAAAAGCTGAATAATCTTTTGGTTATATGACTTTTATACAAAGGCGATGGTCCGATTGGATTCATCGCCTTTGTCGTCTATGGACAATAGTGTTAAATTGTGGATAACTTGTTAACAAGTTGTTGATAAAAAGTGAATAAATGAGGGGATATTTATTATGGCAGTTGAATTAAAGGATAAGGTTCCACCACACAATCTGGATGCAGAACAGGCAACATTGGGTGCGATTCTTTTTGATTGGGAAGTAATGACAGATGTTGTTACAAGACTTAAGGCTGACAGATTTTATTCACTTCAGAATCAGGTCATTTATGAAGGTTTGCTTTCTCTTTCAAAGCAGAACGTTCGTGGTGATACTATCGCTCTTATCAATGAACTTACAAAGCTTCAGAAGATTGATCAGGCTGGGGGACCTGCATATATTGCGGCTCTTACAGATACTGTTGCTACAAGTGCCAACATCAATTATTACATTGATATCATTCTTGATTGCGCATCTCGTCGTGATCTTATCAAACTTTCCTCAGAACTTCGTGCCTCTGCATTTGATGAAACAAAAGACAGTAAAAGTCTTCTTGCTGATGCAGAAAAGAAGATGTTTGCTCTTACAGAAAATACTGAAACTTCAAAGATGTATGACATGCACGCTGTTGTAAATGAAACTGTTCAGATTATTGAAAAGCGCTACCAGCGTAACAGTGAGCTTACTGGTGTTCCTTCTGGTATTGCCCGTCTTGATTCTATGACAAGCGGATTCCAGAAATCAGAACTCATCATTATTGGTGCTCGTCCATCAATCGGTAAAACTGCCTTTGCACTTTCTATGATGCAGACTATTGCTGTTGAACGAAAGATTCCTTGTGGTTTCTTCTCACTTGAAATGTCTTACCAGTCAATCGGACAGCGTCTTTTGGCTCAGGTTTCACGCATTCATAGCCAGAAAATTCGTAAGGGTATGCTCAGCATGGCTGAACTTCAGAAGATTCAGGATGCAGCAGGGCTTTGCTATAATTCTCCACTTTATGTGTGTGATACACCAAACATGGCATTGCTTGATTTAAGATCTTGCGCAAGACGTATGGTTGCAAACTATGGTGTTCAGGTTATCTTTATTGATTACATCGGTTTGATCACTATGGACAATCCAAGTCCAAATACTTGGGAAAATATCTCTGAAATTTCAAAATCTCTTAAGGCTCTTGCTCGTGAACTTGATATTCCTGTAATTGCACTTTGTCAGGTTTCTCGTGATGCGGAAGGTGAAGAACCAAACCTTGCTCAGCTTCGTGGTTCTGGTTCTATCGAACAGGATGCGGACGTTGTATTGTTCCTTCATCGTGATCGTAAAATTATGGATACAGAAAATCCTGTTCAGGAAGCGAAATGTATTGTTGCCAAGCAGCGTAACGGTCAGACGGGTGATGTAGAGATGATGTTCTTCCCTCAGTTCACTAAATTTGAAAATAAAGTTGCTGGTGGGGATGAATAAAAAAAATTGAAAAATATTTTGAAAAATTTGATTAAGGCTATTGACCTTAATTAAGTTTTTCTATAATATATAAACATAAGCAATGCGGTAGTCATATAACGGCTCATTATCTCAGCCTTCCAAGCTGATGACGAGGGTTCGACTCCCTTCTACCGCTCTAATAAAGCTTCTAGGTTTTCTAGGAGCTTTATTTTTTTTAACAAAGGATTATCTATTCTCGGGAGTCGACCCCGGGTTCTACGGCTGCGATAAATCTCCGCCGCAAAATGCTAAAATTGCTGGTCGCAATTTTTTTACGCATTTTGTCTTCTACCGCAGTTTTGATGCGGAGGAAAAATGGCTGCCTTGGGCAGCATTTTTTTTAACAAAGGATTATCTATTCTCGGGAGTCGAACCCGGGTTCTACGGCTACGATAAATCTCCGTCGCAAAATGCTATAATTGCTGGTCGCAATTTTTTTACGCATTTTGTCTTCTACCGCAGTTTTGATGCGGAAGAAAAATGGCTGCCTTGGGCAGCATTTTTTTTAACAAAGGATTATCTATTCTCGGGAGTCGAACCCGGGTTCTACGGCTTCGATAAATCTCAGCCGCAAAATGCTAAAATTGCTGGGCGCAATTTTTTTGTTTTTGGATGGATTTTTTTTATATGCAAAGTTTTTCACTAGAAGTTCTTTTTTTTGTGATTTATACTTTTTTCTGTACGGAGGAAAAAGATGGAAAAACTTTTTCATATTAATGAACGCGGGTCGACTATCGGTAAAGAAATTATCGGTGGTGTGACAACTTTTCTTGCAATGGCATACATTCTTGCGGTAAATCCTGGAATCCTTTCTGATTCTGGAATGGGCTTCAATGCTGTTTTTACAGCAACAGCGATTTCTGCATGTGTTGCTACTCTTTTAATGGCATTTATGGCTAATCTTCCTGTGGCTCTGGCTCCAGGACTTGGGCTTAATGCTTTCTTTACATATTCAGTTGTACTTGGAATGGGTTGCAGCTGGCAGTTTGCTTTGACTGCTGTTTTTGTAGAAGGTATTGTATTTATTCTTCTTTCTTTGTTTGGAGTTCGTGAAGCAATCATTAACTCTATACCTGCTACAATGAAAAAGGCTGTTTCTGTTGGTATCGGACTTTTTATTACTATCATTGGACTTGTAAACGCAGGTGTTTGTTCTTCTGATACAGGTACAATCATTGGTTTTGTAAACTTCAATATGAGCCACGCAGCAGCTATTGTTGCTGTTCTTGGTCTTATTATTACAATCGTTCTTTATGTTCTTAAAGTTCCTGGTGCTATTCTTATTGGTGTAATTGCTACAACAATCGTTGGAATTCCATTTGGTGTTACAAAAATTCCGGAAAACTTCAGTCCTATTGCAACTCCTGCTGCTCCATATTTGTTTGCTTTTGAATGGAAATCTGCTCTTACATTGAAGTTCCTTGTTGTTCTTATTACTTTCCTTTTTACAGATCTCTTTGATACTCTTGGTACATTGATGGGGGTTGCAGAGCAGTCTAATCTTAAGGATGAAAATGGAAACATTCAGAACTGTAAGGGCGCTCTTATGGCTGACTCTGTAGGAACTGTTGTTGGTGCTTGTCTTGGTACTTCTACAGTTACATCATTTGTTGAATCAACTTCTGGTGTTGCTGCCGGTGCAAAAACTGGTCTTGCTTCTGTTGTTACAGGACTTCTTTTCCTTGTTGCTTTGTTCCTTAATCCTTTGTTTGCTTTGATTCCTGCAGCTGCCACAGCTCCAGCTTTGATCTTTGTTGGATATCTTATGATGCAGAATGCAAAATCTATTGATTTTACTGATCCTACAGAAGGTATTCCAGCATTTGTTACAATCATGACAATGCCTTTCTCTTTCTCAATTTCTAAGGGTATCATGTGGGGTATGATTTCTTTCGTAATCTGTAAGGTTGCCGGAAAGAAATCTAAGGATGTTCCTGTTGTAACATGGATTCTTGCAGTGATTTTCCTTGCTGACATTGTTTTTGAAGCCTGTAAATAAGTAAATCATTATTGATACTTGAAAAAAGCAGATGATTTGAATATATTTCATTCATCTGCTTTTTTTTGGATTTAATTGATGAGTGATTTAGAGTATAAGCGCCCAACTTGGGATGAATATTTTATGGAAGTTTCACGCACAATCGCTAAGCGTGCAACTTGTGATCGTGGACGTTCTGGATGTGTTATTGCCCGTGACAATCAGATTTTGGTGACTGGATATGTTGGTTCTCCTGCAGGGCTTCCACATTGTGATGAAGTAGGACATTTTTATAAAAAGACAATCCATGAAGATGGTTCTGTTACAAATCATTGTGTAAGAACTGTTCATGCAGAACAGAATGCGATTTGTCAGGCTGCTAAACGTGGTATTTCTATTGATGGAGCTACTGTTTACTGCAAGATGACTCCATGTCGTACTTGCGCAATGCTGATCATTAACTGTGGCATTAAGAGGGTTGTTTGCGAAAAGCATTATCACGATGAAGAAGATTCTATGAAGATGTTCAAGGATGTTGGAATCCAGATTGAACATTTGGAAGATTCTGTTCAGAAATACGATAATATGTAAAACATAAAAAAAAGGAGCTCAAACGATGAAGTGCACCCCTAAAGTTGGACAAATAAAGTCCAATTTTAGGAGGTGCATTTTTTATGTCCAAATACTCAGAAGAGTTTAAATTAAAAATTGTAAAAGAACATAAAGAGAGGCATATAGGTGCAGAAAGTCTACAAAG
>JAZLGB010000010.1:0-70212 GCA_045616085.1 Treponema sp.
GTTGCTGGGTTATATGCTTGTGCTGGGGAAATGGTGACGGTTTGCGAAGTGTAGCCGGGCCGGCATGCGGATAATTTGGACGGTTGATGGTGGATTTATATGCCTGCGGGGAGATTTTAGAGCGGGCGGAACGTGGGAGTCCGGGCCCGGGGCGGATAAATGAGCTGACGGTTAGCGAATTATCTGCTTTTCACGAGAAGGGGGGCGCCGGTATGGAGCAGGACCGCGGAGCGGGAGCCACCGCAGGAATGAGCGAGCGGAAGCGAGGGAATGACGAGGAGGCCGAGGGTTACCGAGCTGCGGAACACCGGTTTGGTGGGGGGAGTCGCCCCTGGAAAATTATGATATTGAACAATTTGGTGGAAAAAATTAAATTATTAGGGGAACAGTGACCGGTTGGCATTGATTCTGGCGGTTTTAGGGCCGCTAAAAATTAAAGCTCTTTTACAAAAGACTTGACCCAAAAGGCAGGTACTATGACTACTCTTGATTTCTTGAAATTTAAGCAGGAAAACAAAAAGATTTCCATGATTACGTGCTACGACGCTACTTTTGCGCGGATCGTAGACCAGACTGACATTGACTGCATCCTTATCGGGGACAGCTGTTCGATGGTGATGCACGGCGAAAGCACTACCCTTCCGGCGAAGATGGAATGGATGGTGGAACACACTCGCAGCGTGCGAAACGGAACTTCAAAATATATTGTTGCGGACATGCCGTTTTTGACTACCCGCAAAGGCCTTGAATTTGCCACTGATTGTGCGGGGCAGCTTCTGGTTGCCGGCGCCAACTGTGTAAAAATCGAAGGCGTTTTCGGGCAGGAAGACATTTTGCGCCATCTTGTGATGAGCGGCATTCCGGTTATGGCTCACCTGGGGCTTACTCCTCAGTTTTATCAGGCATTCGGCGGCCACAAGATGCAGGGAAAGACTGATGCCGCCGCTGAAAAGATCATTGAAGAGGCAAAAAAGGCTGAAGAGCTGGGCTGTTTCTGTGTGCTTCTGGAATGCATTCCGGCGGCGCTGGCTGAACGGATTTCCAGGGAGATTTCTGTGCCAACAATCGGCATTGGGGCTGGCGTAAATTGCGACGGTCAGGTGCTGGTGCTTCAGGATATGCTGGGGATGAGCGGATTCAAGCCTCGCTTTGTGCGCCAGTATCTGAACGGTCTGGAATTGATAAAGGGGGCGTTGAACCAGTACGCAAGCGACGTGCATGATGAGAGCTTTCCTGCTGCTGATGAAATTAAATAAATAGCCACAGATGGGACACGGATGGGACACAGATGAATATAAAAAGATTATCTGCGTGCATCTGCGTTTATCTGCGGTTAAATATAAAGGGAAAAATTTATGAAAATTATCAGAACACCATCTGAGTTCATGGAACTCCGCGAAACATTGAATAACAAAAAAATCGGGTTTGTGCCAACTATGGGGGGGCTTCACAACGGACACCTTTCTTTGGTAAATCGCGCCAAGGCTGAAAACGAAATTACAGTCGTTAGCGTTTACCTGAACGAAACTCAGTTCAACGACAAGAACGACTTGGTAACTTACCCTGCAAACTTTGACGATGACTGCGCCCTTCTTGAAGGTGCCGGCGTTGATTATCTTTTTGCTCCAAGCTATGCAGTTATGTATCCGGACGATTACCGCTACATGGTAACTGAAAAGGATTTTTCTAAACTCCTTTGCGGTGCAAAACGACCTGGTCACTTTGACGGAGTTCTTACAGTTGTAATGAAGCTTTTGAACATCGTTCGCCCAACAAACGCTTACTTTGGGGAAAAGGATTTCCAGCAGCTTACACTTCTTCGCGGTATGGTTGAAGCTTTCTTTATGAACATCAATCTTGTGGGCTGTCCAATCGTTCGTGAAGAAAACGGTCTTGCAATCTCAAGCCGAAACCGCAAACTCAGCCCAGCAGGTCTTGCCCTTGCTCCTAAGTTCCACGAAATCCTTGCCGCTGGTGGCACAGAATCAGAAATCGCAGCAAACCTTGAAAAGGCAGGCTTTAAGGTTGATTACGTTACAAAGCACAACGACCGTCTTTATGCCGCAGTTTTCCTGGAAGATGTGCGCTTGATTGATAATTTATAAAAGGAGAAACCACGAAACATACGAAATACACGAAAATTTTTTGGTGGGTTTTGTGTGGTTCGTGGTAAAAAAAATATGTCAAAGAACATTCTGCTTCATGTTACTGGATCTATTTCCGCTTTCAAAGCCTGTTCCCTTACAAGCATGCTTGTAAAAAACGGATATGACGTTCGGGTTATCGCTTCTGAGGATGCACTACAGTTTGTGGGCCGGGCAAGCTTTGAAGGTTTAAGCCACAACAAACTGGAAACAAGCATGTTCGGTGGCGACGATCCTATTCCTCACATCCACCTTGCTCAGAACTGGGCGGATCTTATCATCAGCTATCCTTGCAGCGCTAACACAATCAATCGTCTTGCCTGCGGACTTGCCGACGATCTTTTTGGAGCAGTTTGTCTTGCAAACAATTTCAACAAGCCTCTTTTGATCGCTCCAGCCATGAACACTCAGATGTACAACCACCCAAGCGTTCAGGAAAGCCTTAAAAAACTTGAAAGCTGGGGCGCAAAAATCCTTCCATGCGGAGACGGCGACATGGCCTGCGGCACAAAAGGCGTAGGAAGACTTCTGGAACCAGCAGACGCGTTTAAGATTATTGAAGAAACGATTTAACCGCAGATGAACGCAGATAAAAGGAGTTGATATGAAAGTTTTGATTACCGGCGGCGGAAGCGAAGAACCAATAGACAATGTTCGTTCAGTCTGTAATTTTTCTACAGGCCGCACTTCGTCTTTTCTTGCTGATTTTTTTGCTGACTCTGGATTTGAAGTGACAGCCCTTATGGCAGAAAAAGCCGTAAAACCTGCCTCAAGCAAAGCCCGTGTCATCACATACAAAACTTTCGCTCAGCTTAAAGGGTCCCTTGAAGAAGAATGCCGCACCGGCCACTACGACGCCATCATTCACGCCGCAGCCGTAAGCGACTACAGCCCAGAAACAATCGAAGTTGACGGAAAATCATACAAGGCCGGAGAAGTTTCAAAAGTTCCTGCCGGCACAGAACTTGTTATCCGCATGAAGAAAAATCCCAAGCTGGTGGATTCAATTAAAAAGAACGCCGGAACTGCCTGCACAGTTGTAGCATTCAAGCTTACCAGCAACGCTACAGTCCCTGAACGCCAGACAGCCGTAAACAAGATCTTTTCTGCAAACAACGAAAAGTCCCTTGTTCCAGACCTGGTAGTTTCAAACGACTTAAGCGAAATCACCGCTACGGCACACCCTTGCACTGTCTACAAGAACGACATGACAGTAACAGGAACCGTACAAAACCTGAAAGAACTGGCAGATTTTCTCTGCAACTATATAAAAGGAGCAAAATCGTGATCTTAACTCTGGACGTAGGTAACACACAAATCACCGGAGGGCTCTGGGACGAAGACAAGCTGGTCCTCACCTTCCGCCGCACAACAGCAGTTGGAAACAGTTCCGACGAAATCGGTATTTTCATGCGCTCAGTTATCCGCGAAAACGGATTCCACTGGCAGAAAATCGACAGAATCGGTGTTTGCAGCGTAGTTCCTTCTATTAATTACTCACTTTCTTCTGCCTTAACAAAATATTTTACAAACAACGTGCTCTTCATTCAGGCTGGAATCAAAACCGGATTGAAGATCAAATACGCAAACCCTAAGGAAATTGGTGCAGACCGTATCGCCGGCGCCATCGGTGCTGTTGCCCTTCACCCAAACAAAGATCTTGTGATCATCGACATGGGTACTGCCACAACAATCGACTGCGTAACAAAGAACAGCGAATACCTGGGAGGGGCAATCCTTTCCGGACTTAGAATCAGCATGGAAGCTCTGGCGTCTGGCACTGCAAAGCTTCCATCAGTTGAAATCGCAAAACCAGAACACATCTGCGGAACCAGCACAATTGAAGCAATCCAGTCAGGGTTATATTATAGTAACGCTGGTGCCCTGAAAGAATTCATCTATCTTTATGAAAAGAATGTCTTCAAAGGCGAAAAGCCTTTCGTTATCGGAACAGGTGGTTTTTCCAGAATTTTCGAAGAATACAACCTGTTTAATGAAATCAGTCCTGAATTGGTACTGCTTGGGATAAAAAAAGCCCTGGAATTGAATAAATAGAAAAGGATAAATCATGGATATTACAGTTCTTAAAGCAAAACTTCACCGCGCCACAGTAACAGACGCAAACCTTAACTACGAAGGTTCAATCAGCATCGACACAGAGCTTTGCAAGAAAGCAGGCATGCACAACTGGGAAAAAGTTGACATTCTGAACGTGAATAACGGCGAACGTTTTTCTACTTACATTATTCCCGGAAAAAAAGGTGAAATCTGTCTGAACGGAGCCGCAGCCCGCAAAGCCTGTCCCGGAGATAAAGTCATCATCGTAACTTACACAACAATTCCGGAAGAAAAAGCAGACAGCTGGCAGCCAAAGGTTCTTCTTTTGAACGAAGACAATTCCATCAAGTCTGAAAAATAAGTTTCAGATTTAAGTAAACGTTCTTTTTACAATTGCACTCACTCTATCAACTCACTATAATCTTTGTATAAATATTCACAGGAGTGTATAAATATGCAGTCTGAAATTAAATTCATCGATGGCGGTGTATGTGCCGCTGAAGGTTTTACTGCCAATGGCGTATTAAGTCATATCAAAGCAAGCCGCAAAACAAACGACACAGCTTTGATCTATTCAGAAAAAATGTGCAGCGCTGCCGGAGTTTTTACTCAGAACCGGGTAAAGGCTGAACCTGTTAAGCTCACAAAGAAGAATATTGCCAACGGACGGATTCAGGCTGTTATCGCTAACTCTGGAAACGCAAACTGCTGTACTGGTGAACAGGGAGCAAAAGTTGCTTACCACATGGCTGAACTTGCCGGAAAAGAACTTGGAGTTTCTCCAGACGATGTAATCGTTTGTTCAACAGGTGTAATCGGTCAGCAGCTTCCAGTTGAAAAGATTGAAGAACACATCTCAGAACTTGCAAAGGGGCTTTCAAAAGAAGGCCACAAAGAAGCCCGCATCGCAATCATGACAACAGATACTCAGTACAAGGAAGTTGCAGTTGAAACAACCATCGGCGGAAAGACTGTTAAGATGGGCGCAATGTGTAAGGGTTCTGGAATGATCCACATCAACCTTGGAACAATGCTTTCTTTCATCACAACAGACTGTGCAATCAGCCCAGCAATGCTGGAAAAAGCTTTGCGTGACACAGTTGCCGGTACTTACAACTGTGTTTCAGTTGACGGCGACACTTCTACAAATGACACACTCGTAATTCTTGCAAACGGTATGGCCGGCAACGCAGAAATCACTTCTGAAGGTGACGACTACAAGGCTTTCCAGGCAGCCCTTTACTCAATGTGTGAAGTTATGGCCATGAAGATTGCTGCAGACGGCGAAGGTGCAACTCGTCTTATTGAATGTACAGTTCAGGGCGCAAAAGATGTTGCAACAGCCCGGGGTCTTGCAAAAGAAGTTATCGGTTCAAACCTTGTAAAAGCCGCAATGTTCGGAAAAGACGCAAACTGGGGACGTATCCTTTGTGCAATGGGTTATTCTGGTTACGAATTCACTCCAGAAAAGACTTGCGTATACTTCTCAAGCCGCTCAGGTGCAAAACGCTACTTTGACTCAACAACCGGTGAAAAAACACAGATCGCCGGCTGCGACAAATGCGGCGGAAAGATCGAAGTATTCCACAACGGCGTACCATTGAACTTCGACGAAGACAAAGCTAAAAAAATCTTAAGCGAAGAAGCCGTAGAAATCCTGGTAACCCTGGAAGACGGCCAGGCCGAAGGAAAAGCTTGGGGCTGCGACCTTACATACGATTACGTAAAGATTAACGGGGATTACCGTACTTAATATAAACCGCAGATAAACGCGGATAAACGCAGATTTTTTTATATTTTATCTGCGTCCATCTGCGTTCATCTGCGGTTAATTTCTTATATAAGGAGATTTTCATGGCAGAATTGGAATTACAGAACGATGAAAATCGTGGAAGAACATTAGATAACGAACACTGGTCTGACGTACTTATTCAGGCAATGCCTTACTTTAAGCAGTGGGTTGGCAAAACTGTTGTTGTAAAATACGGCGGAAACGCAATGCTTAACGAAGACCTTAAACAGGCAGTAATGAAAGACATCGTATTGCTTCACACAATCGGTGTAAACGTTGTACTTGTTCACGGTGGTGGACCAGAAATCAACAAAATGCTTGAAAAAGTAGGAAAAGAATCAAAGTTCGTAAACGGACTCCGCTATACAGATGCAGAAACTATGGAAATCGTTCAGATGGTCCTTACAGGGAAATTGAACAAAGACATCGTTGGTATCCTTTTGCAGGAAGGCGGACGTGCAGTTGGTCTTTCTGGCGTTGACTCAGGTCTTTTGCGTGCAAAGAAAATCGACAAAGACGGTGCTGACCTTGGTTTTGTAGGTGAAGTTACAGAAGTTCACCCTGAAATCGTAACAGGCTTGATTGAACAGGGGTTCATCCCGGTAATTTCAACAGTTGCCCTTGGTGAAACAGGTGACCAGAACCGCTACAACATCAACGCTGACACAGCCGCTGCAAAAATAGCAGTTGCCCTTAAGGCAGAAAAGTTCGTACAGCTTACAAACGTTGCCGGAGTTCTTAAGGATGTAAACGATCCATCATCTTTGATCACAAGAATCCCAATGCCAACAGTTCCACAGCTTATGGAAACAGGAATCATTGCCGGCGGTATGATTCCAAAGATCGAATGTTGTATGATCGCCCTCAAAGGCGGAGTTCCAAGAACCCACATCATCGACGGCCGCGTACCACACTCCCTCCTGATCGAAATGTTCAGCGACCGCGGTATCGGTACAATGATTTATTAATTAAAACGGAGTTTTTTATGGGAAACCCAAAAGTATTGAACAATTACGGTTCCTTTGACGTTTGTTTTGCTAAAGGTCAGGGGGCCACTTGTTATGATGTAAATGGCAAAAAATATATCGACTTTCTTGCAGGAATTGCTGTAAACGTACTTGGCCACAACTTTAAGCCACTTGTAAAGGCAGTTTCTAAACAGGCAAAAAAACAGATTCACGTTTGTAACTACTTTACAAGCGACGTTGGTGTTGAATTCGCAGACAAACTTCTTGAAGCTACAGGTTTTGAAGGGGTTTACTGGGGAAACTCAGGTGCCGAAGCCAACGAAGCTGCCATCAAGCTGGCACGCAAATACGGTTACCTTAACGGCGGCGAAAAGCGCAAGACAATCGTAACTCTTAAACAGTCTTTCCACGGAAGAACAATGGCAACATTGACTGCCACAGGCCAGGACAAGTTCCACCCGGCAGATTTTGCTCCTTATGTTGAAGGCTTTAAATATCTTGAAGCAAACAACTTTGATGCCCTTAAAGACGCTTTTGACGACACAACCGCAGCTCTTCTTATGGAACCAGTTCAGTGTGAAGGCGGAGTAATTCCTCTTGATCCAGAATGGGCAAAGGCTGCAGCAAAAGCTTGCCGCGACGCAGGTGGAATCGTAATGTGCGATGAAGTTCAGACAGGAATGGGTCGTTGTGGCGACCTTCTTGGAAATACAGCTTTGGGAATCAACCCGGAAGTAATTACTTTCGCAAAGGCAATTGCCGGTGGTGTTCCAATGGGCGCTTGTCTTTACCGCGGTAAGGCAAACGTTTTCAAGGCAGGTGACCACCAGTCAACATTCGCAGGTAACCCACTTGCTTGTGCCGCAGGTCTTACAGTTCTTGAAACAATCACAAAGCCTGGTTTCTTTGAATCAGTAAACGAAAAAGGCGACTACATCAAAAAGACAATCGCCAGCTGGAACATTCCTTTTGTAAAGGACATCCGCGGTCGTGGTCTTGTAGTTGGAGTTCAGGTTGAAAAGAATCCTGTAGAAATTGAAAAGGCTTGTCTTGCAAAAGGACTGCTCTTCTCTACAGCAGGAAGCGACGTGCTCCGCTTTGTTCCACCTTTGAACATCACATACAAAGAAATCGATGCAGGTCTTGCAATCTTAAAAGAAGTTTTGCAGAACGCATAAAACAAGAAAGGAGCTGTAATCACACAGCTCCTTTTTTCATATACCAACACTTTCTAGAAAAATGTCATCAAATCTGCTATATTTATCATATGTCAAAAAAGTTGTCTTTATTAAAAAAGAAGCTGATCAGGAACTTTCGTTACTGGATCAAGAATCCTGTAACCTGGTTTTGGTTCCTGGTCATCATCAGCCTTGTTGCCATAACAATCATCAACTTTAATACAGAAACAGAAGCCGGAATTGAAACTCCTTGGGATTCCATCTGGTTCACGATCATCACTTCTGTTGCGGGCTACTATGAATATTCACCGGCTACAGTACCAGGCCGTATCGCCAGCATTCTGCTGCTTATTTTTGGCATGTTACTTGTTTCAGCTGTAACCGGTAAACTTGCGTCCTACTTCATGGACATTCAGATGAAAAAAGAGAAGGGGTTGATTCCTATGAAAAATTTGAAAGGTCATTTTTTGCTCTGCGGATGGAGAAGCGGTTTTGAAAAGATTCTGGACAACATCATCAACACAAACCCGGAAATCACTCCAGACCTTATCGTACTTATCAATGATGCTCCATCAGAAAAAATGGAAGAGCTTATGGAAATCAGTCGTTTCAAGGGCATTCACTATGTAAGTGGTGATTTTGCCGACGAAAACATCCTTAAGCGGGCAGGAATCGATAACGCAGAACGAGCACTCATCATTTCGGATCACTCAAAAAAGTATTCTGACCTTGAAATTGATTCCCGAACAGTCCTTGCAGTAATTTCCATGTCTGCTATCAACCCAGGAATGTATATTGCAGCCGAACTGATCGACATTAAGTTTGAAAAGCACCTCAAGATGGCTCACTGTGACGAAATCATCCTTACAACAGACTACGAACACAACCTGCTGGCCTCTGCTTCTGGAGGAATGGGCTACTCAAACGTTATGCGTGCCCTTATTTCAGATGACGCTACCTCTGGCATCCTTATCGAAGACATTCCTTCTGCTTTTGTTGGAAAAACTTACGGTGAATACAAGAACAGCATCAATTCATCCCAGGTGATCATCGGACTTTTGCTGAACACAGGAAACTTCCACCAGCGCCGTCGCGATGCCCTTCGTGAAGCCCAGAAAAATCCTAACATCAAGAAAATCATCGACAACCTTCAGAAGGTTAAGACCTTGCAGTCAAATGAACCGGTCCTTACACCTCCTGACAACTATATCATCCAGCCAAACGCAAAAGCTATTTTTGTAAAAGGCAAAGCCGTGGAGGTAGAAGAATAATGGATTCTTTTGAAATCGTACTTCCTAAACTTATAAACATTCCGCTTTTTTCGGACTTTAAAATTGATGATGAAAATGATGTGCGAATCCTTAAAATGTTTTACGACAACATCACATTAAAGAAATTCAAGAAAGGTGACCTTATCATCAAGGAAGGTGACTACGGTGAACTGTGTTTCATCCTGTATTCTGGTTCCGTTCACGTTTACAGACAGACTCCCGCGGGAGATACCATCGCCCTGGCAAACCTTTCTTCTGAACAGAACATATTCTTTGGAGAAACTGCCCTTATCAGCAAGGATCCACGAAGCGCTTCCGTTCAGGCTTTGACAGACTGTACAACAATCGCGCTTTCTGGTAAAAAGTTCCTTGAAATGTGCCACAAAGAACCAGTTCTTGGTTTTAGGGTTGTAATGTACATCGCAAAGACAATGGCAAAGACAATCAGAGAAACAAATACAGACAAGGCAACATTATACGAAGCTTTGTTCCGTGAAATTGAAGGTGACTATGAGTAATTTAGATAAAACAGTTTACATTTTCGGACACAAAAATCCAGACACAGACTCTGCTGTAGCAGCAACTTCTTATGCCCGCCTTAAACAGCTCATGGGCTTCGAAAACTACAAGGCTGCCCGTGCTGGACATTTTAACCCTCAGACTGATTACATCTACAAAAAGTTTAAAGTTCAGTCACCAAAGTACATCTCAAACCTTACTCCAAAAGTTGAATACTACATGGAAAAAGATACAATAACTGTGCAGGAAGATGTTTCTGTCTGGACAGCTATGGGAAAAATGCAGAACACCTCTTTGCGTGCCCTTCCTGTTGTAGATAAAGACGGAAAATACAAGGCATTGCTCCACTATTCAGCATTTGCCCAGAAGATTCTTACAATCCTGAATCCTGAAACAAAGGTAAACATTTCAACAAGCATTGGAAACATCATCAAAACAATGAACGCACAGCCACTGGTGGTTCAGAACGAAGATGAAGTATTCAAATCATCAATTCTTGTTGGTGCTGCCAGCGACGAAACCTTCGCAAAGATGCTGGACAGCCACGCCAGCGAAAACGTTATCGTAATCACTTCTGACCGCGAAAAGATCTACGAAGAATGTATCAGCCGCAAAGTAAAGCTTCTTATCATCACATCTGGCTACGTTCTTAGCAAAGAAGAAAAAGAAAAGGCAAAGAAAAACGGCGTAAGCGTAATCATGAGTCCTTACACAACCAGCGATACAGTAATGATGATCGCCTACTCTACTCCAGTAATGCTTATGGCTGATCCTGAAATTCAGGCCGTTCACACAAACGACACAATCAGCAAAATCAGAAGCCTTATGCAGGACAGTCCGATCCGCCGTCTTCCTGTTGTTGATGAAGATAACAAAGTAATCGGTATTATCTCTGAACACGACCTTACAAACGAACCAAACATTGAAATCGCCCTTGTTGACCACAACGAAATGAGTCAGTGCGTTGAAGGCATCGAACACTATAAGATTCTTGAAGTTATCGATCACCACCGCATTGGTCCAATGAGCACAACATACCCAATCACATTCATCAATAAGCCTCTTGGTTCAACCTCAACAATCATCGCAGGCTTGTACCAGGAAGCAAAAATCCCGATTCCACAGGACATCGCCTGCCTGCTTTTGTGCGGTATCTTAAGCGACACATTGATCCTTCAGTCAGCCACAACAACAGACGTTGACCGCCAGACAGCAGAATATCTTGCAAACATTACGGACCAGGACATTCAGACACTTGGAAAAGAAATCCTTACAGCAGGAAGCGGTGTAAAAGGCCGTTCAGCTTCTGAAGTAATTCACCAGGATATGAAGGAATACCGCGAAGAAAAGGTTTCTTACACAGTCAGCCAGATTGAAGTAAGCAACGTAAAGGAAGTTCTGGACCGCAAAGAAGAGTTCATGACAGAACTTGAACTTGAACGCCGTGGAAACAAAGCGATTTTTGCAGCACTGCTTGTTACAGACATTACCGCTCTTTCAAGCATTCTTCTTATGGCAACAGATCCAAAGTTTGAACCATTCGTAACTTTCCCTAAGAAAGAAGATCACACTTACATTCTTAAAGATGTTGTAAGCCGCAAAAAGCAGCTTATTCCATTGATTACAGAACAGGTTGAAAACTTCGAAAGATAAAGTTAAGTAAAAAAGAGCTCCAACCGGAGCTCTTTTTTTTATCTGATATATTCAGGATGGAAGCGATGGGCTTCTTTTTTTACAAGGTACATTTCCCGTTCTGCAGCAGCTACCACAGAAGAATAATTTGCAGGAAGAGAGCTCCAGCTTGAACCAACAGAAACACTGGTTTCTTCAAGATTAAGCAAAGCCTTTTCAAATCCTAGCACGCGCTGTTCAAAAACTTCTTTTGGCATCTCTTTAAGAAGAACAACAAACTCGTCGCCACCAATTCTGTAACAGCTTGAACTTCGGAATGACTTTCGAAGGAAATCAGTAAAGCACTTGATATATTTATCACCTGCAGTATGACCAAAATGATCGTTCACGTACTTAAGGCCGTTCACATCACAGAAAATAACTCCAAATGAACCGAATTCCATTTCCTTAAGCTCTTTTACGCAGATATTGTAAGCAGTTCTGTTTCCAAGACCAGTAAGAGCGTCTTCGTAGCAGATTTTTTCAATTGAACGCTGCTGTGTCATCTGTTCTGAGTATTCATCTTCAATGTCGCGGATGTAAACCATGGCATTCTGATTTTCAAGACTAAAATCCTTGATAGGAATAGCTTCAAGCATAACCCAGCGCCACTGATCGTGAGAGAAACGTCGGTAACGGATACGGAGATTTCCTCTGTGTTCCAAGAAGAAGTTTCTCATGTATTCAGGCTGAATCATTCGCTTAAAGATTTCAATGTCTTCGATATGAATGCTGTTTGTGGCAGCAACTTCTGCAAACCAGGCAGAAGTTTTTATCTTTGCTTCATCAGAAATAGGGTTTTCACCGTCACGAATCTTCATGATGGAATAAGTGTCATTTGCAAGATTTACCTGAAGAATCTTATGGAAGTCAAAAGCAAGTTCCTTGATTGCAACGCGGGCAGCACAGCTTTTTTCATCAGCTTCCTTTCGGGTAAGAATGATTTTTGGATTCTGCAAAGAAAAATCAGCAGGCTTGATAAATTCAAGACAAACCCAGCAATAGCGGCCGTCTACAATTCGTCTGTAATTCAGTGTATTGTGATCAGAGTTAGAAATGGAGGCTAAAAGATTGTCTCTGGAAGTAAACGCCTCATATTCCTTGCGGTCATGAACAAAAACCTGCGAAAGATTTTCTATGCTTTCAAAGTAAGCATAAATGTCTTTGAATCCAGCAATATTTTCTGTTGATTTAAGACACGTAAATTCTCCAGACACAGCGTCAAACTCAACAACATCCGTAAAGTTATTCCAGATAACCTTCAATGCATATTCTGTTATATCCATGATAAAAGATCCCACCCTTTTGTTATAATAATTGTAATTCTAAGGATTTTCTTATTCAATTTATAAATTTTTATATAACAGATTTTTATATTTAACTAAAAAAACCGCAGATTGTTTTATCTGCGGTTTTTAATATAAATCTTTCTGCTTAGAAAGACTTCAATGTTTTTTCAATTCTTGCGAGTGACTTTTCAACACCAAGAATCAAGATAGATCCCATAAGTGGTGGTGAAACGCGGCTTCCTGTAACAGCCATACGGATTGGCATCATGAAGTCGCCAAGCTTGATTCCAAGCTCTTCAGCCATCTTCTTAGCAAGTTCTTCCTGAGCTTCGTGTTCAAGACCAGGGAGCGCCTTAACAAATTCCTTAGACTTTTCAAGAACTTCCTTTGTCTTGGCAGCATCAAGCTTTTTAGGAATGATCTGATCAACAGGTGGAACAGCTGGTTCTGTAAACAGGAAGTGAACCATTTCTGCAGCATCTGTAAGATACTTAAGGCGTTCCTTAATAAGTGGCATAAGAGCCATAAGAGCTTTCTTTACATCAGCAGAACTCATGTTCATTGAAGCATCAACACAAACTGGTTCACCGTCTGCACCAAGAGCGATTCCAGAGTATTCAGGACCAACCTTTGGAGCTGGCTGTGGGTTTTCTGGATTAATTTCAAGAGCAGCGTCACCTGTACCAGTGATGAATGGAAGAGTCCATTTGTAAAGATCTTCATCGCTGAGCATGCGGATATAGTTTCCGTTGTAATATTCAAGTTTTTTGTAGTCAAATACAGCAGGAGCCTTGTTCAAGTGTTCAAGCTTGAATGCTTTTGCAAGTTCTTCCAGTGTGTAGAATTCCTTTCCTTCTTCGTAAGAACAGCCCAGCATGGCAACATAGTTTACGATTGCCTGTGGAAGATAACCGCGGGCACGGAATTCGTTTACAGAAGTAGAACCGTGGCGCTTAGAAAGCTTCTTTCCGTCCTGACCGTTTACCATTGGAAGGTGGCAGAATTCAGGGTGTTCCCATCCAAATGATTTGTACATCTGAACGTGAAGTGGAGTTGAAGGAATCCATTCCTGAGCGCGCATAACATGGCTGATTTTCATCATGTGGTCATCAACAATGTTTGCAAGGTGATATGTTGGGAATCCGTCAGACTTCAAAAGAACTGGATCCGGAGAAATGTCTTCGTTTTTCCATTCAATGTCACCAAGAATGTGATCCTGGAAAACAGTTGAGCCTTCCATTGGAACCTTAAGACGGATTACGTATGGTTTTCCGGCAGCAAGATTTGCCTTTACTTCTTCTTCTGTAAGGTGACGGCAGTTGCGGTCATAACCTGGAGCCATCTTGTTTTCTGTCTGAATTTTGCGGATGCGGTCAAGGCGTTCTGCATCACAGAAACAGTAGTAAGCTTCACCGTTTTCGATAAGCTTGTTAGCATATTCCTTGTAAAGTTCAAAACGTTCACTCTGAACATAAGGGCCGTATTCACCACCCTTAGAACCACCTTCATCCCATTCAATGCCAAGCCATGCCATTGTATCGTAAAGGTTAGCTACATATTTTTCATCAAAACGTGTGCGGTCTGTATCTTCAAGACGAAGAATGAACTTACCACCCTTTGAACGCGCATACAAATAGTTGAAAAGTGCAGTACGAACACCACCGATGTGCTGCATACCAGTTGGAGAAGGAGCGTATCTTACGCGAACTTCTTTATCTGCCATGATATATACCTCTTATTAATTATTCTCTTGTATTATAGTAAAAAGTTTTATGCTTCTCAATCACGTAGAGTTTTTCTGAATTGAGAAGGAGTTAAACCGGTAACCTTTTTGAATACTTTTGTAAAATAGTTCTGGTCTGTGAACCCGCATTGCTGGCTTATTTTGTTTATGGAAAGGCGGCTGAATTTTAACAGACCTTTTGCTCTGGTTACCCTCTGGTTTGAAACATATTCAACAAAGGAAAGTCCCGCGTGAAGGCTGAAAATTCTTGAAAGATAAAAGACAGAAACCTGAACATCACCTGCAACATCTTCCAGAGAAATATCCTGGGAAAGATGGGCATTTATGTAAAGCTTTGCCTTGTCTACAATAATTTCAGACCCCGCCATAAGGGCTTCCGGATATACAATCTTTTGTTTTTCGCTGGTATTTTTTAAGGAGGTTAAGGCTGATTTATATGCAGTGGCAGTATCAGCCAGATCACCGCTGGTTTTTCCAACCCCGATTGCAACATCCACCTTTAATTTTTCAAGAAGAGCATCAGTAATAGTATTAACGATTTTCTGTTTTTCAAGACTGTCTTCCTCAGCATCAAGCTTTACAACAGGAACAAAAACTATAAGGTTTTCATGCCCAAACAGCTTATCCTTCAGATAGCCTGAGACACAGGGAACAGATTCTTCCACAACACCACGAATCTTATCAAAAATCATACCCCGCTTTACCACACCTGCACGGATTTCCATACAAATATAGAAGAAAGCCTTAGTATCCCTGAAACCCATAAAATTAAGAAAGTGCTTAAGGGCTTCCTGATCCTGGGAATTATAGATTGAGGTATATATAAATTCGTTTCCTTGAACAGAACTGTTTAACATTTATTTAAGTGATTTTAACATTGCAGAGAGGCCTTCCACAATATCATCGTAAGTTTCGTCAAAATTACCTGTATACCATGGATCCGCAATATCCCGGTCCCGGTGAGCGTAGCTTAAAAGCAGTTTAACCTTATCATCAGGATCTTTATCCCATTCTTTCTGCATGTAGAACAGATTTTCAACATCCATTCCAATCAGCAGGTCAAAATTTTTATAATCATCCTTTGTGATGCGGCGGGCTTGCCGTTTTGCGAATGGAACTCCCATTGCTGTAAGCTTAGCCTTTGTTCCGGGATGAATGTCGTTGCCGATTTCTTCATTGCTTGTAGCTGCAGATTCAATATAAAAGTCTTTTTCCAGACCTGCATCTTTTACCATCTTTTTACAGATGAACTCCGCCATTGGAGAACGGCAAATATTTCCATGACATACAAATAAAATCTTTTTCATAGGATGCATTGTAGCATAAAAAAAGGCCTGCAGGAAACGAGTATGGAGGAGTTTCCTGCAGGCCATAGTAAGGAGGATCTGATTTAGATTACACCTTCATGCGGCGAGCACGTACGTCGAAGAGTACGGCAAGAATAAGGATTGCACCACGAACGATGTACTGGTAAGAAATATCGATACCCATAAGGTTCATACCGTTTGTAAGGGCAGACATTACCAAAGCACCGATGATTGTACCTGTTACACGACCAGAACCACCGGCAGCAGAAACACCACCAACGTAACAAGAAGCGATTGCATCCATTTCGAATGCGTTACCGGCTGTTGGAGTAGCAGACTGAAGACGTGCTGTGAACAGAATACCAGCAAGGCCTGCAAGAGCACCCATTGAACAGAATACGAACATTGTGATCTTCTGAACGTTGATACCGCTAAGTTCAGCAGCTTCTGGGTTACCACCTACAGCATAGATATGACGACCAAGAACTGTGTTATCCATTACGAAAGCGTAGATTGCAAGTACAACAAGTACGATTACTACTGTCCAAGACAAACCGTGGTACAAAGCAAGCTTTGTTGTAAAGAACATGATTAAAGCTGTCATGAAAGCAATCTTACAGATGAAGAGCTGGAATGGAGCATCCTGAAGATTGTACTTTGCACGGTTTTTGCGGTCCTTTACGCCATTTACAATAAGGAAAGCAACAAGTGCAAGACCAAGAAGCATTGTAAGAACATGAACAGCTAACTTGAATTCATGAGGAACATCATGTCTGAAGAAATCTGGAATAAATCCGTTACCAAGAGCATTGAAAGTTGCGTTCTTTACGATGATTGTACCTGTACCACCAGTTACACGAAGAAGAGCACCACGGAAGATGAACATTCCGGCAAGAGTTACAACAAAAGCTGGAACAGAACATTTAGCAACAAGGAAACCCTGGTACATACCGATTACAGCACCAATAGCCATTGCACCGATTACAATAACAAGTACAGGTGTATTAGAGCTTTTCATAATCATGGCAGCAAGAGCGCCGATGAAACCACAAACGTATCCAACAGAAAGATCAATCTGACGGATGATAAGAATCAGAGTCATACCGATAGCAAGAACTGCTACGTAACCTGTCTGATCAAAAAGGTTACTCAAGTTGCGGGCAGTCATGAATGTTCCGCCTGTTGTAATTGTAAAGAACAGCATTACAGCAAGCAAAGCAATGAACATACCGTACTGACGGATATTTGCTTTTAAGATTTTAAAAATATCGTTCATTTTATTCTCCTAGATTAGTTTTCTGTACAAAGCTTCATGATGTTTTCCTGGGTAGCTTCTTCTCCGCTCATTTCGCCGGCAATTACACCGCCAGAAACAACACAGATTCGGTCACTCATACCAAGAACTTCAGGAAGTTCTGATGAAATCATGATGATGCTCATACCCTGTTCAACCAGCTGGTTCATCAAAGTATAGATTTCGTATTTGGCACCAACGTCAATACCACGGGTTGGTTCATCCAGAATTAGAATATCTGGTTTTGTCATCATCCACTTTGCAAGGGAAACCTTCTGCTGGTTACCGCCGGAAAGTGTACTTACCTTTACATCGATTGAAGGTGTCTTGATGTGAAGGTCCTTGCGGAACTGTTCACTTTCTACGATTTCACGGTTCTTATCGATGATGAAGCCTTTTGCAAGTTCTCTAAGTGATGAAAGAGTAATGTTCTGCTTGATATCCTGATCAAGAATCAAGCCGTCACCCTTACGGTCTTCAGAAACGTAGGCAAAACCGTCAGCAATTGCGTCCTTTGGCTTTGCATAGTTGATTTCCTTACCGTCCTTGTAAGCCTTTCCTTCAACCTTGTAATTTCTTGGGTTTCCAAAAACGCTGAGGGCGAATTCTGTACGTCCGGCACCCATAAGACCTGCAAGGCCCAGGATTTCACCCTTACGTACTTTAAGATTTATGCCTTTAAGCAGCTGGCGTGAAACATTGTAGTCATAAACCTTCCAGTCCTTTACTTCAAATGTTACATCGCCAATTGCGATATGTTCTCTCTTTGGATAAATGTTCTTGAGTTCACGGCCAACCATGTGCTTTATGATAACTTCTTCTGTAAGTTCAGACTTATCAAGACTGGCAACTGTTTTACCGTCACGCAGAACTGTAACTTTGTCTGCGATTGCAAGAACTTCCTTTAACTTATGAGAAATCATGATGCAGGTTACACCCTGTTTCTTAAGTTCAAGGATAAGATTAAGGAGATTTTCACTGTCATCTTCGTTCAAAGATGAAGTTGGTTCGTCCAGAATCAAAATGCGTACATTTTTGCTCAACGCCTTAGCAATTTCGATGAGCTGCTGCTTACCAGTACCAAGATCCTTTACCTTTGTACTTGGGTCTACGTCCAGCCCTACACGTTCAAGCTGTTTCTTTGTCTGAACAATTGTTTCGTTCCAGTTGATTGTTCCGTTAGGATTTTTAATCTCGTGGCCCAGATAAATATTTTCGTATACAGAAAGTTCCGGAATAAGTGCAAGTTCCTGATAGATGATGGCAAGACCAGCCTTTTCGCTGTCCTTGATTGTCTTATACTGCTGCACTTCGCCATTGATGATTACCTGTCCTGAGTAAGATCCGTAAGGCCAAACTCCAGAAAGGACCTTCATCAAAGTTGATTTTCCGGCTCCGTTTTCACCTACCAGAAAAAGAATCTGTCCTTCATCAACCTTGAAAGTAACATCATCAAGAGCTTTAACTCCGGGGAATTCTTTTGTGATATTTGCCATTTCAAGAATTGTCTTTGACATTGTTTCCCCCTAAAAAAAAGTCATTGCGAGGAACCTCAAGGAATCTTTCGACCCTCGCAATGACCTGATACTCTTTTCAGTTTAGTTTTTTATTAGAACTTCAAGATGTTTCTAGCACCGTTGTAGTCTGCATCAACAAGAAGCTTAACGTTGTCTTTGTTGATTACTGTTACAGTTGTCTGCTTAGCTGGAACCTTCTTTACGTTGTTGTCGTAAGTAGAAGTTGTAGCAGGTGTTTTTCCTGCGAGTACATCAAGAGCCATAGAAATAGCGTCTGAAGCGAGAACTGCTGTGTTCTTCCATACTGTCATAGACTGTTTACCGTCGATGATGTACTGAGCAGAAGCAAGTTCAGCATCCTGACCAGTAATTACATGAGAAGAAACTGCTGGATCTTTTGCGAATTCATCAGCGATTGCACGAGCTGTACCATCGTTTGGAGCCAATACGTAGCAGTTACCCTTTTCAGAGTTCTTTGCAACTGTAAGGTTATCAGCAGCCTTTTTCTTAGCTGTATCGAAGTTCCAGTCTGTTGTGATCTGACCGATGATGTCAGCCAATTCTGCACGTGAAAGTGATTTCTTGTTTGAAAGAGCAACTGCTTTGTCTGAATTGCGGATTACGAAAGTACCGTCAGCGATTTTTGGCTGGAGTACTGACCATGCACCGTCAAAGAAGATGAATGCGTTGTTGTCTGAAGCAGCACCAGCGTAGAGGTAAAGTGAGTTACCCTTAGAACCCTTTTCGATGCTGTTGATAAGGTACTGACCCTGAGCAACACCAACCTGGAATGAGTCGAATGTTACGTAGTAGTCTACAGCGTTTGTATCAGTGATAAGACGGTCGTAGCTGATTACTGTTACACCTTCTTTTTTAGCAGCTTCTGCAGCAGCGGCAGCAGCAGCACCGTCATGTGGACAGATTACCAGAACCTTGATTCCCTTGTTCAACAAAGCTTCAACGTTCTGTTTTTCTTTATTTGGGTCACCCTGGCTGAACAAAAGTTCAACAGAAGCCTTTCCTTCAAGAAGCTTCTTGAAAGATGTTTCATCCTGAATCCAGCGTGGTTCATCTTTTGTTGGAAGAACAATACCTACTTCTGCAGATTTAGAACCTGCACAACCAATGAATCCTGCAGCAGCAGCACTAAGCATAGCGGCAGAAAGAATACCTTTTACGATTTTTTTCATAAAAATCTCCTTACTTATTTTCTAAACAGGTTTCCCTCCCTGTTTACAGTTATAAGTATAGGCCCGATTCTTACTTTGCAACCGTCTGTTTTCTAGACAATTTTTGTATTTTGGGGATTGTTTTGGGAATTTCTTCTGAAAATTCCCCTGTCTTTAGCACTTTTTTAAGCACAAAAAAGTACAGATGTTTCTATTTGAATATCTCTGCAGCTGTATGAAATCCAGACTTTACCACAACCTCTTCCAGGTTTTCTTTTGTTACAAGAACAGGATCCAGAAGGATGGAAGGCACCTTTTTTGAACCGTTGCTGATGTGATCATTTACATCAGCAAGAAAATCTGCCCCATTTCCAGAAGCCAGAAGGCAGGCACATTCCGCAGCTTTGTAAGCAAGCTCTGAAATAGGTTTATAAACTGTAGCAGTCTGAACTCCATCCGCAATGCGGCGGCAGGCCAGAAGATCTGCGTCCTGTCCAACAACCGGTATGTATGTTCCCAGCTTATGCTCAGAGATTGCCCTGATAACCACTTCGGCAATGGCATCGTTTCCGCAAACAACCGCTGTTGGCACAAGACCCTGGTTCAGCATGCCGTTTACCTGCTGGTAAGAAAGGTCGTAATTCCAGTCTGGCGTAAAATATCTTGTTGTGATTGTAACAGGAGCCTTTTCAATTCCCTTAAGAACTCCAGAATCTACCAGAGTCATGTTGTAGTCAGCCTCTGAACCGTAAATGCACCACCAGTAGCCGGCTTTCTGCACGCTTAAAAGCGATTCTGCCATCAACTGGCCGACTTTTTCGCAATCAACAGTAATGTAAAGGTCAACATCAGCGTTTCTGATAAGGCGATCGTAGGAAATCACAGGAATATTTTTAGCCTTTGCCTTGCCGATCACTTCCGAAAGGGAATCCGCTTCCTTTGGAATAACCACAAGAGCATCAACCTTCTGATCGATAAGATATTCCAGCTGGCGAATCTGTTCCTGAACGCTGTTTGAAGCATCCTGAACAATGACGCTGGCCCCGTAATTTCTTGCAGTTGAAGTGAACACGTCGCAGTCCTGCTTCCATCGCTCAATGATCAGGGTGTCGATGGAAAGACCGATCTTAAGCTCACCGTTTGAATCATATTTCACAGACCGTCCGTCACTTCTTTTATGACATGAAACAAAGAGAGAACAAATAACTGCAGAAGTCAGCATCACGCCAAGGACTCTGAAAAATCTCATCATAAAGAATTCCTGTATTCAGTTGGAGTTATGCCGAATTTGCGGCGGAAAATCTTAGAAAAATAGTTCTGATCCGAATAACCGCAGTCAAAGCTGATCTCTTTTATGCTAAGCTCAGGCTTTTTCAGAAGTTCCTTTGCCTTTACAAGACGGTTTTCGTTTACAAAATCAATAAAGTTGGAGCCTGTCTCATCCTTGAACAGTTTGCTCAGATAATAAGGGTTTACTCCAACCGCATCTGCTGTCTGGTCCAGAGAAAGCTCGCCGCTGATATGCTCTTCGATATAAGCCTTGGCCTTTGTAATAACCGGATTTTCCCGGCTGTTGTGATATTCAAGGATGATACGGGCACAGTCTTCAACACAAGGAATGAAATACTGTGAAAAATCTTCCTGGGTTGTACAGTCACAAAGAATCTTGAAGGTGTTGTTAAACGCAGCATCCCCAGAATAACCCTTTCGACCTTCAGAGGCAGAAGCACGGGCTGTAACAAGGATTCTGAAAACCGAGTTCCGTACAAAATCCAGGTTGGCATCACCCTGGCAGAAAAGACTTTCCAGCCACAGCAAAGCCTGGCTCTTTGTGCCAGAAACATCCCCCGCCGAAACTCTGCTCAAAAGCTGCTGTTCATAGCGGCCTGAATCTGCAGAAATGTCCCGAGTCTTGCTCTGTGTATCAAAACTGGTTCCCCCAGCAGAAGTCATGTTGTTCAAAGCGTTAAGAGCGCTGTTGTATGCGGCCACAGTTTCAGACAGATCCTTGGAGAATACCCCAACACCAATCTTCACGTTCACGCCAATCTTCATAGAAAGGCCAGAGAAAACGCCCCGGACAAAATCCCGCTGCCACAAAAGGTCCGCATCCTCGTCACCAAAGGTTTCAAAAGGAACAAATACTACCACTCTGTTAGACATGAACGGTCCAACAATACAAGGTGTCGCTCCGGCAACAATATCTCTGATGGTAACATAAACCTCGTAACGACGGTCTCCTGTAACTGCAGGCAATTCAATACAAAGGTAGAAATAAGAATCTTCCGGAATCTTGAAATATTCAAAATAACGGCGAAGATCTTTTTTATCTGTCTGGGCATAAATCGAAGAGTAAATGAAGTCGCTTTCAACAATATTGGAAACAAAGCTGAGTTTTTCCTTGATTTCGATGTCGCTGGAAAGCTTTCCCTGAACCGAGTCGATGATTCCCATGGCGTTTCTGATTGTCTGGGTTACAAGATTGCGGTTTACTGGCTTTGTAAGATAACGGAAAGCCCCAAGCGCCATTGCTTCCTGAGCGTACTGGAATTTGTCGAAGGCACTTAAGATTATTACCACAGCAGATGGATTGAACCGCTTGATTTCGCTGATGGTATCAAGTCCATTCAACCCCGGCATGTTTATGTCCATAAAGATGATGTCGATTTTGTTCTGGCGGCAGATCTGGATTGCTTCGGAACCGCTTGCTGCCTTAAAGATCTGAGTCTGTCCAGGAAAGTTCTTTTCGATGATGAAAGCCAGTGAGTCTGTTACAATCTGTTCGTCGTCAGTTAAAAGAATAGAATACATATTTATACCTTAATTCTGATTACAAAGGCGGTTCCGCCCAGTTCAGATTTTTGAATGTCAAAGACATCCTTTGATTTGTAGAACATCTGGAGTCTGCTCAAAACATTCACCAGACCAACACCGGTGCCAGAATCTTTATCTTCCAATTCTACCACTTGTTCAGATTTATTTTGAGAATTTCCTGTTAGAATTTCATTTTTCCTGTTTTCAGGGAAACCAGGGCCGTTGTCATTCACCGTTACCACAACAAATCCCTCCTCGTCCCTTACCTTAAGCAGAATCTTTCCGTCTTTTGGCATGCTGGCAAATCCGTGCTTGATGCAGTTTTCTACAAGAGGCTGCAAAATCATGCCAGGAATCTGCACTTCCAGGTGATTGCTGTCTATGTCAGTGGAATAATTGAACCGTTCTCCAAACCGAACCTTCATGATGTACACGTAGCTTTCCAGAAGCTTGATTTCGTCCCGGAGCACTGATTCACGGCCTGTAAACTGAAGGTTGTATCTGTAAAAATCCGCAACCTTTTCAAGAAAGTCGCAGGTTCTGTCGTTGCCTTCCATCATGGCCAGCTGGGCGCCGGTATTCAGAGTGTTGAACAGGAAGTGAGGATTGATCTGAGCCTGAAGGGCGTTCAGTTTTGCATCCTGATACAGCTCTGTCATCTTCATCTCTCGTTCCCGGAGTTCGTTTTCCTTTATGGCCTTTTCCCAGATAGCGTCGATATATTCCCTTATGGAAACGATCATTCGGTTAAATGCACGGCAAATGTTTCCGATCTCGTCCTGCATGTTGTAGGTAAAGAGAGGAATATCAAAGTTACGTTCTGCCAGCTGGTTTGCACGTTCGGAAATCTCTGTAAGCGGCTGTGTGATGGCTGTTACAAAGATCGAAAGGATGAGGACTACCAGCAGCGAAACCGACGCCACAACAACAGAACCAGAAAAAGTCACCTTTGTGGCAAGACTTCTTACGCTCTGAAAATTGTGAATGTTTGCTGAAAAATAAAGCTGGTTCAACCTATCTATCGAAGAATGAAGATAGGCGAAGGCCTTTTCCGCATTCTTAAAGCTTTCCTGCGCCCCGGAAGTATCTCCAGAACGGCGCAGGTATACCGCACTGTCTGCATAGTTCAGGAAAGTTTCTGTCAGCTTGTAAACTGAATACTCTGTAACAAGAATTTTGGACATTGAAGGCTTGCGGCTCAGATCCAGAGTAAGTCTTTCCAGCTGAGCCTTATCCTTGAAGTAGCTGTTGATGTTGTCATAGCTTTTAAGGACCATGTAGTCGTCCAGATCCTGAAAGACCATATCGCTTACCCTGGAATACTCTTCAAGACGGATGTTTGAGTTGTAGGAACTGGAAATCGTATAGGCACTGGCCCAGACCGCAGCAGATACCGCCAGCATCATGAGACACTCAACTGCCGCCGCCGCAATGTACAAAAGAATAAGTCTTCGTCTGATTCCTTTTCTCATCGCTCACCCCCTTCTGCAAGTTTTGGAGTGATATGGCGAATCTTTCCCGGATTTCCGCTCCGTTCCCAGTAAAAAAGCTCTTCTGCGCAGGCAATTCCGATTTCCCAGGCATCGATGTAGATCATGCTCTGAACGATTCCCTTTTCCAGATAATCCTTGGTCTTTGAATTTCCATAAAAGCTGATGATGCTAAGCCTGTCACCAAGATTCTGTTCAACGATTGTCTGGGCGGCAAGATTTGTTTCTTCCGCTGTAAAACACAAAAGCACGTCTGCCTGACGATTTTTGTATAGATTCACCAAAAGTCCGCGGATTTCGTCATCCAGAACATCATCAGAATAAAGCTTGTGGACAGGAATCCTGTAGTCCGACTTCATTTCAGAAAGGATTCTATAAATCTCATCCGAAGGAAAAGAATTACGCACCAGAGCACATGGCTTTTCCCAGCCGTTTTTCTCTATTTCCTGAACCGCCAGCTTTGCCAGCAGTTTCTTATCTGATGTCACCTGGCACACTTTGTTTTCTGAATTATTACACTCACCTGCCACAACAACAGGAATTTCAACATCATGAAGTCCCAGAACAGGCTTTGGCTTGAAAGTTTCGTCCATGGTAAAAAGAATCACTCCGTCAGCATCCACAAATTTCGCATAATCAAGCCACTTTTCCAGCACCCTGTCTTCTGCCACAGGAGCTTCCAGCATTTCTACCGCACCGTCAAAAACAGAGCCCATATACTGAACTCCGGAATAAAAATCTTTTGTGAAATTACTGTCCTGATCAGTCACCCCAACAAGAATGTGATGGGTATACAGGCGGTTATCTTCTTCAGTAATAACAGATAAATGATGGATCTTTACTGCGAAATAGGAAATGTAAACCAGACAGCTAAAGATAATGAGACTCAATAATAAAAGGATTATGTTTTTTTTGTTCATTTATTGCGTAAATTTATTTTACACAATTTTCCCTTATATGCAAAATTAACGATAACCGATAAAATAGAACTGTATGTTCAGCAAATATATAGTAGTTTTTTTGATTTCCATGATTCCTCTTATTGAGCTTAGAGGTGCAATTCCATTCGCAACTGCCTGGGGGCTTATGCCTCAGGACAACCTTCAGCAGATAATTTTCGTATATGCACTTTGTATTGCTGGAAACATGATTCCTGTTCCTTTCATCTATCTTTTTGCAAGAAGATTCCTGGAATGGGGACAGGACAAAAAATATATTTCTGGAATCTGCCAGTTTTTCCTTGTAAAAGGTAAACGGGGCGGCGAAAAACTTCAGGAAAAAGCTGGTCGCGGACTCTTTGTGGCACTATTTTTATTCGTGGGAATCCCTCTTCCTGGCACTGGAGCCTGGACTGGAACCCTAGCCGCAAGCCTTCTGGACATGAAGTTCAAGGATACTGTCATCGCCGTAATCTTTGGAGTTCTTCTGGCAGGAATCATCATGCTTGCCTTGAGCATGGGAACCCTTACTGCAGTTTCTGCGGTTGCTGCATAGCATTCATCATTCACTCAGGAGATTTATCAATTGGCAGATATTCACGTTTTTGATCCGGCACCAGAAGGTACCCCAGTCGCAAACTTTTGTCATCTTCACGTTCACTCGGACTATTCTTTGCTTGACTCCTGCGCCAAGCTGGACGGACTTATCGCAAAGGCAAAGCGTCTTAACATGCCTGCACTTGCCCTTACCGACCACGGAAACATGTTCGGTGTACTGAATTTTGAACACATCTGTCATGCCAATGGAATCAATCCTATCGTAGGCTGTGAATTCTACGTAGGCGACGACCATACAAAACAGGAAAGAACCAAGTACGGCAAAAAGAACTATCACCTTATCCTTCTCTGCGAAAACGAAACCGGTTACAAGAACATGAGCTGGCTCTGTTCCGACGCAAACACAGAAGGCCAGTACTTTGGAAAACCTCGAATCGATTTCGAAATGCTTAAGCAGCGTCACGAAGGGCTCATCTGTCTTTCAGCCTGTATCGCCGGAGAACTTCCTCAGACTTTGATGAACGATACAGAAGAAGCTGCGGAAGAACTGATCTGCAAATACCGAGACCTTTTTGGTCCTGATCACTATTACATTGAGCTTCAGGACCACGGACTTCCTGAACAGAAGGAGCTTAACCCTAAGCTCATCAAGCTGGCCCGCAAGCTGAACGTTCCTCTTGTAGTTACAAACGATATCCACTATCTGGAAAAGGAAGATGCCGAAGCCCAGGACGCTTTGCGCTGTATCGGTTTCAAGAACCTGCTTTCCGAACCTCACCAGACAATGGGTGACGGCCGCACAGAATGGTACTTCAAGACAGAAGAAGAGATGCGCCAGCTGTTCCCGGACGTTCCGGATGCTTACGAAAACACAATCAAGATTGCCAACATGTGTAATCTTACAATCCATCAGTACAAGACTCAGGAACTTAAGAACTGTCTTCCACGATTTGAACTTCCAAAGGAATTCCAGACCCACGAAGATTATACAAAGAACCAAGATGACTACGTGCGTTACCTTGTAGAAAAGGGATTACGCATGCGTTACAAGGAAATCACTCCTCAGATCCGCGAACGTGCAGAATACGAACTGGGAATCATCTTTAAGATGGGCTTCTCCGGTTACTTCCTTATCGTTTGGGAATTCATCAACTGGTCAAAATCAACTTATGACAACGTAAACAAAAAAGAAAAACCATACATTCCGATTGGTCCGGGGCGAGGTTCCGGTGCCGGTTCCATTGTTGCCTATACAATGACAATCACCGACATCGACCCATTCCGATACAACCTGCTTTTCGAACGATTCCTTAACCCAGAACGTGTTTCCATGCCGGATTTCGACGTTGATATGGACTTCGACTATCGCCAGGACATCATCCAGCATACCCGCGACCTTTACGGCGACCCTCAGGTTGGTCATATCGTAACATTCGGTACCCTTAAGCCAAAGCAGTGTATCGCCGACGTAGGACGCGTTCTTGGAATTCCTCTTGCAGAAGTAAACATGCTCAAGGGTTGTATTCCAGACTCTCCAAAGGCTAAGTTAAAGGATGCTTTCCATCCAACAGAAAAGTTCCCGGCTCCAGAAGGTGGTCGTCTTGAGCCTTATCTTGAAGATCCTCGTTACGCAAAGCTGTTCGAGCTGGCAAAAAAACTGGAAGGCGTAAACCGCAATACCGGTCTTCACGCCTCGGGAATGGTAGTAGGTCTTACAGCACTTCCTGACTGGGCTCCAATCTTCAAGGATCCAAAAACCGGAGAAGTCGGCGTTCAGTACACAATGGATATTATCGAACCATGTGGTCTTGTTAAGTTCGACTACCTTGGTCTTAAAACACTTTCTCTTATCCGCTACGCCGAAGAAATCATCAACCGCCATAAAAAGCCGGAAGATCCAATATTCAGCGTTGCCGAACAGAGCGAATCAGACAGCGAAACCTTCGACATGTTCTGTAACGGTGACTCCGTTGCCGTATTCCAGTTTGAATCTCCTGGTATGCAGAAAATTCTTCGCCAGGTAGGACCTCGCTGTATCGAAGAGCTTGTTGCCTTGAACGCTTTGTACCGTCCAGGTCCTATGGATTACATTCCTCAGTACATTGACGGTAAATGGAAGCCAGAAACAATCCACTATCCTGACCCATGTCTTGAAGGTCTTCTTAAAGAAACCTACGGGGTAATGGTTTATCAGGAACAGGTAATGCAGGTATCTCAGAAGATCGCCGGGTTCTCCCTTGGTGGTGCCGACATGCTTCGTCGTGCCATGGGTAAAAAGAAGCCAGAAGTTCTGATGGGTAAGAAAAAGGAATTCATCGAAGGTGCCATCGCCCAGGGATTTACAGAACAGCATGCCGCCGACATTTTCGAAATCATGATTCCGTTTGCGGGATACGGTTTTAACAAATCCCACGCCGCAGCCTACACAGTTCTCGCTTACCGCACTGGTTACCTAAAGTGCCACTATCCTGCAGAATTCATGGCTGCCAACCTTACAAACGAACTTACCTCTACCGACGGTGTACCATTCTACCTTGCCGAATGTAAGCGAATGGGAATCACTGTTTGTCCTCCAGACATCAACCTTTCGTATGAAAAGTTCGACGTAGCAAACGGTGAGATCATTTTTGCCTTCGAAGGAATGAAGGGAATGGGTTCCGAAGCCGCAAAGGCCATCGTTCGGGAACGAGAAACCAACGGTAACTACACCAGCTTCATGGACTTCCTTGAACGCTGTATTCCTCTTACCATAAAAGATGAACAGGGGCGCGAAAAACGCCCGATCAATACAAAGGCTGTTGAAGTCTGCATCAAGACTGGTGCCTTCGACAAGCTTGGACAGAACCGTCCAACTCTTATGGCCAACATGGACCGTGCCATCACTTACGTTCAGGACAAATTGAACGGAACAGACAACGGTCAGGGAGATCTTTTTGGCGACACAGACGAAAAGGTTTACGCAGACTTCGTATTTGAAGAAATGCCAGACCTTCCAATGCTGGAACTTCTGAACATCGAAAAAGAAATCATTGGATCATACGTTTCAGGCCATCCTTTAGGAGACTTTGAAAAGATAATCAAGACTTCGGTTACCCTTACCGCAAAAACAATGGACAGAGCTGCCGCAGAAGACAGAGCCTTCAAGGCAAGCCTGACCGGCCAGAACTCATGGCAGTCACGCAACGCGGGAAAGGTTTACACCGTACTGGGATTCCTCCACGGACTTCACCCAATCGTAACCAAAAAGCAGACAAACATGGCTTTTGCCAAGCTTCAGGATTACGACGGAGAACTGGACCTTACCTTCTTCCCAAAAACCTGGGAAGCTCTTAAGACACAGGTTCAGGAAGGTGGCATCTACGCCTTTAAGGGAAAGGTTGACGGCAGCCGCGAAGAAGCCAGCTTCATCGTAGATTCAATCGAAGATATCTCAAGCCTTAAAGCCAAATCAATCCACGAGGTTCACATCTCCATTGAACCAGGCTTTAACAACGAGCAGGAAATTTCCAACATGAAAGACTACCTGTTCAGCCAGTCAGGCATGTGCTCGGTATTCTTCCATATCAATACATTAAACGGACCATACATCGTAAAGGCAAACAGTTCATTGACTGTTTCCGCAAATCCAGAGGTTCTTGCAAAGATCAAGGATCTGGAATTTGTAAAGGATGTTTGGACAGAATAGAGGACTCAAATGTTACAGGTACTTTTTAAGACAGCGGCCAGCGTAGTTTCGCTTTACTCAACACTTTGCTTCATCAGAATCATCATCACATGGTTTCCACGAATAAACTACTCAAGCTTTGGACGAATACTTTCAAACCTCTGCGATCCTTACCTTGACCTGTTCACAAAGCTTCCTCTTAGAGTTGGAATGCTGGATTTAACACCAATCCTTTCCCTGGGAATCCTGACTGTCGTTTCTTCAATCTTGAACAACATCGCCTTTAGCGGAGTTATCTGTTTCAGCGACATCCTTTCCTTTGTGGTAAGCATGTTGTGGTCAATCTTCTCCAGCTTTGCAACAATTCTTCTTGTGGTTCTTGTGGTTCGCTATATCGTTTCCATTTTCTTCAAGTCCTCAAATAACTACAATTCTCCATGGCAGATGGTAGACAACGCCATCCGCGGACTGGTTTTCAACATCTGCAAGCCTTTCACCCACAACAGACCAATCTCATACCAGAGCGCCCTTATCATTGACGCCATCATCGTATTTTTCCTTGTTGTTGTCGTAAGAATCCTTATGACTTTCCTTATCCGGGCCATTCAGTTCATTCCGTTCTAATCTAAATGAAGCTGGATGACATCAAATCACCAGTTGCAGCCTTGCCTGGTGTTGGCCCTGCGGCAGAAAAGCTCTTCGCCAGACTGAACATCTTTACCGTCTCCGACCTTTTAAAATTCTACCCAAAGGACTACGAAGACCGTCGCCAGAGAGTTTACCTCGCAGACTTCGAAAAAGCCAAGGTCCACACAGTAGCCCAGGTTCAGTCCCACGAGTTTTTCGGCTACGGCAAAATGAAAACCCTTAAACTGATCATCTCCGACGGTTCTGCCAGCGCCAGTCTTATCTGCTTTAACAGAACCTTCCTTCAGCATTCCCTTCCCGTAGGCTCAATCGTTTCTGTAACCGGCCAGTTCACAATCAAATACGGCCAGATTCAGTCCACAGCCTTTGACGTAACCAAACTTTCGGACATGGGTGCCATCGAGGAATACGCAGACCAGCCCCTTCCAGACTCAGGAATCCTGCCAGTGTACCCTCTCACAGAAGGCCTTACACAAAAAAACATCCGCAAGGCAGTTCAGGCAGCAATTGCTCAATACGGCCGCGGTATAGACGATGAGCTTCCACCTCAATACATCCAGCAGAACAACCTGATCTCAAAACAGGAAGCCCTCAAGCTGGTTCACCTTAGCCAGACTCCTTCAGAAATCCAGGATGCCCGCAAAGCCCTGATTTACGAGGAACTTTTTAACTTTCAGAAAACAATCGCAGAACGGGCCTTTGCTCATAAAGGTGCGGTTCCAGAAGCAAATCTCGAAGAAGCCCAGAAAAACGGCACAGAACAATGGAACAATTCTGCTACAGATTATACAGAAGAAGAACTCCAGAACTTCCTGGACCAGCTTTCTCCCCTTCAGAAGGAGCTTTTTTCCAGACTGCCATTCCAGCTCACACCAGACCAGATGAAAGTCATCACCCAGATGAACAAAGACATCGACCGGGGCTACAAGGAACGCTGTGATGTTCAGAATGGAAAAATCGATTTTACCGCCGCACCTTTTACCATGCAGCGTCTTTTGCAGGGGGATGTAGGCTCTGGTAAAACTCTTGTGGCTTTTTTCGCCTGCCTCAGAATCATCAACTGGAAAGGACAGTGCGCTTTTATGGCCCCAACAGAAATCCTTGCCCGTCAGCACGCAGAATCTGCCGCCAGACTTCTGCAGCCTCTTGGAGTAAATGTAGCGTTTCTAACCGGCAACGTAAAAGCTTCCGGCAGAGCAAACCTTCTTAAGGCCCTAAAAAACGGCTCCATCAACATTGTGATCGGCACCCATGCCCTGTTCAGCAAACAGGTACTCTACAACGACCTTCAGCTTGCAGTCATCGATGAACAGCACCGCTTTGGTGTAGTTCAGCGCCAGATGATTTTGGAAAAAGGCCGCCAGACTCAGATACTCCAGACAGAAAAGCCTGTCACCTTTGAACCTCATCTTCTTATGATGAGCGCCACACCAATTCCTCAAACTCTGGCTCTTACAGTCTTCGGTGACCTGGACGTAAGCGTAATAAAATCCATGCCAAAAGGCAGAAAACCAGTAACAACATACCTTGTAAAAGAAGGAAACGAACATAACGCCTACGAAGCCGTTGGCAGAGAGTTATCCCAGGGCCGTCAGGCATATTTCGTATACCCGGCCATCGACTCCGACAACGTGAATCAGGAAATCAAATCTGCTGAAGAAAATTTCCAGAACCTCTCACAGAACGTATTTCCTCAGTTCAACTGCGCCCTGGTTCATTCCAAGGTTCCGGAAGAAGATCAGATCAGGATTTTGAAAGATTTCCACGACGGAAAAATTCAGGTACTGGCTGCAACAACTGTAATCGAAGTTGGCGTAGACGTGCCAAACGCAACCTGCATCGTTATCGAACAGGCAGACCGTTTTGGACTCGCCCAGCTTCACCAGTTAAGAGGACGGGTTGGCCGTGGAGACCAGCAGTCCTTCTGCTTCCTCATCTACGGCCAGAAGATCACCCAGACCGGAATCGAACGCATGAAAGTCCTTCGCCAGAACACCGACGGTTTTGTAATCGCAAATCAGGATTTAAAATTAAGAGGTCCCGGCGAAATAACCGGAACCCTTCAGGCAGGAAATTTAACTTTAGGAATCGCAGACGTTTCCCGGGACCACGACCTTCTTGTGCGGGCCCGTTACGACGCCTTCGAATATGTAAAGGCTTTGCACAGCCAGAACTAAGCGATATATGCTTCCAGACGGCGAGCACGACTTGGGTGCTGCATTCTACAGATTGCATGCTTTTCGATCTGACGGATACGTTCCTTTGTAAGAGCAAACTGATCTCCAACTTCCTTCAAAGACATGCACTTTTCATAACCAATACCGTAGCGCATCTTAACAACGGACTTTTCGATTGGCTTAAGAGTAGAAAGCACTTCTTCAACATCGTCCTTCATTTCTGCGGCAATAACTGCAGCATCAGGCTGACAGTTTGTTGTATCTTCGATCATGGCACCAAGAGTTGTAGATGTATTGTCCTTTCCAGAAATCTCAGCATCAAGAGAAGCCATTTCGCGGCTGATTTCAACCAGTTCACGAACATGAACCTTGTCCATTTCAAGCATTGCAGCGATTTCTGTAAGCTCTTCTTCTTCACCAAGCTGTTCTGTAATAGACTTGCGGGCATGTTCAATCTGAACCAGTTCATTAGCGCGGTTAAGTGGAAGACGAATAGCGCGGCTCTTTTCGCAGATTGCCTTAAGAATAGACTGTCGAATCCACCAGACAGCGTAAGAAATAAAACGATAACCTTTCGAAACATCGAACTTTTCAATAGCAGTAAGCAAACCGATATTGCCTTCACTGATCAAATCTTCAAGTTCCAGTCCTTTTTTCTGGTACTTTTTAGCAACATTCACAACAAATCTAAGGTTAGCATTAACAATCTTGTTCTTTGCGGCAACATCCCCAGCCGCAGCCTTTACAGCAAGCTCAGTTTCTTCCTGGGCAGTAAGCAAAGGAATCTTGTTAATTTCCTTAAGGTACATCGAAATCAAGTTTTCATCTCTTGTCATAAAAGTCCTCCAAAAAGGTTATACTTATAATTATGCAAGTTCCGTGCCAACTATTTATTAATTATTAATTATTAATTATTAATTACTAATTTTCGTTTTTTTATAATGATGACGGGGTCTTTTCTGGCAGATTTATGGAATTTTGAATCGGTGAACATCAACTAGTGTGTAAATTTTACTCAGTCGTTAATCTGATGTTGTAAATCGGGTAAATTTTACTCACAAAACCAGGAATTTTTCTTTTTTAGTTGACGATTTAGGGCCATTTTTCTTATATTTAACTATAGTATTTGAAAATAAATCCAACAGGAGCAAATAGAAATGAAAATCAAACCATTGGCAGACAGAATTCTTGTAAAAAACGATGCAGCAGAAACTAAAACAGCTTCAGGACTTTTTATTCCAGAAGCAGCTCAGGAAAAAACACAGACTGCAACAGTTGTAGAAGTTGGTCCAGGAACTGATGATGAAAAGATCACAGTAAAAGTTGGCGACAGAATCATGTACGACAAATACGCAGGAACACAGATCAAACTCGACGGCGAAGACTACCTCATCCTCAAGATGGCAGACGTTATCGCAGTAGTTTGCTAAATCAAAAAGCCACGTTCGCTTCTGCGACGTGGCAATCTCCACCCTTCACAATCTACATATTCTTAATCTTAGTCAACAACATCTTTGCGTCAGCATTGCGGCTGTTCAAAGTCACAGCATATTCCGCACAACGTTTGGCACTCTTAAAATCATTCAATGAATAATAAATCAAAGCCATTCTATACATAACAACAGCTTTCATTCCGTTTTCTGTACAACGACCGTTAATCTTTCCATACATATCCAAAGCCTTGTCGTTCATTCCTAAAGTTCTGTAAACCATGGCCAGATTCATACAGGTTCTGTCACTTACCACAGGAGAAATAAATCTGTTTTCACCCTTTTCTCCGTTTTCAAAAACACAGTATTCATTCAGGCGAAGACTGTCGTCTTTACGAAGGAAATATGTGGCAAAATAAGCAGCGTATTCAGCTTCTGCATTGGTAAATGTATAAACGCTTTTTACAACATTTTCCCAGAAGCTAGCATCGTCAAGAATAGAGTATTTGTTGCAGATGTATTTTCTGAAAAGTCTCCAGGCATCATCCTGCTGTTTGTTTTCAATAAAATAGCTCAAGGCGTAATCAAAGATCAACTCAGGATAAACACTTGGAGCAATCGCATTGTCTTCAAGCACTTTCCACATATCGGCATTGCGCTGAGTTTCAGTCATCTTATTTTCAGTCTTATATCTAAGATCCAGCCTTACAATGTAAAGCAAAGGATCCTTGTAACGCGCCAAACTGTCATCAATACGATAAATCGCATCGCTCAAAGGAATCTTTGCCCGGTTGTCATAGCGTTCCATTTCTAGAGTAGCAAGACCTTCGTCCCTAAGCTGCATCTGGGCAAAATCCTCTTTGCGCATCTGGCTTGATTCATAGGCAAAGCTGGAATAAGCGGTAAGACCTGGAACATAATCCTGCCAGTTGTTTACACAGAAAGACAAAAGTGAAACAGCCCTATGCCCTTCCTCGTTATCTTTAGCCCACTTTGCGCTGTTTGCAAAAATAACAGGCAGCAAGGCAAGATCTTCTTCGTTATCAGGAACAAGCCATCCGCCCTTTCCGTCAGAAACCTTCGAAAGATAATCAGAACGAACCCGTTCCGCAGCATCCGCATCTCCAAGCCAGGTATAGGAATCCTGCATGATGGCGCTCAACTTTGGCAAGGAAACCAAAGTGCGGGCCTTTCCAGTTGCAGCAGGAAACAGATCCTCTGCAGTTTCGGCAAAGTTCACGCAGGCACCGTAACGCTGAGCATCATACATAGCCAATGCCCAGAAATAAGCATCTTCCGCACCGTAAACTTCCCCAGGATGAATCTGAGCAGCCCCTTCGTAAGAACCTGCAGAAAGTCTGAGCAAAGCACAGTTTCTTAGCCAGAAAGCTTCCTTTGAACCTGTATAGGCATCGTAATAAACAGGAAAATATTCCGCAGAATGAAAAATATCCCTTAGCTTTTCTTTCGCTGATTTTTCAAGAGTGTCAGTAAGCACAACCTCAGAATAGATGGAACCAAACTTTGTGCCCTGCAAAATTTTTCCTGCAGACATAGCTTCATCAATACGCTTTGTGCGCAACAAGAAATGAGTATAAACAGCGTTAAGTTCTGGATTTTCAGGATTTTTCTTTAATGCTCGTACAATAACCTTTTCCGCCTTGTCCTGCATTTCAATGCGAACGTAACGTCTAAAGATTCCGATTTCAGCCCAGGAACCGTAAGCCATTTTTTCGGCCTTTGCCAGTTCACGGGCAGCATCCTTGTACTGATTTTGATTTATAAGTGCATCAATCTGATCAAGGGTACTGGTAAAAGAGTCCCTTCTGGCACTGTTAGAGCACGAAAAAAAAACCGGCAGGAATAACAGTGCGGCAATAATAATGCTTAACTGTTTTCTGCACGGTTTTATCATTCTATACCCTCTTCTTATTATAGGTCAGCAATTCTATTTGTTAAGATCTTTGCTGATGTTATCAAGAATAGCGTTTGTGAATTTATGAGAGTCGTCTGCACCGTAATCCTTTACGATTTCAACAGCTTCATCAATTACAATTTTAGCATCAATATCTTTCTGGAACATAAGTGAGTAAACGCTCATACGGATTACAGCAAGTGCAACCTTGTTTACGCGATCAATGCTCCATTTTGCAGAAAGATGAGCTTTGATTGTTTCATCAATCTGAGAAAGATTTTCTTCTGTTCCTTTTACAAGAATTCTTGCAAAAGAGAAAACTTCCTGCTTTTTGTCAGCAGAAAGATTTTCAAACAAATCCATCTGATTGTCAAAAAGACAGTTTTTTACTTCTGTACCATCTTCGTCTGTTGCCATTGAACCGTCTGCCTGTTCAAAAGCATCACGTTCAAGCCAGGTGAAAGTCAGAAGATCATCAATATCTGCTCCACCAACATCCCAGGAATACAAAGCCTGAAATGCAAGAATACGTCCAATTCGTCTAGACATCTTTAATCCTTTAATTACCAAGCCAAAAGCTTATTCAAAGCATCGCCTGTCTTTTTTCTCTCTACGTTAGCTTCTATATCAAGGCTTGTAGCGATTTCAGTAGCAGCAGCAGTAAAGTACTGCATTACCTTCTGCTGACCGAGTGAGCTACGGATGTAGTCATAAACTGTAGTTGTAGAATCTGGCTGAACTACATCGCTCAAACCAAGCATCTTAGCTTCATATTTTTTTACAATTGAGTAGAACTGGAAGTGAGTATCAAATTCTGTAACGTTTGCAACATAACCAGCATTGTTGTTGAACAAAGCCAACAAATCGCTGTAAGAAATGCCGAGCTGCTGAGCGCTCAACTGATTCTTGTTGATAAGCATTTCGCCAGCCTGGAATCCAGAGTTTTCTTTCTTTGATTCAGCTGTCATCTGGTTTGTATTAAGCTTCTTGTCCTTAAGCTTGTTAAAGCAGTCATCAGCCTTAGCACGAGCGCCTTCAGCATCCTTACCCTTTGGAACAACAACCATATAAAGCTTAATCATATCTGTCCATACGAATGAAGACTTGTTCAATTCGTAGAATGCACGGATTTCTTCGTCTGTTGCAGCAACTGACTTGATTTCGTTTTCACGCTGGCTCATTACATACTGCTGAACGATTGTCTGGTTCTTAAGATATGTTTTGTAAGCAGCAACTGTCATACCTGTCTGCTGCTTCATGAAGTCATCAAGTGAAAGATTTGTCTGTGTCTTAACAAGTGTTTCAAGTTCGTTCTGAGAAGCAAAACGAGTCTGCATTGCCTGAGAAATATTCTGAAGGAACAACTGTTCTACAGCACTGTCTGTAAGTGTAAGACCAGCTTTCTGAGCAGCCTGAAGCACCAAAGTTTCCTGAATATAAGCTTCAAGAACCTTCTTTCTATCTTCAACAGAAAGGGCCTGACCTCTCTGTCTTTCGTACATATCACAGCGTGATTTGATTTTACTAACATTGATTGTTTCGTTTTTGTTCAACTTTACAACAGCAACAACCTGAAGGTCATTCTGTGCAAACATTGAAGCACACATGAACAAAGCTAAAAATGCTAATACAAAACGTTTCATAATATTTAATCCTTTTTTAAAGTTGTATTTCTATTTTACAACATAAAACCCACGGATGCACAAAAAGGTTACACAATTCCGTGAGTTTTTTATCATTTTTAAATTTTACTGTGGGTCAAGTGGAAGTCCGCCAGAAATTGTAGCGCGGATACGACGTACACCAGCTGAAGATGACTGTTCCTTTTCGATCTTGAAGTCACCGATCTGGAGAGTGTGCTGTACGTGTGGTCCACCACAAACTTCCTTAGAGAACCAGTCGTTCTTTACATCGCGACCGATTGTGTAAACCTTTACAGATTCGCCGTACTTGTTGCTGAACAAAGCGCGGGCACCTTCAGCCTTAGCTTCTTCAAGTGTCATAACGCGCATATCAACAGGAAGGTCAGCCTTGATCTGTTCGTTTACGATATCCTGAACCTTCTGGATTTCTTCCTTAGTCATTGGACGTTCGAAAGTAAAGTCAAAGCGCATACGTTCGTTGTTGATGTTAGAACCCTTCTGGGCAACCTGATCACCAAGAACGTTTACAAGTGCCTGCTGCAACAAGTGAGTTGCTGTGTGGTACTTTGTAGTAACATCAGACTGTTCTGCCAAACCACCCTTTGCCTTACCAGCATCAAGTGACTTAGAAGCTTCCTGGTGTTTCTTTTCAGCTTCTTTGAATCCTTCAACATCAACTGTAAAGCCGTTTTCAGCTCCAAGTTCCTGTGTAAGTTCCAAAGGATAACCGTATGTTTCGTAAAGGTTGTAAGCAACCTTACCAGAAATAATCTTTTTAGGATTTTTCATAAGATTTGGCAAAAGCTTCTGGAATTCAGCTTCACCCTTCTTAAGAGTTGTGCGGAACTTAGCTTCTTCTGCAGTAAGTTCTTTCTGAATCTTGTCTTTGTTTGTTTCAAGTTCAGCGTAAGCGCACTTGAAGTTGTCGATTACAGCAACAGCGATTTCAGCAAGGAAGTCCTTTTCGATACCAAGCTTCATACCGTGGCGAACTGCACGACGGATAAGACGGCGGAGAACGTAACCAGCACCAACATTTGATGGAGTTACACCTCTTGTATCACCAATGATGAATACTGATGCGCGGCTATGATCTGCAATGATGCGAACGCTCTTGTCTTTTTCTTCATCAGTACCATATTTGTAGTTAGCAAGTTCTTCAATCTTAGCAATGATTGGCTGGAAAACTTCTGTAAGGTATACAGATGTTTTTCCCTGAAGGATACAGTTAGTTCTTTCAAGACCCATACCTGTATCTACATTTTTCTTTGGAAGTGGTACCAAAGTCTTTTCGTCTACGCGGTTGAACTGCATGAAAACATTGTTCCAGATTTCCATCCAGTTAGAAGAGTCAGTACCCTTGTTTGAACCCTGTGGTGGAAGACCTTCTCCAACCCAGTAGAAGATTTCTGTATCAGGACCACATGGACCTGTTGGACCTGCAGCCCACCAGTTGTCGCTGGCTGGAAGATAAGCGATCTTGTCTTCTGGCATACCAACTGACTTCCATACTTCGGCAGCTTCTTCATCGCGAGGAGCGTTTTCGTCACCAGCAAATACTGTTACAGAGATTTTGCGTGGATCAAGACCGAGCCAGTCCTTTGAAGTCAAAAATTCGTAAGAGAATGAAATAGATTCTTTCTTGAAATAGTCACCAAGTGACCAGTTACCAAGCATTTCGAAACATGTAAGGTGGCTTGGGTCACCTACTTCGTCGATATCACCTGTGCGAACACACTTCTGATAGTCAGTAAGACGTGTTCCGGCAGGATGCTTTTCACCTAAAAGATAAGGAACAAGCGGATGCATTCCGGCTGTTGTGAAAAGTACAGATGGGTCATTTTCTGGAATCAAAGACTGTCCAGAAATTTCAGCGTGATTTTTACTCTTAAAGAACTCAATATATTTTGAGCGTAATTCGTTTGCAGTCATAATAGTTCATTATAATGACGTGAAAAACCTTATTCAATATGACTGCAAGAGTATGGTTTACTGCTTAGGAGCCTTTTTAAGCGTAATCTTTCGTCCATCCACAGCATAGCAGGTTGTTGGAGAAAGCTTTACTGGAGTAAGAATGATAACATCCTTATCTTCAGTAACCTTAATCGTTGGCTTCTGATTTCTACGCTTTGCAGGAACAACTTCTTCAGTTTTTTTGAAAGTCATAGCATAAGCATTCTGCAGCTTTGATTTTTCAGATTTTGATCGGAACTGAATAACTGGAAATTCTCCAACAGTATCAGTAACAAAGATACCTTTTTCTTCCAGTTCTGAATTAACAAATTTATAGTTGCTGCCTATAAAAGTATACTGATTTGAATCTTCATCCACCCAATTGGCAACATCAGTAAGTTTTTTAAGATATTCAGCTTCTGGCACAACAACTTTTGCTTCACCAAAAGTATTCTGGAAATTCATCTTTTTATAACCGCCATCCCACTGGTCCCCTTCCTTGATCAAAAGACCAACGTCTTCATGCACATGAACAGAAACTTCATTAACACCTGTAAGCATAATGTCTACGCGGCGTTTCATGCTGGAAATAATTGAGTTGACGATTGTAAGATAGATACCAGAACGTCTAAGGCTGGAATTTTCCCAGGAATAAACACCTTCTGTATCATCAGAAAGGAAGATCACTTCTCTGTTATCATAATTGAAGTAGATGTAAAGCTGCTTGTTTCCAGTATTGTTTGTTTTATACCACAGACCATTCAAATACTGGGCAAAAGTATCGACGTTACCGTTCTGAATTCTGGCAAGTTCCCGGGCGGCAACACGGCTTCCTGTTACGCGAAGCTGGCGCTTCTGAGTATATTTAAGAGCTTCTTCATCCCAAGTGTATTCTGTCTGAATCTGACTGATACTAGAAGTTGCGGCATCCTGCTCTTCAGACTTGTCAGAGCTGTAAACCCAAACACTAAAACTTGCACCTCGAGCCTGAGAAAGCTCATAAGCTTCAGAACGTTCTGTCTGTACGATGAAGATTGTTCCGTCCGACTTAAAGTCCGCAATATTTTCCACTGAAACGACGCCTCTCTGGCGACGGCAAAGGAAAATCTTCATTACGGAATCACCACTATTGTTTACACCCTGATAAACAAGACAGTTTCTGTGGTCACCGATCATATCGATGACATTAAAAGAGAAAGTACGTTCACGGCTGATTTCTGTTGAAATTTCAGCAGAGCGTTCATAAGAGTTGTTTTCAGAATTATAAAGTCCAACAATAAGGAAAAGGTTTGCCGCACCAGCTTTATGTACCGCAACAACCTGATCATCAAGATTATCACCATCAAAATCCATTGTGAGAGTGTCCATCAAGGTTTCTGTAGAAAGTAATGGAATAAACGAAGTCTGCATTACGTTATCGCCGCCCATATTTTCTTCTGCAGTCTGATCCTTCTGGTCATTTGCAACAACAGGATTTATGATTTTCGCACGAACAATTCCAGATTTTCTGAAAACTGTTAGTCTTAATCCTAAAACTATAAAAAGAATCCCTGCAATTGAACTAAAGACTGTAATAACGATTTTGTTTTTCATATTTCAATCATACAAAAAAAAAGACGCTCCCGCAATTGAGAACGTCTTTTTATGAACTAACTATCTATTAGTACATTCCACCCATATCAGGAGCAGCTGGCATAGCTGGCTTTGGTTCTGGGATGTCTGTGATTGCACATTCAGTTGTGAGCAATGTTCCTGCGATAGAAGCAGCGTTCTTAAGAGCAGAAGTTGTTACCTTTGCAGGGTCGATGATACCAGCCTGTATCATGTTTACCCATTCTCCAGAGTAAGCATTGTAACCTACACCGTCCTTTTCGTTCTTAGCACGTTCTGCGATTACTGCACCGTCGATACCAGCGTTGTCTGCAATCTGGCGGATTGGTTCTTCCAGAGCACGGCGAACAATCTTGTAACCAACTTTTTCGTCTTCAGAAAGGTCAGCCGGAATTGTTTCCAAAGCCTTTGCAGCCTGGATAAGAGCAAGTCCACCACCAGAAACTACACCTTCTTCAAGGGCAGCACGAGTAGCAGCGATTGTATCTTCTACGCGGAACTTCTTTTCCTTCATTTCTGTTTCAGTTGTGGCACCAACGTTGATAACAGCTACGCCACCAGCAATCTTTGCAAGACGCTTCTGGAGCTGTTCCTTGTCGTATGTAGATGTAGACTTTTCAATAGAAGCCTTAATCTGAGCAACACGAGCCTGGATGAAGTCAGGATTTCCTGCACCACCAACGATTGTTGTATTGTCTTTGTCGATCTTAACTGATTTAGCCTGTCCAAGAACTGAAACATCAGCTGTTTCAAGCTTAAGTCCAACTTCTTCTGAAACAACCTGACCGCCAGTCAAAATAGCGATATCCTGGAGCATATCCTTGCGGCGATCACCGAATCCTGGAGCCTTAACAGCACAAACCTTGATTGTTCCACGGATTGTGTTCAAAACCAAAGTTGTAAGAGCTTCACCGTCAACATCTTCTGCGATGATGATGAGGGCACGGCCTGCATTTGCAACCTTTTCAAGGATTGGAAGAAGATCTTTCATTGAAGAAATCTTCTTGTCGTAGATAAGAACGTAAGCGTCTGAGTATGCAGCTTCCATTCTTTCGCGATCTGTTACAAAGTAAGAAGAGATGTAACCACGGTCAAACTGCATACCTTCAACAGTATCAACAGTTGTATCCATGTTCTTTGATTCTTCAACAGTAATAACACCGTCTTTTCCTACCTTTTCGATAGCTTCTGCAATAAGATTACCAATTTCTGGGTCATTGTTAGCAGAAATTGAAGCGATGTTCTTGATATCAGCAGAGTCTTTTACAGGCTTTGCGTTCTTTTTGATTTCAGCAACAGCTGTTGCAACAGCCTTGTCGATACCGCGTTTGATTTCAATTGGAGTCATACCTGCAGCAACTGATTTAAAGCCTTCACGAACAAGGGCATATGCCAATACTGTAGAAGTAGTTGTACCGTCTCCGGCATCGTCGTTTGTCTTAGAAGCTACTTCACGAACAAACTGAGCACCCATATTTTCGAAAGGATCAGCAAGTTCAATATCCTTTGCAACTGATACACCATCTTTTGTGATTGTTGGAGCACCAAATTTCTTGTCCAACATAACCATGCGTCCGCAAGGTCCAAGTGTAACTTTTACAGCTTTTGCGATCTGTTCAACACCAGAAAGCAACTTTTTACGAGCGTCTTCATTAAACATCAACTGTTTAGCCATTCTGTCTATACCTCTAAAAAATTATTTTTCAATACTAATGATTAAAATATAAAAAAAAATGGAGCAATCGGCAAGTAAAACAAAATAAAAGCGGTGATTTTTGCATTTTTTCAACCTTAGCCACGATATATAAGTGATGTCAATTTTATTTAAAAAAAATTGACAAATACAATATAAAGGTAGTATATTAATGCCAATTACAGGAAAGCAAATGCTGGAGCTGTTTGTACGGTCAGGTTGGACCTTAGACAGAACAAGAGGCTCCCATTTCATCTTAAAAAAAGATGAAAAAACAGTTGTTATACCAGTTCACTGCAAGGCTTTGGGCAAAGGTATAGAAAGCAAATTATTAAAAGAAGGGGGATTTAAATGATGTTTTATCCAGCTATCGTTCATAACGAAGACAACATCTGGTGGTGTGAATTTCCAGACCTGGAAGGTCTTTTTGTACAGGAAGACACTTATGAAAAAATGGTAAAAAGCGCAAAAGACGTATTAGACGGTTATCTGGAAAGCTTAGACAGCAGAAAAATTCGTATTCCAGCTCCTTCAAACCTCTCGGGAGACAACATTATAAATGTTGAAGTAAAACTGAACATCGGTTTTGCCATCAGCTTAAAACTTCTTAGAGAAAAACTTGGGCTTACACAACAAGAAGTGGCAGAAAGAACTGGCATAAAATGGGCAATGTACCAGAGAATCGAAAACCCTCGCAAGTCAAACCCAACTTTATCAACAATCGAAAAACTTCAGAAAGTGTTTGGCGGGCAAATAAACTTTACCCTCTAAGTTAATTCATGAATCCCAGCATAAAATGTCCTAGAACAAAGGAAGCTGGGAAAGTAATAAGGGTCAAAAGTGTTGAAATTACACAGGCGCGGCTGGCCAATTCTTCCTGGCGGTGATATTGAACGCAGGCAATGCTGAGGGTTACGCTAACTGGAGCGCTAAAACCAATCAAAAGCGCCATGAACGAGTATTCGTTGAAGTGATACAATCCCGCCTTATGAATCAAAAAACAGATGAGACAAACCAGAAGTGGGCCTGCAATGTTTCTGAGTAATGCGATTCCCCAGGCAAGACCATCTTTTAAGCAGTCAGAAAGATTTGCTTCACCAATGCTCATTCCTATCATGAACATACACAAAGGACTAACAAGATGGGCAAGGCTTTTTACAGTCACATAAAGGACTGGAAGAGATTTGTCCAGGCGAAGGATAGAATAACCCTGGTAATGAGGAGTCTGGTTCTGAATAAGGAAAAACAGAATCCCTAAGAACATTCCCAGCATGACAGGAGTTATGAAAACCTTTCGCAAACCAGAGCCCAGGTTCTGGAATGTAATCTTTTCTCCACTGATTACGCTGATGGCGATGATGTATACAAAAATTCTGAACACAATGCTTATGGTGCTGATGTAAAGCATCACTTCTTCACCCTGCCCTTGATAAACCGACTGAAGAATTGGCATCGAAAAAAGTGTTGTCTGGCCGATTGCCATGAAAAATGCGCTGACTGTAGAAACGTCTTTTCCCCGCTTTAGGAAAATCAGGCGGCCTATAAAAATTAGTAATATATAGAAGAATACAGCAAAAATTAGTTCCAAAAGGCTTGTCTTGAAGCGGTGCCATTCAAAATCCTGCATAAAGGCATTGAAGGCAAAACAAGGAACTGCCAGCTTCCAGATGAGTGCTGAAATGGTCTTTTTTCCAGCGGCATCCACGATCCCAAAACGCATAAAAACAAAGCCTACAAAAATAAGGATGACGGTCTGGAAAAATGCGGAAAGAAAGTGCTGGTCTGTAAAAACAGTGGTAAAGATTTCAAACATAAAATGCCTTCAACAAATGTAATTTTCCCTTCCCGGATAAACCATATGTTCAACTATGAAAATACTACCAGTTAGAAAGCGCCTGACAAAACCGCGTCTTTCGGCGCTACACGTGCAGGTCAGCAAGGAATCTATCATTCCGCCCTGCAAGTGTTTTTGCCAGTCCCTTTCTTCCTTCTCGTATTTTCAAACACATTCTTATACTTTCCGTGAAGGGAAAATTTCGATAAAAAAAGCGTGCAGTGTGAAAACTGCACGCGATTAATCATTATAGATCCTGAAACTAGTTCAAGATGACTTTAGACTAGAGATTGTCGAAGAAGCCCTTTGCCTTCAAAAGTTCTGCGTTCAAGATACCACCGAGAGCGGCACCGCGCTTTGTATTGTGGCTCAAAGCTACGAACTTAACATCGAATACGTTACATGGGCGAAGGCGTCCGATAACACATGCCATTCCCTTTTCTGTTTCGCGGTCGCGGCGTGGCTGTGGACGGTTTTCTTCGTGGCGTACAACGATCGGATGAACTGGAGCTGATGGCAAATCGAGTTCCTGTGGAACTGATGTGTATGAAGTCCAGATCTTTTCGATTTCTTCAAGGCTTGGCTTCTTTTCGCCAAATTCAAGAGAAATACAAGCTGTGTGTCCGTCGATAACTGGTACACGAGTACAAGTTGAAGAAACTACTGGAAGAGCAGCGTTTTCAATCTTTCCGTCTTTTACTGTACCAAGAATCTTAAGACATTCTTTTTCTGTCTTTTCTTCTTCACCGCCAATGTATGGAACGATGTTGTCAATCATGTCGAATGATGGAACACCTGGGTATCCGGCTCCTGAAGTAGCCTGAAGAGTTGTTACGATCATCTTCTTTACTTCGTATCCAGCCTTAATAAGAGCGTGGATTGGCATCATGTATGTCTGAAGTGAACAGTTTGGTTTTACTGCGATGAAACCTTTGTCCCATCCGTGGTGCTTTTTCTGTTCTGCGATTACGTCAAGATGAGCGTAGTTGATTTCTGGAACAAGCATTGGAACATCTTCTGTCCAGCGGTTAGCAGATGCATTAGAAACTACAGGAATTCCTTCTGCAGCGTAAGCACCTTCAAGAGCCTTGATTTCGTCCTTACCCATTTCAAGAGCAGAGAAAACGAACTGACACTTTCCAATAGCCTTTTCTGCAACGTTTGCATCTTCTACTGTAAGATTTGCAACACCTGCTGGGATTTCTGCACCGATGAGCCAGCGGTTAGCTACTGCATCTTTGTATGCCTTTCCAGCCGATCTTGGTGAAGCTGCTACATAAGTAACTTCAAACCATGGGTGATCTTCCAACAATTTAATATAACGCTGACCAACCATACCAGTTGCGCCAAGTACACCTACTTTAATTTTTGCTGCCATAATATCTTTCCTTATTATTTAACCGCAGATGCACGCAGATGGACGCAGATACAAGTAATATAAAAAATCTGCGTTTATCCGCGTTTATCCGCGGTTTATTATTTTATAATTTACATTCCTTCAAAGCGTCTTCAATGACTATCTTTGCGGAATCCTTTACCTGAACCAATGGAAGTCTTACGAAAGGCTTCATGTCACCTCTTACGCTCAAAGCGTATTTGATTGATGTTGGGTTACCATCAACGAATGCAGCCTTGAAGAATGGAAGAAGTCTGTAGTGGATTTCACGAGCCTTCTTAAGGTCACCTTCCAGAGCTGCATGTGTAAGTTCTGTAACAAGTTCTGGTGTGTAGTTTGAAACTACGCTGAATACGCCGTCACCGCCTGCTGCGATAAGTGGCAATGTAAGGCCATCGTCTCCACAGATTACGCTGAAGTCCGGATGAGCACCCTTAACCTTTGCGATTACGTCCATCATCTGATTGATGTTTCCGCTTGCTTCCTTAACTGCAATTACGTTAGGAAGATCAGCAATCTTCATCAAAGTTTCAGTTGCAATGTTTACACCTGTACGTCCCTGAATGTTGTATACAACGATTGGTACTCCAACCTTTGAACAAGCTTCAAAGTGCTTGAAAATTCCTTCCTGACTTGGCTTGTTGTAGTAAGGTGTTACAACCAGTGCTGCATCAGCTCCAGCCTTTTTTGCGCGTTCACAGTAGCGTACTGCATCCCGAGTACAGTTAGAACCTGCTCCCAATGTTACAAGTATTTTTTTACCAGTTGCCTTTTCAAAAGCTCTAACTTCTTCAAAAGCAATCTTGATGATTTCGTCTTCTTCATCTTCTGTCAAAGTTGGAGTTTCTGCTGTCGTTCCTAAAGGAAGAATACCGTCGATTCCGCCTTCCAGCTGGCGTTTGACTAAAGCACGAAATCCTTCAAAATCAACTGATTCATCTTCGTGCATTGGTGTGACTAAAGCTGTCATTGCACCGCCAAATTTTGCCATACGAGCCTCCCAGAAAAAAGTCACTGAGGAAATCTTCAATTTCCGATTTGACTTTTTAAGCACATTCGCAATGAAATGAGAATGTGCAGTATATAAACAAGTTTGCAACGCAAACTTGGAGTAGACAGGAACAGTGTCATTTCAGCTGTTTCTGTCTTACTTTCCATAAATTAATTAAATAATGTCTTGAGTATTGCACTTTTATAGTAAAAATTCAATTCACTTCAGTAAAACTGTAATTTATGTTACAGTTTTCAAGAGGTTTTTTATGTCAGGAAATACATTCGGAACAATTTTTAGAGTAACAACTTTTGGTGAAAGTCACGGCGCCGGTTTAGGCGTAATTGTTGACGGATGTCCGGCAGGAATCGAAATCGATCCATCAAAAATCCAGGAAGCTTTGGACAAGCGTCGTCCTGGAGCTGCAGTAAACGGAATCAAGACAGCAGCCGTTACTTCCCGCAGCGAACCTGACGCAGCAGAAATCATGAGCGGTGTTTTTGAAGGAAAATCAGAAGGTACACCTATCGCCATGGTTATCCGCAACACAAGCCAGCATTCAAACGACTACGGAAATCTTGTAAATACATTCAGACCTGGTCACGCAGATTACTGCTACGACGCAAAGTACGGCTTCAGAGACTATCGAGGTGGCGGAAGAGCCAGCGGCCGTGAAACTGCAGCCAGAGTTGCAGCAGGTGCAATCGCTGGAATGATTCTTGACGGTTACGGAATCAAGGTAAAGGCCTATACCCTTAAGGCTGCCGGAATCAAATGTAACAAGATCAGCTTTGACGAAATTGAACAGAACACAATGCGTGCTCCAGACAACGAAGCTGCTAAGCTTATGGAAGCAAAAGTTGATGAACTTAGAAGAAACTGCGACAGTGCCGGAGGTATTGTTGAATGTGTTGTTGACGGAGTTCCAGCCGGTCTTGGAGAACCAGTTTTTGACAAACTGGACGCAGAACTTGCAAAAGCAATGCTTTCTTTGGGCGCAGTAAAAGGAATCGAATTTGGTGCAGGCTTTGAAGCCGCTGATCTTACAGGCAGCACAAACAACGATGCTATGCACATGGAAAAGGGCAAGCCTGTTTACGATACAAACAACGCCGGGGGAATCCTTGGGGGAATGTCTAACGGTAACCAGATTAAGTTCCGCATTGCCGTAAAACCTGTTCCAAGTATTTTCCAGAAGCAGCAGACTGTCTGCAAAAACGGAGAAACTTACGAAGACGCAGAACTTGAAATCAAGGGACGCCACGACGTTTGTCTTTGTCCGCGAATGGTTCCTGTTGTAGAAGCAATGGTAAACATCGTTCTTGCAGACATGCTTTTGAGACAGAGAGCCAGCAGAAAATAATTTTATGAACTCAAAACAGTTATTCAGTCAGGTAAAAGAAAAAATCAGCAGTAACAGAAAGCTTATTGTGAAAGGGGCAAAGATTGCCGGCATCACAATCGCTTCTGCGTATTTTGTGACTGCAGGTGTAAGAGCTTACACTTTGCGTAAAGCCCCTGCTCCTGCAGAAATGGACCAGAACCAGAAAGAACTTCTGGAAATCACTTTGAACCAGGCTTACCCGGAACGACTGAATCACATTCATCCTCTTCCTTACGAAACTAAGCCAGTTGAACTGGATGTATGGGCCAGAGCCGCAATAGCAGTTGATACAAAGAGTGGCTCTGTTCTTTACGAAAAAAACGCCGACGAAGTAATTCCTCCTGCCAGCATGACAAAGCTTTTTGTTATGTATGTAATTATGGAAGAAATTGAAGCAGGTCGCGCAAACCTTACAGATGAAGTGCCACTTCCACCTGAAACCTGGGCCAGCCGTCAGCCTCCTCACAGTTCACTTATGTTCCTTGGAAAAGGCCAGCACGTCACTTTGGAAGAAGTAATTACAGGACTGGATGTCTGTTCTGGAAACGATGCCGCTGTGGCAATTGCCCTTTACCTTTTTGGGGATGTAAACGCCTTTGTTCAGAAAATCAATGAACTTGCAGAAAGCTTTGGTCTTGAACACACTCATTTTTATGATGCCAGTGGTTACAGCGAACTGAACACAACCACTGCAAGAGAAATGGCTTCTTTTGCAAGAAAATACATTGAACGGTTCCCTGAAACTCTTTATAAATTCCACGCTCAGCCAGGATTCAAATATCCAAAGGAACAGAACCTTTCTGATGCAGACAAAAAGCTGGAAGACAAAACCCAAGATTTTTCACAGGGATTTCCAGACAACATTTCCATGGCAATTTATCAGAAAAACACAAATCCTTTGCTTGGAAAGCTTGAAGGCTGCGACGGCTTAAAGACCGGCTACATTGACGAAAGCGGCTACAACCTTTCACTTACTGTAAAAAGAGACAACATGCGGGTCCTTTCTGTAACAATGGGTGGCCCCGGAAATTCTGTTCCAGAAGGACAGGCCGGCCGTGTTCACGACGGTACAGAAATCATGGAATGGGCTTTCAGAACATTCAAAGATTACGAAAATCCACTTTTGATGCGTGCATACAGCATTCCGGTTGTATTTGGAAAAGTTCAGCGGATGAACCTTGTTCCTGCATGGGAGCCAAAGGCTCTTTCTGTGCCTGTAATGGCTGCCGCAAATCCAGAAGATGCTTTGTCTGAGGTAAAAATCAATCTTGAATTGCCGGAAATGATCAAAGGTGAAATTGCAGCCGGCTCTGTTTATGGAAAGATTCAGTATTCAATGAACGGCCACCTGCTGCAGGAAATTCCTCTTGTTGCAGACCGCCCGGCCAGAAAAGCCGGCTGGTGGATCTGCGCCGCTGATGTTTTGGCGCAGATGGCGTTGAAGATTTAATTATTTTATTTTTCTACGATGTATCTTAGTGGCACTACTTCGTAACCGGCATCCAGGATTGCGCTAAGAAGCAGATCCAGGTGGTCGTAAAGGTAGCTTTCGCGAGTACCGCGGGAAATTCCCACTGTAACAGGAACGTATCCCACGTCATTTTCGTCGATTATTTCCATAAACGAGTTGATAAGCTGGCTAGGAGAAAGATATTTACCCTTTCCGGCAACAGCCTGTTCCAAGGTTACGCTGTCATCTACAATCTGCTTTGTATCGGCGTAAGCGTAGCCGGCATTGTTACCACCCTGAATCATCATATCTGTAACTTCGTAGTAAGGAGCATGCCACATAAGGGAAAGTTCCTTGCCTGTCACAGAGTTGAATTCATCTTCATTTCTAGCAAGACCGCGACGAATATAATCTTCGTTCAACACAAAGCCTTCCTGAGTCAACTTTGCTGTAGAGAAGAACATTGAAGCACATTCGTTACCACTTGCGGCAATCTGACGAGTTTCATTTGGGTAGCGGCGGATAAATTCACCGTTCAGGAAGAAAGTTCCTGTAAGATTGTACTGTCTTAAAGTTGAAAGACAGCGGGTAAGACCATCAGAATTGTCATAAGCGTCAAAAATCAAGGCAACCTTTTTACGGTCTCCAGTTTTTCTTACGCTTTCTGGATAGGCAGCCTTTGTTACAGCTTTTCCAGACAAAGTTCTGATGTAAAGTGCATTATCAAAATATGTGTTTGGTGTTTCGCCACAGAAAAGTCTGTATCTGCCATTGCGAAGGTTGTTCGAATGACTTCCCGCAACGCCTTTTTCTGTCCAGGCACGGGCATTTTCATCGAAAGTAAAGATACGTCCGTTTCCAACATCTGCAGTAATCACACCAGAATCTGGATCCCAGTAACCGTTTACTGCAGAAGTTACCATAACAGGATCAGCCTTTGAATCCAGAATGTTCCAGCGACGGATAGTCTTATCGCCACCAATACAAAGCACGGAATTGTTTTCCCAGAGCAATGAAATGATGTTTTCTCCGTCCAATTTGTTTACGCGGCGCCACTGCTTTGTGTCGTAAATGTGAACTGTTGAACCAGAATAGAAAGCGATCATCTTTCCGTCTGGAGAAACAGCTGGCATTCCTGAATCTGCAACTTCCAGGAACTTTGTCATCTTTTCGTCTACGCGATAAACCGCAGAAAGAATCTTTTCACCATTATAAGGCAAACGACGCATCCAGATGAAAGGAGCGCTGTCTTCATTCCAGATAACTTCCGATTCAAGAAGAGAAGCCTTCATATCGATATATGGGCCTGAATAGATAGTTTCCAGATAGTCGGCAGATTTTTTATCAACCTTATAGTATGTAAAGACCTTTCCGTTCTGAACAAGAATCATTCCGGAAACGTCACCGTTTACACTGAAAAAGTCTTTGTTTGCCTGGAACTGAGATGGAAGACGGCCGATTGTCTGCCCCTTTCCGATGATTCCAGAATAAAGTCCCATTGTATAAAGTTCTTTTGCACTGATTTTGTAGATCAGGTCTGCATCAATGTAAATAAGATAACGACCATCAACCCAGCAAACTGAATTGATTGTACCCGGACCAATCTTTCGGAATTCTTCTGAAACTTCAACACCCCGACCAACAGCATCAGGATTACAGAAATAGACATTCTGTCCCTTCTGATAAACAAGAATTGACCCGTCGTTGAGCCACTTTACAGGAACCTTTTCATAATTGAAGGCAGCCTTTTCATCCAGAAGGATTTTTTTGCCAGAGTTTACGTTTTCAAGCCAAAGCTTTCCCATGGCATAATCAGTTTTTTCTATATAACAGATCCAATCTCCTTTTGGTCCTACACTGGTTTTTGCAAGACGCATTGAGTTCAGTGGGATATTGGAATAATATTTTTTCCAGATGAATGATTTAGAAATTGTATTGTACCAGGCTGTACCGTAACGGTTTCGAATCTGGATGATTGAGCCGCCGGAAATGAGCTCCATCTGTTCCGGGTAACAGGTAATCATTTCCGGAGTAGTCTTGATTTCACCATTCAGAATTTTTGCACGGAACAATGAACGATAGGAACTGGTTCCCGGAATATCATGCTTTACTGTGTAGAGTATTTCATCATTCTGGTTAATGTCAGCATCGCCGAACTTAATTCCGGCGAAAGCTGTACAACAGAGTACAAGAGAAATTCCTGTTAAAAAAATCTTCTTCAATTCAATCATTTATGCATCTCCGCACTGAGTACCAGCACGTCCAGATCTCTTTCAAGAGTTTCAAGACGGCTGCGCATAGCGTTTATTTTTTGTGCCTTATAAGCATTACGCTGATTTGTGTAACGCTGAAAAATCACGTCCATATAATCTTTGCTTTCAGCAACTTTATGTTCTTCTCCACACCAGGGGCAGAAAACGTATTCCTTTTCAATTGTTCTTCCACATCCATTGCAAACTGATGACTTCATATTCTATATCTCCAAATCAATTAAAATGGCTTATTTAATAAGCGAAAGTGGATCCACAAGCTTACCGTTCTTGAAAACTGTAAAGTGGAGGTGTGGGCCTGTAGAATAGCCTGTTGAACCAACCAAGCCGATACGGGTTCCCTGGCTAACCCACTGACCTTTTTTAGCGATGATCATTGACATGTGACCGTACAATGACTGATAGCCGTTGCCATGATTGATGATTACGTAGTTTCCATAAACAGGAGAAACTCCAGAATATGTAACTTTACCGCTGGCTGTTGCAATAATTGGTGATCCCATTGGACAAGCCATGTCGATTCCTGTGTGGCTTGAACGTGCACCTGTAAATGGATCTGCGCGAGGACCAAACTTTGAAGTAAGACGATAACGGATGCCGCTGAGAGGATTTTTGAAGAGTTCACCCATTGCCTGAGAAAGCTTTGCCGAATCAAGCTTAGCACCAGGAATAAAAAGTGTCTGGCCAACGCTCAATTCACTTGAATCAAGTTCGTTTACATCAAGAAGATCTTCCAGAGTAACGCCGAACTTTGAAGAAAGTCCCTGAAGGCTGTTTCCCTTCTGAACTGTGTAGTAAAGTCCGTCCATTGAAGGAATGCGGAGCTTCTGACCTGCACAAAGCTGGCGAACGTTGTCGATATCGTTTACAGCGATCAAAGTTGAAATATTTGAAAGACCGAATTTCTTAGTGATTCCGCTGATTGTATCCCCAGCCTGAACCTTGTATGTCTGGAAAGTTACTGGCTGACGGAAAAGCTTTTCAACATTTACGTCTGTATTTGAACCTACAAGGGTTCCGTCTGCAGTGTATTCCGCTGATTCTTCCAGAGCGAAGGAATTCATCAGCTTGTCCAGCATCTGCATTTCTGTTTCGTAGTTGTTTGCAAGGGCAGCAGGAGCGGTTATATTCTGGAAATAATTGAAGGAGATGATGCCGGCTGAAGCCAAAACAAGAGCTGCTGTGGCACCGCAAAGAACCTTTCCCACCAGTCTTGAATTTTCCTGTACGAATGTAACAAGACTGCCAGTCTTTCTAAGAACTGAGACAAAATCCACAGACTGAACATCTGCCATAGAAACTGACGCTTTACGAACAGTCTTATGAGCCTTTACGTGGATTGCAGGCTTTACCTGACCAGGCTTACGTTTTTTCAAAAGTGAACTTAAAAATCTTTCTGCTTCATCAAAAATTGATGTGCTTTCATTAAATCCTACGAAGTTTACTATTTCCATACTTCATCTATCGACACAAAAAAAAGCAGAGTTTAGAATTATATAGATGGATAAATCTAAAAAGAACGGAATCATGTTACCAAGTGTTTTAATAGGAATTTTTGCAGGACTGGTTATCAAGCTGTTTATTTTTGACGTCCTTCACATTTCCGGCACATCCATGGAACCTACCCTCCACGACTCCACCGCCGTTCTTGTAAATCGTCTTGCATACGGTCTTGTAAAACCCGGCAGCCAGAATTTTTTCTTTCAGTGGTCACAGCCTGAATTGAATGACATTGTGATCTTTCTCCATGACAATAAGATTGTCGTAAAACGATGCGCAGGGGTTTCGGGAAACCAACTAGAATTTTCGCAGAATTCGGAGTATATTGTAAAAATCAATCAACAGGAAATCAGCTTGACTCCGGTCCAGTTTCACTTGATGAAGAATTTTGATTCAGTTCCAGAAGGCTATATTTTTGCCCTGGGCGACAACCAGAAGGATTCAATCGATTCCAGAGACTACGGATTCGTTTCTGTTAAAAATGTTACGGGGAAGATTATCGGAAAATGAACGGATTTTTCAATAAAACAGCATTAAAGGTTGTCCTTGGCTTTAGCCTGCTGTTTTTCATTTATATTTTCTCCAAATATGTTGTCCTGGCTTTTACTCCTGTAGGAAAAATCAACCAGAAATCCCAGACAGTTGAACGAGGTTCAATTGTAGACAGATCCGGAAAGCCTCTTGCGGTTCAGACAAACTTTTATCACGTCGGTGTTACTCCTCATTCAATCAAAAACAAGGAACAGTTTGCCCAGGACGTTGCCGGCGCTTTGGGAATGACACCTCAGGCCGTTTATTCACTTATTTCAAGAGACAAGGCCAGCTTTGTTTACCTTAAGAAAAAGGTTGATCAGACCGTTTACACAGAACTTAAAAAGATAACTAATGACAAGAACTATTTGTATGTAAGCTTTGATAAGATTCCTGGCCGTGTTTACCCGGAAAATGCCTTGGCTTCACAGTTAATCGGTTATATGGGAGACGACGGAAAGGGGCTTGCCGGTATTGAATACTCAATGCAGGAGCAGCTTCAGCCTGCCGTAAATCCTGACAGCTTAAAGCAGGAACAGGGCAAGAATATCTATCTTACAATCGACGCAAACCTTCAATATAAACTGGAAGAAATAGCCCTGGAAACAATCAAAAAAACTCAGGCAGAAAGCATGATGATTCTTGTTTCTGATGTTAAGTCCGGAGAAATCCTTTCTTACATCAGTTTGCCTAATTCAAACCTTAACGAATACAACATGTCTACTATAGAACAGACCATTGACCGCCCTGCCATGAGCGCCTACGAACCAGGTTCTGTTTTCAAGATTTTTACAGTAGCTTCCTTCTATGACGCAGGGCTCATCAATGCCAACACCAGCTTCCTTTGTGACGGGGTTTACGAAAACCGTATCCGTGGCGGCGAAACAATCCGCATCAAATGTCTGGACCACCATGGATGGATTACTCCTCGCGAAGCCCTTAAATATTCCTGCAACGATGCTCTTGCTCAGATTTCAGACAGAACAAACGACGAACAGTTCCTTGATATGATCCGGACTCTTGGTTTTGGAACAAAAACAGGTGTAGAACTTCCAGGAGAAACTGCAGGTTCTGTAAAAGATACAAACAACCGCCTTTGGTCAGCCCGTTCTAAGCCAACTATGTCTATGGGACAGGAAATCAGCGTTTCTGCCCTTCAGATGGTACAGGCTGCCAGCGCAATCGCAAACAAAGGTATTCCTGTAAAACCTGCGGTAATCAAACGCATCACAAACAAAGACGGCTCAATCACCTATGAACATCAGCCAGAATACCGTCAGCGTATTTTCAAGGAATCAACTTCCAAATACGTCCTTAGCTGTATGGAAACAACCGCCACTTCCGGTACTGGTAGCCGCGCCCACCTTAACGACATTTCTATCGGTGTAAAGACTGGTACAGCCCAGATGGCCGACAAAAAGAACGGTGGTTATTCAACAACTGACTTCCTTTCAAACTGTATGGCTATCTTCCCTGTTGAAGATCCTCAGATCATCCTTTACATCGTTGTAGAAAAAGCCAAAGGTGAAACTTACGCAGGACGTATCGTTGCTCCGGTTATTGCCAGCGCCGCAGACGTTATTATAGACCACCTTGGTATGAGCCGTGGTGATGCCGCCAGTCTTGCCCACAGCGGAAAAATCACTATTTCTCCTGCAAAACCATTCAATCTTGGCACAAAAGTCCCAGATTTTACAGGCATGAGCATGCGGGAACTTCTGCCTCTTTTCAGCAGAAACGACATAAAGCTTAAGGTAAACGGTTCTGGCTGGGTTAAATCTCAGTCTCCAGAACCAGGAACTCCAGTTACGGAGAACATGTTAATTGAACTCAATCTGGAATAAGAACCTTTCTCTTTTTAAAAATAGATTTCCCCAGTTGGCACAGCTTATGGAAAATCAGCTGGAGTTTTTTAATCGGTACGCAGGCACAGAAACCGAGAATACCGCTCTTTACCCATTCTGGGAAATCACAACCTCCAGGACAAACCTTCCTGTTGCTACAGAAAACGGTCTTAGACTTCATTCAGCCTACAATCCTGAACGGGAAGCAGAAACCGCTCTAGCCGCAAAAAAGGAAGAAATCACAGCCTCAAAAGCTCTGGTCTTTAGCGGTATGGGTTTGGGATATACTGTTCTTGAAGCAGCCAGCTCGTACAAAGACAAAACCATCATCATAATTGAACCGGATTTGAATCACTTTCTGGCAGCCTTGCTTCTAGTTGATTTCGAAGCAGTCTTTTCTCATCCTTCTATAATTTTCGCCTGCGGTTGTGGCACAGAACAGGCAATCACACTTCTAAACCAATACGGCATCCATTACTGCTGCTTTTTTTCCGTTCAGGCACAGACAGCCCACGGCCAGCCATATTTCGATCAGCTGGAAACATTGATCAAGCGAAACAAAAACAAAGAAGACATAAACAACGCAACTCTGGAAAAATTCCGCAAGCTTTGGTTCAACAACTCCAAGCGGAATCTTTCCACAACCTGCAGACTGGAAGGCGTGAACCTTTTTAAGGGCAAGGGAAAAGACCTTCCTTTCCTGGTATTGGGAGCAGGTCCTTCACTGGATAAAATTCTTCCATACCTTAGTCAGCTTAAAGAAAAAATTGTTACAGTTTGTGTTGATACAGCCCTACGTTCCTGCCTTAGAGTTGGCTACCAGCCAGACTTTATTGTGCTTACAGACCCTCAATACTGGGCCTACAGACATATTGCGGGGCTCAAAAGTCCATCCAGCATTCTGATTGCAGAAAATGCTGTTTATCCTGCTGTGTTCAAGTTCAACTGTAAAAAGATTATTTGCTGCTCAAGTCAGATTCCGTTGGGAACATTCTTTGAAAAATATTGCGGTGAATTTGGAAGTCTGGGAGCCGGTGGTTCCGTTGCCAGCTGCTGCTGGAATTTCGCTGAGCTTTCCGGAGCTTCCAGAATTTATGTTGCGGGCCTGGATCTTTCTTTCCCTAAGAAACAGACCCACATTAAAGGCAGCACCTTTGAGCAGGCAAGCCATACAAATTCACTTAAGATCAAATCTGCAGAAACTGCAGGAATGCCTATGCTGTTTTCTGGAAATGCCTGCTGGGAAAAGGATTACAACGACCAGCCTGTTCTTTCCGACCAGCGCATGAAAATGTTTGCCTGGTGGTTTGAAAGCCGTCTTGCAGCCTGCCCTCACGTAAAGACCTATACAATCGCACCAGAAGGCCTTAAGATTCCTGGAATCCAGGTGTGTGCAATAGATGAACTGCTTTTGCTGCCAGAATGTACTGCCTCTAAACAGGAATATCTTTCCTTTGCACAGTCTGAACGTCCTTTAGAAGAATTGGATTCCTGTTACAAGAAGGCTTGCATGGCCCTGGAAAAACAGCTTCAGGAAGCAATCAACATCTGCGCAGATGCTATCAAAAATCTTAAATCCTCTTCTCCAAATTCAGAGCTTTATCAGTCAAAGCTTTCCCAGCTGGAAATCGCCTCTTTCCTGGAACTTGTTCCAAGCACTAAAATGGAAAAGCTTACAGTTTCTGAACGCTACCTTATGTCCTTCAAATCAATCGCAGAATTCTGCAAAAACTTTTAATTTTTTTTCACATTTTATTAAAGTCCTTGCAACTCTCACCGATAATATAAGTACAGCAAGCTTACAGGCGGTTTTCGACATCCAGACGCCTGTAAATTGTGTGTCCTTCATTAAAAAACTTGAGAAACGTGTGAGGTTTTTCAAGTTTTTTTTTGCCCTTTTAAGCTTTCCCCAATTAAAGAAATTCATAAACCATGCCGATATTCTAAGCGGAGTATTGTGTCTATGAGTACAACTATAAATATTGATTCATTACAGCCTGATCTCACTTTTAAAAGTGACCTGATGATTGATAAAAACTACATTCTTCTCCCAGTTGCCGTTCCTGTAACAGATGAACTTCTAAAAGCTCTCAAAGACTGGGAATTCAAGGAATTTGAATGTGAAGAAGAAGTAAGCCTTGGCGGAGACATTGGTGTCGAAAAGAAAGGCTTTGATATCGAAGAAGACTCAACTCAATACCCTACTCAGAATCAGGCTGAAGCTAAGATCAAGGACTCACTCAAAGACGCTCTTGAAAAGGCAAACTCAGGAAAATTTGCCAACACAGAAAAATCTCGCATGGAATCTGTAGAATCTGTATATGAAGAATACATGAACTACATCAATTCCGTTTACACACATTACGCCACAAATAAAAAAATCAATTTTGAAGAACTTTCAGAGACCGTAAAGGATCTTTGTATCTTCATCAAAGATAACAAACGCTACGTTTTGCGTATTTCTCCATCAGCTGAACAGCGCAAGAAGAACTTTCTGGTAATTCATTCAATGCGTTCAACAGTTCTTGCAATCACTTTGGGTCTTGAACTTCATCTTGCACTTTCTAAGCTGATCGAGCTTGGAATAACTTGTATTCTTCACGAAGTCGGCATGCTTCGTCTTCCTCCTCAGCTTTATATGTCAGAAAGAAGACTTACCGCCGGCGAAAAATCTCAGATCAACACTCATCCAATCCTTGGATTCAACATCCTTAAGGAACTTGAGTTCCCTTTGAGCATCCAGCTTGGAGTTTTGGAACATCACGAAAAAGAAAACGGAATGGGTTATCCTCGCCATCTTGCAGGCAACAAAATCTCTAATTACGCAAAAATTATCGCCGTAGCCTGCTCTTACGAAGCGATTACAGCTCCTCGTGAATACAAGACAGAACGTACAGCATTTGACGCCATGGTTGAAATGCTTAAAAACCAGAACCAGCAGTACGATCCAACAGTAATCAAGGCATTGCTGTTCAGCCTTTCTCTTTTCCCAATCGGAGCTTACGTTTATTTGAACAACGGAAAAATCGCCATCGTAACTGATGTTTCTCCAAATAATCCAAAGAACCCTATCGTTCAGCTTGTAAACGAACGAGAAGCTGACGGTTCTCCTAGAACAATTCAGACTGAAGATGAAGGACCTAACAAGATCAGCCGCGTTCTTTCAAAAGATGAAACAGACGATGTTCAGAAAACTCTTAACACTCAGATTAAGACTAATTCTGAAGTTGAGGCCCTGCAGAAAGAGCTTGAAAAAGCACAGGCCGCCGAAACCACAGACAAACACGGCTTTAGCGCTGTTGATATGAGTGATTTTGTATAAGGTTAAAGGCATAAAAAAATCCACCGGAAAACGGTGGATTTTTCATTTAACCTTAACTGAAGAAGGCTCGGATATTTTCTACATCTTCCTTGAACTTTTCGTCCACTACAGGAGGATGTTCATTAAAGTACAGGATCTGATCCAATTCTTCCTGAGACTGAACGCCCCACAACGGAATAACGTTTTCATATTCATGCAAGAAGCCATAAGCCAAAGGAATTGAAGTAAGGATTCCGCCGCACAATGGCTGCATGGCAATAAAACCTACATCGTTTTCACGACAAAGCTCAACGATCTGGCGGGTTTCGTCTGGACTGATCATGCTGAAAGGAAACTGCAATGTGTCGTAAAGACCACTGGTAACTGCCTTTTCTGCAATATCAATATCCTGTGTGGCAAGCCCAATAGCCTTAATCTTTCCGCTTTCCTTAAGTGACTTTAGTGCGCCATATATACCGTCTACACCATTTGCTTCCGGCATAAAACGGTCAGATTCATACTGGTACAAATCAATTGAATCTGTGTGCATGGCATTTAAGCTTTCTTCAAGGTCAGCACGGATTTCTGCACCACTCTGGGCACTGGTTTTGGAAGCGATCATTACCGATGAACGGATGTCGCCCAAAGCGTCGCCCAAAAGTTTTTCGCAGTCCGGAGTATTTCTGGAAGTATCAAAAAAGTTGATTCCCTGATTGTATGCGCTACGAATCAGCTCTGCAGCCTTTTCTTCATCTTCTACTTTGTTCAAAGACATAGCTCCGATTGCAACACGAGAAATCATCAAATTTGATTTACCTAAACGAATAAATTCCATTAAAAAATTACCTCCGTGTAATTTTTTAATAACTGGTTTTGCAAGCAAAACCAGCCATTTTTTTCGAAAAATTACACGTGCGGCATCCATGCCGCTTTTTCAACAGTTAAATTATCTGTCCTTGCGAACTACTGGTTTGTAGTTCTTGATTGCTTTCTGAAGGTAGAAAGTCAAATCATCAAGAGCAACGCGTTCCTGTTCCATTGAATCACGGTAACGAACAGTTACTGTGTTGAACAATTCGTTTGCAGAACCGTCTTCTTTCTTTTCTGTGATTGTATCGTAGTCAACTGTTACACAGAATGGAGTACCAACTTCGTCCTGGCGGCGGTAACGCTTACCAACTGTACCAGAAACATCGTAGTCAGTAGCAAAGTCTTCTTTAAGAAGGTGCTGGATTTCCTTAGCTTTTTCTGCAAGACCGTCTTTCTTCATAAGTGGAAGAACTGCAACTGTGATTGGTGCAAGACGTGGATCAAGATGAAGAACTGTACGATAGTCTTCTTTTCCTTCTTCTGTTGAAACGTTTTCTTCTTCGTATGCTTCACAAAGGAACATAAGGAAGTTGCGGTTAAGACCTGCAGATGTTTCAACTACATAAGGAATGTACTTCTTGTTTCCATCTTCCTGATCCATGTAGCTCATGTCTTTCTTTGAATATTCCATGTGCTGTGAAAGGTCAAAGTCTGTACGTGAGTGAATACCTTCGATTTCTTCAAAACCGATAGGGAAGTTATATGTGATGTCGTATGCGTCTTTTGCATAGTGAGCAAGCTTGTCGTGGTGGTGCCACTTAAGCTGATCAGCTGGAATACCGTACTTAAGGTAGAATGCCCAGCGTTCATCGCGCCATCTCTGGAATGTTTCATCTTCTGTTCCTGGTTTACAGAAATATTCCATTTCCATCTGTTCAAATTCAGCAGTACGGAAAATGAAGTTCTTGAAGATGATTTCGTTACGGAAAGATTTACCAACCTGAGCTACACCGAAAGGAACCTTCATACGGTTAGACTGAACGATGTTCTTGAAGTCTGTGAAGATCCCCTGACATGTTTCTGGGCGGAGATAAATAAGATGTGATTCGTCAGCAATTGGACCCTGGTATGTCTTGAACATAAGGTTGAATTCGCGAACTGCTGTATATTTCTTTTCTTTGCTTCCACAAACAGGACAATTGATGTTTGCCTTGATGAAGTTTTCCATTTCTTCATGAGTCATTGTATCAACTGGCTTTCCAGGATTCTTGTCTGGATTTGCAGCAACAAAGTCTTCAATCATTTTGTCTGCGCGGTGGCGTGCCTGACATTCGAGACAGTCAATCATTGGATCAGAGAAGTGATCTGCGTGGCCTGAAGCCTTCCATGTTGTGTGGTGCTGGAAAATTGCGGAATCAAGTCCAACAACATCATCATGAAGCTGAGTCATGTAATGCCACCATTCGTTCTGAATGTTTCTCTTGAATTCTACACCTAAAGGACCGTAATCCCAAGCTCCTGCCTGACCGCCATAAATTTCCGATGCCTGATATACAAATCCGCGGCGCTTGCACAATGAGATGATCTTGTCCAAAGTGCATGAATGATCAACAGTTTTTTCTGCCATTTTTTTACTCCTTTTCGCTATTGGCTTGTAGCGATAAAAAATTTTCACATATTATAGCAAAAAGATGCATAAAATTGCAATTTGTAGGATTTTTCTATAAAATAACACCATGAATTTTAATAAGAAAAAAAGAAACTACCTGATTCCTTCAGTCACAATCTTCTGTATACTATACATAATTTTCGCAATGCGCCCGAATGGCACAGAAATTCATTTTACACCGGAATGGACCGAAGACATCCATCACATTCAAAAAGCAAATGCCGGTGACAAACGCATTCCTTACAGGCTGAACAACAGCGTGGGCTATTTTACCGAAGAAGGAAAGATTGACAGCTGCATGAATTTTCCTTTTAAAGCTGCAATTTCAGACAAATGGTATTGCACTTACCTTCAGAACAATACCGGGGCAGATTTTTTCCTTTCAGACGGAACAAAATCAGGAACAATTGAAGAAACAGGATTTCCTTTTATTGACGAAGACAGAATCTATGTAATGCTTCCAGGCGGAACTTCTTTTTCAAAGATTGATGATGAAGGCAAGCGCCAGTGGGCATATGAAAATTATTCGCCTATCACTGCTTTTTCTTCCAGCAAGGGAGGAACTGTTGCAGGCTACGCAGACGGTTCAATCATCAGTTTTGATAGGGAAGGAAAAATATCCCAGAAATTCAATCCAGGTGGAAGCGACATAGAAGTAATTCTTGGTGCAGACATCTCTGAAGACGGCAACATCATTGCCTGCGTTTCGGGACAGAACAACCAGAGATTTGTAGTAGCTGAAAGAAACGCCGGACACTCAAGAATCATTTTCCACGAATACCTTGGCAGCCAGCTCAACAGGCAAACCCTTGTAAAATTCACAAGAAAATCTGATTTCGTCTATTACAATTTCAAGGGTGGACTTGGAATCGTAAACCTTGCAACTTCAGCTACAAAGAAAATTCCTATAAGCGGAAAAATTCTTCAGATTGAATTTTCAGATGATGACGAACTGGTATTTGTTTTGAGCCGTGACAAATCGGAATTTACAATTACAGTCCTTGAAAAAAATACCCATCAGATGGCAAGCTTTAACTTCAAGGGAGACAGTTCCTTCATACAGACAAGAAATAAATCCCTCTTTGTAGGACGCAACAACAAGATTTCACGCATATCCATCTCAAGGAAATAAAAATGAAAAGACATATTGTTACAGCATCACTTGCGGCATTAGCACTTTCTTCAATATCTGCCTTTGACTGGCCTATTACCGAGACATCGTCGGAAACAATCATATCTGAATTCGGACAGTTAAGAGGCAAAACATTAAGTTCTTCAATAATCTATAAAGAAGATGCAGAAGTAAGGTCTTCTGATGACGGAATCGTAATTGCAGTAATCGACGATCAGTCTGATGCCTTTGGATGGTTTGAATCAGCACTTGGCTCAGCAGCAATAATTTCACACAGCGACGGGCTTTCTACAGTATACGGAAACCTGAATCAGGACAGTCTGGAAGAAAATCTTGGTGAGGCAGAAAGAATCAAGGCTTACGGAAAAATTGCAACAAGCGGTAACACCGCATGGCAGGAAGAAAGCAACGGACTTGAGTTCAAGGTATTTGACAAAAAGAATCTTGCTGCAGTAAATCCAAAAATCCTTATGCCTCGCATTGCAAAGGAAAATCATCTGGAAGCAGGAACTGTTTATCTTCTTGATAAGAACGGAAACTTCCGCAACATAAATACAGAAAAAAGAATTGCTTCCGGCACATATTTTGTTTACAAAACAAGGCAGTCAAAAGCAGTACCTTACAAGACAATAGTTGCAGTAAACGGTGAAACAGCAGAGACAGTGATATACGACACAATAAAGGAAACCAGCGGAAAACTTGGGCTTACAGGAAATTCACACTATTCCACACAGGACATTTATCCAGAAGACGACAAGCAGCTTCTTGCTAAAATTCAGTTGACCAAAGGACAGAGTACATTGACCATTACACTTGTTAACATTCAGGAAAATACAACTTTGCTGAATTACAAGCTGGATATTTATTAATAGGAAAAGAAATTATCCTATATTTCAAGGTAATTTCCAAAATAACCGGAAGCAGATGCGTGTTCTCCATTTGCTTCAAGATGTTTCACATCACCCATTCTCTGAACGCGCCATACAACTTCTCCGGGAACTCTTTCCTCCGCTCCAAGAACTGTTATTGAAGATGGAGCAACAAAGAATCCCTGCCACAGCTGTACCGGGCTCATTCCTGTCAGGTGACTGATGATTGCGAACATCACACCAAGGTGACATACAAATACAATTTTTTTTGGATCAAGGTCTTTCTGAAACTGATTCAGATGAGTATCAACCTTTGCTTCTTCCGGCGTAAGGTTTGGGAAACAGTTGTAAATCGGAATGTCAGCACTGAGCCTATTGTAATCCCAGGAAGCAAGGATTTCATCAATGCCGTCACAAACTTCCCTGTAATGTCCTTCAATGTCTCCGCTTTTCATCAGTTTTGTCTTGAACCAGTTTTTGTCGCTGCGGTATTTTTTTTCTTCGTAGTAATCGTGGGGCATGTTGTCCCAGCAAAGTCTCTTTTTCTTTGTTTTAGGATCAATGCAGTCGTAGGAAAATTCACGAAGCCATGGAAGTGTTGTTACAGGTACTGGTGGCTTTGTCATGTCTACATTGATTTTTGAAAGGCAAGCCTCTGCTGTTTTCTGTGCACGCCCCATTGGAGAAACATAGAATTCAGTTGCCTTGAATCCTGCAAGCCTGTCTGCCAGAAGTTCAAGTTCCTTCTTTCCTTTCTCTGTTACTGAATCGATTATATAATCTGGATCCCCGTGGCGAATAAATATCAAATGCATGTAATTTTTCCTTTGCTAAGATTTTTTATCATTTCCTTCAGTTCTTCATATTCCGATGCATAGATTTTGCCGCTGAGCTTTACACCCGTTGCAAATTCTTCCGTCAAATCGCTGATGTGAAAAACTTCGATTATTCTTTTTATGGTTTCGTAGATTCCCCAGTCGCACTCAAAGGAGAAATCACTGCGCTCTATGTATTCTTCCGTTTCACAAAGTGCCAAAACTTCCTTTACGCTATCGCCATAAGCCTTTACAAGACCGCCGGTTCCAAGAAGAGTTCCGCCAAAATAACGGGTAACGGTAACAAGAATGTTTGTAATTCCACTGCCCTTTAGGACATCAAGCATAGGACGTCCTGCAGTACCAGAAGGTTCACCGTCATCACTCATTCCGCAGGCTTCAGCTTTCAGTCCGCTGATAAAGCAATGGCAAACGTGGGTTGCATCGCTGTATCTGATTTTCTGCTCATGAAGTTTTTCGCGAGCTTCTGCCTGTGTAGTCACAGTAAAAACTTCAGCAATGAAACGAGAACCCTTTATGTTTATTTCGTTTACCGGATTATTCAGCAGAACTTTCATTTTCTTTTTTATCAGCCTCAATCATTCCGTTAACACTCAGGAGAGAATAATAGTAAATCGGAATGCTGGCATATGCTTTTGCAACAATCGTATATTCCTGCGTAAAGGCAAAAAAACCAAGGACCATTGAGAAGAAACTGGATATAACTGAATTCCTTGCAGAAAGAGCCATGTTGATTCCAAAAAAGATTATTATGAAAACAACATTCTTGAAACAGCTATAGATTACAAAGCCAATGAAATGAAAATAATTCCTCATCATCAGGCAAAAACTTTTCTTCATGGCAGCAGAAGCAGAAATCTTTTTGTCATCATAAAGAATGTTCCATGAAAAAAGAAATGGAATAGAAATTAAAATTCCACACAAGAAAAACACGGCACAGAATACAATGGCAAGTCCAACTGCATTTACAAACTGAGCAGTTTCATTTGGAGTTTCCCCATCCACAAAAAGTTCGGCAACGATGGAAGTGATATCCTGCTTGAAAAAGAAGATTACGACAGCCGCAATGACAGCAGAAACAATCAGAATGATGGTAAAGACAACTGAAAGAAAATGTGCTCGTCTTGTCCTATCCCTGAGTCCGGAAGTAAACACTCCCATGACATCCTTGCGAGCAAGAATAACTTTTGTAAAAAACGAAAGTATTCCATACAGAAACTGGAAAGAAAAGAAAAACACAAAGACCGTACTTACAGCAGACAATGCAAAAGTCGGAAAACTGAGACCGTTTTTTCCGCCAGCCATTATGGGAGACATGGTAAGGCTAAACAGAAAAGATTGAGCAAGATGAAAAAGAAGAATGATGAATACGCACTTGCTTAAATTTTTTGCAAGGCGCACCTTCATTACTTCATACATGCGGTTGTATTCCGGTCGCAAAAATTTACTCATAGGCCTAGACTTCCCTGCGGATCTGCAGATTCAACTGTAATAGATTCTACTTCCTTTGTATCGATGCGGACACCACCGGCCTTAAGCCCCTTTTCTTCATAAGCCTGAGCTTTGAATTCCTGAGAAGCAACCTTGATGCGAGGTTTCTTTACATAGTTGAGAGTGAACTTGAACTTGTCCCTTGTATCAACATGGAGAACTTCCATACCGTCAGGTGCAAAGTTATAGTCGCGGTTCATAATCCAGCCTGCAATGCGGCAACGTTTGATGTAACACTGGTTCGATTTTGGATCACGGTAAATTACAGTAAACAACACCTTGTTGATGATTTCCTTTTCTGCGTAGTTGCAGTAGAACATGCCCTGGTCAACAAAGAGCTTGTCTGAAACATCACAAACGCCCCATATACCGGTCTTGCGAACAATAAGGATTCTGTCATACGGAGTAACCTTGATGATTTCGCGGCCACCTGAAACCTTAGTACCAAGATATCCCTTGTCATCATAGCGCAATGGAATGTCGCGCTTAACCACTGTCTTAACGTCAACGGCACTGAAAGTCGTAACTGTAGTCTGGCGTGTCAAAAGCTTTGGATCAATGAATCTTGTATCGTTCTTTTCATCGAGCTTTGTGTATTTTTCCAGCTGTTCAACCATACCTTCAAGATATTCGACAGCACAGGCTTTAAGGTTCTTGAGTCTCTTTGCGATTTCCTTGAGGCGTGCATTGATTGCAGTAACCTGATCGCGGTTCTTGTTGATGTCAAAGAGAGAGATACGGCGGATTGGAATCTTCAAAAGTTTTTCAACATCTTCGTCTGTAACTTCACGGATGAGTTCAGCCTTGAATGGAACGAAGCCCTTCTTAACTGCCTTGTCGACATCTTCTGCTGTAGTCATCTGTTCAATTTTTTTATAAATTCTTTCTTCAATGAAGATGCGTTCAAGAGTTCTTGCGTGGAGGTCTTCCATAAGAGAGCCACGTTCATATTCAAGTTCATCCTTGATGATCGAAGTAAGGCGCTGGGCATAGAACTTGATGATTTCAGATGCTGTCATCACAACCGGAATGTTGTCCTTGATTACGAGCATTGAGCATGAAATTGATTTTTCACATGCAGTGTATGCGTAAAGGGCTTTTTCAACATCCTTTGAATAAACACCGCGAGGAAGCCTGATTTCAATATTACAGTGGTCGGTCGTATAGTCTTCAACAGAATTGATCTTGATCTTACCTGCCTTGTATGCGGCATCGATTGAATCAAGAAGTTCCTTTGAAGTCGTATCGAACGGAAGTTCTGTAATTACGATTTTCTTTTCATCACTCAAATCGAATTTTGCACGGGTAACGATTTTTCCGTTTCCGTCGTTGTAGTTGGAAACATCGATAAGGCCACCAGTAAAGCTGTCTGGATAAATCTGGAATTTTTCTCCCCTGATGCATTTGATTTCTGCATCGATTACTTCGCGAATGTTGTAAGGAAGAATCTTTGTGCTCATACCAACGGCAATACCTTCAGCTCCTCCCAGAAGAACTACAGGAAGCTTTGCACGGAAAGTGATTGGTTCTTTGTTGCGCCCGTCATAGCTTGGTACATATTCAGTAATGTGAGGATTGTACAAAAAATCCTTTGCAAATGGATGAACACCACACTCGATGTAACGGGTAGCAGAAGCTTCATCACCTGTATAAAGGTTTCCAAAGTTTCCCTGACGCTGAATGAAAATTCCCTTGTTTGCAAGAACAACCAGGGCACCGCCAATGGAAGCGTCACCGTGCGGATGGAACTTCATGCAGTCACCAACAACTGAAGCAACTTTGTGCATGCGTCCGTCATCAATCTGAAAAAGAGTGTGCATAATGCGTCTCTGTACCGGTTTAAGTCCGTCTTCCAAATCCGGAATGGCACGGGAACGGATAACATAACTTGCAAACTCGATGAAGTTTTTATCAAATATATTTTTTACAAAAGCCATAAATCAATTCATAAATCACAATTCACAATGCACAATCAATGAACACTGCAAAAAATGAATTTTCTCCTTAACAATTATGAATTATGCATTGTCAATTATACATTGAACTATGCATCAATCTGGTCGTTGGTCAGAAGATTCTTTTCAATGAAGCTTCTGCGTTCAGGTGTATTCTTTCCCATGTAGAATTCAAGAAGCTTTGGAATAATCTTAAGCTGACTGATTTCTACAGGAGTAAGGCGGATTGTTTCAGGCTGAATGAAGTCCTTGAACTCTGCCCCGGAAATTTCTCCAAGACCTTTGAATCGTGTGGTTTCACAGCCGGCACCAAGCTTCTTCTGGGCTGCATCGCGTTCTTCTTCGCTGTAGCAGTAAACCTTTTCCTTCTTGTTGCGGCAGCGGAAAAGCGGTGTTTCAAGAATGTACACATGATGCTGCATAACAAGCTCTTCAAAATATCCAAGGAAGAATGTCAAAAGAAGATTGCGGATATGGAAGCCGTCGTTATCGGCATCAGTTGCGATGACGATTTTTGAGTAACGCAGATCTTCCACGTTCTGTTCGATTCCAAGTGCTTTCATGAGCATGTAAAGTTCGGCATTCTTGTAGATTTCACTCTGCCTTTTGCCGTACATGTTTTCCGGTTTACCGCGAAGACTGAAGATTGCCTGATAGTCTGCATTGCGGCTGTGTGTCATTGTACCCGATGCAGACTGACCTTCTGTAATGAAGATCATTGAATTTTCACCCTTTGCTCCATCCTGAAGATGATAGTGGCAGTCCTTAAGCTTTTCTATACGCACGCTTGTCTTGCGGTCAAGTTCCTTAGCTTCCTTCTTAACCTTGCTGAGGTCTGTGCGGTATTTTTCGTTAGCCTTGATCTTGTCCTTAATTTTTTCTGCAGCCTTTGGATTCTTGTGGAGCCATGCATCAAGACCAGACTGAGTTTCAGCAACAATCCACTGCTTGATGTCAGTGTTGCCAAGCTTGTTCTTTGTCTGGCTTTCGAAAATCGGATCCTTGATCTTTACAAGAACCGCTGCACGAAGACCAAAGCGGATGTCATCGATGTCAAAGTTTTCTCCGTAGAATTCACGGATTCCTTTTATGAAACCTTCCTTGAAAGCGTTTAGGTGGGTACCGCCGTCAGAAGTATACTGTCCGTTTACAAAAGAGAAATAAATTTCGTTTACGCCGGAAACATGGCTGAAAGCAAATTTCAGGTGTTCACCCGAATAGCTTCCAACATCATACAATGGAGGCTCAAGGTTTTCCTTATCCTTTGAAGAACCGAGTTCCTTGCTGAGAAGGTCCAGAAGTCCATTGTCGGATTTATATTCCTGTCCGTTAAGCTTGATTGTAAGTCCAGGGTTAAGGAAGGCATAGTTCCACATTCTTGCTTCAACAAATTCCATATTGAAGCTGTACTTGCCAAAAATTTCTTCATCAGGAACGAACTCAAAATAGGTTCCATTTTTCTGAGGGTTCTTGAGGGAACCGGTTTTCTGGCTTATAAGCTTGCCCTTTTCAAATACTGCATCAGTGCATTTTCCGTCGCGAACTGAAACAACTCGGAAATATGAAGAAAGGGCATTTACAGCTTTTGTACCAACACCGTTCATACCTACAGAAAACTGGAAAACATCATCGTTATATTTTGCACCCGTGTTGATCTGGCTTACACATTCAACAACTTTTCCAAGAGGAATACCGCGTCCATAGTCACGAACCTTTACACGGCCATCGGCAACGGAAACTTCAATCTGCTTACCGAAGCCTACAATGAATTCGTCTATTGAGTTGTCGATTACTTCCTTCATCAGAACATAGATACCATCGTTTTCATTGGAACCATTTCCAAGACGACCGATGTACATTCCGGAACGGAGACGAATGTGTTCAAGGGCATCAAGGTGCTTGATCTTGTCATCACCGTAGTCCTGAACTTCTTTTTTTTCACGCTGAGATGCAGGATCTATCTGTTTTGCAGCGGCAAGCTTCTTTTCCGATTCTTCGGCATTCTTTGCCATTCTTGCAGCCGTCTTCTTCTCTGCTTCCACTTCCTTTTTTGATTTCTTTACGGTCTTTGCATTTGACCAGGCACTGAACTTTTCCGGTTCAGCCTTTGCAGGAGAAGCCTTTGTTGCTTTTGCAGGAGTTTTTGCAGCGGCTTTTGGAGCAACCTTTGTTGCAGCAGTAGTTTTTGCCGTTGCCTTAGCTGTAGTCTTGGCAGAAGACTTTACTTCTTTTACCGTTGATTTTGTTGCCGCAGTCTTTTTTGCTGCAGGCGTAGTTTTGCCAGCCCCAGCCTTCTTTGCAGCCGGAACAGCCTTTTTTTCTGTTTTTCCACCCATAAATTTTATTCTATTGTAAGTTGTGTTTTTTTTCAATAAAATGTTCATTTATATAGAACACAATTCAGGGGATACACTGTGATTTACTATCTTGGCGGCATGCTCAAGGAAATCTGGGGACCAGCCAGACTCCTTCAGTCTTATGCAGTTCTTATCGG
>JAZLGB010000011.1:0-18347 GCA_045616085.1 Treponema sp.
GCAAGAATTAATTGAATATCTGGAATGGTACAATGAAAAAAGAATTAAGGTTAAATTAAAAGGACTGACCCCTTTACAATTCAGGAATCAGTCCTTAAAATCAGCCTAGTTAAAGTGTCCAATAATTGGGGTGCACTTCACAGAAGCCCTTCCAAATTCCTTTCTTTTTTTTCTATTCTTCTTTAATCTTAAATCCAGTAATCATTGCAACAATGTGATTTGCAGCTCCCTGAGTCTTTTCAGATGCCTTAGAAGCATCCTGGGCTCCGATGTTGATTTCCAGCATATTGTTTGCAACGTCACTTGAACGCTGATGTGTTTCTTCAGCAAGAGTCTTAAGCTCGATTACTTCAGCGGCAACCTTTTCACTTTCTGTCTTCATAGAATGAGAAGCTTCTGTAATGGCAGAAGTTGTACCGTCAATAATCTTTACTGTATCAAGAATGTTGTTTACACCGGCAGTTTCTTCATCCATACCACGCTGAATTTCTGTCATCATGCTGTTCATTTCAGAAATCTTTGAACCAACTGTTTCAAAGGCTTTTGAAGATTTTTCAGAAGATTCTACGATGCCTGTGATTGCTTCAGAAATGCTTCCCAAAAGTTCACTGATGGCATTTGACTGTGTGGCAGAAGTTTCTGCAAGGGCACGAATTTCATCGGCAACAACCGAGAATCCCTTACCAAGTTCGCCTGCATGAGCAGCTTCGATTGCGGCGTTCATAGCAAGAAGGTTTGTCTGTTCTGCAATTGCAGAAATAGCGTCGTTTGCTTCATTAAGGTTTTCTGACTGTTTTGCAATCTGAGCAATCTGATCACTAACTTCCTGCTGAAGCTTGTTTCCTTCAGCAGACTGAGCGGCAAGATTTGTATATTCCCCAGTAATTTTGCTTACTGTGTTGCTTACAGAACGAATGTTTGCAGAAATCTGTTCAATAGCAGAAGAAGACTGTTCAATCGCACCCGACTGAGAAAGAATCTTTTCATTGAGGTTTTCAATCTGAGTATTAAAGTTTTCTACGCTTCCTGCAACGCTGGCAACTTTTTCAGCCTGAGAAGAAACACGCGAATCAATTTCGCTGATTCCGTCAGAGGCATTGTTAATGTTTTCGATATGAGCACCCATACGAATCGCAAGACCGTCTGCTGTGCTCTTAAGAACATCTGATTCAGCCTGAAGCTTTCCAACCAGATCAGCAAGACGCTGAATTACAAGGTTACAGTTGATTGCAAGGGAACCAACTTCAAGACTATTCTGTTCAGGAATACGTTCTGTAAGATCAGCACTTCCACGGCTGATTGCGTACATTGCTTCTGAAACCTTGTGCAGTGCACCAAAAATATATCCACTGAAAAGATTTACAAGAATACCACCAAGGATTACAAAAACAACAGTTGCGCTACAGATCAAAATAGTACGGCTAAGCATTAACGAAACGATAAAACCTACGTCAAAATCACATCCTACAATACCAACAATCACACCTCTGGAATTATGAATTGGAGCATAGGCGCTTATCTGATATCCCCATTCTTCCTGTTTTTCCAGACCAGAACTTCCAGTAATACCTTTTTTATAGGCATTTACAGGAGCTTCACCCCATTTTGAAATATCTTCATCTGTTCCCATTGGAGAAAAGTTTTCTGTATCACTAGGATCACAGCTTCCGTCAATAACGTAACTGTATGTAGAACCTCTGACTGGCACCATTGTAAAAAGATATGAACATCCGGATGCTTCCTTAATGTCAAGCAAATCAAGACGTGTTTGTTCTGCCCATTCATCTGTTTCATCCATCTCGCTGGCAACTCTTTCGAATTCATCCCCATCAATTATTTCGGAAGCCTTTTGTACAAGCGGAATCGCCTGCAGCTGTGCAAAATGCACAGCGATGGACTTAATACAAAAAATTGAAACAATTGAAATTACTGCACAGGAAAGAAAAACGAATGCAGAAAATGTAAATACAAATGTCTTTTTTATACATTTAGCCTTAGGTTTAGCCATAAGAACACCTCGAAAAAATATTAATAAATACTTGTTATATTATACATCCTGATTTTCATGTTGTTAAATAAAAAAAACCGCCCTAAGGATAAACCTTACAAGGCGGTTTTTCTTATTAATTCAATTATTCTGCAAGAAGAATCTGTTCAAGTTTATTAGCAGCCATCTTCTTCAAGATTTTAGAAAGGCTAAATCCTGTCTTCAAATCAGTTACAGATTCATAAGAAGCATAAGCATCTGTCAATGGGAATGTTTTATCATTATAAGTGCTCCACGAAGAAGTCAGATACAACAAATTCCACAATGTTTTCTTTACTGTAAGATCCTTTTCTTCATTTCCATCATCATCTTTTGCAATTTTAAGAGTACTAGACCCTTCAGCAAAAGATTTAAAACAGAATGGTGTTTTTCCAGATGTTACAGTTCCTAAAATATCACTGTAATCAGACGCTGTAGCATTTTTATCACCGGCAACTACAATATTAAGTCCCTTTACAACATTAACTTTTGCTGGATTACCTTCACTATTTACACCCATTGTAACTTCTTTATCGCTTGTTGCATAATAGCAGTAAACATCAATAGTCTTTGCTGGAGTTCCTTCACTTGCAGCCTTGTATTCAACAGACCTTCTGCACCAGGTATTTGTAGGACCAACCAGATCATTCAATGGGGAATCTTCTGAACATCCTGTAAACATCATCCCGCTTACCAGAGCTGCTGCAGCAGCAAGAACTGTCAAAATCTTTTTCATAAAAATTTATCTCCTTAAATTTTGTTCAAAGTTATAACAACGATTATATAACAATGATTTTTGTTTATCAAGAAATAACAAACGGTTATAAAAATAGGACGAAGACCATATCTTCGCCCTACAATCATTTTCCTGACAATTTTTTGATTATTGATTTTGCAAGATATTCGTTTATCTCTGAATATACGGAATTTCTTCAGATTTTATATCCTGATAAAGTTCACGAAGATTATCCTGTAATTCCTCAAGAGTTCTTCCCTGAGTTTCATAATCAGGATAATCATTCAAATGGCCAATATAGAAATCAGAATCTTTCCAATATGTGAACTGCACGCTCATCTCAACCTCCTGATCAAAATCAATCTTATTATCAATAATCTGTCTTGTCAAAAACATAAGTAACCTCCATCTATATATATCGCAGTTAAAACTCAAAAAATGCAAAAACCACCCCAGAAAATAAAAGCAATGGAAAGCCCCGTAACAAATCACTATAATAGAAAAACTATGTCTGGATTTTATGATTTTTATGATGTTGCTGTAGTTGGAGCCGGTCATGCCGGTGTTGAAGCGGCTTTGGCTTCTGCCCGAATGGGACTTAAAACGGTGGTTGTTACTCAGACTCCTGATGCAATCGGCCGAATGAGCTGCAATCCTTCTATCGGAGGAATTGCAAAAGGTAACATTGTTCGGGAAATCGATGCCCTTGGTGGCGAAATGGCAAAGCTTATTGACCACAGCATGATTCAGTTCCGCATGTTGAACAAAAGCCGCGGACCTGCAGTTCAGGCACCTAGAAGTCAGGCTGACAAAATCACTTATTCTCAGCTGGCCCGCAAAACTCTAGAAACTACTCCAAACCTTTCTACTTTGATGGATGTTGTAATCGACATTCTTACAGTTGAAAGTTCTACACCAATGCCTCCAGATTCAGACAGTTCGGCAGAAGTTGGTACAATTCCTGGTGAAAGCCGCGGAAAAAGCGCCGGCGGAATGCGCCACAAGGTTACAGGAATCGTAACAGAACGTGGCCGCGTTATTCCTTGCCGCGCAGTTGTTCTTACAACCGGAACCTTCCTTGGAGGCCGCATCTTTATCGGTGAATACGATGCTCCTTGTGGAAGAATCGGTGAACCTGCAGCTTACGGTCTTACTGCCAGCCTTCACAAGCTGGGATTTACAACTGGCCGCCTTAAAACAGGAACTCCTCCTCGTATCTTAAAATCTACAATCGATTTTTCTAAGATTGAGATCAACAATGGTGACGACGAAGTCATTCCTTTCAGCTTTGAAACTGAAAAGGTTGAACGCCCAATGGTTCCCTGTCATGTTGTTTACACAAACGCTGAAACTCACAGAATCATCCGGGAAAACATTGGCCGGTCGCCATTGTACTCTGGAAAAATCAGCGGAATTGGGCCACGCTACTGCCCTTCAATTGAAGATAAGGTTATGCGCTTTGAAGACCGTGAACGTCATCAGATTTTTGTTGAGCCGGAAGGTCTTGAAACTGACGAAATGTACCTGAACGGATTTTCTTCATCTTTGCCAGAATGCATTCAGGACGCTTTTATGCGCACAATGCCTGGTTTTGAAAACGCTGTTCAGAGCCGTCCTGGTTACGCTGTTGAATACGATTATGTTGAACCTACCCAGCTTTTCCCTAGCCTTGAAACAAAACGGGTTTCCGGTCTGTTTGATGCCGGTCAGATTAACGGAACCAGCGGTTATGAAGAAGCTGCAGGACAGGGAATTGTTGCGGGAATCAACGCAGGTTTGTACGCAAAGGCTCATCGTGACTGGTGTGGTCCTTTGTGCAAACTTCCACACGATTTGAACGGTGTTGCTGCCAGCCAGGAACCAGGAGCTTTCTGTCCAAAGGCTGTTATGAACGCCGCAGAAGAAAAACGTTTCTTTGAAATCAGCGCAGATGTAAATGCCCGGCTTAATAAAATAGAAGAAAGCTGCCAGAAAGGTGCAGGTTTTGAACACTTCCACGACATTCCAGAATGGAAGCCAATGGTTCTTGGCCGCGATGAAGCTTACATTGGAGTTTTGATCGACGACCTGGTAACACTTGGTACAAAAGAACCTTACCGCATGTTCACTGCCCGTGCCGAATACCGCTTAAAGCTTCGCCACGACACAGCAGACCAGCGCCTTACAAAATACGCTTTTGAGGCAGGTCTTAAGACTCAGGCTCAGCTGGACAGCGTAAACGCGAAATATGCTCAGTTAGACGAAATCGTTGCCTTGCTTTTGAAAAAGCCTCACATGGAAAACCCTGGTTATCCAGAAAAGGTTTGGGAAGAAGCTAAGATCCAGTTCAAATACAAGTATTACATCGAAAAGCAGGACAAAAGAATCGACAAGATGCACAAAATGGAAAATGTTCGCATCCCAGAAGATTTTGACTACGGTGCAATTCCAAGTCTTAGCGCAGAAAGCCGCAACAAGCTGGAAAAGGTGCGTCCGTTGACTTTGGGTCAGGCAGAACGCATTTCTGGAATCAGAAACAGTGATATTATGCTGCTTATGGTTTATCTTCGCTAAGAAACTGCGCCACTGCTCGCTTCTCTTATTTGCGGTAATCCCATAGGACTTTTCCCATTACCTGGGAATCGTCGCCGGTTACTATGCAGGCTTTGTAGTCGGCAACCATCTGGTTCAGGCGCAAAGCTGACTGGTGAAGGTCTTCCGCCGTAAGAGAAAGCAGATTCTTTAACCGTTCATTCCTGTACTCCGGCTTCATTCCGTAAAGATGACGGCTGATGGAATAACGGCCAATCTCGTAGCCTTCCCGGTGACGGATCGCTTCAACATAATTGCTCTTGATAATCTGCATTACAGTTTCTTCATCAAAAGTCATCTTTTCCAGATCTTTAAGGCACTGCAGGAACAGTTCAATGGAACGCTTTGGATTTGGATCCCGGTTTGTCTTGAAAGTTACCAGGGAATCAAAACCGTCCAGCCAGCAATCTACGGAATAGGCCCCGTTCTGCTTTCGGATGTATTCATGAAGGATAAGGTCACTGAACCAGGACAAAAGTCCCATATCTGCGGCAAAGCCTTTTGTGCGGTATTTTGAACCTCTGAACACAAGACATGATGATCCTGACTCAACAGGAGAGATGATCGTACTTTCAACAGCCCCCGCTTCGTCCTTTACTTCCGGAAACTGAGTTACTGGCTCTGCCAAAGGCTTAACTTCCCGTTCAACCAGGAACTTCTTAACAAGCTCCTTCACCCCTGGCATTGTCTCTTCATTAGAAACGATTCCAACAACGGCACCACCTGCAAGGATTTTTTCATACAGCTTTGGATAACGGGCAAAAATAGATTCAACACCTTCTTCCCGGGCTTCCTTTTTAATCTTAAGGGAATTGATTCCTCTAAGCTGGTTTGAAACAGCCGAAAACTTTCCAAAATGAGAATAGGCTTCAAGACTTTCCCAGCCGCTGTCTGCACTGGTGTCTTCCGCCTTGAGTTCGTTCTTTGTGTTTTCCTTAAGCAGGTTGATGTTATCCAGATCGTTGTAATTCGGATTGAAGATATAATCTCCAAAAGCCTTTAAGCCTTGCTCCAGATCCGTATTCTTTATGTAACAGGAAACCATAAGCCACTGGCGGTTTTCGTAAGGCTGAACCTTTTCGCAATAAAAGGCGCCGTCACCGCAGTCCAAAGCCCTTTCCAGGCCCCGAACGGAGCTAAGGTTCAGATAATCCGCAGCTTTGTCAAAAGAAAGATCATTTGTACCAATTGAATTTAGGTAAACCACAACTCCCTTAAGGTATTTGTAATCTTCCAGATCAAGCACATCAACAGGGAATCTCATGCTTATCCAGGTTGAACTGGACACTTTCTGCACAGAAGAAAAAAGCGAAATGTCTCCGAACTTTCCAGGAACGGTTTCCTTGTCTGCGATGTCCCTGTCGTTTTCAACAGGAAGATCCGCAACCGTAATTTCCTTGAAGTTGGAATAATCTTCTTTTCGCTGTTGAAAAACACGAAGAGCTTCCATGCCCTGCTGGATTTCTTCTTTTGAAGTGAGTTTTGCAACCTGTCTGGTAACAGCCACAACCCTCTTATCGATATTCGCGTAATATTTTTTGTCAGGAACATAAATCAGGAAGAAACGGTTTTTGTTGTCCACGAAATATTTTTTGATGAGACTTTTGTAATATTCTTCTGAATAATCTTCATATTTTGCACTCAGGTCTTTCCAACGCTGTTTGCTGTCAAAATAAATCAGAAGGTCGTTCTGCTCAGCCCAGCCGGTTACCACAACCTCATTCAAATCAGATGCATCAACTTCATCTGGCTCAAGGTCGTAATAAATATCGTTGTTTTTCTTAAAACAGCTTACCAGCTCCTGACTGATTCCTTTCTGATACATTTCATCCACAAATTTCAACAGGAACTTCTTTGCCTTACCCACCTTATACCGAGACACACCTTCAATAGAAAGCATGAAAAAACGGTTCTTAGGTGTGCCCAGCTCGTCAATTTCACCGTCCAAACCGACGCCGTTTTTCCTTAAAAGGGTAATAAACTCTTCTTTAACAAGGCCAAAGAAATTGTCACGTTCCACATTTTCGTCGCAGGAACCATCCTTGTTAAAAAATCCCAGAGTTACAGTCAGTTTTTTATCTCCGGCATAACAAACCGAAGTCTTGATTTCAGAAAGAGGTTCCAAAGGCTGAATTTCATCACAGAGAGGCACTTCTTTTGTACCTTCTGGCAGCCTTGAAAGAAGATTCTTTTCAAGAAATTCCAGCTGCTGGTCCAAATCCAGGTGATTGTAGATGAACAGCACGCAGTTCCCAGGAACGTAATGCTTTTTATGAAACTCCACCACCTGTTCGTAAGAAAGCTCAGGAATTCTGTAAGACACGCCGCCAGGATAATTTGCAATCTGAGAGCCTTTAAGCAAAAGCTTTTTCTGTTCCAGGAACGCAAGATAATTTCGGCGGGTCATGTCGCTCATTTCGTTATAAACAACACCGTTTACAAAAGCCCTGCCTTTTTCATCCAGCTCCAGATGCCAGCCTTCCTGCATAAAGCTTTCTTTTGTTAGAAGAGGAAAGAACACAGCGTCGCCATAAAGGTCCAGCATGTTGTAAAAATCTTTTGTGATGTAGGTTTCTACAGGAAATGATGTGTAAAAAGACTGGGTGTAGCCGTTCAGATATTCCGAAGCCCCATATTTTTTTGCTGCCTGAAGGATGTCCTTAACCGGATATTTCTGGCTTCCGCAAAAAATCATGTGTTCAAGGATGTGAGGGATTCCGCAATCGTCATCAACAGGAGTCTTAAAATTGAAAGCAAAGAACTTCTTTTTGTCTTCAGTCTTAAAATGAACGATCTGAAGGCCGGTTCTGTCGTGGCGCAGCCAAAGGCCTTTACCTTTGTTGAATGGATCTTCTTTCTCTCCAATTACAGAAAAGCCCTTGTACATAAACACCTCTATGAAATGTTATTTTGTGTTTTTAAGAATGTCCACCACGTGACTTCCCGCACCCAAAAGCTCAGGTCGATCGCTGATGGCAATGGTGTATTCCACGAATTTTTTGAAGGTCTCGGAATCCATTGAATTGAGTTCCCGGCGCATGTAATCCGCAGCCCCTTCCTGATTAAAGATTCCTATGCGTTCCAGGCCAGACTTCTTCTGAATCTGATTAATGTCTTCCAGACGAACATAGCTGTAAAGATCTTCGTCAAAAGTCACACAATGGAAATCTTCTGTCAAACCGCCTTTTTCCAGAACTTCCTGCATCTTGTTTTCGCCAAAGCAGTACTGGATAACGGCATATTCGTTCATAATATAGGCGCATAAAATCACACCGTCAACTTTTGTAACTCGTTTGATTTCTTCCAGAGCTTTAAGACGCTGTTCTTCCGTGTGAAGGTGATACATTGGACCAAAACAGATTACAAGGTCAAACTTGTTTTCTTCCAGAAAGTGAAGGTCCATGGCATTTCCCTGCCAGGTTTTGATTTTTTCGTGCTTTGAACGGATCACCTCAAGATTGCGCTTTACCAGCTCAACCGCAGTCACCTCGTGGCCTTCGTGACACAGTTCAATTGAATAGCGACCAGTTCCAGCCCCTACATCAAGAATTTTAAGGTTTTTGCGATCCCCAATCAGGCGGTGGATATGATCCATGCTTACAGAAAATTCCACGATTCCGTGGCGGGTTGTGAGTCGGTGATCTTCATTGAATTTGTTGTAGTATTTTTCGATGTTAGAAAGCTGCATCTACTTTTGAGCACCATTCAGCTTTTACAGCATCGTCAGCAAAAAGCGCGTTGAATCCGTTTTTGATGAGAGTTTTGATATCATCCATTGACCAGCCCGCTTCATCAACAAGCTTCCAGTATTCGTCAATCAACGACACCTTAAAGAAAACAGGATCGTCAGTATTTACAGTTACAAAAAGTCCGCGCTTGAAGAATTCTGTTACAGGATGTTCCTTGATAGATTTTACAAATTTCTTTGTAAAAACGTTGCTGGTTGGACAAACTTCAAGAACAGTATTGCGTTCCTTAAGGGTATCCATAAGCTTTTCATCCTGGATTGCAGAAATACAGTGACCCACGCGGCTAACCTTAAGAAGATCGATTGCTTCCCAGATTGATTCAGGACCAACATCTTCGCCGGCATGAGCTACAACCTTAAGTCCATCCTTGCGAGCCTGTTCGAAAACAGCTTCGTAATCACGGCAAGGCCCCTTGCTTTCTGCGCCACCAAGTCCAATACCGATGATATTTTCGCTTGGGAACTGCTTGAGCAGGTTGAGGTTGTTCATTGCGTTTTCAAGACCAAATGTACGGCTTACGTCCATCAAAAGTTTGATTGTGATTCCGTGCTTTTCCTTGATTTCTGCGATCTTCTTGTCGAAAATCTTTACCATTTCTTCATACTTGAAACCGTTGCGAAGAAATGATGTTGGAGCAAAGAAGGCTTCTGTATAAACAATTCCGTTATCTACAAGATATTTAGCCAGGTCGTTAAAAATATAGTCGAAATCTTCTACTGATTTGTACAATCCCTGGATTTTGATGAAGGCCTGGATGAATCCGTTAAGGTCATCATAAGTGAAAAGAGCCTTGATTTCGTCGTCAGTGATTTCTGTTCCGTTAGCTTTCTTGTACAAGGCCTTAATCGATTTGATTGTTGGAACAGCTTCAATGTGGAGATGAACTTCAGCTTTAGGTACACCTTTCATAAGTTTATAAAATTCTTTCTTGTTCATAATAATCTCCCAAAAAACTTTGCCTTATGACTTATATCGGCAAGTTTCTTCCATTACTTTAGAACTTTTTTCGGAAAAAATCTTTTTTTGTAATAACACATTCATATCTTTTGAAATAATGCAAGTAAAAAAGTTTTTAAAAGTTTTCCAGAACTCATTGAGTAAAAACACTAGTAATAGTATAGTAGCAAGCACGTCTCCACTATATATAGTGTATGACGGACCAATATAAATAAGGTGGGAACAAGTGAAAATTATCAAGCGCAACGGTGAAGAATCTATTTTCGACATCCGTAAAATCGAAACAGCCATTGCTAAGGCAAATGCAGCAATTCCAGAAAGCGACAGACTTTCTGATGCTTACATCAAGGCTGTTACAGCTCAGGTTGCAGAAAAATGTAATGCAAGTAAGGTTCAGCTTAACGTAGAAGCTATCCAGGACCTTGTTGAAACAGAGCTTATGCGCATTGGTGCATTTGATCTTGCAAAAGTATATATCACATACCGTTATCGCCATGCCCTCATGCGAAAACAGAATTCAACAGACCAGCAGATTCTTTCTTTGCTGGAATGCTGTAACGAAGAAGTAAAGCAGGAAAACTCTAACAAGAACTCAACAGTTGTTTCAGTACAGCGCGACTATATGGCTGGTGAAGTTTCTAAGGATATCACAAAGCGTTTCTTGCTTGACGAAGATATCGTAAACGCTCACAACGAAGGTCTCATTCACTTCCACGACGCTGACTACTTTGCTCAGCACATGCACAACTGTGACCTTGTAAACCTTGAAGACATGCTCCAGAACGGAACAGTCATCAGCGGAACTAAAATCGATACTCCACACAGCTTCTCAACTGCTTGTAACATCGCAACACAGATTATCGCTCAGGTTGCCTCAAGCCAGTACGGCGGCCAGTCAATCTCTCTTGCTCACCTTGCTCCATTCGTAGACGTAAGCCGCAAAAAGCTCATCAAGGAATTGAATCAGACTGTAGAAGAAACTGGAGTTTCTTTCTCAACAGAACAGTTCAACAAAATCGTAGAACGTCGCCTTGCAGACGAAATCACTCGCGGTGTTCAGACAATTCAGTACCAGGTTGTTACTCTTATGACAACAAACGGTCAGAGCCCTTTCGTAACAGTTTTCATGTATTTGAATGAAGCTAAAAACGAACAGGAAAAGGCTGACCTTGCCCTTATCATTGAAGAAGTTCTTAAACAGCGAACAAAGGGTGTTCGCAACGAAAAAGGCTACTGGGTAACTCCAGCCTTCCCTAAATTGATTTACGTTCTTGAACCAGACAACATCGAAGAAGGTTCAAAATATTATTACCTTACAGAACTTGCAGCTAAATGTACTGCAAAACGTCTTGTTCCAGACTACATTTCTGAAAAGAAGATGTTCGAACTTAAGGAAAACAACTGTTATCCATGTATGGGATGCCGTTCATTCCTTACAGTTTACCGTGATGAAACAGGCCGTCCAAAGTTCTACGGTCGCTTTAACCAGGGTGTTGTAACAATCAACCTTGTTGATGTTGCTTGTTCATCAGGAAAAGACCTTGAAAAGTTCTGGAAGATTTTTGACGAACGTCTTGAAATCTGTCGTCGCGCACTTATGCTTCGTCACAAGCGTCTTTTGGGCACTCCATCTGATGTTGCTCCAATTTTGTGGCAGAACGGTGCTCTTGCCCGCCTTGAAAAAGGTGAAGTTATCGACAAACTTTTGTTCAACGGATATTCAACTATTTCTCTTGGTTATGCTGGTCTTTGCGAATGTGTTCGCTTCATGACAGGCAAACCTCATACAGATCCAAGTGTTACTCCATTTGCTCTTGAAATCATGCAGCACATGAACGACGCCTGTGCAAAGTGGAAGGAAGAAACAACTATCGCCTTCAGCTTGTACGGTACACCACTTGAATCAACAACTTACAAGTTTGCAAAAGCTCTTAAGATGCGCTTTGGTGAAATCCCAGGCGTAACAGACAAGAACTACATCACAAACAGCTACCATGTTCACGTAACAGAAAACATCGACGCTTTTGAAAAGCTTACATTTGAAAGTCAGTTCCAGGAACTTTCTCCAGGTGGAGCTATCAGTTACGTTGAAGTTCCAAACATGGAACAGAACATTCCTGCAGTAATGACAGTTCTTAAGCATATCTACGAATACATCATGTATGCTGAATTGAACACAAAGTCTGACTGCTGTCAGAAATGTGGCTACACAGGTGAAATTCAGATTGTAAAAGACAACGACGGAAAACTCATCTGGGAATGTCCTCAGTGTGGAAACCGTGACCAGGCAACAATGAATGTTGCCCGCCGTACTTGCGGTTACATCGGAACCCAGTACTGGAATCAGGGACGCACTCAGGAAATCCAGGAACGAGTTCTTCATCTGTAATGTTTTACGGAGCAATCAAAAAGTTTGATGTTGCCGATGGCGAAGGCGTCAGGGTCTCTCTTTTTGTAAGCGGTTGTCGAAACTGCTGCCCTGGATGCTTTCAGCCAGAAACCTGGAACTTTAACTACGGCCAGGAATTTACCGGTGACACAATCCAGCTTATTCTCGATGCATTAAAACCTTCTCACATTCAGGGATTTTCGCTTTTGGGCGGAGATCCTTTTGAGGAAGAAAATCAGGAAGTGCTGGTGGAACTTTTGGAAACAATCAAACAGACCTATCCAAACAAAGACATCTGGTGCTGGACCGGCTATCTGTACGATGATTTGATTCAGGGCGGAAAAAAGCACACCAAAGATACTGAAAAAATGCTCAGTCTGATTGATGTGCTTGTAGACGGACCTTTCGTTCAGGCCCAAAGAAATCTTATGTTAAAATTCAGAGGTTCAGAAAACCAGCGACTTCTCCGCCTGAAGGACGGAAAAATCACTTCTATTGAATAAAACTATTCGTGCAAGATGTAAGACACATCTTCATCGATAATCTTAAGCATCATATCTGCATATTCTGGATCAAACTGAGAGCCTTTTCCTTTTTCAATCTGGTCGCGGACAACAGCCTGATCCAGATATTTACGGTAACTGCGGTTACTTGTCATGGCATCATAAGCATCCGCAACTCCAATAATTCTTGCCTCAAATGGGATTTCTTCACCCTTAAGATGATCTGGATAACCGCCGCCGTCATAACGTTCATGATGATGACGGGCACCGATTTCAATTCCCTTGATTGATGTGATTGATTTAAGAATGTCATAGCCAATAACAGGATGAGTTTTGATTACCTCAAATTCTTCATCAGTCAGCTTACCAGGCTTATTGATAATGCTGTCTGGAACACCAATCTTACCGATGTCATGAAGAATTGCCATCATGTAAAGTGTCTTACAGGTATCATTTGAAAGTCCTGCTTTTTCTGCAATCATTAAAGAATACTTTGCAACCCGTTCAGAATGACCGTTTGTATACTTATCCTTTGCATCGACAGTTCTTGTAAGGGCCTGTGTGATTTCAAGATAAATCTTCTGAAGGCGTTCGTTATCTTTTTTAAGATGAGCGATTCGTTCTTTTACAATTACATAAACCAATATCATTACTGCCGTTACAACCAGCAGCCAGAACCAGATATGCTGGTAAACAGCGGCAGTTTTTACAATCACAAGTGGTTCAGAAGGTTCACTTTCTACTTCATCAACACTTTTTGCAATAAATCTGAATTTGTAAGAACCAGGCTTAAGGTTTGTGTAAGAAACGCTGCGTTCGTTAGACCAGTCAGAATACTGCTTATCAAAACCTTCCAGTTTGTATTTGTACTGAACACGTTCTGGAGAAACAAAGCTCAACCCTGCAAATCTGATGTTCAGACGTTTTTCTGAATAATGAATTGTTACAGTCTTTAAATTACCCGGCTGAACAACATTATCAACTGTCACCCTCTGAATATGTGTTACAGGAGCGTTTGAATTCTGAGACATCTTAAAAGGATTATAAACAGCAACTCCGTCAATCATCGTAAACCAGAGACTGCCAACTTCATCTTCCATCGAAAGTGAAGTTGCTGTTACACCGCCAGAAATAATTCCATCAGAAGAACCATAAAGCTTTGGTTCCAGATGAGTTTTTTTACCTGCCGCAACAGCCTCAAAATCTTCACCTTTAACGCTAAAAATACCATTGTTACTTGTACACCAGTAATTTCCGGCGTAATCTGGAAGAATCTGGAAGACACTGTCTGTTCCAAGACCGTTGGAAGCATCAAAATTCTTGAATTCATTGTTTGTAAAACAGCTGATACCTGTACCAGTACAGAACCACAACTGATTTTCGCCGATTTCTGAAATCTTAAATACAACATTTCCGGCAAGACCATCCTCTGTAGAATAAGCCTTTGCAATCTCGCCATTTTTAAGTGTAAAAACGCCTCCACCATCAGTTCCAACCCAGATTTCACCTCTGGCATCTTCATAAATACACATGATGTAGTCGTTTTCAATGCCGGAATCCTTTGTGATTTTAGAAATACTGCCTGTTTTTTGATCTACAATGTTTAATCCGTTAGTGGTACCGATGTAAAGATTTCCGTCAGAAGCTTCGATTGCAACGCGAACCTTGTTTCCTGTAAGGCCGTCTTTTTCTTTTGTCCACGATTGGATCTTTCCGTCCGGATAGATTTTAAGCTGACCAAGTTTTTCGTAAGTACTTACAAGAAGATCTCCTGCTTTTGTTGTTCCTACATGACGAATGCGAATATTTTTACAATAATCTGTAATCTTGTTTTAAACAAACTTACCTGCTTTAAAGCAAAGCAGTCCGTTGTCAGCACCCATCCAGACAACATCCCGGCCGGAATCCTTTGCGATAGCGTTTACCGATCCTCCTGCAGGAATAGTCTTAAACTTTGCATGAGTAAGCTTTTCCAGACCGCCTCTATCTGTCGCAATCCAGATGTTTCCTTCCCGGTCCTCAATTATTTTTGTTACCTTTTCGTCAGAAAGATAATTTGACTGAGAAATATGAGTCATAATACCGTCGTGCATAACAGTAATACCGCTGTCCAGGGCACACCAGATATTTCCATCAGAATCCTTTGTAATATGATTTACAACAGTTCCTTTCTGGGCTCCATAACCAATATCATATACGGTTTCTGATTCACCATCATAACGAACCACATGATGAGGCATTACACCAAACCAAAAAACGCCCTTTTCATCCTGCATTACAGATGAAACCTGCATTGAGTTTACCTTTTTAAGGCTGCTAAACTTTGAAAAGTTACCGCTACTGTAAACAAGAACACCGTTTCCGTCGGCAGTAATTACCCAAACTCTCTGAAGATTATCAACAAAAAAGCTTTTTACAAGAACCTTGTTGTCATTTGGCAGATCATATTTTTCTGGGACTGTTACCACACCGTCTTTAATCCATGCAATACCAGAAGAAGTTCCAACCCATACTGTTCCGTCTATAGTCTGACAGAAAGCACGAACTGAATTATTTGGGAGACCATTTTCTGTTGTAAACTTTTCTGTTGTACCGTCATTTTTTACGCAGGTAACACCTTCATCATTTGCTCCAATCCAGAAATTGTCTTGTCTGTCCTGAAAAAGTGTTCTTGCCGAAACAAAGCTTACGGTTGGATCAGTGTTTTTGTTGATCAGAAGAAAGTCAACTCCGTCAAATCTTATAAGTCCGTCGTAAGTTCCAAGATGAATGTACCCATCTGAAGCCTGAATAATATCCGTAACAGAATTTCCTTTAAGTCCGTTGGAAGCATTCCAAATGTGAGGAACAAATTCATTCAAAAAAGAATCATCCTGAACAGCTTCCTGCGCAATGGCAGAGAAAATCCCGGAAAGTGCAGCTGATGCACAAATAAGTTTTTTAAACAGTCGCATACCGTAATTATAACACAGTATAATTTTTCTGCCCTTTTTTTAAACAATTCGACATTTATTAAAATGACTCTTATACTGAATTTATGATCAATAAATTTACATTCGGAAAACCTTTTAATACTGAAGCGGTTGTTTCGCTTCCTGCAGATGCAAAATCTTTTACAGATAAACCAGAACTTTTCCCGGAGGGTAAAATCCTTCTTGAAAAAGGTTTCACCTATACACTTAAGCTTTCTCAGGAAACAATGATTTTTGGACTTGGAGAAAACATGGGCGGTATAAACAAACGTGGCCGCATCTACGATTCATGGTGTACTGACGATCCTAACCACACAGAAGAAAAACGCAGCCTTTACGGAGCTCACAATTTTTTCGTGATTTATGAACCTTCTACAGAAAAAGCCTTCGGTCTGTTTTTTGATTATCCCGGACTTCTTCATATTGATGCGGCAAACAGCAGCTATGACACCCTTATGGTAACAGCTGAAGAACCTCATCTGGACATTTATTATATAGAAGAAAAATCACTTTCTGATGTTGTAAAACAGTTCAGAGGCCTTATCGGAAAGAGCTATATGCCTCCTTTCTGGGCAATGGGTTACATGCAGAGCCGCTGGGGCTACGGAACAGAAGCCGACCTTTTTAGAGTTTACGAAAATTACAAAAAGCAGGGCATTCCTTTGGACGCTATCTTCCTGGATATTGACTATATGGACGGATTCAGAGACTTCTCTGTAAACAAAGACAACTTCAAGGATCTTGCAAAAACAGTTTCTGACCTTAAAAAGGAAAACCTTCACATTGTTCCAATCATTGATGCAGGAATCAAAGTTGAAGATGCTGATCCAGATACAGAAGGGTGCCAGAATGGTTATTTCTGTAAAAAGGCTGACGGAAAGGAATTTGCTGCCGGAGTATGGCCAGGACTTTCCCACTTTACTGACTACCTGAATCCAGATGCCAGAGCATGGTTTGGATCAAAATACAAGTGCCTTACAGACGCTGGAATTGACGGTTTCTGGAACGACATGAATGAGCCTGCTCTTTTCTATTCTGAAGACGGTTACAAGGCCGCCATCTCAAAAGCAAAAGAAATGCTGAACAACGAAAATCCTAACGTTTACGAAACATGGCAGCTAAAAGATCTTGTCTGTAACCTCCAGAACAACATGAACGATTACAAAAGCTTCTATCATCGGGTTCCACAGGAAATTGCCGGCGGACTTGCAGATAAGGTTGAAGACAACCTTGCTGTTGTGAATCACTACAAGGTTCACAACCTTTACGGCTACAACATGACCCGTGCAGCCAGCGAATATTTTACAAAACACGTGGACCGGGAAATGCTCCTGTTCAGCCGGGCTTCTTACATTGGTGCACATCGCTATGGCGGTATCTGGACAGGGGACAACGCTTCATGGTGGAGCCACATTGAGCTTTTGATTCATCAGCTCCCTGGCCTTAACATGTGTGGATTCCTTTACACAGGCTGTGACCTTGGTGGCTTCGGCTGTAACACAAACCGCGAACTTTTGCTCAGATTCCTTGGCATCGGAATTTGGACTCCTCTTATGAGAAACCATTCCGCTTTGGGAACTCGGGAACAGGAATGTTACCAGTTTGAAAACACAGAAGATTTCCGCGGTCTTGTAAGCTTTAGATACAGAATTCTTCCATACTTATACGAACAGTTCAAAAAATGCCGTGAAGAAAACACAATGTTCTTTAAGCCATTGGCATTTGAATTCCCAAAGGACGAAATCGCCCTTCGTGTAGAAGACCAGCTTTTGCTTGGGGATGACCTTATGATTGCTCCAATTTACAAGCAGAATGCCACTGGCCGCACAGCTTACCTTCCAGAAGAAATGAAGATGGTTTGCTGTAAGCTTGGTGCCGGATTGGACAAAGGTCAGCCAGAAATAACTACACTTTCTGCCGGAACCCACTACATCAAGTGCGCTCCAAACGAAGTTGTCTTCTTCATCCGAAAAGACAGATCTATTAGCGTAGTTGATGCAGCTCAGACAACCGCTGAAATCAACATGAAGACTATGCAGAACTGGAAATAATTGCTCAGAATTTTGCATTTTTTTGATTTTAACTGCGATAGATATAGTTGGAGGATATTATTTTGCCGACTATATTTATCAAAGGTAAGTACAGATTCTTCTTTTTCTCAAAAGAAGAAGAACGAAAACATGTACACGTTTCCACAACTGACGGTGATGCAAAAATTTGGCTTGAACCAGAAATCAAACTTGCAAAATTTCATAATTTAAATGAACATGAATTATATGAAATTTTCAAACTGACCAAAGAAAATAAGACCTGCTATGAAATGTCAATTAGATGATTGAGATTTAATTGCCTTTTCTGCAAGTTTTGAGATGTCAACGTCAGGAGGAAAAACAGGAACGTAATCAATGTTGTTTTTCAGAACAGTAAAAACAACGTTGAGGAGT
>JAZLGB010000012.1:0-66273 GCA_045616085.1 Treponema sp.
GGACCCTTCCAGATATGCATCAAGTCTGATTCCCCGACCATTATAAACTTCATCAATAGTGTGCTGAGAGGTTAAATATTCAACTTTTTCTATGTTGAATCCCAAAAGACTTTTAATAACTCCCTTAGCTATTTCTGGATCTCGCATTATTTTACTGAATAAAAAGTCGTCAGTAAAAAACAGTTCGTCATAAGATTTTTCTTTCATTTTATCTCCCTAACTTATATATCGCACGTAAGGATAAAAAAATGCAAAGTTCGGGATATTTTTTTGAATTTTTAATCATTTTCGTAAAAGTTTTGCATTTTTTGAATCAAACTCGCGATATATCTTTATGGAGGAATTTATGCCAAAAGAAAATCGCGAAGTGAAAAATACTGTTTTTGTGGATATCTTCAGCAAGCCGGAAAATTTTCTTAGTTTATACAATGCGATCAACAATAGTGACTTGAAAATCGAAAACACGGTTATCGAGAACAAGCGTATCAGCAGCAGTGTGTTCAAAGGGATTCAGAATGATGTAAGCATGCTGGTGAACGGAAAGGTCATCATCCTTATGGAGCATCAGTCTACAATCAACGACAACATGCCGTTAAGGTGCCTGCTTTATGCTGCTCGACTCTATGAATCCTTGGTGCCATCAAAGTTCAGGTATAAAAAGGAACTGCTAAAGATTCCTAAACCTGAATTCTATGTGATCTATAATGGCGTGCAGGACTATCCGGCAGAGAAAGAGCTTTGTCTGTCTGATGCTTTTTTTGATACAGACGAAAATTCTCAGCTGGAGCTAAAGGTCAAAGTGCTTAACATTAACTCGTCAAAAAACTTGCCCCAGGCCAAGAAATGCTCTATATTGGAACAGTACACCAAGTTTATCGAAAACGTACGGTATTTCGGAAACCTGGAGGTTGAAGACTGCTTCAGGAAGGCCATCCAGAAATCAATTTCCGAAAACATCCTTGTGGACTACTTGGAATCCCACGCCGCGGAGGTAATTAGCATGCTGATGGTAGATTACGATTACGACACCGACATTGCAGTTCAGCGAGAGGAAGCCAGAGAACATGGCTATAGAGATGGCCAGGCAGAAGGTATGGCGAAAGGATTAGCTGAAGGTAGAGCCGAGGGCCTGGCCGAAGGAAGGGCAGAAGGCAAAGCAGAAGGTAAAACTGAAGCAACAATTCAAATAGCAAAAAATCTGTTGTTGCAGGGTATTTCTTTGGAGAATGTTTCAAAAGCTACAGGTCTTAGTATGGAACAGATTAATGAATTATAAAAAATCTTGAAATTATAATACGATTATAAGTGCACCCTGAATGTGGACAAAGACAGTTCATTATTTAGAGGTGCATTTTTTTTCTCTAAATCTACTAAAAAAATAATATTTATAAATTTATATAAAAAATTTGCTTTATCAGGAATTCTAGGGTAAATTTTAAGCAAAATAGTGTCCTGAAAACACAATTTTTACATTTTTATAAAAAAGTTTATATAAAAAAAGTTTAATGATTGAGAAGGTTTATTTGATGATTTAGTTGGTGGGATTTTAATTGGAGGCTGTTATGTCTAAAAACAGTGTTTTATGTGCTATTATTGTGTCTTTGTTAGCAGCTTTTTGCTTTGTTTCGTGTGAAGTTGGCTTAGGAGAAGCTGTTGATACACAACCGCCTGTTGTCCAGATTAATTATCCTGATAAAACCCAAAAATCTGTAATCAAAGACTGGTTCTACCTTTCTGGTGACTGTTCAGATGAAACCGGCATTAATTCTGTATCCATAACCTTTAAAAAGAAGAACTCGAACGTAACTTATGGTCCTTTTGAAGCTGATATTGATGATGAAGAAGACAGATGGTCATATAAGGCAAATGTTCCTGATGAAAATGGTTCCTATCCGATTGCTGATGGAACTTACAACGTAACAATTCTTGCCATAGATAACGGTAAGCGAAAGCAGACCGATTCAATCGACATTACAATTGATAACACATCGCCTATTTTGATCATTCAGACTCCAAAAACTACAACTGCCAGTTCTAGTGCAACTGTCTTTGGTACAACATTGAAATTTACCGGTACCGCACTTGATGAAAACGAAATCGATAATTTTGAGATCACTGTTTATGACAACTCAGGGAATATGTTGGGCAAAGCTTCAACAACAGACGTTTCAAAAAGTCTTGAAGTAACTCTTGGTGTGTTTGGTGAAGAGGATGGTTTCTACAATGAAATCTATTCGCCTGATGATGGAAAAATTGAGCAGTTAAACTACAAATACACAGTAAAGATGTCTGATTCTGCCAGGAAGTATCAGGGGGATAGCTCTTCCAGAGCAGCTGCAGAAGATTCTGAAGGCAACACAACAACAAGTTATTACTTAAGAGCTGACAATGATTTTAATCAGAATGTAATTCAGAAGATTTCGACTGGTATTTTCCGCAATGAAAAGGGTAATAAGGTGACTTCTGTTGATGCGCTTTATTATTACAAGAGCGGACTTTACTCAGTTGAACCTGGTTCTAAAGCAGACGTTGATAAATATTTGGAAGAATGTCTTAAAAATCCTGCAGGTGACGAAAATCCTATAGGAACTTTTGCCCTCAAACCTAAAAACAATCCTTATTTTACAGTAAGTGGGTTGAGCATTCATGATGGAACTGATCACTGGGGAAACTTTCAGAAAGGATCTTCTGAAAAACTGGTAATTAGTGTCATTGAAGGGTTGAGCGAAGAAGCTTTGGATTCTGATAGTTTTGCAGTTTTCCTTCAGCCGGTAAATGGAACTCTTGAAGCAGGGAAATTGATTCCGTTAGAAAATTCTTCTCCTATTCCTCTTTTGTATGCTGTTAAAAACGAAAATCATCCGGAATGTGTTGATGAAGCTAAAGGTAAAAAAGATCGTGATGATATAATTACCAGCGGTGCAGGTTCTGACACAATAACTCTTTCATTGGACGGAAATGTTGCTGCAAATTGTTTCTATAAAATTGTTGTTTACGGATACGATCAGCAGTTAAGTGATATTGATAACGGAAATGATGTTTACGCCTTTAAGGTAGCGGCAGCTGCTCTTGCTCCTAAGCTTAAGGTTACAACTCCTGTTGATACAACAACTTATGAACAGGGTAATGTTGACGGAACTATCGACCTGGCCGGTACTGTAACAACTCAGTCTGGAGATACTGATTTCAAGATTGAGGCTTATTTTGTTACATTTACCGGATCAGAAGAAAAAGAAACAAAGATTAACACTGAAGCAGCAGTAGAAGGTGCTGTAAGTGGTGTTTCCGCTTGGTCTTTGAAGATCAGCAAAAAAGACAGTAATTTTTCAACAACAGAGTCATCTGATTACACAATTCGTATTAAGGCAAGTGATAATGGTGGCGGCGATACTGCCGTTCGTGACATTACAGTGCGTTATGATGTTGAATCTCCAAAAGTTGAATGGAACTCTGTACTTCCTGTACTTGAATATGAGGAAGAAACCGTACTTAAAGTAATCCCTCCTGAAAATGAAGTTGAAGAACCAAAAAAGATTATCGTTAAGCCTAATTTCGGTTATGTAAACGGTAAAATTACAATCAAGGGCTCTATAAGTGATGATCTGGCTCTTCCTGTTCTTAAGGATGGAGCTTGTTATGGCGTTCTTCATGTTAATAATGGTGATGAAACTGCAGAAAATGCAATAAAAAGAGAAATCAAGAAGACTATTTTCTCCGAAGAAATTGATACTAAAGATCTTGGCGCCGATTTGCATATTTACATGACTGTAACCGATCGAGCAGGAAACAGTGAAAAGTATGAATATAAATATGTTCGGTCAGATAAAACAGAAGTTAATCTTATTGTTGAACAGGAAACTGACATTCCTTATGTAAAGTTTAACAATGCCACAATAGAATTGGCAGAAAAGGATATCAGTTCTGAAGCAAATAAGAATTTGTTCGGTCTTGGAAGTTCAACTGTTTACATTTCTGGTTCAGATGATGATGGAATCAAGGAAATAGTTTGGAATGTAGATAATAAAACTGGACTTACAGAAACAAAATTCCATGGAAAAATTGATGGAGGAAATTCAACTAACGTAACATCCTCTATTTCATTGCCATTAAGTTCTCTTACAGAAGGTATTCATACATTGAATATCAGCATTGAAGATAAGAATGGAAATAAAAAGGTTTATGGTGGAACTAAATTTGCTTACGACAACAATGTTCCTAGCATTACAACTGATTTTACAAATGAATTTGGCGGTGGAGAATTTACAGTTGCGTTAACAGCTTCTGATACAAGTGGAATCCAAAAAATTTATGCTTTGGATGCACCTGAAAATACATCTGTCGCAATAGACGATTTAGTTGCATCGGGTAAAGACGGTTCTGCAAAAGCTACAGTAACAAATACAGCTGATGGAACTTATAGCCAGACTTTCGTAGCTAAGGATAAATATGACCGAGAAGGTTCTGTTACAATCAGCTATAAAGTTGATAAGACAGATCCTGATTTTGATCCGACAAAGATTACCCTTAACGGAACTGTAAACGGTGTAAGCACTACAATAAAACTTTCGGAATACGACTCAGACTCTCAGTGGTTTAGCAATGGCAATATTCGTATTGATGGAAATGCTGGTTCTATCGTAGAAACAAATCCAAATGCATTAAGCATTTCTTATGGAACAGGTAAATCGGCAAATCCAAATATCGGTACAAATAACACATTCTCTGCAACAATCTCTTTTGAAGATACAGTTTCTGACAGCTTTAAGATTGAAGTTTCTGATAAGGCATTGAATACAGCAAGTTGCGGGCCATATACAATCAGAGTTGACTCGACAACTCCTGATGTACCATCGATTTCTTTGTTCTCGGACGCTGCTGGTAAAACACCTCTTGGGGCTTTCGTTAAAGAAGAAAAAATCTATGCTAAAATCTCTGCTTCTGACACAACAAGTGGAATCAAAAAGGTTGAAGTTTATCAGGATGCAACTTATGCAGCTGGAAAACTTCTTGCAGTTGATGTACTTTCAAGTTCATTAAAAAATTATGAAAATGATGAAAAATTATTAGAAATTCCTCTAAAAACAAAAAATCTTGCAGCAGGTCAGTATGAATTTGGCGTAAAGGTTTACGATGCGGCAGGCAATACAAATACTACAACAGCTGCTAAATTCACATACGATATCACTCCTCCAGCTGTAACTTACTTGTATCCAAGCGATGCTGACACTTCTGCTGATGGAGTCCAGGTAAACAAGACAATTTCTTTAAGTGGTACCCTCAGCGACACAAATCTTCCAATCTCTAAAGATGATTTTGCAGCAAAACTTTATGTTCTTGAAACTGGAAAAACAGATTTTGCTGAAGTTGCGGGAACTTTCTCTGTAACAGGCTCAAACTGGACATTCAGCGGAATTGATACAACAAAATATTCTGACGGAAATGCCGTGTTCCAGCTTGTTGTATCTGATAAGGCCGGAAATAGAGATGAAATTCCAGCAAAAACTGCTACTGCCTCAACAATTACAGTTGATATAAAACAGGACTCTGACAGACCAATCATCACTTTGAACGCAATCAATACAGATGGTTCAACAACACTTTCCAGCGGAGTAATCAAAGGTTCCGTTTCTGATGATGATGGACTTTCTGGAATCGAAGTATATGTTAAGATCGTAAATGTAAGCAAAAAAGAAAAATTCTCTGACTCTGGATGGGGTACAAAGCTTGATGTAGATTCAAATGGTGTATGGGAAACTTCTGTTACTGATGAAGCCAACTATGAACTCTACGTTAAGGTTGTTGATAAGAATAAAGAAATTTTCTGGACAGCTGATAAAGCAGAAGCTAACCAGCTTTATCCAAAAATCGTATTTGACGGTGGTGCTGCAGTAAGTTCTGTCATCAAATTCAGCGTTGATAAGAATCCTCCTAAGATCGAAAAGTTCATGTATGCAATTTTTGATACAAAGGAAGCAACAACTCCTAAGACTGGATATGATTACAAGGATCTTACAAACAATACAGCCTTTGGTGGCAAAGACTTTAAGTATGCAAAATTCAAAATTGAAATTTCAGATGATGTAATTACAGATGCAAGTACATTGACCGCAAAATTCAGCATTGCAGAAAAAGATTATGAAATGTCTTACAACGAAGGATTCTTCGTAACAAACGACATGATTGATTTTACAACAACTACAAGTGGTCAGTATTACGCAGTTGCTTATGCTTATGACAAATCTGGCAGCCCTAGAACTTGGACCGTAAACGTAAGCATCGATAATGATCCACCAACATCAATTTCAAATATCAACCACCCTTCAACAGAAGAACTTACTGGTAATGTTAAGCTTACTGGTCAGGTTGCAGATGATTCAAAGGGAAATTCTGGTGTAAAGGCAGTTTATTATGCAATTCCTACAAGCTCAGAAACTGAATCAACTGTAAAGTGGAACAATGTTAATTTCAGCGTTACATGGGAATTTGAAATCCCAAGTTCAGCTCTTGTAACTGGAACAGAAATTCTTAGTAAATATTCTAGTTATCAGGTTGGAACTACAGGAATCTATAACATTCCAGTCTGGTTCAAGATTGTAGATAAGAGTGGAAACGTTGGTTATTACAAATCTTACACAATGCGCTATAACCCAAATGCGGATAGACCTCACGTTTCAATTGCTTATCCTTCTGATTACGAAATCCTTGGTGGAACAATCCGCTTTAACGGTACTGCAGAGGATGGAAACAACGAAGGAATTTCAGCTGTTTACCTTCAGTTTGATATGAATGGGGATGGCGTCTTTGAAAATGGTAAAGATATTCTTGAAGGATTTGATGGTGGTGTAACAATTCCACTTACTTCAGAAAAAGGTATTCTTGCAAAGGGAACTCAGAACTGGTCTTATTCACTTGATGCTTCAAGCCTTGTGGGACTTACTTATTCAGAAACTGGCAAATCGTTGAATGTTCGTGCTATCTCAATTGATAACGACCCTACAGCAAAGCTTGCCAGTGCCTGGTCTGACGTTCTTCACGTTTCGGTAAACAATGCAGTGCCAAGCTATCAGAGTGTTGAGCTTAGAAAGTATGCCTCTGCAGCAGCTGCGGCAAACTCTGCGTCAGTTGCTGATTCTGTGGTTTCTTATACAAGCGGTGATTATATTTCAGGTTCTGGCTGGTATGTTGTGGGAACAGTTCATAGTGGAGCCGGATTTGCAAAATCATCTCCTATTGTTGCTAAGCGAGAAGATGGTATAAACATTTTGACAGATATTTCAATCATCACTTTGCCAAACGAAGCTACAGCATCATTTAAAGATGAAGCAAAAACAGAAAAGCTTTATCACGATTATGAATTCAGAATCCCTGTTGAAGTGGCTTCGGGCACAGAATGGAAGCTTACCGTTACAGCAAAGGATGATTCTAACAAGACATCTTCAGTGGATTATGTTCTTAATATTGATAACACACCTCCAGAATTCTACAACAACGATCGTTATACAGTTGCTGCCGACATTTCAAAATATGGAACAGGTAAGCTTTATGGCGGTGTTTACGGTTCTGAAATGGTTGTAAATTCAGAAGGTGTAAGAAACACAGAAGGAAGCTTTACTCTTGCAGGTCGTGTAACAGAGGAAGGCAGCGGATTTAAGCGTCTTGTATTCTATTTCAAACGTACAGGAACAGCGAACCGTGTTTATAATCCTATGAAACATTACGGGGATGACAGAATTGCCAACCGTACAGATATTTCTTACGACATTAAGGACAAAACTTCTGGATTTAAGCCAGCTTCAGGTGATTTCTTCATCAATAGCGAAAAATTGCCTGTATTGTATCTGGAAGGACTTACAAGAAACAGCGATGATCTTCGTGTAATTACTTTGCCATCTGCTCAGGCTGCAAATGACAATATCCGCAACTGTGGCGTTGTTAAGATTGGTGGTGCTTACAGACTTATTAAGACCGTAAGCGCAGGAGTCGTAACTCTTGAAGAGGAAGTTAGCTCAGCTTATACTTCCGCAGAATTTGTATACGGTATGGTAATGGATAAGAATGAAGGTAAGCTTGCCAATGATGATGGTGACGGCATGATCGAATCTTACTCAAAGGCCGGTTATAACTACACTTGGGATGCAAACTTTGATTCAAATAACATTCCTGACGGTCCAATTGAGTTGTGTACCGTAGTATTTGACGCTGCCGGAAACAGCAGCTTCTATACAACAAAGACAAAGATTAGTAACAATGCACCTCGAATTGCTCGCCTTAAGCTTGCGACAGACTTGAACTACAACAATTCATTCGAAGAAAGTGAAACTGAAACTTTCTATGCTCTGGAAAAGGATTCTGGAAACGGTGACGCAACTGAAGGTGTTGAAGTATGGAATCTTGATACAAAGAAAGAGATGAACAGTGCTTCATACTGGACAATCAAGAATGGAATGCAGGTAACTCCGGAAATTGTTGGTGGAACAGCACCATACTATTGGGTATTTACACCAGCAGCAGGAGTTGGAGAGGCAAAGAATAAGAAAGATCCTGTTGCCGGAACTGCTTCTGATTCAAATAAGCTTGCAACAACAAAGAGTTCTTTTGTTATTCCTAATTCAACCTTCACTTCAACTTATGAGGATAAGGCAAACACTTACACAATCAGTTTCTGGGATTCAACAGAAGAGACAACTCCTTGTAGCACTTCTCAGTGGACAATGATCAACGCTCAGCTTGCCCAAGATGTTACAGATACAGTTGCTCCAAAGGTTGTTGTACAGCCATTCTATTGGCACAAGGCTGGATCTGGTTCTGCAGGTGCCGTAAACACAACAACAGTTACAAAGAGACATACATATTCTGAAGTAAAGGGTAACTCTGCTTATTCTGTACTTTATGATGCTGCGGGCAACATGCTTTCTGGAAAGATTGATGACAGCGCAGTTGTTTACTCAAAAGAAACAGTTCCTGTTAACAGTTTGTATGAAACTTTGGCTTCAAATGGCCATGTTGAACTTCCATCAGATTTGGAATTTACGGGAAGTAAGTTCACTCAGAGTTCTGGGGTTTATGATAAGGATCCAAAAGTCAGCGGAAAGATCGTAATCCGCGGTACTGCTTACGATGATGTAAGCCTTAGCTCTTTGTGGTTCAGTGTTGAAACTGGCACAACTAAAAAGTTTACTCCTGCAGGCTATCTTACAACTGCTGGCTATGGAACTAGTGGTGTAAAGGGCAACTATTATCAGGCAGCGGTTTATAACTCTGGATGGAGTACTGCTTCAGCAAATGTTGATGACAACGGTTGGGCATTTGATGTTGAACAGGTTTACTTTAATCAGTTTGGTCATAAAGTTTTGTGGACTTTGACATTGGATACATCGAAGGTTGAAGGTATTGCTCTTGCTGATGTAGTTGTAAAGGTGATGGCTGTAGATCACTTGAAAAATGATGATCATACATCTACAAAAACAAGTACCAGCGCTTCAACTGTTGATTCTCAAGGACACGCTCCAAGCATCAGGATGGACGTAGTTCCTTATATTACAAAGGTTACAACTGCCTTGAGTTCACTTTCTAAGAAGACTCCAAGTATGTATGACCGAACTGCTTTGGGTCACTATCCAGTACGAGTAGTCGGAAAAGATACAACAATCACTTCTGGCGAAACAGTAAAATTGAGCGGATTTAATCTTGGCTCTATTGAAGATCTTGATGTAACAACATTGAGCACATCAGCAGATTCAAAAACAAAGGCGACTTCATGTGAATATTTCGTAACTGTAAACGGCATCAAGTCGTTGAATAACGAAAACAATGACAATGCCCGCGGTTCTTATGGAACAGAAATCTCAGGCGCTAGCTCATACGACGAAAAGAAGAATTACGCATATAACCGTCAGCCAAACAACGCAAACAACAATCTGCTCACAGATGACGTTTACTTTGACGTTTGGCAGTTCAACAGCGAAGCCGCAATCCCAATCTCTGGTAAGATCGAACAGCCTGTAATGAAGATCCGCCCAACCGACGGTAAGATCGGATTCGCTTTCGTAAACGGTCCGTTGTACTTCTCAATGGGGGGAAGTGAAAACAATGCAGATGGTCCGGCTCATGACAAACAGGATTATTCTTATCAGTACTGGCTTGGAAGCTATGACTTCTTTACGTCAGTAGGATTTACTTATGATAAGAATGGTAATTCCTGGGGCGTAGCAGCTGGTGGAGATATTAACAGTGCTTCTGCAGATAAATTCCAGTTGATGACAAGTCTCTGGGGTAAAGCTGGAACATATCAGTCTGGCTCATATACAAAAGAAAACTCAATCCGTATGGAATCAATTGGACAGAAAGGTGATGTTGATGGAAACAATTCAGGAACAAGAAACTTTGATAAACAGAGAATTAAATCACCAAGTCTTGCAACAACAGTAAAATCAGATGGTTCGTCTAATTTGTATATGGCTTATTACGATGCTATGAACTCTGAAATAAGATTCAAATCTGGAAGTTACGCAAAGCCAAATATAAAATGGAGAGCCGCAGATGGTTGTATTCTAGAAGAAGGTGAAAAATGTTCTCATTATGAAGTGGTTGAAATTTATGGTGCAGATCAAAAAAATACCGGCTACAAATATGGTCACTTCAAAGGAGATCATCCATCGTTAATTAATGATGCGTATGTACAGATATGTGACGAAAATGGAAATATTTTAAGTGATACAAAATATGTAATAAAAGAAAAGGGTGGAAGTGGTGATAATAACTGGTTCAGGTTGTATACTTTGGATGGACAGTCAGTGGAACCATTCCCATTTGGAGAGGGTAATTATGAAGTGGATCCAAATGATGAAAACTATATAAAACCAAAATCTGCCTTCTATGTAAAAACTTCTTTATCTGTAGACTTATACTCTAACACAACTTACGACTTTGGTTTGTTCACAGATTATGATACAGCAGGTGATCCATATACTTATCGCAATGCAACTGTCAGCATGATTGCAACAGACAAAGACTCAACAGCAAATGCCGGTCAGTATGTATCCATTGCGGCAATCCCTGGAGCAACAAACGATACTGTTGTGGCAGTCTGGTATGACGAAACTAACAGAACAATGTGGTATTCGTATAACAGTAATCCATTGGGAGTTGGTAAAGGCAGCAAAACACGAGATTCTACATGGTCAACTCCAGTAGCAGTATTTGAAGGTGAAGATTTCGATTCAGCCGGCGAATACTGTAAGATCGCTGTTGATGAAAAGGGTGGTGTCCATATTGCGGCCTACGATCCTGTAAACCTTGATCTTGTTTATGCTTGTTTGCCAGCAGATAAGAAAGGCGTTGCTTCTGCTGCTTCTGAATTTACAACCTGTGTTGTAGATTCAAACGGTGTTGTGGGTTCTAACCTTACATTGGATGTAGCTCTGGATTCAGATGGAACGACTCCTCTTCCTTACATCGGTTACTATGCAACTAGCTGTATCAAACCAAAAATTGCTCGTCTTGTAGCTGATTTAAGTGATGGATCTTTTGATGATGAAGTTACTGGTGTTTGGGAAATTTCAGTTGTTCCAACAGCTCAGATTGTGGAAATGCAGTCTAACCAGCATAACGACATTAATATCGGTATCTGGAAAGATGCAGACGGAAAGGTGAAGGCTTCGGTAACAGGATCTTCAAGTACTTCAAATACTCTCAATGGATACAACTCAACTTCAAATGGTCAGGTTTGGGGTAACGGAACAATGAATGCCGTGCTCGGTTATGCTGTAAAGAAAGGCTCTAGTGGTGACACAATCGAAACCGCTCAGATGAAATAATTATTTTGTCAATGTTGAATTTAATTCAGCATAACGGTTGCTGGATGAGGTATTTTTAAAGGAATGAGACTGGGCTGAAAATTCAAAAATAAATCTTAAACTTTGCATTTTTTTAACCTTGCGCGCGATATATAAGGTGGAGGTTATTTTATGCGAAATAGTTTAAGACCAACTCCTACAGCGTTGCTAAATCCATGTGCGGACCCGGTGTTTAAGGCGTTGTTTACTCAGGAAACTCCGGAATCTCGCAGGGCGTTGACTTCGTTTTTAAGTGCGATTTTCGAAAAGCCAGTGAGTGACGTGCGCCTTGTGCAGAATGAGCTGTCTGTTGAAACGGAGAATGAAAAGCAGTCCCGGTTTGATATTAACTGTCTCGTGGATGGAAATCCTGTGAATATTGAGATGCAGGGTGTTAATCATGGGGATAGTTATGGGCTTAGGGCTGAGTATCATGCGGCTCATTTGTTTAATCATTTTGTCAAGGCGAAAGAAGAGTGGCAGGATTTGCCAAAGGCTTACCAGATTTCGGTGCTTAATTTTGTATTTGAGCCTGATGAACAAGGAGTTCATCATTACAGAATGCAAACGGATGACGGTAAGCGTATAAGCGACAGGTTGAACATAATTTTTGTTGAACTGCCTAAGTTCGATGAATCAGAAGTGTCTGTTGAAAAGTTGACGCCAGTTCAGCGATGGTGTAAATTCTTTTTGTATGCGGCTAGACCCGAAAAAATCGGCTATCTTGCAAAGCTTGTTGCTCAGGAGGAAGGACTTATGGATGCTCAGGTTACTTTGATGAAGTTGAGTTCGGAAGAGTCGGAATGGTATCGACAGACGGCTAGTTTTATTGCTGAGTGTGATCGTTTGTCTATGATTGGTGATGCAACAAGAAAAGGTCTTAGGGCTGGGATTGAAAAAACTCGATCTGAAATTGCTTTGAAGATGATTTCTAAGGGAATGACAGAGGATGAAATTTCGGAGATCACCGGGCTTTCGATAGATGAAATAAAAAAACTTTCAAAATAGCAGAACCGATGTTATCTTTATTCTCATAAGTATTTGGATAGAGGAGGCAGGCTATGTTTCAGACTAAGATTTACATTGCTTCGACTGAGGCACTTTTTGATCAGAAGGTTTTTGACAGACTTTATCAGGCTGTGCCTGAATACAGACAGAAAAAGATTGATTCTTATGGTACTCAGAAGGAAAAATGCCTTTCGTTAGGTGCGGGGCTTTTGCTTTCCAGGGCACTAAAAGATGCGGGCTACGATGAAAGCGACATGAACTACGGTTTTAAGGAAAGCGGCATGCCTTACTTTAAGAATTATCCAGAGGTGTGCTTCAGCCTTTCCCATTCGGAAGAGCGGGTTATGTGCGGCATTTCCCTGGAAGCTGTTGGAGTTGATACCGAACTGGTCACTCCAGAAAAGGCTGACGGTCTGGACGAATGGTGCAAAATGGAAAGCTACGCCAAAGCCACCGACACACCTATGACAAGCTTGATGGGCGGCCGTTCCATTTTCAACACAGAGTTCCGCTTCAAGGAAATCGACTTGAGGGACGGCTACAAATACGTGGCCTGCTCCGAAGAGTTCCTTGCCGACAGTCAGATTGTTGTGGTTGATTTTAGCTGATGATAGTTTCCATGCCGAACTGTGCATGTAGCGACGCTAGCTAGCGGTTTTGTCAGTCTCTGGCTGACTGGTAGTATTTTCTGTGACAAGATTTTATTCTGTCCGTAAGAGAATGAGTGTAGTTATATAGAAAGAAAAGCGGAGTTCCTGGGAATTCCGCTTTTTTACTTAACTGCATTGTGGTAAATTCCGATATTGGAAGAAGAATAATATTTTATTATTTTTTTTCAGGTGGTTTCCTTGAGCAGATTTTTCTGTGCACACAATTCAGTTTCTCGTTTTGTACGCGTTCTGGTAATGGGCGTGGTTTTGGTGTGCGTGGGGGGAATTTGTTGGGGGGCTGAACTAACTTCAACAACTGGTACAAAAACTATTAAGGATGCGGATGATTATATTTTAACAACTGATGTCTCAATCAAACTGCTTGAGATTGAAAATAATTCTGGAAAGATTGTTGTTGATCTGCAAGGTAATAATCTAACAATAACAGAACTTCGAATGGGTTATTATGACATTTTTACAAATTTTGACGGATATGTAGTTTTTAAAGATTCTGTTGGTGGTGGCAGCGTTGAAATTGGCTCTATAAATGCAACTGCCTGGAACCGAAAGAAAACACTTGAAATACAATCTCCTGTAACTGTAACAATTAATACTAAGTTGGATTCTGATACTGGTGGTCATGGTGGTTCTGACGCGTATCTTAAAATTGTAGGAACCGGATCTTTGGTTGTTGATGGAACAATTAAAGGTGAAAATTATTTAAATACCAGTGATATAGAAGCCAATGGTTCGTTGTCTGGTACAGCTATTGTGGCTTCTTATACCTGGACTGGGGCAACTAGCACTAATTGGAATGTAGGCAGTAACTGGGATTCTGGTTCTGTTCCTGGGGTAGGCGCAACAGTAATCATTCCTGCGGTTGGTACATATCCTGTTAGCGGAGCAGTTTTAAGTTTGAAAAATCTTACAGTTGCAGAAAATGCTAGTTTGAAACTTTCTTCAGGGGCACTGACAGTTTCTGACAGTTTGATTTCTGAAGGTGATGTTGATGTTGCAGGATCTGTTACAGTTGAAGGAAGCTTGAATTCTCTGGGAATGTTAAAATCCGGTTCGACTATTTCGATTACTGGAACATCCATCATTTCTGGCACCATCACCTCATCAGGAACTCAAACCTACACCGGCGATGTAATGCTTACCGGTGACACAACACTTTCTGCGGGAACCAGCAAAAACATTGACTTTAAGGGCAAAGTAGAAGGTACTGGCGGCTCCGAAAATCTTACTATTACTGCGAAAGATGCTCTTTTTACTAACAACATAGGAGCAGTAGGCAATATAAATATTACCGGTAATCTTGGGGTAAATTGGACTGCAGTAGGCGTTCCTGCAATTACTTGTGGGAATTTAATTGTTTCTAAAAATGCAATGTTCAGAGGTGCGGTTTCTGCTTCATCTGTAAAAATTGATGGCGAAATCTCATTTATGGATGGCAGCAGTATTACTACTTCTGGTACTCAGGAATACGGTAGTGCTGTTTTAATTGAAAAAGATATTGAGTTTAAGGGGACAACTGTTACATTCAACGGAACTGTTGATACACATTCCAATGGAACTAGTCCAAAAATTACGATTACAGGAAATGCTGTTTTTGGAGCTAATGTTGGATATGGCAAAACTGTGGGCGATCTTACGGTTTCTGGAACAACTACTCTTAAAGCAGATGTTTTTTTTAAAGCTGCAGGAAAGAAAATTACATTTAGTAAGGCCCTTGATGGGGATGCTGCTGGCCGTAGTTTAACAACAGAGTGTCAAACCATTACAGTCAGTGGCTTAGGAATTACTCTTCCGCTGAAAGATATAAATGTAAAAGGTGCTCTTGAAGTTTCTTCATCTGCTTCTGACGGAAGTATTAAATGTACGGATGCTCTTTCGGTTAGCGGAAATGCAACAGTTCGTGGTAATGTTTCTGCTGGCTCATTGTCAGTTACTGGTGTTGCCACAATAGGTGAAAGGACAGCATCAATTGATACCGGAACTGGTGAGCAGATTTATAGTAACGATGTAAAGATCAACAGTACTAGCGGTCTTGAAATCAAAGCATCAAAAGTTACATTTAGCAAAAAAGTAAACAGTTACGCTACGTCTCGAAATCCTAATCTAACAATTACTGCTGATGAAACTATTTTTGGTGGAATTGTTGGAGATACTTATCCTCTTGGTGCGCTTTCTGTTTCTGGAATTTCTACTATTTCTGGGAACGTAACAACCGTTGGTGACCAAACTTATGTCGACAAAGTGACATTAGCCGGAGCGGCAACATTTTCGGCAATTAAAGATGATGATGTAAAAACAGTTACCTTCGGTATCTCAGGCATTACTTCCTCTATCGCTGTTGGTTCTTATGGCATAACTCTTAAATCTAACGCAGTTATTTACGGTGAAAATGTATTCAAAGCTCTTACAATTGATAATTCTTTGATTGGATCTTCAACAACTGTTCAGTTTGAAGGTGGAAAATTCCAAAAGATTGGAACAATTTCTGCAAAGGGAAATTCTGCCGTCAATACATTGACTTTGGGTTCAACAGACACAAACAAATGGAAAGTTTATTTTACAACAAAACCAAATGCCGAAAGTTTTGATTTTACAAAAATATCAAACAGCGAATCTGTTTCTTCGGACGGGTTGTCGTCGCGTGAATTGGAAATTACTCCAGCCGCTGCAAATGTTGTGGATGCAGCTCCAACTGGACCTTCTGCGGTTAACTGGTTTGTTCATAAATATTATTGGGTTGGAAAAATAGATGCAAAATGGTCCACTGTTTCTAACTGGGCTTATGATGAAGAAGGAACTTTGCCAGCTCCGGTTCCGGGTTTTGAAGATGCGACTGCTGAAATCATATTTAAGAAAGTTGGAAATGGTAAAGATCTGGAGCTGGCAGATGAGACAGTTACCGTTCCAGCTCAGTTACAGCTTAAGAAAGTCACAATTGAAGAAGACAACCGCTTAGGACTTGCAGGATATAGTCTAAAAGTAGGCTCTGCCTCACGTTCCTTCTATAATGCTGGTACAATTGCAATTTACGGCAATCAGTCAGGGAATGTCCTGGAGTCATTGTCTAACGGGGCAATTGTTCAGGGGCCTAAATCAACAATTGAATATTATGGTACTTGCGATGGTGAAGACATTTTGTGTGTAACATCATCGGGAACTGTTAAAACCTATGAAAATCTTAAGATAACAAAAACTGGAAACATGACTTTTAACAGTTCGGTAAATGCAACTTCTTTTGAAGATGTTTCGGCTGCTAAAGGTGTGTTCAAGAAAAATCTAAAATCAATTTCTGATGTTGTGTTGAATGGAATCTGGGAATTTGGTGATTCAACTTCTGCTGCAGATGCAGTAAAAATAGAAGCAAATCTGAAAAACAAAGGAACAATTACCTGTGTTTCAGAAGATGTGACAATTACAGGAAAATATAGTGGTGCCAGCGAATTTAATGCATCATCTAAAAACACAACTTTTAGTGGTGATGCAGATTTTTCAACAGGAACTTTTAATCATAACGGCGGAACTCTTTTGTTCAACGGTTCAAAATTAAAAGTGAACGACACTGTAACTACTTTTTATAACCTTGAAATTGGTGCGAATTCTTCCGCTGAAAACTCATTTAATATAGAAGAAAACTTGATTTTTAACGCAAATTTTGAAGCTAAGGGAACAGTTAAATTTAATGGTGCCACACAGGAACTTTCTGGTACAGGCACATTTAAATGTGGTGGTTTGGAATGTTCTTCTACAACTGGGCTAACAGTTAAAAACGATGCAATTTGCGGTCAGGTGAAGATCAATTCATCCTCATCTTTAAAATTGGAAAATATTAATCTTTCTGTTTCGGGTGATTTTTCTAACGAAGGAAATTTTGATGCTGGAACTTCCAATGTTGAATTTATTGGAGCTTCGGATTCTGTGATTTCTGGCGAATCAACATTCTATAACCTTAAATGTGTTACGGCTGGAAAGACAATCAAATTTGCAACGGGAAAAACTCAGTCGGTTTCAAATAATCTTACGGTAAAAGGAACTGCTGTTAGTCCTGTAGAGGATTATTCAAAACATATTACTTTGATTTCGGATAGCGATGGGGCGGCTTGGAATGTTGATTGTACAGGCGCTGCTGTAGACCTTAAGTATGTAAAGATGAAGGATTCTACAAACGTAACAAAAGTTTCCTCAGATCCTGGCGCAGATTATAAATTCCTTTCGGCCGTGTATTCATGGGACGATGGAAACAATGTTCGCTGGAATTTCCCTGGAATGCTTTATACCTGGACCGGAGATGCTGACGCGGTTTGGCACAATAAGTTGAACTGGAATCCAAAGTCGATTCCGGGGGATGATTCTCGTGCAAAGATTCCTGATGTTTCTGCGGGTTCTAAGCCATTCCCAGAACTGGATTCGGCGGTAATATTGGCAAAAATTACAATTGACTCTGGTAGTTACGTAGATCTGAAAGGTAAAGATTTTACGATTACAGATACTGCTTCGGAAAGTTATCTGAACAACGGAACTGTTAAATCCGCTGGATCAGAAACTGTCACATTGCCTTCTGGATCTGGCGCTGTAAAAGAAAACGGAACCTGGGAATATTATGCAGGAACTGTAAAGGCTATTTCTGGTCTTTCTTATAACAAGATTGAGATTACAGATGCCGTTGAAATTACTGGCTCTGTTACTGCAAAGGAATTCCGCATTTCTACAGATAAAGCTGTAACTTGTCAGGCGGCTTCTGTTGTGGATGCTCCTGTTGTTTTGAACGGGGAGCCTGCCGGGTATAGTTTTGACAATGCAGGTTTTGCGCTGGCTTTTAATGAAGCTATAACAACTGAAACATCGGGCGGGGCAGATTATTCTCTTAAGATTGGAGGAGCTGGAACTACAACTTTTGGTGCAGATGTTTCTGTAAAAGAAGTTCTTTGTGATTCCCCTGTTAGCATCAAGAGTTCTGATGCCGATGGAATTGCAATTAAAACTTCTGGAAATCAGACTTATAACAATACAATTACTGGAAATAGCAAGAGCCTTTCATTTGGTGCATCGAATGCAATGGCGGATGATCGAACTGTAACATTTAAGGCTGGAATTTCTGGCGTAAAAGTTCTTTCTGCTTATTATCCTGTTGTGTTTGACACTTCGAATGGGGATTTTGAAGTTGCTACAACTGGTGGAATTTTGTTGTGCAAAGATTCTTCGGTTGGTGGAACAAATGTTCTGACTGTGAACAGTCTTCTTGATGCAGGGGTATCTGGAACTGGCGTAAAATTTATTTCTGGTTCAGTTAGCAAAGCGCCTGGTCTTGTTTTGAAAAATAAAGTGGGCTCCAAAAAACCGTTTGGCGCAATTACGGCATATGGCAAAGTTGATTTGGATGTATTGACTGCCTTGGGTCAAAAGTCTGTGGTAACTTCTGGAAATCAGATTTATTACGGTGAAGTTGAAGCAAAAAAGGCTTCCGTTCTTGGGACCGGAACTTCTGGTGCAGTGCAGTTTGGAAACAATGTTTCCGGATCTGCCGTTACAATTCTTGCGGATGCTTATGTTTCTGATGCTGCTGAACTTTCTGCAACAACATTTACTGTCGGTTCAACAGGTGATGGCAATCAGAAAAACCTTCACATTTCTGCAGTAAATGGCGGTTCGGTAAAAACTGTAACAATTTCAAATCCTGTTGTGGTTAATGGAAATGCGATTTTCTACAGCGGAACTATTTCTGTAAACGCTAATCTTTCTGCAACACAAGATTTTATTGTGCTAGGGGAAAACTATTCCGAGATCGATTCTGCTGCTGACGGTAGTGGTGTAACAAATCTTTTTGCATACAACAATGCATTGCGCACAGCGGCAAATAAATGCGCCACAATTTCATACGGGGACTCGTATAAGACAGCTCTTCCTGATGGAACTTTGATTCCAACTGGAGCTGCGGGAAACAAATTTGGCACAACTTTGACAGTTGATTCTGGAAGAACAATCCAGGCGGGAAAGAATTTCTACGGAAACGGTACAACTTTGTCTGGATCGGCAGCCTGGTATCTTAAAGTTCTGGATAATGGTGATGCTACAAATGCTTTTGCAGAACTGTATAACAGTGCAATCAATAATTGTGAGGTTCGTGGAACTTCAAGTGATGCTGGTGCATGGCTTTCTGCCGCAGAAAATTGTTCAGGTACAGGCAATGTTCGCGTTGATTTCAATCGACCTGTAATCGCGGAAGCTTATACTGTTTTTGATGACGTAGTTTTCGTTCGATTTGTTGAATCAGGAGATGGAACTACAGCAAAGAAAATTGAAAACTCAAATAATGAAATTAATACTGCTGTTGGTCAGATAAAAAATAGTGCAGGCGTTTATGCTGCGGCTTTCACAGATGCGGATTGTACAAGTTCTACAGACGGAAAGGGTGACATTAGTGAGTTCTACCTAAAGTATTCTGGAAAATGGAATACTGATGCTACAGGAACATCTGAAGGACATGCCGAAAGTACAGATCGTTCTGGTGCGCATTACAATGTGAAACCATATTTGAACATTCCAAAAGCGCTGGATACTGTTTATGCAACCCTTCGGGATGAACATAAGTCTAGAATCAAGCATTATTCGGCAAGCGACATTTATACGGCCGTAAACGATAAGGCGGCTCCAGTTCTTATTGCTGTTAAGACAGGACAGGAAAAGCATGTGGCACCTGGAGTGTCTCAGACTAAGTACGACAGCCATAACTTTGTGGAATTTACATACTCGGAAGAAGTTGATTTTGGTGCATCGGTTCCTTTGTCTAGCGATAACATTCAGGCAACTGCAACTCTTGGTGGAATTACAAACAACCCTTCTGGAATTACAGTTGCGGGACTTGGTACATTTGCTACAGGTCACCTTGAAACTGGAACTGCCGGTACAGATGAAAATGTTTCTGTTCATTCTTTGTACAGAACTTTTGATTCTGGTGCTGGAATAAAAGATCAGACTCATAAAATCCGTTTTGGTGCAGCCTCTTATGTTGATTCGGCTGTGACAACTTCTGCCGGTTCTGTAAATCATTGGCTTGGCTACATAAAAAATGGAAGAATGCCTTCTGGTGTAGTAACTCGTGTTGCTAATCCACTGATCCTTGATGCCGCTGGGAATGTTCTTGAACATTCAGATGCCGGTCATAACACAAATCATGCTTTGCCGGCGTTAAGTCTCAATTCTTCTCTTCCATCTCCATCTGGAATTTATGGAGCCTGGGATCTTAGCGGGCCAACTTTTGCGCCTTACCATTCTAAGGTTACAGGACCTACTGATTCCTGTGAAGCCGTTGGTTATACAGACAATCCTTCCAGTGCCTACCTGGACCGTATTGAATTCCATGTTGTGGATAACGAAGCCAGTGAGAATGAATGGTTTACCAAATTCGGATGGGCAGAAAATAACGGAAGTTCCACTCCTGTTGTTCCTGCAAAAGATAAAGCCGGTGGTGCAAAGCCTTTTGCCGATGCGTCGGAGCGTACGGTTGGTGGAATCAGATATAGTTCTTTATACGATAAAGTTTCTCACTTTGGATATTCTGTTGTTGGCGGAGTTGGTGGTCGTAGCTTTAAGGATCAGGCGGTTGGAAAAACTTCCAGCTCTTTGTTCCTTTCGGCTTCTGGCGGGGTTTCTGCGGTAGACGATTATGACAGCTTGTACTTTGCGTTAAAGCTTTCGGATTCAGATCTTCCTCTTAAGACAACTTTCGAGATTTCTTACGACGGAACTGGTTACATAACTGACCTTGCGGGAAATCTTTTGTTGCCTTCTGGTGCCAACATCAAATCTATTGACCGTGTTGCTCCAAACTTCAATATCAGCGTGGCTTCTGTTATGACTGACGGCGGAGTTTCTGGCGATGAAGTTTATATCGTTTTCTCTAAGGCTTTGCAGACTGGCACGTTCACAATTATGAATCCAGATTCGTCAACTATCACAATGAACGGTTTGGAAGCAATTCCTAACAGTTTGCGGATTGTAACTATTTCTTCCGATGGAGGTTCAGTTTCTCCTTCTGCGGATCTTCAGATAGATTCTTCTGTACCTGCAAGACTTGTTTTTGAAAACAAGGACTATACCGGTCTTATCCTTAAATTGAATCGAGCAGTAACATTGGCTGACATGGAAAAATATTACATTCAGTGTAATGTTTCTTCTAAATCTCTTGATCCGGTATCAGGAACAGAAGCTTATGTAACTTACGTTCAGGATGAACTTGGAAACTACATGATGCAGAATGCGGCTCATGCTCTTACAGATTTTGCAGTAGGAATTGTGACACCGGTTTACGCTTATGACAGCAGTTTGCGTGATAACGATGTTAATATCGGTCAGAACTATAAAGATGGAAGCTGGGCGGTTCATGACTGGGGACGTAATCAGAAGAATTATGGATCTCTTGCTTATGGCTACGACATTTTCCTTTCTACAAAGTTGAATGACGGTTCCAGCGACGGTGTTTCTGAACTTCCAAGTTATATGGCTTTGTATATGGCTCCTTTGTCAAAGATTTCTGGTGCGGCTCTTTCTAGTGCTATAAATAAGAATGTTTGCTGCGGTTGGCGAATGTGGCTTCCAGATAAAACTGTGGATGGTTCGACTTATTCTGTTTTCGACGCCCTTACAGAAGAATGTAACCCTAATTACGGTATGATTTCTCTTCCAGTTGATACAGAAGACCCATCTGTATTGAACTTCAGCTTTGACGAATTGAAATTTGATCCGTTTATCAAAACTGATGTTGGGGTTGATGGAACTGATCAGGTGCTTTTCATGTTCGGACTTCAAAAGGATGCCTCAGGTACGCCTGTTACAATTTGTCATGCTCCGGATTATTCTGAAAGTACTGGAAAGTATACAATGACTCAGATGCCTCTTTTTACAGCAAGACTTGAGAATCCTTCGGATTTAACATCCCTTGATCTTTGGTCATTGCGCCTTAAGGACATTATTACTCAGAGAGGAAATGTAACAATCCTTAACAATGTAATTAATGCTACAAACGGCGAAATTACAACAGTTAAAGTTAATATGCCTTCAGATGGCAATTTAAATGTAATGGTCATGACTCTCGATGGAAACATCATTCAGTATCTTCAGCACGGCCGAACTACTTCCGGTGAGCACAACTATACCTGGAACGGAACAACTAAATCCGGAAAGAAGGTTGCCCGCGGTCTGTACTTTGTACGCGTTTTCGGCAGCGGAATTGATGAGACTCGAAAGGTAATGGTTGTAAAAGAGTAGGGTGTTTGCATTGCCACCCGTATCAATTCTCTTTATACTCATAGCACTATGAATTCAAAAGAAAGACTTTCACAGCGTTTTGAAGATATCGGAAGATTCCTTGCACCGGAGTTGTGTGCCCTTCCAGGTGTTCTTGAAGACATCAGCCGTGAAGGTTGCAAAATCCGTTATTCTCTCCCAGTTGAACTTGATATGGACAACGACTATGAAGCTAAGCTTACATTTGCTCGTGCCGCAGCTGAAGGTCAGTTCACATTAGTTTGTCATCCTCAGTGGAAAAAGGAAGAAGATGACGACACAGTTATTGGATTTAAGATTCTTCCATCAACAGATTACACTCGTCTTGCAAAGTACATTGAGCAGCTTGATGATGATGCTTCCTCAGATGATCTTTCAGACGAAATCAGCGATTCATCATGTCAGATAATTTAGTTTCAGAACCAAAAATCACAAAGCTTAAAGGTGCCGCTTTTCTCGCTTATCCAGAAATGGCTGGAATGCTTAAGACTGAACTTTCTGGTCGTCTTAATTTTAACTCAAAGCCAACTGCGGTTTACGGCGATCTTTTTTACTACGAAGATTTTCCAGTTGAATCAGTAAAAGATGCAAACGATCTTCCTTACTGGAGTCGTTCTACAATGCTGGAACCTGCTATGCTGGATTTTGAATCTATCGGTGAAGCCGCTAACGCTCTCAAGGCAATTCAGCGCAGCTGGGCTCCATATCAGTATCAGTATTTCCGTCGCGCTAACTTGATTCAGGAAAAGCTTCCTTATGTAAACCTCAAGGTAAGGAAATTTCCTGTAAAAATTCCAAACAGCCCAATCGGTCTGTACACATTGATTACAGACAAGCAGATGATTTTTTCTGCAAAGACTTCCAGCTCAATTCCAGCCGGTCAGATTGTTTTTGAGGAAGACCACGAAAATCCACCAAGCCGCGCTTACCTTAAAATCCAGGAAAGTCTTACAATGGCAAACCTGCTTAACGGAACAGAACTTCCAAAAGCCGGCGAACATTGTTTTGAAGCCGGTGCCTGTCCAGGCGGTTGGACATGGGTTCTGGTAGGATTGGGCGCTTCTGTTCACGCAGTAGACCGTGCTGAACTTGCCCCAGATCTTATGGCAAATCCTTTGGTTCTGTTTCAGGCCCACGATGCATTTACTCTTAAGCCTCAGGACGTTGGTTACTGCGACTGGGTATTTAGCGATGTAATCTGTTATCCAGAACGCCTCTTAAAATGGGTTCACGAATGGTTGGACAGCGGTCTTTGCCGCAACATGATCTGCACCATCAAAATGCAGGGCGAACCAGAATGGAACATAATCCGCCAGTTCGCCGAAATCCCAAACAGCAAAGTAGTCCACCTGAACTACAACAAACACGAACTCACCTGGATCCACACAGTTTAAAACACCTTCTTCATCAGTCCCCCAATATCCTTTACGCAGTCAATGCCGTCGCCGGCTTCCGCTGCAAGGATGTGGGTAAAACCTAAACCGTCGGCGGTTTTTGCTCGCTGCTTTATTTTAGACACCGGACGCAATTCGCCAGAAAGGGTCAATTCTCCAAAAATAGCAGTTCCTACCGGAACCGGTTTGTCTGTAAGGGCAGAGTACATAGCCACAGCCAGCGCACCATCCACGGCACTTTCGCTAAGCTTAATTCCACCTGCAACGTTAATATAAATGTCCTGGCCTATAAACTTTATGCCGGCCCGCTTTTCCAAAATTGCCGCAATTCTAGAAACCCTTGCGCTTTCGATCTTGTCGCTAAAAACTCTGGAAACCGAAGCCTTTGCAGGAGCTGTCAAAGCCTGAATTTCTACCATAAAAACTCTGTTTCCTTCAAAGATTGCGGCACAGGCAACTCCCGCCGGCTGCACGTCACGTTTTTCCGAAAGGAACATGGTTGCTGGATTCAAAACCGGAACCAGCCCATATTCAGTCATGTTAAAAATCCCCAGTTCATCCACAGATCCAAATCTGTTTTTCTGGGCATGTAAAAATCTTACGTCATCATTGTTGCGTTCAAAAGAAATCACAGTATCAACCATATGCTCCAAAGTCTTTGGTCCAGCAATAGTTCCTTCCTTTGTAACGTGGGCTGTCATAATCAAAACGGAATCCCGTTCCTTTACCCAGGAAATCAATTCGTTTGAACAGTATTTAAGCTGACTTACAGTTCCAGGAACGATTCCCGCTTCTGCAGAATAAACCGTCTGAATGGAATCAATTATTACCATGGCAGGATTAATCTTGTCTAATGCATCCAACATGTCTTCCAATCGCATTGTGCACAAAACTTCGATTCCCTTGCAGTTAAGCTTAAGTCGTTCAGCCCTTTCTTTGATCTGAGCTGCTGATTCTTCTCCGGAAATATAAAGAATGCGGCCAGGGGCTTTTTCCGCCATGCTTGCAGCAGTCTGGATCAAAAGTGTTGATTTTCCGATGCCTGGTTCGCCGCCCAAAAGAATAGCGGAACGCTTTGTGGCGCCACCGCCTAAAACCCGGTCAAATTCATTGATTCCTGTAGAAAAGCGGCTGGAATCCTTTGCGTCTACAGTTTCAAGAGGAACTGGCTTGGCCTTTTCGCTGACCGCCGATCCTCTTCCCCCAGGAGTCACAGCGTTTGAGTCAATAACGCATTCTTCCAGCGAATTCCATTCTCCGCATTCAGGGCATCGCCCAAGCCATTTTGGCTGGCTGTATCCGCAGTTTGAGCATTTGTAAACGATTGAACCATTCTTTTTAGCCATATAATCCTCATAGTTAATATAGCCGTTAAAGTAAAAAAAATGCAAAGTTGAAAAGAAAAATCAGAATAAAAGTTATAAATAAACTGTTATATTTTATTTGACAAATCTGAAATGTGTAGTAAAGTTAACGTAGCTTGTAAATAAGCTGATAAACTCTCTCCGATTTGACAGGGAAACCTGTCGCGAAGGCTCTGGATAACGTTGTTGTTCGGAGCCTTCGTTTTTTTTATCCGTCATTGCAAGGCGAAGCCGCGGCAATCTTATTCCGTTCCTCTCAACCTACTGCTTGTTAATAATCAATTTAGTTCCAGCTGGAACCGATTCAGTAACCCAGGTATTACCACCGATTACGCTGCCTTTCCCGATGACAGTCTGACCGCCAAGAATTGTGGCACCTGCATAAATTGTTACGTCGTCTTCGATTGTTGGGTGACGTTTTTTGTTCATCAATTCTTTCTTTACGCTAAGGGCACCTAAAGTTACGCCCTGGTAAATCTTTACGTTGTTCCCGATTACAGTTGATTCCCCAATTACAACGCCAGTTCCATGATCAATAAAGAATGATTCTCCAATCTCTGCACCTGGATTAATGTCGATTCCAGTTCTGCCGTGAACATGTTCGCTCATAATACGAGGGATGATTGGAACTCCGTTTTTGTAAAGGAAGTGAGCAACACGATATGTCATGATGGCTCTGATTCCAGGATAAGAGATGATTACATCAGCATTGCTTTTTGCAGCAGGGTCACCTTTGAATGCGGCTTCAACATCAAGCATCAACATTCTGCGGATTTCAGGCAACTGTTCGATTAGTGCAAAAGTTGTCTGTTCTGCCAATTTAAAGCAATGTGAATCCTTGAATTTTGTGCTGTCCATGTTGCTGGCACATACTGTATAGGCAAGCGCTTTCTGAATTTCCTTTGTGAGGGTGGCGATGATGTTGTTCACTCGCTGACCTGTGATGTATCTGATGTTTGTAGGATGAATGTCTTCCGCAACCTTGAAGCCCGGGAAGATGAGGCACTGGAGGTCGTCCAAAACAGCAATTACATTTTCTCTGTTTGGAAAGTTTTCTGACTCAGATCTGTTGATTCCGCCGTATCTGTCATAGGAATCAAGAAGTCCGTCAATCAACATATCAATATTCATAAAGGTGACCTCCAATATTGAGGAAATATTAACATTTAACAGAGTAAAAAACTACATAAAATTCTTTAAATATCTTAAATTCAATAGCAAATTCAATTGACACAAAATCCACTCTTCTATATATTTTTAGAACGCATATTTTGAAGATATAAAAAAGGGTGCGTAAACGCCCTTGTAGCTCAGTCGGTAGAGCGCAGCCATGGTAAGGCTGAGGTCTGCGGTTCAAACCCGCACGGGGGCTCGAGGTTTCTTTCAAAAGAACAAAACTTTTTAGGAGTTATAGATATGGGTAGCAAGAAAAAGGGTGCAGTTGAAATTGTAGCTTTGATGTGTTCAGAATGTAAGCGCAAGAACTATACTACAACAAAGAATCGTAAGAATATCACTGGCAAACTTGAATTCAATAAGTATTGTCCATTTGATCGCAAGCACACATTGCACAAAGAAACAAAGGCAAAATAAGCTTAAGTTTTAAAAAATTATTTGTATATAACTGACTGAATATTCAGTCAGTAGTATATATAGGGCAGTAGTTCAGTTGGTAGAGCAGCGGTCTCCAAAACCGCCTGTCGTGGGTTCAAGTCCTGCCTGCCCTGTCTTTTTAATAAAGTCGTTGGAGGAATTATGTCAAAAATCGGTCAGTTTTTCCGTGAAAGCAAAGCAGAATTGAAAAAGGTTGTATGGCCAACACGTGATGATGTTGTTTCATCAATCAAAGTAGTAATTATCTCCACAATTCTTATCGCAGTAGTTCTCGGGGCTTTGGACTTGGGATTCGGTAAAGGTTTTTCAGCTTTGATGGATCTTGCTTCAAAAATCAATAAATAGGTTAAATATTTATGTCAAAGAACTGGTACATTCTTCATACTTACACAGGTTATGAAGGAAAAATCGAAAGAACAATCAGAGCCCTTATCGAAAAGGGTGATCTTGACGGTGCTGTTGTAACAGACGTTAAAGTTCCTGTTGAAGAAATCGTAGAAGTAAAAGACGGTAAAAAGAAAACTCGCAAGGATAAGTTCCTTCCTGGTTATCTTATGATTGAACTTGATCTTCCTGAACTTGGATGGAAGGCTACATGTTCTGCATTACGTCGTATTCAGGGTGTAACAGGTTTCGTTGGAACAGACCCAAATACTCGTCCAAAACCAATCAGTGCAGCAGAAGCTAGAAACCTTCTCCAGAAGTCTGGTGTTATCAAAGGTGAAAAGCAGGTTAAGATTAAGCAGTCTTATGCAGTTGGTGATGTTGTTAAAATCACTGATGGTCCATTCGCTTCATTCTCTGGAAATATTGAAGAAGTTAATGACGAAAAAGATAAGTTGCGCGTAAACGTACAGATCTTCGGTCGTGCAACACCAGTTGAAGTTTCGATGCTTCAGGTGGAAAAAGTAAACTAGAACAAAATATCAGGTGCTCGCTTGCCAAGGCGGGCATTACCTGTTTTTGGGAGAGGTGCAGGTCCGTTGGACAGAGGCATCTCGTTAGAGCAAGTTGTATGGCAGCTCATACCAATTTAGGAGAATCACAATGGCAACAAAGAAGGTAACAGCCGTAATCAAATTGCAGTGTCCAGCAGGCGCAGCTACTCCGGCTCCTCCAATCGGTCCAGCTCTTGGACCTCACGGTGTTTCAGCACCAAAGTTTGTCCAGGAATTCAACGACAGAACTAAGACTATGGAAAAAGGACTTATCATCCCTGTAGTTCTTACTGTTTATGCGGACAAATCTTACACTTTCATTCTTAAGACTCCTCCAGCAGCAGTTCTTATCAAGAAAGCACTCAAGATTCAGAAGGGATCTGGTAACCCACTTTTGAACAAAGTAGGTACTCTTTCTAAGAAAGATCTCGAAGAAATCGCAAAGACAAAGCTCCCAGATGTTAACGCTAACGATCTCGAAGCTTGTAAAAAAATCATTGCCGGTACTGCACGCAGTATGGGTGTAGAGGTGGAACAGTAATATGAAACACGGAAAGAAATACCGCGCATCTGCCGCAAAATATGATTTGACAAAAAAATACGATGTAGCATCTGCATGTAAGATGGTACAGGATATGAAAGTTGCAAAATTCGACGAAACAGTAGAATGTCACTTGAACCTCAAGATGGACAAGTCTATGTCTGTTCGTGATACATTGGTTTTCCCTAACCAGTTCAAGGGCGAAAAGAAAGTTCTTGTATTCTGTCAGGGTGATCGTGTAGAAGAAGCTCTCAAAGCTGGTGCAGCTTATGCTGGTACAGAATACATCGAAAAAGTAAAGGGTGGTTGGCTCGACTTCGACGTTGCTGTTGCTACTCCTGATATGATGAAAGATGTAGGACGTCTCGGTATGGTTTTGGGTCGTAAGGGTCTTATGCCTAACCCTAAAACTGGAACTGTAACAAACGATATCGTTGCAGCTATCAGTGAACTTAAGAAGGGTCGTACAGAATATCGTGCTGACAAGACAGGTGTTGTACACATTGCTGTTGGTAAGGTTTCTATGGATCCAGCTAAAGTTGCTGAAAACATCAATGTACTGCTTTCTGAAGTTGGAAAGAAAGCTCCTAACGGAGTTGTTGAAAACTTCATCTTGTCAGTATCACTTAGTTCAACTATGGGCCCAGGTGTTTGGGTTACTATGAAGGATGGTGAATAATTATGGCAATGATGGCAACAAAAATTCAGTCTGCTAAAACAGCAGCTATTGAAGAAGCAAAAAAGACATTTGCTGACTATAATAACTTCATCTTCGCTGATTACCGCGGAATGACAGTTGAACAGATTACACAGCTCCGTAAGAAGTTGCGTGAACAGAACGCTACACTCAAAGTTGTAAAGAATAACTTTGCACGTATCGCATTCGAATCTATGGACATCAACAATGTTGCTGACCTCCTTAAGGGTCCAACAGTAGTTGCAATGACTACAGAAGATGCTAACGTTGTAGCAAAAACTCTTTTCGACTTCGCTAAAGAAGCTGGAAAGGAAAATCCAGTTCTTACTGTAAAGGGTGCTTGTGTAGAAAAGGAAATCTTCGACGCTGCAAAGATCGAAGCTTTCTCAAAGGTTCCTGGAAAGAAAGAACTTATCGCTATGCTTATGTCTGCAATCAACGGCCCAGCTCGTCAGCTTGCAGCTACAATCAAGGCATACGCAGAAAAGAAAGAAGCAGAAGGTTCAAACTAATTGCTTCTTAATAGAGACCAAAAAGGTTTCTTAAAACTAAATCAAAAACCCGTTCAGGCTTCATAGCTGTCGACTGTCCGGGATGATTTGCAGAACGGTTCGTATGAATCACTTACTGCACGACCTTCGGGTTGAAATATTTTTATAAACATATTTGTGAGGAAGACAATATGGCAGCATTAACAACAGATCAGATTCTTGATGCAATTTCTAGCATGACAGTTCTCGAATGTTCAGAACTCGTAAAAGCTATGGAAGAAAAATTCGGTGTAACAGCAGCAGTAGCAGTAGCAGCAGCTCCAGCAGCAGGGGCAGGTGCAGCAGCTGAAGAACAGACAGAATTCACAGTTTCTTTGGATTCATTCGATGCAGCTCAGAAGATCGCTTGTATCAAAGCTGTTCGTGAAATCACAGGTCTCGGACTTGGTGAAGCTAAGGCTCTCGTAGAAGGTGCTCCAAAGGTACTCAAAGAAGGTGTATCTAAGGCTGACGCTGATGAAATGATCAAGAAGATCGAAGCAGCTGGTGGTAAGGCTTCTAAGAAATAAGTTAGTTAAACTAGCTTAAATAAATGACAAAAACTGCAGGGTTTTTCGCTCTGCAGTTTTTGTGCGTTTAAAAGATTTATTTAGTTCTTTAAAATTTGTACATAAATTCGCCTTTCCCAAGGCAAAATCAGTTAAGTGGATTCTGTGCTGTGCAGAGTTTCTAGCATGTAGCAGGTCCAAACTGAACTTATCTTATTTGGGGGACATGATGTTCGCTAAAACACGAACTATCAATCGTCAGTACATCGGTAAGGATATCCAGAACTTTATGGATATTCCAAATCTGATTGCTATTCAGACTTCTTCTTATGAAAGTTTTCTTCAGGCAGAAAGACTGAAGAGAGGGGAACCATTACTTAATCAGGGACTTCAGGAAGCATTCACTTCTACATTCCCTATTGAAAGTCCAAATGGTGACATGTCACTTGAGTTCGAATACTATGAACTCGACTACGCTAACATCAAATACACTGAACTTGAATGTAAGCAGAAGGGTGTAACTTATTCTGTTCCATTGAAAGCAAGAATCGATCTTACTTTCTTGAACGACGGTCACATCATTCAGAAAGACATCTACATGGGTGATATCCCACTCATGACTGATCGTGGTACATTCATCATTAACGGTGCAGAACGCGTTGTTGTTTCTCAGATTCACCGTTCTCCTGGTGTAATTTTCCAGCATGACAAGGGTGTATGGTCAAGCCGTATCATTCCTTACCGTGGTTCATGGTTGGAATTTGAAATCGATCAGAAAAAAGAATTGATTTACGCTAAGATCGACCGTAAAAAGAAGATCCTTGGTACAATCTTCCTTCGCGCACTTGGATACAACACTCGTGAAGAAATCATCCGTTGTTTCTACAAGACAGAAACTGTAAAGGTTGTCGATTCAACAGAAGCTCGCGAAGCACTTGTTGAAAAAGTTCTTGCAGATGCAGTAATCATTAAGGATGAAAATGGAGAAGAAAAGCGCCTCTTTAATGCTGGTGTTCGCCTTCATCCACATGACATTGATGATCTTGTTGCTAACAACATTACAGAAATCAACGTTATCAAATTCAACACAAAACAGAATCCTAACGATAAAGATGAAAAGAATGATTCACTTGATTCGCAGATCATCGTTAACTGTTTTGACAGAGAAGAAGTTCGCTTCGTAGAAGAAGGTTCTATCGATATGGAACCAAGCAAAGACAAGGCTCTCGCTGAAGTTTATGCAATTCTTATGCCTGGTGAACCAATCACAGTTGAAGCTGCAGAAAAAGATTTGAACTCTATGTTCTTCTCTGAACGCCGCTATGACCTTGGTCGTGTTGGACGTTACAAGTTGAACAAGAAATTCGACTATAGTGATGATGTTAAAGATTCAACTCTTATTAAAGAAGATATCATCAACACAATGAAGACTCTCATTAACGTTTATATCGGTGAAGATGTAATCGATGATATCGATCACCTTGGAAACCGTCGTATCCGTTGTGTAGGAGAACTTCTTACAAATCAGTTGAAGACTGCTTTCAGCCGTATGGAACGTATTGTTAAAGAACGCATGAGCTTGAAAGAAACAGAAACTATGAAACCACAGGATCTCGTTTCTATCAAACCTATCGTTGCTGCAATCCGCGAATTCTTCGGTTCGTCACAGCTTTCACAGTTCATGGATCAGATTAACCCTCTGTCTGAACTTACACATAAGCGTCGTCTTTCTGCTTTGGGTTCTGGAGGTCTTTCACGTGACCGCGCAGGTTTCGAAGTTCGCGACGTACACTATTCTCATTACGGACGCATGTGTCCTATTGAAACTCCTGAAGGTCCAAACATCGGTTTGATCGTATCATTGGCTATGTTCACACGTATCAATGAATACGGATTCCTTGAAGCTCCTTTCCGCAAAGTTGTTGATGGAAAAGCTACAAAAGAGGTTGAATGGCTTTCAGCTATGGAAGAAGAAAAGTATTACATCGGACAGGTTGTTCCAGGTATCAAGGAAGATGGTTCATTCCCAACTGACATGATTTCTGTACGCCGTCGTGGTGACTATACTCAGCGCTCTCCAAAAGACGTTGCTTACATTGACGTTTGTCCACGTCAGGTAATCTCTGTTTCTGCTTCTTTGATTCCATTTCTTGAACACGACGATGCTAACCGTGCCCTCATGGGTTGTAACATGCAGCGTCAGGGTGTACCTTTGTTGTTCCCAGAACCACCACACGTTGGTACTGGTATGGAACGTAAGACAGCTTACGATTCAGGTGTACTCGTAAAGGCAAAACATGAAGGTGATGTAGTTTACGTTTCAAGTGAACTTATCAAGGTTAAGCCAACAGATTCTTCTAATGGTGAAATCAATGAATATCGCCTCGTAAAATATCAGAGAACAAACAATGATACATGGAACCACCAGCGTCCAATCGTTGAGGTTGGTGAACATGTAACAGCAGGTCAGGTTCTTGCTGATGGTCCAGCTACATTCAATGGTGAACTTGCTCTTGGTCGCAACCTTCTCGTTGGTTTCGTACCTTGGAACGGTTACAACTACGAAGATGCTGTACTTATTTCTCAGCGTGTTGTTCGCGAAGATATGTATACAACAATTCATATTAAGGAATTTGAAGTAGAAATCCGCGAAACAAAGCTTGGTCCTGAAAAGATCACTCGTGATATTCCAAACACTTCAGAAAAGGCTCTTGATAACCTTGATGCAGAAGGTATCGTTCGTATTGGTGCTAAGGTTCGTTCTGGTGATATTTTGGTTGGTAAAGTTACTCCAAAATCTGAAACAGAAACAACTCCAGAATTTAAGCTCTTGAACTCTATCTTCGGTGAAAAGGCTAAAGAAGTTCGTGATTCTTCACTCCATGTTCCACACGGAATTGAAGGTGTTGTAATCGACATCCAGCGTATGAAGCGCATGGAAGAAAACAATGAACTTTCACCAGGTGTTGATGAAGTTGTAAAAGTAATCATCGCTAACAAGCGTAAGCTCCGTGAAGGTGATAAGATGGCCGGACGCCACGGAAACAAGGGTGTCGTAGCCCGTATTCTTCCACCAGAAGACATGCCATATCTTGAAGATGGTACTCCACTTGATGTTTGTTTGAACCCACTTGGTGTACCTTCTCGTATGAACATTGGTCAGATCATGGAATCAGAACTTGGTGTTGCAGGTCGTTACCTTAACCAGTTCTTTGAATCTCCTGTATTCCAGTCACCAAGCCAGGAACAGATCGCTGCTAAACTTGCAGAAGCTGGTCTTGCTAGTGATGCTAAACAGATCGTTCGTTCTGGTCAGACAGGTGAACCTTTCATCAACCCAATTTTCGTTGGTGTTATCTACTTCATGAAGTTGCACCACTTGGTTGACGATAAGATGCATGCTCGTTCTACAGGTCCATACTCACTCGTTACTCAGCAGCCACTTGGTGGTAAGGCTCAGTTCGGTGGTCAGCGTCTTGGAGAAATGGAAGTTTGGGCTCTTGAAGCTTATGGTGCTGCAAACTGTCTTCAGGAAATGATGACAATTAAGTCAGATGATATGACTGGTCGTTCAAAGATTTACGAATCTATCGTAAAGGGTGACCCTTCATCTCCTGCAGGTGTTCCAGAAGCATTCAACGTAATGGTTCAGGAACTTCGTGGTTTGGCTCTTGATTTCACTATCTATGATGATAAGGGTAAGCAGATTGCTCTTACAGAACGTGATCAGGAATTGATTGATAAAGCTGCATCTGGTTTCGATAAGGAGAACACAAATGCGTGATATTCAGGATTTCGCAAGCCTTAAAATTAAATTGGCATCACCAGAAACTATCAAAGCATGGTCTTATGGTGAAGTAAAAAAGCCAGAAACTATTAACTATCGTACACTTCGTCCGGAGAAAGATGGTCTTTTCTGTGAACGCATTTTCGGTACTACTAAGGAATGGGAATGTTATTGTGGAAAATTCAAGTCTATCCGTTATAAGGGTGTAATCTGTGATCGTTGTGGTGTAGAAGTTACACACTTCAAGGTTCGCCGTGAACGTACTGGTCATATTGAATTGGCTGCTCCTGTTAGCCACATTTGGTATTACCGTTCAGTTCCAAGCCGCATGGGTCTTCTTCTTGATATGCAGGTTGCTCAGCTTCGTTCTGTTTTGTACTACGAAAAGTACATCGTAATCGATGCTGGTGACACAGACTTGAAGAAAATGCAGCTTCTTTCAGAAGATGAATATCTTGAAGCACGTGAACGCTATGGTGAAACTTTCACAGCCGACATGGGTGCTGAAGCTATCAAGACTTTGTTGGATTCAACAGACCTTGATGCACTTGCTACAGAACTCCGTGCAAAAATGATCGAAAAGGGTGCTAAGAGTGACAAACGTCTCTTGAAGCGCATTGAAATCGTAGAAAACTTCCGCTCATCAGGTAACAAGGCATCTTGGATGATTCTTGATGTTATCCCTGTTATTCCACCTGATCTTCGTCCAATGGTTCAGTTGGATGGTGGACGTTTCGCTACTTCTGACTTGAATGACCTCTATCGTCGTGTTATTAACCGTAATAACCGTCTTAGAAGATTGCAGCTTTTGAATGCTCCAGACATCATCATCCGCAACGAAAAGCGTATGCTTCAGGAAGCTGTTGATGCATTGTTCGATAACTCAAAGCGTAAGCGTGTAGTTAAGGGTGCTTCAAACCGTCCACTTAAGTCTATTTCAGATATGTTGAAGGGTAAGCAGGGACGTTTCCGTCAGAACTTGCTCGGTAAGCGTGTTGACTACTCAGGACGTTCTGTAATCGTTGTAGGACCAGAACTTAAGCTCTGGCAGTGTGGTCTTCCTACAAAAATGGCTCTCGAATTGTTCAAGCCATTCATCATGAAGAAACTTGTTGATAAACAGGTTGTATTCAATATTAAGAAAGCTAAGATGCTTGTAGAACAGGAAGCTCCAGAAGTATTTGGAATCCTTGATGAAGTTGTTCGTGAACACCCAGTTATGCTTAACCGTGCTCCTACACTTCACCGACTTGGTATCTTGGCATTCGAACCAGTACTTGTAGAAGGTAAAGCTCTTAAGCTTCACCCACTTGCTTGTAAATCATTCAACGCCGACTTCGATGGTGACCAGATGGCTATCCACGTTCCTTTGACACAGGCTGCTCAGATGGAATGTTGGACATTGATGCTTTCAGCTCGCAACTTGCTTGACCCAGCTAACGGTAACACAATCGTAGCTCCTTCTCAGGATATGGTACTTGGTATCTACTACATGACTGCTATCAAGCCTAATGCTAAGGGAACAGGTAAGCGTTTTGCTGATCCAGATGAAGTTCGTCTTGCTGCAGAATCTGGTGCAATCGAATGGCAGGCTGAAATCATTGTTCCAGCTCCAAAGGATTGTTTCGATGGTGGTAAGTACAGTTTTGATGGAAAGGCATTCAAGGCTGGTGATTTGATTCACACAACAGCAGGTACTCTTGCATTCAACGAAGCTATGCCAACAGATGTTCGTTATATCAACAAGCAGATGGGTGACAAAGATCTTAAGAAGATGATCGAACACGTTTATCATACTCAGGGATCTTGGCTTACAGTTCAGATGCTTGATGCTGTAAAGGCTGTTGGTTACAAGAACGCTACATTCTACGGTGCAACTCTTTCTATGAACGATATCCTCGTTCCAGAAGAAAAGAAAGAAATGGTAGAAAAAGCTAATGCCGAAGTTGCTAAGATCGTAAAAGATAACGCAATGGGTATCATTACTGATGATGAACGCTTCTCTAAGGTAACTGATATTTGGGCTCGTACAACAGAAAACCTTACAAATGTAATGTACGATAAGCTTAAGAAAGATAAAGATGGTTTCAATACTATCTATATGATGGCTACTTCTGGTGCCCGCGGTTCTAAGAAACAGATTTCTCAGCTTGCCGCTATGCGTGGTCTTATGGCTAAACCGGGTGGAGACATCATCGAACTTCCTGTTAAGTCAAACTTTAAGGAAGGTCTTTCGGTAATCGAATACTTCATTTCATCAAACGGTGCTCGTAAGGGTCTTTCGGATACTGCTTTGAAGACAGCCGATGCTGGTTACATGACTCGTCGTCTTGTTGATGTTGCTCAGGATGTTGTTGTAAATGAAGAAGACTGTGGAACAATCAACGGTATTGATTATGCTGCAATTAAGGAAGGTGATGATATCATCGTTCACCTTGCAGACCGTATCGTTGGACATTTCACAATTGAACGCGTAATTCACCCAATTACAGGTGAATTGATTTGTGGTGTTAACGAATACATTACTCCAGAACTCGCTAAGAAAATCGAAGATGCTGGTGTAGAAAAGGTTAAGCTCCGCACAGTTCTTACTTGTGAAGCTCAGCATGGTATTTGTATTAAGTGTTACGGTCAGAACCTGGCTCGTAATAAGATTGTTGAAATCGGTGAAGCCGTTGGTATTATTGCTGCTCAGTCAATTGGTCAGCCTGGTACTCAGCTTACTCTTCGTACTTTCCATTCCGGTGGTACTGCTGATAAGGCAGTTGAAGATAACCGTATCGTTCTTAAGTACAATGCTATTATCAATGATGTACAGGGTACTCATGTAGAAATGGCGGATGGTTCATGGCTCTTTACTCGTAAGGGGCATATGGATGTTATCCGTGTTCTTGACTCTGTTGTGATTGAGAGTGGTGATAAGCTTGCTGTTGAAGATGGCGTAAGCTTGATGAAGGATAGTGTTCTTCTTACTCGTGGTGGTAAGGAAATTACTGCTTCGGCTTCTGGTAAAGTACTTATTATCGATAATACAATTTACCTTACAAATAAAGCAATCAAGGTTGAAATCTCTAACGGTTCTACTATCCTTGTTAAGGCTGGAGATATTGTTAAGGCTGGCCAGGCTCTTGGTACATTCGATCAGTATTCAGATCCAATCATTGCAGAAAGCGATGGTTATGTTCACTTTGAAGATATTGTTGTAGGTTCAACATTGTCTGAAAAAGTTGATATGAACACTGGTAACTCAGAACGTACAATTACAGACCTTCACCTTGATGTTAAACAGCCACGTATTCTTGTAACAGATGAAGCTGGTAACGAAATGGGTTCTTATTACCTCCCAGCTGGTGCCGTTCTTCAGGTAGAAGATAAGCAGCAGATCAAGGCTGGTGATACACTCGCTAAGATGCCAAAAGAAGCTACTAAGTCACAGGATATTACTGGTGGTATCCCTCGTGTTACAGAATTGTTCGAAGCTCGTAAGCCAAAAGTTCCAGCTGTACTTGCACAGATCTCTGGTCTTGTTAAGTTCAAGGGAATTACAAAGGCTAAGCGTATCGTAACTGTAGAAGACGAATTTGGACGCGTATACGAACACCTTGTTCCAACAAACAAGCACATGATCGTTCGTGATGGTGACCACGTTGAAGCAGGTGAACAGTTGTGTGACGGTGCACCAAACCCAGCAGATATTCTTGCTATCCTTGGTGAAAACGCTCTTCAGAATTACTTGATGAAAGAAATCGATGACGTTTACCGTGCACAGGGTGTAAATATCAACGACAAGCATATTGGTACAATCGTTCGCCAGATGCTCCGTAAAGTTGAAATTGTTGCTGTAGGTGATACAAGATTCATCTTCGGTCAGCAGGTAGATAAATACAAGTTCCATGAAGAAAACCGTCGCGTAGTTGCTGATGGTGGTCAGCCAGCTGTTGCTCGCCCAATGTATCAGGGTATTACAAAAGCTGCTTTGAATGTTGATTCATTCATTTCTGCTGCATCATTCCAGGAAACTACACGTGTTCTTACAAATGCTGCTATTAAGGGTGATACTGATGGCTTGCATGGTATTAAGGAAAATGTAGCAATCGGACACATGATTCCTGCAGGTACAGGTATCAAGAATTACAGAAATGTAAAGTTGTTCGATGGTAGCGACAAAGACCTTGATATTCAGATGGAAGAAATTCTTGAAAGACGTCGTCTGGAAAAAGAACAGGAAGAAAACAACGCTATTGAGCCAGTTTTCGAAAGTGAAGATACAGACTAGTCAACTTTCTTCTATATAATACAGTTTATATAGAAGAAATAGATGAAACCGATGGTGTAAAAGCCATCGGTTTTTTTATGAATTTACATAAATTCTGTAAAATTCAATTGAATTCATTTTTAGAATTTATTAAAATCGTTAAACCTATCACTAACGGGTTTTTAGTGGTTAAAATCTTCCGATGTGCTGATCGGGAAATTCAAGGAGATAGGCGATGCCTACAATCAATCAATTAATTCGTCAGGGACGTCAGTCAGTGGCTAACAGAACTAAGTCTCCAGCACTTCAGTCTTGTCCACAGAAACGCGGTGTTTGTACACGTGTTATGACTGTAACTCCAAAGAAACCAAACTCAGCTCTCCGTAAGGTAGCTCGTGTTCGTTTGTCAAATGGTATTGAAGTAACTGCATACATTCCTGGTATTGGTCATAACCTTCAGGAACACTCTGTAGTACTTATCCGTGGTGGTCGTGTAAAGGACCTTCCTGGTGTACGCTACCATATCATTCGTGGTACAAAAGATACTCTCGGTGTAGAAGATCGTAAACGCGGCCGTTCTAAGTACGGTGCTAAGAGACCAAAGGCTTAATAAGGAAGGACTAAGATGGGAAGACATAAGAAATCAATCGAACGTCCATGTATGCCAGACGTTAAATATAATTCAAAGGTTGTTACTAAATTCGTTAGCCGCATGATGCTCGACGGAAAGAAAGCAACTTGTACAAAGATCATTTACGATGCAATGGATAAGCTTAAGGCTAAGACAGACAAGGATCCACTTGAAGTTTTCCTTAAGGCATTGGATAACGTAAAGCCTGTTGTTGAAGTAAAGTCACGCCGCGTTGGTGGTGCTACTTACCAGGTACCAGTAGAAATCCGTGATAACCGTCGCGAAGCTTTGGCTATGCGTTGGATCATCGATGCAGCTCGTAACCGTTCAGGTCACGGAATGGCTGATACACTTTCTGCTGAATTGCTTGATGCATTCAACAATACAGGATCTGCTTTCAAGAAGAAGGAAGATACACACAAGATGGCTGAAGCTAACAAGGCTTTCGCTCACTTCAGATGGTAGTTCTCTTCTAGAAGAAGACAAAAGACGTTCGGTAATCCGGACGTCTTTTTTTATTGACAAAATAAATTTTAGGGTCTTGCAATTATTTTCTAAAAATTGTATAAATTAGAAACTTACGCTCGTGTAGTGTATGAACTAGGGTTCTTTGAAAGTTGGCGGTTTGCTGTGAAGCAAAACTGGTGGTTCCGTAAAGTTAATTGTGTAAACAGTTTTCAGGAATTACGGCCCTTGAATGTCTTTCATGCCGTTGGCATGAAGCTTGATAACATGTGCATCCGGGGTTTCAACTGATCTGAGGTACAGATTCGGTTCTGACTCCATACCAGTTATCAAAATTAGACGTTTGATGATGTTCGGTGGTAACAGACCAAGATATTTCGAAAAAGCGATGGAATATCATGAAAGTTAATTACTTTATTAGTCCGTTAAATCAAAAACTGAATATTCTCATCAATACGCAATTAAAGTGTGTCTGCGAATGCAATAGGTAACTGTTGTTACAGATTGTGTTCTGGCTTAAAGTGCAACACATTAAAAAAATAAGTATGTCGGTCTGAAAATCAGCAACCGACAAGGAGAACAACATGGCAAAGGAGAAGTTCGTTAGAACTAAACCTCACATGAACGTTGGTACTATTGGTCACGTAGACCATGGTAAGACTACACTTTCAGCTGCTATCACTTCATACTGTGCTAACAAGTATGGTGATAAGGCTCTCAAGTACGATGAAATTGATAACGCTCCAGAAGAAAAGGAACGTGGTATCACAATCAAGACTCGTCACTTGGAATATCAGTCAGACAAGAGACACTATGCTCATATCGACTGTCCAGGTCATGCTGACTACATTAAGAACATGATTACTGGTGCTGCTCAGATGGATGGTTCTATCCTCGTAATCGCAGCTTCTGACGGTGTTATGGCTCAGACTCGTGAACACCTTTTGCTTGCTCGTCAGGTAGGTGTACCAAAGATCATCGTATTCTTGAACAAAGTTGACCAGCTCGACGGCGATGAAGAAATGTTGATGCTCGTAGAAGAAGAAGTTAAAGACGTTGTACAGTCTTACGGATTCTCTGCTGATACTCCAATCGTAAAGGGATCTGCTTTCAAGGCTTTGAACGAATCTTCTGACCCAGCTAACACAGCTGCTATCGAAGAATTGCTTACAGCTATGGATACATGGTTCGATGATCCAGAACGTGCTGAAGATAAGCCATTCTTGATGCCAATCGAAGATATCTTCACAATCTCTGGTCGTGGTACAGTAGTAACTGGACGTATCGAACGTGGTGTAGTAAACATGGGTGATAACGTACAGATCGTTGGTATCCGCCCAACAGCTGATACAACAGTAACTGGTATCGAAATGTTCCAGAAGACACTTGATCAGGGTATCGCCGGTGATAACGTTGGTATCCTCCTCCGTGGTGTTGAAAAGAAGGACGTTGTTCGTGGTCAGGTATTGGCTAAGCCAGCTTCAATCACTCCACATACAAAGTTCGAAGCTCAGCTTTACGTTCTTACAGAAGCTGAAGGTGGACGTCACTCATCATTCCGTAACGGTTACCGCCCACAGTTCTACTTCCGTACAACTGATATTACAGGTACTGTACAGCTCGGTGACGGTGTTGAAATGGTTAACCCAGGTGATAACGTTAAGGTTATCGGTGAACTTATCCACCCAATCGCTATGGACGAAGGTCTTAAGCTTGCTATCCGTGAAGGCGGTCGTACAATCGCTTCTGGTCAGGTTACAAAGATTATCGAATAGTTATTAAGATGATCGGTTGGTCAGATGAGAAATCAGTTCTGACCAACTGAAATCTTGGAGGATTAAATTCATGGCTAATGGAAAGATTCGTGTTCGACTTCGTGCTTTTGATGTTGAACTGATCGATCAGAGTGCTAAAGCTATCGTACAGGCTGTTCAGAAGGCTGGTGCTAAGGTTTCAGGACCTATCCCACTTCCAACACGTATCAATAAGGTAACAGTTCTTCGTTCACCACACGTAAACAAAAAGTCACGTGAACAGTTCGAAATGAGAACTCACAAACGCCTTATCGACATCTTGAATCCATCAACAGACGTTATGGAATCATTGATGAAACTTGAACTTCCTGCAGGCGTTGCTGTAGAAATCAAACAGTAATTTTTAATTACTGTAAAAATTAAGGTACGGACCCTCCGGATCTGGGTTGGCGGCCAATAAAATGGACTTTAAGTCCAATTAGGAGATATCAGAATGAAAGGTCTGATTGCAAAAAAAGTAGGAATGACACAGGTTTTCGACGAAGCCGGTAACTTAACACCTGTTACTGTGATCCGCGTTGAACCAAACACTGTTGTTGCTACTAAAACAAAGGAAACATGCGGATACGATGCTGTTGTTCTTGGTGTAGACGATATGAAGGCTAACAAGGCAACTAAGGCATACGCAGGCATTTTCCCAGAAAACGTTTCACCAAAACGTTCATTGAAAGAGTTCCGTGACTTCGAAAAAGAAGTTGCAGTAGGTGACTCTGTTGGTTTGGAATTGTTCGAAGGAACACGTTTCTTGGATGTTACAGCTACTTCTAAAGGTAAGGGCTTCCAGGGCGTAATGAAGAGATGGGGCTTCCATGGTGGACGCGCTACTCACGGTTCTAAATTCCATCGTGAAGCCGGTGGTACTGGTAGTTGTACAACACCTGGTCACTGTTTCAAGAATATTAAGATGCCAGGACACATGGGATTCAAGAGAATTACTGTTCAGAATCTCAAGATCGTTAAGATCGACCCAGAACTCAACATTATTTTGGTTCGTGGTGCTGTTCCAGGTAACAAAGACTGCACACTCATCGTGAAGTCCGCAGTAAAGAAGAACTAGGAGATAGGATATGGAAAAGAAAGTATATTCAACTTCTGGAAAAGAACTGCGTACAATCACACTCGATGATAAAGTATTCGGTCTTCCAGTAAATGATGATGTTATTTACTATGCCATCACAAACGAACTTGCTAACCTTCGTACAGGTACTGCTTGTACAAAGACTCGCAAAGAAGTTCATGGCAGTAACGCTAAGCCTTATAAGCAGAAGGGTACAGGTAACGCACGTCGTGGTGATAAGAAGTCTCCTCTTTGTGTAGGTGGCGGTACAATTTTTGGACCAAAACCAAAGGATTATTCTTATTCAATGCCTAAAAAGGCTAAGAGACTTGCAATTAAGTCTATCCTTTCTATGCAGGCTCAGAGCGATAGATTTACAGTAGTAGAAGATTTTACTGTTGAAAGCGGTAAAACAAAGGATCTCGTAAAGATTCTTAGCAACTTCGCTAAAGATGAAAGAACAGTAATCGTTCTTAAAGATGATGATGCAAAGATTAAACAGTCTGGAAAGAATCTTCCAAATGTTTCATTCCTTTCATTCAACCGTCTTCGTGCACACGATTTGTTCTACGCTCGCAAGGTTGTAGTTCTTGAATCTGCTGTTAAAAATCTTTCAGATTTCTACGCTGAAGATAAGGAGGCTAAATAATGAATTATTCTGATATTCTTATTGAGCCTGTTGTTTCAGAAAAAGCTAACGGACTTCGTGAACAGAACAAGTATGTTTTCAAAGTAGCTACTTCTGCAACAAAAGAAGAAATTAAAGAAGCTGTAGCAAAACTTTTCAACGTAAAAGTTGTTGACTGCACTACTATCAACGTTATGGGCAAAGTAAAGAGACTTCGTGGTCGTCCAGGAAGAACAAGCTCATACAAAAAGGCAATTGTACGCGTAGCTGCTGGTGAAACAATCGCAGTTTTCGAAGGCGTATAATTACAGTAACTAAGGGGAAATAAAATGGCTCTTAAAGTATATAAGCCAATGACTCCAGGTACACGCGGACGCGTTGACCTGATTAGAGAAGAACTGACAACCGACAGACCCGAAAAAACTTTGGTGTCAGGTAAAAAGTCTAATGGTGGTCGTGGTCAGGGTGGTCGTATTTCTGTACGTCATCAGGGCGGCGGACACAAAAGACGCTATCGTGAGATTGATTTCAAACGCGAAAAGCACGGTATTCCTGGAACAGTTAAGACTATCGAATACGATCCAAACCGTTCTGCTAACATCGCTTTGATTTTCTACGCTGACGGTGACAAGCGTTATATCATTGCACCAAAAGGTTTGCAGGTTGGCCAGAAAGTAATGTCTGGTGAAAACGCAACACCAACAGTTGGAAACGCTCTTCCACTTGATAACATTCCAGTCGGATTCACAATTCATAACATTGAATTGACTCTCGGACAGGGTGGTCAGTTGGTTCGTTCAGCTGGTGCAAGTGCTATGATCGCTGGTCGTGAAGGTATCTACGTAATCGTACGTCTTCCATCTGGTGAAATGCGCAAAGTAAACGGTCGCTGCTACGCTACTATCGGTGTTGTAGGAAACGAAGAACACATGAACGTACAGCTCGGAAAAGCTGGTCACAAACGCTGGCTTGGTATTCGCCCAACAGTTCGCGGTATGGCTATGAACCCAGTAGATCACCCACTTGGTGGTGGTGAAGGTGCTGGTAAAGGTCGTAACCCTGTTACTCCATGGGGACAGCCTTGTAAGGGTTACAAGACTCGTAACAAGAGAAAGCCTTCTAACAATTTCATTGTTTCAAGACGTAAGAAGTAGTCACATAGGAGAATACGGTGTCAAGATCTGTTAAAAAAGGACCTTTTGTAGAAAAATCACTTTACAAAAAGGTTGCAGCAATGAACAAAGAAGCAGACAAGAAAATGATCAAAACATATTCTCGCTGCTCAACAATCATTCCTGAAATGGTAGGCAATACTATTTCTGTTTATAATGGTAAATCATGGATTCCTGTGTACGTAACAGAAAATCTCGTTGGCCACAAGCTCGGCGAATTTGCTCCAACACGTACATATCATGGACATGGTGGTACAGACAAAACAGCTAAGGCTGGTAAATAATAGGTGGATATTATGGCTGAAAAGAAAGGTTATGTAGCCACATCAAAATTCCTTATTGCTTCTCCAACTAAGGTTCGTCCAGTTGCAAAGCTTGTTAATCAGCAGCCAGTAACAAAGGCATTGGCAATTCTTGCTAACATGCCACAGAAAGGTGCTGGACTTATTAACGCTACTTTGAAATCAGCAATTGCAAATGCGCTGAATTTGAACAATAAGCTTGATGAAGATATGCTCTACGTAAAAGAAATTAGAATTGATGAAGGTCCAAGACTCAAGAGAGTTTGGTTCCGCGCACGTGGTCGTGCTGATCAGCTTTTGAAGCGTATGTGTCATATTACTGTTATCGTTGACGAGAAGGCAGGGGAATAAAAGTGGGTCAGAAAGTTAGTCCAATCGGTTTGCGCTTAGGCGTAAACAAAACATGGCAGTCACGTTGGTATGCAGATTTCCGTGATTATGCAGACCTCGTTCTTGAAGATGTAAAAATCCGTAAAATGGTTATGGATCTTCCAGAATGCAAAAACGCTGACATTGCTGAAATCGAAATTGTACGTCACCCACAGCGTGTAACAATCGTTATTCACACTGCTCGTCCGGGTGTAATTATTGGTGTAAAAGGTGCTACAATCGAAAAGATTAGCGCAGATATCCAGGCTCAGTTGACTAAAAAAGTTCAGATCAAGATTAAGGAAGTTAAGCGTGCAGAAGTTAATGCTAGCTTGATCGCTCAGAATGTTGGTCGTCAGCTTTCTGGTCACGGTTCATTCCGCAAGGCTTTGAAGCAGGCTGTTTCAAACGCTATGCGCAATGGTGCACAGGGTATCAAGATTCGTCTTTCAGGTCGTCTTGGCGGCGCTGAAATGAAGAGAACTGAAGAGCATAAGGAAGGACGCGTTCCACTTCACACTCTTCGTGCTGATATCGACTACAGTACATTCGAAGCTCATACAGCATACGGTAAAATCGGTGTTAAAGTATGGGTTTACAACGGAATGAACTATGGTATCGAACAGAACGAAGATGCAGGCCAGCTTGTTCGCAAGCCACGCCGTGAACGTTCACAGCGTCCTAATGCAGATAAGGCTGAAAAATCAGAACCTTCTGCAAAGGAAAGGAGCTAAGTTATGCCATTAAGTCCAAAAAGAGTTATGCATCGTAAGGTGCAGCGTGGTAGAGAAAAGGGTAATGCTACACGTGACAATTTTGTAGACTTCGGTGATATTGCTCTCGTTGCAATGGAACCAACATGGTTAAGCGCTCGTGTAATTGAAGCAGCTCGTGTTGCTATCAATCGTAAGCTTGACCGTAAGGGACAGGTTTGGATTCGCGTATTCCCAGATAAGCCAATCTCTAAGAAACCTGCTGAAGTTCGTATGGGTAAGGGTAAGGGTGCTCCAGAATCTTGGGCAGCTGTTATCAAACCTGGTATGATTTTGTTTGAAGTTGGCGGAGTTGATGTCAAGCTCGCTCACAGAGCACTTGAATTGGCTTCTGATAAATTGCCAATCACAACAAAAATCGCTTATAAGCCAACACAGGACTAAGGAGGAATAAGATGGCTGAATCAAAGAAAAAGACTGATAAAGAATTATCTTATTCTGAATTGGTTGCAAAGCGTGATGAGCTTAAGAAGAAGTACATGGACCTCCGTTTCAAGATGGTTGTTTCTCATGTAGATAACCCAATGCAGAAACGTGCAATGCGTCGTGAAATTGCTCGTTTGAATACTTTCATTCAGCAGAAATCTGCTGAAGAAAATAAGTAGGAGCTGAACCGTGGCAGAAAATACTGTTCAGACTGTAGAGACACCAAAAAAACGTGAATTCGTTGGTCTCGTTACAAGTGACAAGATGGATAAGACTATCGTAGTAACTGTAACAACAAAGAAGATGGATCGTCTTTACAAGAAATATGTTACTCGATCAAAGAAGTATATGGCCCAGGATGAAAAGAACGATGCTCACATCGGTGACACAGTTCGCATCGTGGAATGCAGACCGCTCAGCAAGAATAAGGCTTGGCGTCTTGTAGAAATCGTTGAACGCGCTAAATAAGGTATAAAGGAGTAAAACTATGATTCAGATGCAGTCATGTATGACAGTTGCTGATAACTCCGGTGCTAAGATCGCTCAGTGTATCAAAGTACTTGGTGGTTCACACCGCCGTTATGCCGGAATTGGCGACATCGTTGTTGTTGCAATTAAAGATGCTATCCCAACATCCACAATTAAAAAGGGTGCTGTTCAGAAGGCAGTAATTGTACGACAGGCAAAAGAATACCGTCGTCCTGATGGAACTTACATTCGTTTCGATGATAACGCTTGTGTTATCGTTGACGAAAACAAGAATCCAAAGGGAAAACGCATCTTTGGACCTGTAGCTCGTGAGCTTCGTGATATGGATTTCATGAAAATCGTTTCACTTGCTCCAGAGGTACTCTAAGGGGTTATGGTTATGGAAAAGAAATTCAAGATCCGTAAAGATGACACTGTAGAAGTTATTGCAGGTAAAGATAAGGGAAAGCGCGGAACAGTTGTTAGCGTTATCTCTAAGAAAGATGCAGTAATCGTATCTGGTGTTAATATTGTTAAAAAAGCAATGAAAAAGCGTAGTCAGCAGGATCAGGGTGGTATCGCTGAAATTGAAGCACCACTCAACATTTCAAATGTTGCTATCGTATGTAAAAAGTGCGGTCCTGTAAAAGTTGGCTATAAGATGAATGGCGACAAGAAAGTTCGCGTTTGTCGTAAATGTGGAGAAACACTGTAATGGCTAATTACGTACCTCGGCTTAAGAAAGTCTATAAGGACACTATCGCTCCAGAAATGGTTAAAGAATTTAACTATTCAACTCCAATGCAGATTCCAGCTATCAAAAAGGTAGTTGTAAGCATGGGTGTAGGCGAAGCTCTCACAAATAAGAAACTCCTTGATGCCGCAGTTACTGACTTGACACAGATCACAGGTCAGAAAGCTGTTAAGACAAGAGCAAAGAAGAGTATCGCTAACTTTAAGTTGCGTGAGGGTAATGAAGTAGGAGCAATGGTAACATTGCGCGGAACAATTATGTATGAATTCTTGGACCGCCTTATTAACGTTGCGTTCCCACGTATTAAGGACTTCCGTGGAATCAAGGCTACTGGTTTTGATGGACACGGAAATTTCTCAGTTGGTATTACTGAACAGTTGATCTTCCCAGAAATCGACTTCGATAAGATCGTAAAGATTGCTGGTATGAACATCACTATCGTAACAAGTGCAAAGACTGATGCAGAAGCAAAAGCTTTGCTTACCAAATTCAACATGCCATTCCGTAAGTAGAGTGAGGGATACATGGCTAAGAAATCAATGATTATTAAAGCCGCTCGCAAACAGAAGTATGAAACTAGACAGTACAATCGCTGTCAGCTTTGCGGACGTCCACGTGGATATTTGAGAAAGTACAAGATGTGTCGTATCTGCTTTCGCAAATTAGCAAGTGAAGGCCTTCTTCCAGGCGTCACAAAATCAAGTTGGTAGAGTGGTAGGAGAATAATATGAGTGCATCAGATCCAGTAGCAGACATGCTCACTAAGGTTCGCAATGCGGCTAATGCCCGCCACGAAAAAGTAGATATTCCTGCTTCAAAATTGAAGCTCGAAATCGTAAAGATTTTGAAAACAGAAGGATATATCAAAAACTTTAAGAAGGTTCAGGAAGACGGACACTCTGTTATCCGTATCATCCTGAAGTATGATGACAGCAATAATCCTGTAATCCATGGTGCTAAGAAAATTTCTACACCTGGACGTCGTGTTTATTCTGGTTACAAAGATTTGCCACGCGTATTCAATGGATACGGTACAATCATCGTTTCAACTTCTGCTGGTATCACAACTGGTAAGAAGGCTACTGAAAAGCAGGTTGGTGGTGAATTGATCTGCTCTATCTGGTAATAGGAGGAAGAAATGTCTAAAGTAGGTAAACTTCCTGTAACTGTTCCAGCTGGAGTAACAGTAACTGTATCTAACGGTGTAGTAACTGTAAAAGGTCCAAAAGGTGAACTTAAACAGGAAATTGGTAACAATGTTAAAGTTGAAGTAAAAGACGGTGTTGTAGAATTGGCTCAGGCTGACTCTTCAAAACAGGCTAACGCTTTCCACGGTCTTTATAGAAACCTTATCAACAACATGGTTACTGGTGTAACAACAGGTTTTACAAAAACATTGGTAATCACAGGTGTAGGTTATCGTGCTGAAGTTCAGGGTAAGACTCTTATGTTGAACCTTGGATACTCAAACGATTTCTTTGCTGCAATTCCAGAAGGTCTTACTGTAACAGCTGATGCTAACGGTAAATTGTCTGTATCTGGTATTGATAAACAGCAGGTTGGCGAATTCTGTGCTCAGATTCGTAAGCTTCGTATGCCAGAACCTTACAAGGGAAAGGGTATTCGTTACGAAGATGAAGTTATCCGACGCAAAGTTGGTAAGACTGGTGTTAAATAAGGTAGGCTAGTATGTTTAAGAAACTTAATGACAAAGACAGAAAGCGCCTTCACAGAAAGGTTCACATTCGTAAGAGTGTATATGGAACAGCTGACCGTCCACGTATGACAGTTACACGTTCTAACAAGAACATTTCTGTTCAGGTAATTAATGATGACGAGGGAAAGACACTCGCTTCAATTTCTACTTATGAAAAAGAATTCGAAGCTCTCAAGGCTAACACTGACGGAGCTAAGAAACTTGGTGAAGCTTTTGGTGCACGCCTTAAGGATAAGAAGATTACTAAGGTAGTTTTCGACCGTAACGGTTACCTTTATCACGGTGTTGTAAAAGCCCTTGCAGACGGCACACGTAGTGCTGGAATTGAGTTCTAGGAGTAAAGATGGAACGCAAGAATTTTGAAAAAGAACCAAAAGAGTTCGTTGAAAAACTTGTAACTCTTAACAGAACTGCAAAGACTGTAAAAGGTGGACGCCGCATGTCTTTCTCTGCACTTACTGTTGTTGGTGATCAGAAAGGTCGCGTAGGATACGGATTTGGTAAAGCTAATGATGTATCTGAAGCTATTAAAAAGAGCATTGACCATGCCAAGAGAAATCTTGTAACTATGTCAATGAAAAATGGTACTTTACCACATGAAATTATTGGAAAATACAAGAGTTCTTCTGTACTCCTTAAGCCAGCTTGTGCCGGTACTGGTATCAAAGCCGGTGGTGCTGTTCGCTCAGTAATGGATGCAGTAGGAATTACAGATGTTATTTCTAAATCATTGGGATCAAGTTCTTCTGTAAACGTTGTTCGCGCAACATTCAATGCTATTGAAAATCTTATGGATGCAAAAGCAGTTGCTGCAGCTCGTGGTAAGACACTTGACGAATTGTGGGGTTAATTATGGCAAAAGCAAAACAGGTTAAGATTACACTTGTAAAAAGTACAATCGGACAGAAGCCAGCCAAAGTTGCCACAGTTCGCAGTCTCGGCTTGAAGAAACTCAATTCTTCTGTAATCCAGGAAGAAAACGATGCAATCAAAGGTATGATCGCATCTGTTGCTCACCTCGTTACAGTTGAGGAGGTAAAATAATGTCTGAATATAATCCAGTACTTAGCGCACCTAGAGGTGCAAACAAAAACCCTAAGCGAGTTGGTCGTGGTTCATCTTCTGGACTCGGTACAACAGCTGGTAAGGGTAACAAAGGTCAGCAGTCTCGTTCAGGTTCTGCTCAGCCTTACGTAGGATTCGAAGGTGGTCAGATGCCTCTTTACAGACGCGTTGCTCGCCGCGGATTCTCAAACTATCCTTTCAAGAAAGAATTTGTTTGTATTAATGTTGGTATGCTTGATGCAAAATTTGCTGATGGTGAAACAGTAAACAAAGAAACTCTTGCAGCAAAAGGATTTATTTCTGCTAAAGTTGCTCCACTTGTTAAGATTCTTGGCAATGGTGATATTACAAAGAAACTTACAATCGATGTTGATAAGGTTTCTGAATCAGCTAAGGCTAAAATCGAAAAGGCTGGTGGTAGTGTAAAAGCTGCTGCAGCTGAAGAATCTAAATAAGTGGCGGAGTAAAGCATGGCAAGCAATCCAGTAGTTAATATGTTTAGAGTTAAAGAACTTCGTTCTCGTTTGTTCTTTACTCTCTTTATCTTGGCAATTTTCCGTTTGGGAAGTGTACTTACAGTTCCTGGAATCGATCCTAATGCATTGTTGTCTTATTTTAATAACAATGGTGCTGCAGATTCATTTGCAAATTATATCGATTTCTTTGTAGGTGGTGCTTTCTCGAACTTCTCAATTTTCATGTTGGGAGTTATGCCATATATTTCTACACAGATTATTATGCAGCTTGCTGTGATTATTTTCCCTTCATTGAAACGCATCGTTCAGGAAGATGGTGGACAGCGTAAAATGGCAGCATGGACAAGAATTGGAACAGTATTTGTTTGTATTCTTCAGTCTTATGCTGTAACAGTTTATGCCCACAGTATTCCTGGATGTATGGTTTTGAGCGGCTGGAAATTCTACGCTATAACTATGCTTGCTGTAACTACTGGTTCAATGGTTACAGTATGGCTTGGTGATCAGATTACAGCTAATGGTATCGGCAATGGTATCTCTTTGATGATCTTTGCTGGTATCGTTGCACGTTTGCCACATGCGGTTGTTGAACTTGGACGTTATGTAAACCCAGGTTTCATGAACCCTAAGGCTCCTGTAAGTTCTGTAACTGATTCTACACACTTGATGTGGGTAATTCTTACTTTCATCATCTTTATAGTTATGATCGGTCTTGTAATCTTTGAAGAATCTGGCGAAAGAAAAATCCCAGTACACTATGCTAAACGTGTAGTTGGAAGAAAGATGTACGGTGGACAGAATACTTATATTCCATTTAAGGTTAATCCTTCAAATGTTATTCCATTGATTTTTGCTTCTTCATTGCTTACATTGCCTGTACAGCTCGTTTCTATGTTCGGAAAAAGTGAGGATACAGCTAGCTGGGTTAAGACATTATCTAATGTTTTGACACCAAACGGTCTTTGGTACAATATTATTTTGGTTGTACTTATCGTTTTCTTTGCATATTTCTATACACAGGTTACTTTGAATCCTATCGAAATTGCAAAAAACATTCGTGAAAACGGTGGTTCAATTCCAGGTGTTCGCACTGATAAAACAGAAGAATACCTTCAGAAAATATTGAACAGACTTGTTTTACCTGGATCTTTGTTCCTTGCATTCATTGCTATCTTCCCAACTCTTATCATGAAATTCTTTAATGGTTTCCCACAGTCAGCAGCTCAGTTGCTCGGTGGTACATCATTGATCATCATGGTTGGCGTTGATCTTGATACTATGAGTCAGGTTGAAGCTCTTCTTAAGATGCATCACCTGGAAGGTCTTACAAAGAACGGTAAAATTAGATCACGAAATATCTAGAATTTAGTGGTCTAGTAGTAGAAAAAGATTGAGAATATATGCTATATTACTTCTCACCGAATTGTCTCTCATTGCGAGGTGCTAAGATTCGGTGAGAATGTCTATTCTCAGGGGGTCTTTATGAAAGTACGAACCAGTGTAAAACCTATCTGTGATAAGTGTAAGGTTATCAAAAGAAACGGAATTATCCGTATCATTTGTATTAACCCAAAACATAAGCAGAGACAGGGTTAAGGAGTAACAGATGGCTCGAATTGCGGGTGTTGATATCCCAAACAAACACATAAGTATTGCTTTAACTTATATTTATGGTATCGGTAACTCATTGGCTGCAAAAATCCTTGAAGAAGCTAAGATTGATCCAAACAAAATGGCTAACGATCTTACTCAGGATGAAATTGCAACTATTCGCGATATCATGGATAAGAACTACAAGGTAGAAGGTCGTCTTCGTTCAGAAATCGGTCTTAACCTTAAACGCCTTATTGATATTGGCTGCTATCGCGGTCTTAGACACAAGAAGGGTCTTCCAGTACGTGGTCAGAGAACTCGTACTAATTCTCGTACTCGTAAGGGTAAGAAGAAGACTGTTGCTAATAAGAAGAAGTAGGGCGGAGGAAACTGATGGCTACAGCTAAGAAACGAAAGGAAAAAAAGAGCGTTTACGAAGGTAATGTTTACATTCAGGCTACTTTTAATAACACTATCGTTACAATTACAGACTTGAATGGTAATGCACTTTCTTGGGCATCATCAGGCGGTCTTGGTTTCCGTGGAGCTAAAAAATCAACTCCATTTGCTGCACAGACAGTTGCTGAAACAGCTGTTCAGAAGGCAGTAAGCTACGGTTTGCGTGAAGTACACGTTTATGTAAAGGGACCAGGTATGGGTCGTGAAAACGCTATCCGTTCACTTGGTGCTATGGGCTTGAGAGTAAAGTCTATCCATGATGTAACTCCAATTCCACATAACGGTTGTCGTCCACGTAAGACACGCCGTATGTAACGGAAATAAGTTAAGATAGTTATCCCGTCTGCCGGATGTGGGGCAGACTGTTTTGACAGAAATGTTGGAACGTTGTGTATAAATCAGAGTAAAGTCTGGTTTGTCTGATGTAAATAAGGGTTGTTTATTCAACCTTGAGAGGAGTTCTGATGGCTCGCAAAAATCTGCTTAAAGGTTTTAAGAAACCAAAGGGTATTACTTTTGAGCATCTTGAGACTAATCCAAATTATGGTAAGTTCACAGCTTATCCTTTTGAAACAGGATTTGGTACAACTGTAGGAAATACATTGCGCCGTGTTTTGCTTTCATCAATTCAGGGTTACGCAGTAACATCTGTACGCATCACATCTTATGATGCTGACGGTGTTCCACACGTTATCTCTAGTGAATTTGAAGCAATTCCTCATGTTTCAGAAGATACATTGGAAATCATTAACAGTCTTAAACAGATTCGTTTGCGTCTTCCTAACGATATCGAACAGGATACAATCCTTTATGAATTTAAAGGACCTGGAAAAGTAACAAGCAACGACCTTGCTAAAGAAAATCAGCTTGAAGTTATGACTGAAGATATGCTTATCTTCACAATGATGGAAGGCGCTCATTTGGATGTTGAAATCCAGATTGATCTTGGTCGTGGTTATGTTCCTGCTGAAGTAAATGAACATTACATTGAAGTTGTTGGTACAATTCCAATGGATGCTATTTTCACTCCAGTAAAGAAGGTAAAGTATTCTATCGAACCATGTCGCGTAGGACAGCGTAATGATTACGATAAGCTTGTTCTTGAAATCTGGACAGATGGAACAATTGCACCTGAAGATGCATTGGCAGAAGCTGCAAAGATTGCTAAAGATCATTTCTCAATCTTTGTAAACTTTAATGACAGTGATGTTGCTAGTAGTGATGAAGACAACGAAGACGATGCAAGAGTAAAGGAAATCCTTAATACTCCTGTAGAAGAACTTGAACTTTCAGTTCGCTCTTCAAATTGTCTTAAGAATGCAAACATTCGCACTATTGGTGAATTAACAAAAAAGACAGAAGATGATATCGCTAAGACTCGTAACTTCGGTAAGAAGAGTCTTACAGAAATCAAAGAAAAGCTTCAGGAATGGGGCTTGACTCTTGGTATGACTGACTATAGTCATCTGAAGAATGCTGTCAACTTAACAAAGCAGAAGGAAGAAACAGATGAATCATAAAAATGGTTTTAATCCGCTTTCACGCACTACAGCTCATAGACGTGCTATGTCACGTAATATGGTAACTTCACTCTTTAGATTTGAACGTATTACTACAACTAAATCTAAGGCTTTGGAAGTACGTAAGGCTGCTGAAAAATTAATTACAAGAAGCAAGGTAGATTCTGTTCACAATCGTCGTGAAGTAGCAAAATTCATTGCTGATGAAAAGATTCTTAACAAACTTTTCACAGAAATCGGTCCTCGCATGAAAGATCGTAATGGTGGTTATACTCGTGTTCTTAAGATCGGTTTCCGCCAGGGCGATGCTGCTGATATGGTTATCCTTGAACTGGTAGACTATAAGCTTGATACAGCTGAAGGAACAGAAGAAAAGAAAGCTGCTCCAAAAGCAAAGAAAGCTGCTGAAAAACCAGCTGAAGAAAAGAAACCTGCTGCTAAAAAAACAACAGCAAAAAAATCAACTGCTAAGAAGGCTGAAGCTAAAGCTGATGCTGCAGATAAGGAGTAGGAAATGTCTAAGAACCATCGTGGAACTGGTATTCGTTCACTTCCAGCACACGGAAGAGCTACTTGCCCTATCTGTAAGAAAGACAACGTAAAGTGTCTTTACGAAAAAGAAGTTGACGGTCAGACAGTAAATATCTGCAAAGTATGTAACGCTACTTTGAAGAATAAAGAAAGAGCAGCTGCTAAGGCAGCTCCAAAGGCAGCACCTGCTGCTGAAGAATCTGCTGAATAAGCAGAAAAAAAAGAAATAGGAGCATAAAATGGCTACTAGAAGAAGTCCTCGTTTTAAGGAATGTAGAAGACTTGGTGTAAACGTATGTGGACACCCTAAAGCAATGGAAAGAGCAAACTCTCCTGCTTTTGCTAAAAAAAAGAAGGTTTCTGAATACGGTCTTCAGTTGATCGAAAAACAGAAGGTAAAGGCTTATTACGGAATCCTTGAAAAACAGATGAGAAGATATTTCGAAGCTGCTGCAAGAGCTACTGGTAACACTGGTGACGAATTGCTTATCTTGCTCGAAAGACGTCTTGATAATCTTGTATACCGTGCTGGTTTTGCAAAGTCTATTCGTCAGGCTCGCCAGATGGTAAGTCATGGTCACTTTACAGTTGACGGAAAGAAGATCAATATCCCTTCTTTCTCGGTAAAAGTTGGTCAGACAATCACTATGAGTGAAAAAGGACAGAAATCAGGTGCTTTGAAGGCTATCTTCCTTGAAGATAAGGCTTTGAAACTTGACTACATCGAAAGAAATGTTGACGGTTTGAGCGCTAAGCTTGCACGCTTGCCACTCCGCGCAGAAATCCCTGTAGAAATCAAGGAAAATCTGGTTATCGAATACTATTCTAAATAGTAATCCAACAACCGGCAGTCCAGGCGACTGCCGGTTTTTTTATTTAACGAGTTTTTTATCGTTTACTAAAAATTGTAAATTAATTAAGATTTTGATAAGTATTTCATATTCGGAGGAAATTATGAAAAAGATCGTTGGGTTAGTTGCTGTTGCTGCAATGACTTTGGCTGCAACAAGCTGTTCTAAGAAAGAAAGCGATACTATTAAAATCGGTGGAGTTGCTCCACTTTCTGGTGCCGTAGCTGTTTACGGTGTTGAATGTAAGAATGGTATTGATTTGGCTGTGGAAGAAATCAATGCTGCTGGTGGAATCAACGGAAAGAAAGTTGAATTCGTTTGTGAAGATGACGAAGGTTCTCCAGATAAGACTGTTAATGCATTCAAGAAATTGATTACTAAAGATGGTGTTAAGCTTGTAATTGGTTCTTTGACTTCTGGTTGTACACAGGCTATTACAACTTTGGCTCAGGCTTCTAAGGTTGTTCAGATTGCTCCAGCTGCTACAGCTCCTGCAATTACTGATGCTGGAAACTTCATTTTCCGTGCATGTTTTATTGACCCATTCCAGGGTACTGTTGGTGGTAAGTTCTCTGCTGAAACTTTGAAGGCAAAGAATGCTGCTATTCTTTATGATGTTGGAAACGACTACTCTGTTGGTCTTCAGGAAAATTTCGTAAAGGCTTTTGAAGCTGCTGGTGGAAAGATCGTTGCTGTTGAATCTTATTCAACTGGTGATAAGGACTTTAACGCTCAGCTTACAAAGATCAAGAATGCTAATCCTGATGTTGTTTACCTTCCAGATTACTACGGTACAGTTGCTTTGATCGCTAAGCAGCTTCGTGCTCAGGGGATCAAGACTCCTATCGTTGGTGCTGATGGTTGGGATGGTTTGACAGCTAACGCTGGTGATGAAGTTTTGAACGGATTCTACTCTAACCACTACGCTGAAGACTCTACAGAAGAATCTGTAGTTAAGTTCGTTTCAGCTTTCAAGGCTAAGTACAACAAGGCTCCAAACTCATTTGCTGCTCTTGGTTATGATTCTATGTACATGTTGAAGGATGCTATCATCGCTGCAGGTACAACTGATTCAGTAAAGGTTCGCGCTGCTCTTGAAGCAACAGACGCTGACTACGTAACTGGTCACCTTACATTCGATGCTAAGAGAAACCCAGTTAAGTCTGCTGTAATGATCGAACTTGTTAAGGGTGCTGACGGTAAAGTTACAACTGCTTATAAGACTACTGTTAATCCATAAGTTGATTTAAGCTGAATGTAATAAAGACGCTGTCCGTTGCTGGACGGCGTTTTTTATTTAACGTGGGTTGCGCAAAGCGTGGAGGGCGCCTTGGCGGCCACCTGGGAACGGAGTGAGCAGGGGGCTGAGCGTAGCGGAACCCGGAAGGCGTGTTACTAAATGCCTGTGCGCCCTTATTAGTTGATTGAAACCACCTCGGCGAAACGTTATAATGTAGGAATGTTTCGTTTATATGTAGAAAGAAAGCCTGGTTTTGAAAACGAGGCTCGCAGTTATCTTAGTCAGATTAAGAGTTTTTTGGGAATTTCAGGTGTAACTGGAGTTCGTTACTTGAATCGCTATGACGTTGAAAACATTGGGGAAGCTGTTGGAAAGGCAGCTGCTACTCGTATTTTTAGCGAACCTCAGAGCGATTTTGTTTACTATGATAAGATTGATGTTCCTGCTGGGGACACTGTAATTGTTTGGGAATATTTGCCTGGTCAGTATGATCAGCGTGCGGATAGTGCTGAACAGTGTCTTTCTTTGTTGCGTGCTGGAATGGCTAGTACATGTAAGGTTGGAACTGAAGCTCCACGCGTTCGCTGTGCAAAGGTTGTTATTTTGTCTGGAAATGTTAGCGCTGATGAAGTTGCTAAGATTCAGAATTATCTTATTAACCCTGTGGACAGCCGTTTGACTGATGAAACAGTTCCTGAAACTTTGGAAATTAAGTCTGAAGTTCCTGGTGATATTCCTTCTGTTGATGGATTCATTGGTTGGGATGACAAGGCTCTTGAAGCTTACCGCCAGAAGATGGGGCTTGCTATGGACCTTGCTGATATCAAGTTCCTTCAGGAATACTTTGTTGGTGAAAAGCGCGATCCTACTGAAACTGAAATCCGCGTACTTGATACTTATTGGTCTGACCACTGTCGTCATACTACATTCCTTACTGAATTGAAGGAAATCAAGTTTGAAGATGGTCCTTACGCTAATCTCTTTAAGAAATCTCTTCAGAACTATACTGACATGCGTACTGAAATGTATGCTGGTCGTACAGATAAGCCTGTTTGCTTGATGGATATGGCTGTTATTGGTATTAAGTATCTTAAAAAGCATGGTAAATTGGATAATCTTGAAGTTAGTGAAGAAAATAATGCTTGTTCTATTTACATTGATGTTCACTACACAAGAGATAAGGACGGAAAGGCTTGTGACGAAAAAGAAACATGGCTTTTGATGTTCAAAAACGAAACACACAATCACCCTACTGAAATTGAACCTTTTGGTGGTGCTGCTACTTGTATCGGTGGTGCAATCCGTGACCCTCTTTCTGGTCGTTCATGGGTTTACCAGTCTATGCGCGTTACTGGTGCTGCTGATCCTACTGTTCCTTTGAGCGCTACAATGAAAGGTAAGCTTCCACAGTCTAAGATTTGTCGCGAAGCTGCTCAGGGATTTAGTTCTTATGGTAACCAGATTGGTTTGACTACTGGACAGGTTACTGAACTTTATCACCCTGGTTATGTTGCTAAGCGTATGGAATTGGGTGCTGTTGTTGCAGCTGCTCCAAAAGATATGGTTATGCGTGAAAGACCTGAAGCTGGGGATGTTGTAATCCTTCTTGGAGGTGGTACTGGTCGTGATGGTATCGGTGGTGCTACTGGTTCTTCTAAGGTTCACACTGTTAAGTCTGTAACTACTGCTGCTGCTGAAGTTCAGAAGGGTAACGCTGTTGAAGAAAGAAAGATTCAGCGTTTGTTCCGTAATAAAGAAGTCAGCCTGATGATTCGCCGCTGTAACGACTTCGGTGCCGGTGGTGTTTCTGTTGCTATTGGTGAATTGGCTCCTGGTCTTGAAATCAACCTTGATGTTGTTCCTAAGAAGTATGAAGGTTTGAATGGTACTGAACTTGCTATTTCTGAATCTCAGGAACGTATGGCTTGTGTTGTTCGTGCTAAGGACGCTGCTCGCTTTATTGAAATCGCTAAGTCTGAAAACCTTGAAGCTGTTAAGGTTGCAGATGTTACTGATACAAATCGTCTTATCATCAATTGGCGTGGTAAGACTATCGTAAATCTTGGTCGTGAATTCCTTGATGCTGCTGGTGCTCACCACGAAGCTGTTGCTTTGATCGAAAGTCCTGCTGCTCAGGATGAATCTCCACTTGTAAACGCTTTGGATTCTGTAAAGGATTCTCTTGCTAAGGGTGATGTAAAAGACGCTTGGATGAAGAACATCGGAGATTTGGCTTGTTGTTCTCAGCGTGGTCTTGGTGAAAGATTCGATGGTTCTATCGGTTCTTCTACTGTTTTGTTCCCTTATGGTGGTAAATATCAGTGCACTCCAGAAGCTGGTATGGTTGCTAAGATTCCTGTAGTTTCTCCTTTTGAAACTTCTACTGTTAGCTTGATGGCTCATGGTTACGATCCACGCGTTGGTCAGTGGTCTCCATGGCATGGTGCTCAGTGTGCTGTTCTTTCTTCTTTGACTAAGATCGCATGTATGGGTGGTAAGCCAACAGACTGTCGTCTTTCTTTCCAGGAATTCTTTGGTCGTGCTGTAAACGAAAAGGCCTGGGGTTATCCTGCTGCTGCTTTGCTTGGTTCTATCGACGCTCAGAATGCTATGGGAACTGCTTCTATCGGTGGTAAGGACTCTATGTCTGGTACTTTCGAAAACATCAACGTTCCTCATACTTTGGTTTCTTTTGCTGTTACTGCTGATGATGTTAAGAATGTTACTAGCGGTTCATTCAAGAAGGCTGGTCACAATGTTTACCTTGTAACTGTTCCTTACTCTGCTGAACTTGCTCCTGATTTTGAAACATTTACTTCTAATACAAACACAATCTACGAATTGAATGCTGCAGATAAGATCGCTGCTATGTATCCAGTTTGTGCCGGTGGTATTGCTGAAGCTGTTACTAAGATGGCTATGGGTAATAAGGTTGGCGTTAAGCTTGATAATCTTCCATTCTCTGCAACTGCTGAAGGATTTGCTAAATCTACTAGCGTTTCTGCTAAGGATTTGTTCACTCCACTTTATGGTTCTATCATCATCGAAGCTAACGGTGAACTTGATGAAAGAGCATTTGTTGAAGGTACTATCACTAAGATTGGTGTTACTACAAAAGATTCTGATATTGAACTTGCAGTTAAGGGTGTTGCTGAAGCTAAGATCAGCCTTTCTGAAGCTGAAGGTACATGGGAATCTAAGCTTGCTGATGTATTTCCACCTGTTTCTGGTGCTGAAGTTCAGAAGCCTCTTCCTGATTTTGCTACAAAGATCCACAGTTCTTTGACAGAAGTTCGCAAGAATCCTGTTTTTGCTGCTCCTAAGTCTAAGCCGCGTGTATTGCTTCCTGTATTCCCAGGAACTAACTGTGAATTTGATATGGCTCGTGCATTCAACCTTGCTGGTGCTGATACAAAGATTATCGTTCTTGCTAACAAGACTCCTGCTATGCTGGAAGCTTCTTTGGCTAACTTTGAAAAGGAATTGAAGGAAGCTCAGATCCTTGCTTTGAGCGGTGGTTTCAGTGCTGGTGACGAACCTGATGGTTCTGCTAAGTTCATTGCTAACTGTTTGCGCGAAGGTCGTGTTTCAGAACAGGTTATGAACCTTTTGAAGAAGCGTGATGGTCTTGTTCTTGGTATTTGTAACGGTTTCCAGGCTTTGGTTAAGACTGGTCTTGCTATGTACGGTGAATTCCGTGACATGGACGGCACAATGCCTACTTTGACTTACAACAAGATTGGTCGTCATATCAGCCGCGTTGTTCGTACTCGTATGGTTTCTGCAATGAGTCCATGGGCTAACGATCCAAGCGTAGTAGATCCACGCATCCACCTTGTTCCAATCAGCCACGGTGAAGGTCGCTTTGTTTGTGACGAAGCTACTGCTAAACAGTTGTTTGAAAACGGACAGGTTTATACTCAGTATGTTGATGAATACGGTAATCCTGCAATTACTGAACCAGATAACCCTAACGGTTCTTTGTTCGCTATTGAAGGTATTACTTCGCCAGACGGTCACGTTCTTGGAAAGATGGGACACAGTGAACGTACTGTTGGTACAGACATGAACGGTGCAAGCCGTGATTTGATCATGAACATTGCTGGTGATCCTCTTACAAACGAAAGCGAAAACAGCTGTCAGAACCTGTTTGCTGCTGGTGTAAGATACTTTAAATAATTGTTAATAATGGCTACCGGGATTCTGTGTCCTGGTAGCTTTTTTTAAAATAAGGATAGGAAAATGAAAAAATTGTTGATTGCAGCCTGTGCTTTGGCTGCTATGTTTTTGACATCTTGTGGTGGAAAGCAGGATGCTAATGGCTGGTATTCTGATTTTGATGCTGCTAAAAAGGCTGCTCAGTCTAAAAATAAGAGTATTCTTCTTTTTGTAAATTCTGATCTTAATGTTGAAGGAAGTGAAGCTGGTGTAAGCGCTATTCTTTCTAAGGAATTTGCATCGGCTGTAAAAAATGACTTTGTTCTTTGTTATTTTAATTTTACAGATATGCAGTCTAAGTTGGGTAATGTTAACATGGAACTTTCCAGCTCAGAACAGAAAAACCTTGAAAAACTCCGTAATGAAATGAAAAAGCAGTTTAAGATTGCTGATATGTACACTGTACAGACAACACCTTCTGTTACTCTTCTTACAAAAGACGGTTATTATGCATCTGCTTTGAATTGTGATTATTCAAGTGCTTCTGCAGATGGTTATGCTTCTTTGGTAAATGAAGATAAAAAATATATCGAAGCAGTGAATGAAATGGTTGATAAGGCAAAGAAAGCTTCTGGAAAGGAACTTGCACTTGCTGTTACAGCTCTTCATGATTCAATGTACGAAACTCACCGTCTTGCAATGGCTGATTTTGTTCGTAAGGCTGTTCAGGCAGATAGAAAAGATGAATCTGGATGTATTAACAAGCTTATTATGAGCCTTGTTTCTTTTGAAGTTTACGAAGAACTTACAAATGAAAACATTGAAAGCGCAGTTAGAATTTATGCGAAGTATGCTGAAGATAAGCGTCTTGATAAAGAAAATGTTCAGATGCTTTATTATACAGCAGCTCAGGTTTTGGCTAATTCTAGAACAGCTAAACTTGATGATGTTAAGAGTTATCTTGAAAAAGCTGTTTCTGTAGATCCTGAATCGGAATATGGTGTTCAGATTCAGAGTATTCTTAATGATATTAATTCTGCAGATACTACACCTGCTCAGAAATAGTCTTTAGCCGGTGGGTAGAATGTCTTTGATAGGGCTGCTGATTGCTTCGGCGGCCCTTGTTACTTTATCAATGCTCTTTAGTATTTCGGAAAGCGCTTTTCTTTCCATGAACAAACTGCGTCTTCGCATTTTGCGTCGTGAGAAGAATAAGAAGGCCGTGCGAGTGGCAAAGCTTTTGGATAAGAAAGAGTTTCTCATCAATACACTTCTTGTTGCCAATGAACTGGTAAACATTCTTTTAAGTTCTATTATTACGGCTGTTGCGATGCAGCTTTTTGGCAGCAAAGGGGTTGGTTATGCCACCTTTGTTGTTACTCTTTTACTTTTGATTTTTGGGGAGATTACCCCTAAGGCAATTTCAACTCGAAAACCAGATGGAATTGCTTACGGACTTTCGTTTTTTGTTACAGTTGTTGTCCATTTGATTCATCCTTTTGTTGTTATTCTGACTTGGATTTCCAGATTGATCTTGAAAATATTAGGAATAAAGGTCGATGCACCTGAGCAGACTTATTCCGAAGATGATATAAAATCTTTTATTGAGGTTGGGGAAGAAACCGGTGTTCTTGAGAATGGTGAAAAAAACATCTTGAACTCGGTTTTCAAGTTTACGGATCTTGATGCGGCTGATGTTATGGTTCCACGAACTTCAATCGTTAGATTGAGCATAAACTCGACTTATGTGCAGGTAATTGAAAAAGCTCAGCGCACTCGATTCAGTCAGTTTCCTGTTTATCGAAAAAATATTGATGACATTGTTGGCTTTTTGTATTTGAAGGATCTTCTTAAGACTACGCCTGAAACTTTTGATATGAAGAAAGTTATGCGGCCTCCATTGTTCATTCCGGGGACACGAAAGATTTCTTCTGTTCAGCAGGTAATGCAGGAAAACAGGCAGTCTATCGCCATAATTATTGATGAATATTCTGGAACGGACGGTCTTATAACTCAGGCTGATATTCATCGTACAATTTTTGGAACAGCGGGAAATTCTGCACCTTGGAAAAAGGAATCGAATCTTTCTGAGTTGAAGGGGAAAGATTCTTTTGCTGTTGATGGAACAACTTTGCTGATTGATCTGAAGCTGATGTTCGGCCTGGAACTTACTTCGGAAGTGAATGATACGATTGGTGGGTGGATTGTTGAGCGACTTGATCGAATTGCTGTTGTGGGAGACGAAGTTTCTTTTGGTGACTGGAAGTTTACCGTAACAAAAATTGGCGTTCGTCGTGTTACCGAGGTTTTAATCCAGTCAACTGCCGAAGATACTCAGGAAGGCAAGGTGGTGCAGAATGATTAAAACTGTAGCAATTATTTTTGCACTTTTGGTTATCGTTAAGATCATCGCATTTTTTGCTGGTTCAGAAACCGCCTATCTTTCTATAAATAAGATTAAGGTTCGCCAGCTGGTTAGAGAAAAGCGGCCTAATGCAAAGACTGTCAAAAAGCTTAGGGAAAATGTTGATGAGCTTTTGACAATTATCTTGATTGGAATCAACTTTATGAACACTTTTGGTTCTGCACTGGCAACTGCACTTGCAATTGAGCTGGTAGGAAACAAAGGTGTAGGAATTGCTACGGTTTGTTTTACTGTGGTTTCTGTAATTTTTGGTGAAATTGTTCCAAAGACTGTGGCTGGTCGCTATACCGATGAAACTGTCTGCAGAAATGCTGTTCCTTTGCTGGTGCTGGAAAAGGCGTTTTTTCCTATGGTGTGGCTTTTTAGCGCTATTTCCAAGGGGACTGCCCGTGCGGCAAAAAATTTCCTGAAGGACGATTCTGCTCTTGTTACCGAAGAAGAGCTTAAGACTTTGATTGAGCTTGGGGAGAAAGAAGGTACTCTTGAGCACGGAGAGTCTACAATGCTGAATAAGGTTTTCCGGTTTAATGATCTGACTGTCCATGAAATTATGAAGCATCGGTCTCTGGTTAGGAGCGTTTCTGTTGAGGCTACCAGAGCTGATGTTGTAGAAATTTTTGTTGAGTCCGGTCTTTCTATGATTCCTGTTTACGAAGAAAACAAAGAGGCTATTGTCGGAGTAATTCACTATAAGTCAGTTTTGCTTACTGAAAAATCAATTGATCCTGGTGCGGGATATGCTCGCGGTATCATGAAAAACGTTTTGTTTGTTCCGGAGACTTTTTCTGCCCTGGAACTGCTTTCTAAGTTCAAGAAGGAGCGAACTGAGTTTGCTGTTGCTTTGAATGAGCAGGGTGAAATGGCCGGGGTTGTTACAATTGACGATATTCTGCGGGTTGTTTTCAGCCGAATGACAGATGAAGATAAGTCGAAGGTTGCGGCAGAAGAGCGCGTTAAGCTGGTTGCGGCCAATGAATTTATTATTCCGGGGGATATGAAGCTGGAAGACGTAAATGCAATCCTTAAGATCAATCTTGAAAGCGAAGAATATACAACTTTAGGTGGCTGGCTTTTGGAGCATTTTGATGAACTTCCTTCAACAGGTGAAATCTATCGCTGGAAAGGAATCTTGTTTTATATTGAAGATCAGGCTCAGCGAAAAATCCGTCAGGTTAGGGTAAAGCTGGGGAAGAGTTAGAAAGGACGGTAGATAACGGAAAGGGATAGGTCGAGATACTGGTGTGAAAAGCCGGAGTAACTTTTGTAAGGGCTGTTTACAGAAACGGGAAATGAATCAATCTTGGAAGATGATGTTGTGTTTCCCTGAAAAAAATTTGCTATGCTGTAGGAAGCTTGAGTTTTGAATGAGAAGAGTTTGATTGGAGAATAGGTGATGCTTCCACCAAATTTAAATTTATCAAAGAACTCGAATCCGTCGTCCAAAAAATATGTATTTCTTAATTCGTGGAAATCTAACGACTCGAAGTAAACTACAGGTGAAACTTCTCCGTATAAATCAAACTCGATTAATTTTTTTATGTTAAATAATACGTGCAATCCAAAAGAAAAATCAAAGCTGTTTCTTTTGTAAGTCAAGGTTTTAAGGTAGTCAGGGCCATGTTTTGTTGAGGATGGAGAATCCCAAGAGGTTGTGTTGTTAGGTGAGTACCAGCCTGTGGTATTATCGCCAAGAAAATTAAGATGTTCGAACTCTAAACCTGTTTGTGTTTTGATAGTAAAGAATGAAGTGATAGGGAATGAGTAATAAAGATCTGTCCCTAAGAAAAATGAATCTTTAAGATGGTTGTCGCTTTTTGAGAAGCAGGTTTTAAGATTTCTGTCAGAAGAATTTAGCCAGTCTGAGTCAGTCATTGATCCTGAATCTTTATCGAAATATTTAGCCCCGTAAAAAGAGAAACTGAAATCTTTGTAATACAGAGAAGTTTTTATTCCTGAGTAGAAAGCTTTGTTTAAGTCCCAATCAAGCTCGCTGATTTTATCTATTTTTTTGTCGGTAGTGTATTGGTCATTATACACATACTCTTTGACCATTCCGTCTTTCATGCCGAGAATTGGCTCAATTTCCAAATGAAAATTCTGCTGTGCGTAAAGGAGTGAGGAGTATAGGATGAGAAGAACTGCAACAAGATTGCCACGTTTATTCTTCAATTGGGTCTACTCCGAAAAGCTTTGACATCTGTTTGCGGGTTGCGTCCATGTCTTTTGGATATGGTGCGGTAAAAGTCATCTGGTCGCCGGTTTTTGGGTGGGCGAAAGTGATCTTGTATGCGTGAAGAGCTAAGCGGCTGAGCAAAGGTGATTCTTCAAATTCATCGCCACGCCAGTTGCGTTTGATTTCGCTAAGGCGAACAGGCTTTTGGTTTCCTGAGTAGAGAGGATCACATACAATTGAAAATCCGTTTTCTGCAAGGTGAACGCGGATCTGATGTGTACGGCCAGTTTTTGGACAGGCTTCAATCCATGAGTATCCACCGCAGGTTCCTAATACTCTTAGGTCTGTTACAGATGGTTTTCCCTCTCGTTTGTTTACGACTGTTCGGTGACGAGCGTCTCCGTCTGGAAGCAATGGAAGGTCAACCTTGAGAGTTTCCCAAAGTGGTCGTCCGTGAACCAGACAATGGTATGTTTTGTGGACTTTGCGGTCCTGGAACTGTTCTGAAAGGTTTTTGTGCGCTTCTGGGTTGCGAGCGTAAATTATGATTCCAGAAGTGTCTTTGTCGATGCGATGAACGGCGTAAAGTTTGCCGAACTCCTGTTCTGCAAGAACGTCAAGGCGAGGAGCGTCCATGTCATAACGGTCTGCGGCAATAAGAAGGCCGCTCTTCTTGTTAAGAATGACAATGTCATCGTCTGAATAAATTGTTGTATAGTCAGGAGTTTTCTTCATAAGGGGGATTATATCAGAAACTGAAATAGATTACCACGTCATAGGTGGGGGCT
>JAZLGB010000013.1:0-24563 GCA_045616085.1 Treponema sp.
CCTAAAAATTTTCAAAATCCTTACTCCAAAGCAGATGCGCATTTGTTCGCTTATCATCATATTGATGTTTTTGGTATCGATCATGGAAGCGTTTGGGATTGGACTTATTTATCCTCTTATCAGAATTATTGGGGATCCTGATTTTATAGAACATCATCAGAAAATAGGGGTGCTTGTTGGTAAAATTGGTATTAACAGTCATCGTAAGCTTATTTGCTTTTCTTCTGTTGGTCTGCTTTGTTTTTATATATTAAAGAACTTTCTGATTATGCTTCAGGGAAAGATTCAGATCAGTTTTTCCCGTAAAAATCAGACCGATTATACAAAACGACTTTATGCATATTACATGCGTAAGGATTATCTTTTTCATCTTAATACTAATTCTGCTGTTATTTCGCGCAACTTGAATGCCGGAGCTTCTGTTGTTTTTTCAGAAATTCTTGTTTATACCTTCATGGTTATTACTAATTTGGTTACTTGTCTCATAATAAGCGTTTTTATTGCCTTTGTAGACTGGTTTATTGCATTGTGTGTTTTGCTTCTTATTGCTCCTGTAATTTATTTCCTTCTGAATTATTTTAGAAAACGAATTGGTGATGCCGGTAATGTTCAGAATGCTCTTTCTGTAGAAAATTCTAAATGGATAAACCAGGGGTTTTTCAGTATTAAAGAAACAAAAGTTATGCAGGAGGAAGAATTTTTTATTCAGCAGTATGGAAAATCTTTTGAAAAACTGACAAGAAGTCAGGCAGATTATCTTTTTGTTCAACGATATCCTAAAACCATTATTGAAATGTTTACTATTGGTGGAATTCTTCTTCTGATTGCTATAAAGATGATTTTTTCTGTTGACACTCAGTCTCTAATTCCAACTCTAGGCGTACTCGCTTTGGCGGCTGTTAGACTTATGCCTTGTCTTAATCAGACCGTTTCTTTGATAAACAACATCAAATTCAAGCTTCCTCAATTTGAACAAGTATTTGAAGATTTGATGGCGGTTCGAAATGATAAAGATCTAGAAGAAAGAAAAGGTTTTCAGGCACAAAAAGCAACTTTATCATTTAACGACCAGATACAAATTAAAGATCTTTCATTTTCATATCCTTCTTCAAATGAAAATGTTTTAGATAATGTTTCCTTTGAGATACCTAAAGGCTCATTTGCCGGTATCGTTGGACCTAGTGGCGCTGGTAAAACAACCTTTGTTGATATTTTGCTTGGTTTGCTTAAGCCTCAAAAAGGTTCAGTTTTTGTGGATGGAATCGATATTTCAGAAAATATTTCTGGTTGGTTAGATAACATCGCCTATGTTCCTCAAAGCATTTATCTTATTGACGGTTCTATTAAAGAAAATGTTACCTTCGGAATTGCTCCAGAAGATGTAGACGATGAAAAACTTTGCAAAGTCCTTAAGATGGCAGAATTATATGATTTTGTTCAGACTCTGCCAGAAAAAGAAAATACTGGAGTTGGAGACAGAGGAGCCAGACTTAGTGGCGGGCAGCGTCAGAGAATAGGAATTGCCAGAGCCTTGTACAGAGATCCAAAGGTTCTTGTTCTGGATGAAGCTACATCTGCTTTGGACAACAACACAGAAAAACAGATTACAGATACCATCCTTAAGTTAAAAGGTCAGATTACAATAATCGCCATCGCTCACAGACTTTCAACATTGGAAGAATGTGATTTTAAGATTAAATTTGAAAAAGGAAGCGCCTGCTTTACGGATTAGAATATGAGTTTTACTTTTTCTCCTTGTGGAATTGCTGGAGTCTATGAGATCACACCTCAGATTTTTGGCGACAACAGAGGATATTTTTTTGAATTCTATAACAAGAAAGATTTTGAACAGGCTGGCATAAAAACTGTTTTTGTTCAGGATAATGAATCTAAGTCATCAAAAAATGTTTTGAGAGGTCTTCATTTTCAGAAATCATATCCTCAGGCAAAACTGATACGGGTAAATTCTGGTAAAATCTATGATGTTATTGTAGATTTACGTCTTGGCAGTTCTACTTTTGGAAAATGGTTTGGAACAATTCTGGATAGTGAAAAAAAGAACATGTTGTATTTCCCAGAAGGCTTTGCTCATGGTTTCTGTGTTCTTTCTGATCAGGCAGTAATTTCGTATAAATGCTCAGATTTTTATCATCCGGAAGACGAAGGTGGTCTTTTGTGGAACGATCCAACGCTCAAAATTGACTGGTCTTCAGTTAAATCTGATATTTTAGAAGCTGCAGTTTTAAGTGAAAAGGATAAAAAGCTTCCTGGCTTTAGTCTTGAAAATAGATATTTTGATTTGAATGGAAAATGGATAGGATATTGATTTTTTTTGTTGAGAACAATTTCTTTTCTATGTATTATAATAATTAAGGGGTTAAATATGACAATCATTCCAGTTATTCTTAGCGGCGGTGCCGGTACTCGTTTGTGGCCTTTGTCTTGGGGCGATCATCCTAAGCAGTTTTTGCCACTTGTTAGCGAAAAGACTATGATTCAGGAAACTCTTCTTCGTCTTAAGGGCCTGGATGTAGATACTCCTATTGTTTGCTGTGGCGAAGGCCATCGTTTCCTGGTTGCACAGCAGATTGGTGAAGTTGTAGAAAAAAAGCCAACAATCCTTCTTGAACCTATGCCTAAAAATACTGCTCCTGCCATTGCCGCAGCCTGTTGTGCTGCCATGAGCCGTGACAAGGACGCTGTTGTTGTGGTTCTTCCAAGCGACCACGTTATCAAAGACGTTAAGACTTTTCAGGCTGCTGTTATGACTGCTGCAAAAAATGCAGAAAAGGGTAGTCTTGTTACTTTCGGTATTGTTCCTACTTTTGCCGCAACTGGTTACGGTTACGTAAAGGCCAGCGGTGCTGAATCTGACGGCGCATTCTCTCTTGAAAAGTTCGTAGAAAAGCCTTGTCTTGAAAAGGCCCAGGAATATCTTGCCAGCGGCGAATACAGCTGGAACAGCGGTATGTTCGTTTTCAAGGCATCTACTTTCATCGATGAACTTAAGGTTCACAGTCCAGAAATGGCCGCTCTTTCCATCGAATCTTTTGAAAAAGCTGCAGTTGATTCTGATTTTATCCGTCTTAACAAGGACTCTTTTGCCCAGATCAAGGGGGATTCCATCGACTACGCTGTCATGGAAAAAACTACAAAGGGTAAGATCGTTAAGCTTAATGCCGGTTGGGATGATGTTGGTTCCTGGTCTGCATTGTACGAAATCAGCGCAAAGGATGAAAACAAGAACGTTGTTAAAGGCGATGTAATTGCTTTGGACACAACTAATTCTTACATCCGCGGTTCTAACCGTACTGTTGCTACAATCGGTCTTGAAAACATTGTTGTTGTAGACGCAGATGATTCAATTCTTATCGCAAACATGGACAAAATCCAGGACGTTAAGAAGATCGCAGAAACTATCAAAGCTCGGGAATCAAAATAATGAATCCAATTTTCTTAAAGCCAACTTTAAAGACTCTCATCTGGGGAACTGAACAGTGGGGCATTAGTGCTCATGCTAATGGCGACGATGTTGTTACAAACAAAGAATTTTCCGGCATGACTTTAAGCCTGCTTTGGCAGAATCATCCTGAACTGTTTGGCGGTAAGGCTAGCGGTGTTTTTCCTCTTTTGACTAAAATCATCGACGCTAAAACTGATCTTTCAATTCAGGTTCATCCTGATGATGAATATGCTGCAAAAAATGTAAACGGCAGCCTTGGTAAGACTGAGTGCTGGTACATCATGGACGCAAAGCCTGGTGCCACAATCGTAATCGGTCATAATGCCAAGGACCACGCTCAGGTTGAGCAGATGATCAACGGCCGCCAATGGAACGACTTTATCCGTATAATTCCTGTTCATAAGGGTGATTTTTTCTTCATCGAACCAGGAACTGTTCACGCCATCAAGGGTGGAACTGTAATCCTGGAAACTCAGCAGTCCAGCGACATCACTTATCGTGTTTACGACTACGATCGTCTTCAGGATGGTAAGCCTCGTCAGCTTCACGTTATGCAGAGCATCGACGTAATCAAGGCTCCATTTGTTCAGCAGGAACCTCCTTTGAATACCAGCAAATCCATTGCCGGTGCAAAGCAGCTGGTTTCCTGCGACCTGTTTACTGTCTGGCATGCAAATGTTAATGGTTCTTTCAGCTTTGAACAGAATCAGCCATTCATGCTTTGTTCTGTAATTGATGGGGAATGTTCTTTGAGCGGTAAAACTCTTTCTAAGGGTGACCACTTCATTCTTCCTGCTGGTTATGGCAAGGCAGAATTCAGTGGTAATGCAGAACTTATCCTTAGTTCTATTTAAGTGATTCGTACTGCACTGTCTTTTTAAGAAGTTCTTTTTCGATTTCGTTTTGGCCGTATCTTTCGCAAAGTGTCTTCTGGTCGCTTAAGAGGGAACGGCCAAAATACATTCCGGCTCCTTCTATCTTGTTTCCTGTGGCTTCCAAAAGTGTTGGTGTTATGTCAAAGGAACTGAACTTTCTGTTTTTTTCCTGCTGGCTTGTAATTTTTACCGCCGGATTTATGAAAATGTTCAAGAACTTTCGCTTTTTGTTGATTTCCTTTTTAGTAAGTTTTGATTCTTCGTTTATAAAACAGTTCAATGGTGCGTCCAGATAATTGTGGTCACCTGTAATGATGATTGTTGTGTTCTTGTACCATTCCTGGTCTTTTATCCAGTTGATGAATGAATAGATCTGTTCATCTGCACAACGAATTACGTTTTCAATCTGCTTGTTTTCTTCGTTTTTGCAGTTCTGGCATAGGTAACCACCAGGAAAATGTGTATCTACTGTCAACATTCCGTAAAAGAATGGCTCGTTTTTGCTGGAAAGATTCTGCAATTCAAGCTTTGCCATTTCATAAAGCTTCAGATCTTCAAATCCCCAGAAAACCTGGTAATCTTTTGGCAAAAGGTTCTGTTCCTTATACCAGTTTATGTCGTGAATCTCCACATTATGGGTTTCTAGTACTGTGTCCCGGTCTTCAAACTGTTTTTCTGATCCCATAGAAAAAATCTGAGTGTATCCCTGGTCCTTCAATACGTCATTTAATGAAGTTGCGTTCTTAAGGCACTTTAGTCCAGACTCATCCTTTGTGAATGGCTGAAAGTAAGGAAGGGCGTACAGTTTTGAAAGCAGTCCTGCAACAGTCCATGAAGTTCCCTGAAGGTTTGTTCCACCTCTAATGTTCATTGTTTCGCTAAATGAAATGTTCTGTTTTGCAATTTCTGTAAGATGTGGAATAAGATTGTTTTCAAAAACGCCGCCATTTTCCAGGTCGGCAAAATCTGATTCCATTGATTCCATAAAGATGTAGATGATGTTTCTTTTTTTAGCTGGTTCCTTGACCCTAAAGTCTACAACGCAGTTTTCTTTGTAAAACTCTGAATCAATTGGAGCGCTCTTCATTATTTTTGCAATGTTCAGATAGTTCCACATTGTAGTTCCGCATACAAGAACGATCACAGAGCCCGCAAAAAATACTGTCTTAAAGATGTTCAATTTTGTGTCATTAATAAAAGTTGTCTTTTTCTTCAAGACATAAAAAATCAACTGAAAAACAAGAAAGAGGATGATTGCTGGAATTACAAAGCCAAAAATAATTGAACGGCCGGTTCCTGAATCGTGCCCGGAAGTGTTTGCAGAAAGAACAAAAAAAACGTTCCAATGCATCTGCATAGGATAGTTCTTAAGTCCCCAGGGAGTAGCAAAATATGTTGCGCTTCCTCCAAGTAAAAAAACAAGGTCAAAAAGGAAAAAGCTGAGTATTTTTTTAATTTTAGTGTTCATGTTAGATTAGATTAAAGCGTTTGTTCTTGAAAAATGCTGCAAGACTAACTTTCCATTCTGGAATCTTGATCTTTAGCTCTTTTTCGATTTTTGATTTATCTAGGACACTGTATGCTGGACGAGGTGCTTTTGCTCCATATTCAGCTGTTGTACAGGCAGACAACTTGCAGTTTCCCTGAATTTTACCTGTTTTTTCTCCGATTTCTTTTATTGCGTTGGCAAATTCGTACCAGTTTGTTTCACCTTTGTTTGAAAAGTTATAAATGCCAAAAGTTGGAATGCTGTTTTTGCCAAAAAATCCTGATGCCTTGTAAGAGCGTTCGATTATCGTGATGATAGCGTTTGCAAGATCGCCACAAAAGGTTGGTGTACCTTTCTGGTCGCTAACAACTTTAAGCTCATCCTTTGTGTTAAAAAGCTTTGTCATCGTGTATACAAAGTTCTTACCGTCAAAGCCGTAAAGCCATGAAGTTCTAAGGATGTAGTACTGTGTCATTGAACTTATGATCTGGTCTTCACCGTCAGATTTTGTTTTTCCGTAAACTCCGCATGGATTTTTCTTTTCTGTTTCTGTGATTGGGCTGGTTGCTTTTCCATCAAAAACATAGTCTGTTGAAATGTGGATCAGCTTTGCACCGTGGTTGCGGGCTGTGCGGGCAATGTTCAATGCACCTTTATTGTTGATTTCGGCGGCGGCTTCTGGTTCTTCTTCAGCCTTGTCTACAGCTGTGTAAGCAGAGCAGTTGATGATCCATTTGATTTTGCCGTTGTCCGGATCTTTTTCTGGGGAATTGTGTGATTCAAGATATTTCTGTGTCTCTGTTGTCTGAATGAACCGATCCATAGCATTGCTGTCTGTTACGCTGACTTCACGTCCTGTTGCAACAAAGCTCATTTTTCGTTCAGAAAGCTGACGGCATACTTCTGTGCCCAGCATTCCTTTTGCGCCAATAACCCAAATCATTTTCCCACCCGTCGATTATTTATGATTAGATCTTTTCAAATACGAAACTTGTAAAAGTCTTGATTCTGTTGATGAATGAAGTTTCAATTCGTTCTTCAAACATTGCGATTTTGGGAGCCTTGCATCCGCCGATTCCGTACAGAATCCAGTTATCGCCATCTCTAAAAAGGATGATCATAGACTTCATATTATGTTTTTTTACACAAGAAATACCTTTTACAGAAAGGGTATTGTTGTTAGAATTTGTGTAGATAAGATAGTCCGGTTTACGTTCGATTACAATTGGAGAATGAATTGTTCCAAATGGTTCCATGTAAAGGTCTGAATTATACTGAACTGTTGTATCATCAAGCTGAACTGTCTGAAGGACCTGTGCAGTCTTATAAAGATCCCAATATCGTTCATGTCGCACAGACCAATATTGAATTCCTGCATAAGAAGGAATGTCTCGTACAACAGCATCCAATTTATCAATCAAATCTTCGTTACCTTCGTAAGGTCTTATCTGAATGATTTCGGCTAGATAGTTTGGATCTAAATCATCAATCTGAGAAAGCATTTTTTTTACAGCAGGATTGTCTCCCTTGATGCTGATGTTTTTATATTTATCAATGCTTCTGATTACAATTTCACCATTCTGAACCTTTTCAAGATCTTTACCTGAAAGCTTAGAATTGAAAGGAAGAGCAAAAAGAGAATTTCCTGTCACAATTAAAGTAAAAAATAAAATAAAACTAAGTTTCTTCATATATATTATATTAATTCTTATTCAGTTTATTTTCAACATTCAGTGTGATATAATTGCCTCACTATGATTTCTAACAGTATTAAATCCATTATGGAAAGCCCAACAGCGGGCGTTATTCGCAAAATGTTTGAAGAAGGTGCCGTTCTTAAGCAGAAATTTGGCGCTGATAATGTATACGACTTTAGTATTGGTAACCCTGATCTTGATCCTCCAGCAGAAGTTTTGGATGCCATCAATGAAGTTGCTTCTGACACAACTCACATGTGCCACGGTTATATGCCAAATGCCGGTTATCCGGAAGTTCGCCAGGCAATGGCCGATAAGACTGCATTAGAGCAGGGCGTTCCTGTTTCTTTTGACTGCATTGTAATGGCTGTTGGTGCCGCTGGTGCAATGAACGCTGTCATGAAGGCTCTTGTTAATCCAGGTGACGAAATTATCGTTCCATGTCCATATTTTGCTGAATATGATCATTATATTCACAACCACGGTGCAGAAATTCATCGTGTTTCTACAAAAGAAGACTTCAGCCTTGATATTGATGCCATCAAATCAGCTTTGAGTGAAAAAACAGCTGGTATCATCATCAATTCACCTAACAATCCAACAGGCAAGATCTATTCTGATTCAGACATCAAGGCCCTTGCAGCTTGCCTTAAGGAACACGGCAAAAAAACTGGCCGTCTTCCATACATCATCTGTGACGAACCATATCGCGCCATCACTTATGATAACAAGAAAGTTGCGGCTGTGTTCCCAGAATATCCAAATGCTGTGGTAGTTACATCTTTTGCAAAAAACCTTAGCGTTCCTGGTGAACGTATCGGTTATATTGCTGTAAATCCTGCGGCAGAAGACTGCAAACAGATGGTTGCAGCATGTATTCTTACAACCCGTATCTTAGGTTATGTAAATGCTCCTGCTTTGTTCCAGAAGGTTATTGCCAAAAGCTGGAATGCTAAATGTGATTATTCTTTGTACGAAAAGCGCTGCAAGGAAATCATGGAAGTTATGGACTATGCAGGCCTAAAATATGCTCGTCCAGAAGGTGCTTTCTACCTGTTCGTAAAGGTTCCAGAAGGCTGGAATGATGATGACATGGCTTTTACAACTCACATGAAAAAGTTCAATATTCTGTGTGCACCAGGAAGCGGATTTGGCGGCAAAGGCTGGTTCCGCATTTCCTATTGTGTAGCCGAAAAAACAATCCTTAATTCCAAGGAAGCCTTCAAAAAGGCTGTTGATTCTAAGGATTAGAATTCAAACCAGTTCCCGTCTCTTGTAAGATACCAGTCTGCAAGGACGGGAGCCTTGTCACTGTTGTACCAGCTGATAGAACCGTCTCTGTTAAGAATTACAACTCTAGTAGCATTCTGACAAACTTTGATTGGAAGAGAAGCCGAACGCTTGAACACAAAGTTTGTGCTTGCAGTAAGATTACATGAACGAATGTTATCCTTTCCGATGTTTGTGTAAAGGAATGGATATTTGAGATAAGTGAAAGCATCAGCATCTTCATCATTCAAACGAAGAATGGAAGTTGTCATTTTAGAATTGATGTTGAACTTAAACACAGAAGTCTTTCTTGTATTGTTCTGACTTTCAATGTTAATACCGTAGATGTCGTTTCCGTTTACAGAAAGGGCAAAGGCAACGTTTCCTGGAAGGTTCAAAGGAACTGTTTCACGAGTTGTAATATCAACGCACAAGAGTGAAGACCGTGGATTTGTTGCATAAGATTTAGCAACATAAAGCTTACCGTCGCCGCCAAGAACTGCATCCTGAAGACCTGCCCCGGTATAGAGTTCCTTGAAAGTCTTAGAATCCATGTCATAAAGATTTACAACAGAGTTACTTTCCATTTCAATGATGCAGTTTCCAAAAAGACGAACCGACTGAAGGCTATTCTTAGGTTCAAAGAGGTCGGTTATTTCTGGTTTAGAATAATCATAAAGCTGAACTTTCTGGCGGGTACCTTTTGACCACAAGATGATCTTATCACCATAAGTGATGAGCTGTGTCTGCCCAGGATTTGAACCAAGACGATTTACAATACCTGTATCATAAGAAGATTTGTAAACAGAATTTCTTGTAAGGAAGTAAAAGTCTTCTCCCACAGGAGCCATATCAAGAATTTTATCGTAAGTGTTTTCTGTAAGAAGGTTTAGGTTTACAGTTCCTGTTTCAACAGAAGCGTTTGCTCTGTAAATGGCACCGGCTTTTGAACCAAGCATTATTTCCTGTCCAATTTTTGAACCGCAAGTAATTGTTTCTCCAGCACCTCTAGGTCCTTTGTATGTCTTTACAATTCTAGGAGGTGTTACACCCTGATTTTCCTGATTTTCCAGCATCTTAAGTACATAAGTACCCTTAAGATCGTTTTCCAGGTAGTAAAGGCTTGAATCACTTCTGCTTACAAGAATGATTGGGTTTTCTGCCTTTACTGTTGAAAGGATGTTTCCGCTTAAAGCATGGCAAACGTAGATTGTGCCATCTTTAACACCGGCAAGATAAAGAGAATTGTTGAACAAAGTTGCCTGTTCAAGTCCCTGCATGATAGAAAATTTCTGCTTGAGTCTTCCAGTTTGTATATTAAAGTAAGAAAGATTTCCTGCAGGTGAGTACATAACAGCAGTCTTTTCTGTAGCAGATGTTGTGATATAGCTTACAATTCCAGTGTTATCATGGATCTTATCAACAACCATACCGTCTGATGAACGAATAAAAACTGCACCGTCAACAGTCGCTGTACCAACAATAAGATAATTTCCCTTTGCAGAGTATGTCAAAGATGTGATTGAATCTGAAAAACGTCTGGCAAATTTACGGGTAAGGGTATCCCAGTTCCAGACAGAAATACGGTTGGTAGTACCACCGTCAGTTTCATAAACAGCAATTTCATTTCCACTTGGAGAAACAACAGCCATTTTGATTTCCATATCCGAAATCTGATAGTGTTCTCCCTGATCATCGCTTGTCCATTTTACAAGGAAGCCATCCTTTCCAATAGAAAAGAAAGATTTTTCAAAATCAGCTTCGTTGCTGGCAGACACGATCATATTGATTGGTTCCTGATGTGCCTGTGTAGAAATATGAGACTGAGCAAAAGCCAGTGTATTAAAAGAAATAACAGCCAAAACTACTGTAAAAAACTTTTTCATTTATTTAATTCCCTTAAAATTATTAACAAAGTAATGAATGTCACCGTTTAGTCCAATAAAGAACAGAACAGCAATGAATGCCAGTCCGATGAACTGTATATAATATAAAACTTTTGGCGATAATTTTCTACGTGATACAAATTCAATGAATGCAAACAAAATTAATCCACCATCAAGAATTGGAACCGGAAGAAGATTCATTACACCCAAAGAAATGCTGATTATTGCCATAAAACTGCAAAGATTTACAACGCCGCTTCTTAAACTGTCAGAGAAACTTTCCTTTAGAACTCCACCCATCATATCTGCGATGCGGGCAGGCCCAGAAACACTTTCGTTCAAATCCACGCCCTTAAAAAGCATGGTGATGCCTTTGAGTGTAAGACCAATAGAGCTGACAGTCTGTTTATAACCTTGACCGATAGCAGGAAGAAGCCAATATCGTTCAGCTTCTTTTTTTTCTAAGGTTGAAGTGTCGGCCATAATACCGATTTTTCCCGAACCTGTTTTCTTATCAAGGTTTGCGTGAACAGTAAACACCAATTCTGTTCCATCTCGATTTACCGTTACAAGAAGATCTTCTCCGCCACGGGTGCTTACTTCTGTAATCAGGTCGTTAAAATCCTTTATTTCTTTGTTATTAACTTTTGTGATGATGTCGCCAGTAAGTAGACCTGCATCTCTTGCAGGCGAAACCAATCCAGGATTTTCAATTTCAGTTGGAACGATAATTCTGTTAGAGTATGCGTAGTAGGTGTATCCAGTTAGAGCAATTACAGTAAAAGCGAATGATGCAAAAAGCAGATTAAAAAAAGGTCCTGCGAAAGCGATAAGAACTCTCTTTAAAGGGTGAACTCCATACAAGGAATCTTTTTCTGCAGCAATATAATCTAAGCCTGCATCCAAAGATTTTGTAAGTTCCTTTTCTCCTTTCATTGCGCAGTAGCCGCCTAAAGGAATACAAGAAAGTCGGTAATCAGTACCTTTTACAGTTTTGTGCAAAATCTTAGGACCAAAACCGATAGAGAAAGCTTCAACTTTTACGCCAAAGAGTTTTGCCGCAAGAAAATGGCCCAATTCGTGAAAAAAAATCAAAAAGCAAAGGCATAAAAGACCTAATACGATTCTCATTTAATAAAGTCCTGAGCGAATTTTCTGGCAAGCTTGTCTGATTCAAAAACCTGATCAAAGCTGTCCGGTGTTGAATTCCAGTCTTTTTCAAGAACTGAATTAACAACCTTTGAAATGTCTGTAAATTTGATTTTTCCTGAAATGAATTCAGCAACCGCAATTTCATTTGCCGCATTATACGCAATGGAATAAGAAGCTGGTTTGCTTGTGACTTCAAAAGCATATTTCAGCATTGGAAAATCATCCATTCTAGGCTTAAAGAAAGTCATTGTCTGATCGAACAGATCAAAAGGCTTAAGATAAGTTTTTTCATTTACAGGATAAGTAAGGGCAGAGTAGATTGGATGTTTCATGTCTGGATCTGAAATCTGAGCATAAAGCATGCCATCATTTGTTCTTACAAGCGAATGAATCAAACTCTGAGGATGTACAACAACCTGAATCTTTTCTGTAGGGCAGTCAAAAAGTCTGTTAGCTTCAATAACTTCAAGACCTTTATTTGCAAGGCTTGCAGAATCAATTGTGATTTTAGTTCCCATATCCCAAGTAGGGTGTTTCAATGCATCTGCGACAGTAACTGTTTCAAGTTCTACGGCAGTCTTATTTCTAAAAGGACCACCGCTGGCAGTAATCACAATAGTATCAAGATTTTCTTTTCCAACCTGATTGATAAGATTGAAAATTGCAGAATGTTCTGAATCAACAGGGACAATCTTGGCATTGTGTTTTTCAGCAAGCTTTTTGATCAAAGGCCATGCCATTACAACAGTTTCTTTGTTTGCCAATGCAAGATCAATTCCAGATTCAAGAACGATTTTAGAAGGCAAAAGACCGGCTGCTCCTGCGATTCCGTTAACAACCATATCTGGTTTTGTTTCGTCAATCAGTCTTTTGATTCCATCTGTACCTTCTTCAGAGGTAAGGGAACTTTTACAATTAAATTCTTTTGATAAGTTAAGAAGTGCGTCTTTTTTAGAATTTGCAGTAATGCCGCATACAGTGAATTTTTCTTTCATGTTGCGGCAAATATCAAGCGTACTAGTTCCAATTGAACCAGTACAACCAAGAACTAATATTTTTTTCATAGTATTACCTGTAATGTTTACATTAATTCAGGATGAAAAAGGAAGTGTGATACTACGTAGAAAACAGGTGCTGTGAATACAATTGAATCAATGCAGTCAAGAATACCACCACGACCAGGAATGATGTTTCCACTGTCTTTGATGTCTGCAGAACGTTTGAAAACTGATTCAATCAAATCTCCTGTAATTGATGCGCTGGCACAGAAGATTCCAAGAATAATTGCAGCCCAAATCTTAAGAGGTGATTCAAAAGCCTCTGGCCAGATAACCTGAGCAAGAATACATGAACCAATAGCACCTACAAATCCACCGATAAAACCTGCAACACTTTTGTTAGGACTTGCGGCAAAAACGTTTCTATTATTTTTGCCAAGAAGTACACCAAAAAGCCATGCAAGGGAATCATTCATGAAAACAGTAAAAAGGAACAAAGCAAGATACTTTGTTGCTTCAGTAAGAAGTGTGATGCGGGAAATGAAGGTAAGTAAGAAACCACAATAAAAAATGATAAATACAGATGCTGTAAGTCTTGAGTTAGATTCTTCAAAAGTCTTATGAGAAAAAACTTCAACAGCCATCAAGATCATTGCAGAAATCAAGAAAAGCCAGTTTGAATATTCAATATTCAATCCAGTTCTAACACAAGTGTAACTGGCAATTGGCATTGCAACAGAAAGGATGATGATCAAAGCTTTTGGAAGCAAGGCTGTTTTCTTAGAAAAGATATTGAACATTTCTCCAGCAGCAATTGCAGAGACAATACATGCAAGAGCATTGATAGGCATGTGGTTCCAGTAATCAAGGAATACAATTCCTATTACCAAAGGCAATCCTACAAAAAATGTTAATAATCGCTGTGCAACTTTACTCATAATCCACCCACTTTTTTTACTGAGTTAATACACCGCCAAAACGTCTTGTTCTGTTCTGGAACTCCTCAATATCGGCATAAAACTCATCTTTATTATAATCCGGCCATAGGGTTTTTGTAAAAACAAATTCTGCATAAGCGGCATGCCACAACAAGAAATTGCTTAATCGCAATTCACCGCCAGTTCTAATAAGCAGATCTACGTCCGGTAAATCTTCAACGTCAAATGAACGTGTAACATCAGCTTCTGTAAGCTGAGACACATCAGGATTTTCGGCAACAAGTTTTTTGATGCCACGAACAATTTCGTCACGTCCACCATAATTGATGGCAAGAACAACTGTAAGTCCTGTAAAATCAGCTGTTTCGTTCTGCGCATTGATGATTTCTTCCTGAACATCCTTTGGAAGGCCTGCCATATCACCAATATGTTTGATTCTGATTCCGTTTTCTTTATAAAACTGAAACTCTGCTCTAAGATGGCCACGAATCAGATTCATCAAGAAGCCAACTTCTTCCTGTGCACGTTTCCAGTTTTCAGTAGAGAAGGTGTAAAGAGTAACATACTTTACACCCAATTCAGCAGCAGCACTCACAATATTCTTCGCAACTGTAAGACCTTCTTTGTGTCCACTTGTACGAGGAAGATTGCGCTGTCTGGCCCAACGGCCATTCCCATCCATAATGATACCAATATGAATAGGAACTGCTGATTTATCTATCATTATTCAAGAATATCCTTTTCTTTAGCTTCGTATACCTTGTTGATTTCACCAATGTATTTGTCTGTAAGCTTCTGAAGAGCATCTTCTTCTTTCTTCAATTCATCTTCTGTGATTTCTGAAGCCTTCTGCTTTTTCTTCAAATCATCGTTTCCATCACGGCGGATGTTACGGATTGAAGTACGAGCTTCTTCTGCAAGTGTCTTAGCCTGTTTAACAAGTTCCTTGCGGCGTTCAGCTGTGAGAGGTGGAACAGAAATTCGGATAACCTTTCCGTCGTTAGAAGGGTTAAGTCCCAGGTCTGCTGTAAGAATTGCTTTTTCGATTTCAACGATAAGTGACTTATCAAATGGCTGAATGATTACAGAACGAGCTTCAGGAATTGAAACTGTAGCCACCTGATTAAGTGGAGATTTTGTTCCGTAGTAATCAACCTTAACTTTGTCGAACATAGCAGCAGAAGCACGACCTGTGCGGATGCCGTTATATCTTTCTTTCAAAGAGTTGACTGTTTTTTCCATTCTTTCTTCTGACATAATATAAATCTCCTGATTTAATAGATTTTTATAAACAAAAAAGCGGCCGGCGAAATCACCAGCCGCTTTTATCAGTTCATTTATTTACCAAGAACATAGAGTGTTACGTTGTCGAAAGACAATGTAGCACCAGCAGCCTTACCAGCTTCTGCAAGAGCCTGTGTAACAGTGATCTTTTCGTTGTCAAGGTAAGCCTGATCCATGAAACAGTTAGAAGCAACAAGCTTGTTAACCTTACCCTGAAGGATACCAGCTTTTACATTTTCTGGCTTTTTAGCCATAGCTTCATCTTCTGCCATCTGAGCCTTGAAGATGTCTGTCTGTTCATCGATCCAAGCCTGTGGAACCTGGTCCTTTGTAACGTATTCAGGTTTGTTTGAAGCCAAGTGAAGACAACAAACGTGAGCGAAATCCTTTACAGAATCTGCTTCAGAACCCTTTACTACTACAAGAGCACCAATTTTGTGGTCATGGTGTACGTATGTTGAAGCAACAGCACCAGCTGGAACTTCTACATAGATAGCACGCTTTACAGACATGTTTTCACGGAACTTAACGAGGATAGTGTCGATAAGATCCTTGTGTTCTGGAAGAACTCCAGAAGTTTTCTTTTCAAGTGTGATTTCAGCAGCTTTTTCAGCAACAGCGATGAAGTCAGCGTTGTTACCAACGAAGTCAGTTTCACAGAGAGTTTCAACCATAGCGATACGGTTTCCGTCCTGCTTAATTACAACACGGCCTTCAGCAGCTGTACGGTCAGTACGCTGAGCCATAGCAGCCAATCCCTTTTCTTTCAAAAGCTTTTCTGCAGCAGCGATATCGCCGTTTGTATCATTAAGAGCTTTTTTACAATCGAGCAAACCTGCACCTGTAGCGTCGCGGAGGTTTTTTACATCAGTAGCTGTATAGTTCATTTTAATTCCTTATTTGTTTTCGTAAACTTTGTCTTCGTCTACGAGCTGATTATCGTCATCTGCAGGAGCTTCTGATTTTTCTTCCTGTTTATAGTTCTTATAATCAGTGATTTCTTCATCTTCATTCTTGTTAGCTGCGTCTGTAACGATTTCTTCGTCACCGTCGAGGTTTTCAAGAATCTTAAGTCCGCTTTCGTTGTCTGATTCAATTACAGCGTTAGCGATGATTGAAGTGAACAAAGAAATAGCACGGATAGCATCGTCGTTACCAGGAATAGGGTAAGTGATACCTTCTGGGTTACAGTTTGTATCAACTACAGCGATGATTGGGATACCCATACGGCGAGCTTCAGCAACAGCGATCTGTTCCTTGTGTGTATCGATGATGAATACAACTCCAGGGAGTTCCTTCATTTCTTTGATACCACCAAGGTTCTTTTCAAGCTTTGCCTTTTCTTTAAGCATAGAAGAAACTTCTTTCTTAGTGAGTTTATCGAGAGTGCCATCAACTTCCATCTTTTCGATTTTCTTGAGGCGCATAAGTGATTTTTTGATTGTAGAGAAGTTTGTAAGCATACCACCGAGCCAGCGGTTGTTTACGTAGAACATGCCACAGCGTTCAGCTTCTTTCTGAACAGCCATCTGAGCCTGTTTCTTTGTACCTACGAAGAGTACTGTCTTTCCTGAAGCAACTGTCTTGCGAACTACTTCATAAGAATCTTTGATTGCAGCGATTGTCTTCTGCAAGTCGATGATGTGGATACCATTACGTTCTGTGAAGATAAATTTCTTCATACGTGGATCCCAGCGTTTTACCTGATGTCCGAAGTGAACTCCAGATTCAAGCAGGTTTTTCATGGTTACAACTGCCATGATTGTCTCCTTCACTGGTAAGATTTAATCTTACCCCTAACTCTTTTTCTCGTAACGAATTATATTCGTTCGGATGATCTGATTAAAATAATCAGACAAAATTTATCCCAAAATAGAATAATTTTGTTCTCTCAAAATATCATAAAGCTCGTAAATAGGCAAGCCTGTCACGCAACTCTGGGAACCTTCAATTTTATTGATGAAAATTGATGCAAGGCTCTGGATTCTGTAACCACCAGCGGCTCCGTGCCATTCTCCTGTTTCAAGATACCACTGGATTTCTTCGTCTGTCATAGGAGCAAATGATACGTTTGTCTTTGCAACTTTTGAAGTTGTGGCTTTTGTGCGGCCGTTGTATAAAACGATAGCTGTAACAACTGTGTGGGTTGAATTCTGGAATTCTCTAAGGAACTGTTCGGCTTCATCCTGGTCCTGTGGTTTTCCGTAGATTTTTCCATCTTTAACGATGACAGTGTCAGCTCCAAGAACCCACTGGATTTCCTGCTGAGGAGGAAGGCTGTGGATTACTGCAGAAACTTTTTCTCTCGCAAGTAATTCCGGGATGTCTTCTGCATCAACGCCGGCGACAAGAGTTTCGTCGATGTTCGGCATGATTACCCTGAAAGGAATGTTGAGCATTTTTAAGATGTCCTGTCTTCTAGGAGATGATGAGGCAAGGATGATTGGTTCCATAATTTTATTTTCTCTTTAAGTGATAAGTATTTTTTAAATATAAAAAAAGCTGTCAGATTTCTGACAGCTTTGTAAGTTTATTTAGCGTTCTTAGAACTAGAGCTGCTAGAACCTGAGTCACTTAACTTCTTAAGAAGCTTGAGTGCTTTTGTTCTAACTGGTGTAGCGTAGTGATAATCTGCTGCAATCTTAGAAAGTGAATCAATGATGATCTTTTTGTTTTCTGTGTTTTCAGCAAGCTTTTCGTAAGCGTCTACAACTTCAAAAGCAAGTGATGAAGTAGGGTTAAGGATCTGATTTCTTCTGTTTGCAAAAGAAATTGCATCTACAACTTCGTCGTTACCGTTGATGCCGATTTCACCAAGTGAATTTACAGCAGCTGAAATAACCATTGGTTCGTTTTCTGCAAGAGCAACCTTTACAAGATAGTTCTTGGCTTCTTCTGTTTTAACCTTACCAAGTGTAAGACATGCACGACGACGGATGTCTGGGAAGTTGTTCATAAGACGTCCATTTGTACGAGCCTGTGTGTTGATACCTTCACCGGCAAGCTGGTTCAGTGCCTTCATTACGTCTGGAGAAGCGTTTCCGCCGTCTACAGCTTCTTCAAGGAACTGCATGGCAACAAGCTTGTTGTCATATTCATCTGACTGAGCAAGGCTGAGGATTACTACGCCATCAACGTCGCTCATGTATTCTTCTTCGACAGAAGTTTCTGATTTTGATGAATTGGAATTGGATGCTTTCTGAACTGTCTGTTCCTGAGCAAAAATAAGTGATGTTAATGCAAAACAGCTAGCTGCAAGAACAAATTTTTTAGTCATTTTCATGAAATGTTCCTCCTGGAAAACATTCTTTTTTAGATTATCGGCAGTTTTTTATAATTCTACCACAATTATTTTATAAATTTTAGAGTTCTGGAAGATTGATCAACCATTTTCCTTCGTTACGTTCGAAGTTGTAGTAAACGATATCTCGGTCTTCGCGAACCTGAACTGCTTTTACAGAATCTCTCGAAATGTAACGGATTTCTTCAACTGAACGCCCCTTTCTGGAAGGAATGAACACGTACTTGAAGTAATCATTGAGATTTGCGAGCTTGATCTTCTGAGGAATGCGTTTAGAGGCATTCTGAAGATTCTTTGGATTTGAATAATAACTGATAGAGTCTTTATCAATATATTTGATCCATGAGTCGAAATCCTGTTCGCTCATTATAACAGAAAGCTCTGAAATGATTCTCAGGATTTCATTTTTATCAGCATTAAATTCTTCACGTGTAATCTCAACTCCATTTGTAGAACGATTAAATTCTTCATCTGCGGCAATTTCTTCAGCTGTTGGTTCTGCTGGTGCGGCAGGAGCAACCTTTGTTGACTTACAAGAGAAAAACAATGAACCTGCAATAAATAAAGTAGTAACAAAAATTTTCTTAATCATAGAAAATATATTACATCGCTTGTGTATTTTCGTCAAACAAAGTAACTTCATTTATATGACAAAAGCTGTTTTTCCGGGAACATTTGATCCTATCACAAATGGTCATCTGAACATTATTCAGAGAGCCAGCAAGCTGTTTGATGAAGTTGATGTTCTTATCGCCGTTAACAAGAATAAAAAGTGTCTGTTTTCTGCAGAAGAACGATTGGAAATGGTAAAAAGCCTGGTAGGGCAGTTCAAGAATGTGACTGTTCATACCTATGACGGGCTTGTGGTTAAGTATGCTTCTGAAACAGGAGCAAAGGTTCTTATTCGTGGCATCCGCAACTCCAATGATTTTGCCTACGAGTTCGACCTTTCCCTTATGAATCATAATCTTGATCCGGAAGTGGAAACTCTTTTCATCCCGACAGATCAGAAATTCATCCTGCTTAAAAGCAGCGCCATAAAGGAACTGGCTCAGTTTCACGGTGATATTTCTGGAATGGTTCCGGATAATGTTGAAAAAGCTCTGAAAGAAAAGTTTAAATGATTTGACACAGACTATTAATCTGTTATACTTTATTGACAATCTGATTGGAACTGTTGTATAATGACTCAGTAAATCAGTAATATAATTTAGTGAGGTTTATAAATGGCAGTACCTAGATCCAAAACATCTAAAGCCGTTACAAAAAGACGCCAGTCAATCAATATGCGTCTGGCAGCTCCACAGCTCGTTGAATGTAACAACTGTGGTAACTTGATCCAGTCACATCGTGTTTGTCCTAAATGCGGTTTCTACCGCGGACGCCAGGTAATCACACCTGAATCAAACGGCTAATATTAAATAAGGGGAATAAAAATGGACGAATTGTTCGCAAAAATCCAGAAGCTCATCGCTGAAAAACTCGACATCGATGAAGCAAAAATCACACTTGATTCATCATTCCGTGGTGATCTTGGCGCAGACAGCCTTGATACATACGAATTGGTTTACGCTATCGAAGAAGAACTCGGCGTAAGCATCCCTGATGAAAAGGCTAACGAATTCGAAACTGTTCGTGATGCTTATGACTTCATCAAGTCTGCTCAGTAATTTTAGATAATTATTGAATTGTAAACACAAGCCTCGTGCTTGTGTTTTTTTTTTGTTAAAATTATATTTTAGATATGGATAAGAAAATTTCATCGGAAAGAAAAAAGTTATTGCAGGATTTCTGTAACCCCCTAGGGTTAAAGTTTAAGAATTTTGAACTTCTGGATCTTGCCTTTCATCATTGTTCTTATTCCAACGAAAATCATTCTGAAAAATATTTTAATAATGAAAGACTGGAATTTCTTGGAGATTCTGTTTTAGGTCTGGCAACTGCAGATTATCTTTATGAAGATATGAGTTCCAGTCATGCGGAAGGGGATCTTGCTAAGATCAAGTCTGTTGTTGTATCCGAAAAAAGTCTTGCTCCGATTGCATTAAAATTTGGAATTGACAGGATGCTGGTTTTAGGTCGAGGTGAAGAATTGAGTGGAGGGCGCACAAAGCCTGCGATTCTTGCCGACTGTATGGAAGCCATCATCGGAGCTTATTATCTTGATGCAGGATATGAAGCTTGTGAAAAATATGTACTTTCATTCATCATCCCAGAGATCAAAAAGGTCCAGCAGAATGGTGGAAAAGATTTTAAAACTTTGCTCCAGGAACTCTATCAGAAAAAATCTAAAAAGACTCCGGCATATGAACTTGTTGATGTTTCAGGACCTGATCACGCCCAGACTTTTAAGGTTTGTGTTTTGCTTGGTGACGTTAAATACGGTCCTGCTGCTGGAAAATCAAAAAAAGAAGCAGAGCAGAAAGCTGCAGAGATGGCTTATAACTGTTTAAAAGTGCAATAAAATGTGATATTCTTCTTATATATGAAAAAAGAAGAACATAAAAAGTCGATTATTAACAAATTAGATTGTATATTATTTTTTGTATTTGCAGCACTTTTTGCATTGTGCTCTTATGTCGGAATCTTTGAAAAATGGGATTTCCGTATTTATGATTCGCTGCTTCATTTCAAAAAAGAAACTCCTACCTGTGAAAACATTGCCTACGGCGAAATCGATGATGTTGCCATTCAGCAGATCGGTTCATGGCCTTGGACAAGAGATATTATCGCTGATTGTCTTATGTATCTAAAAGAACTTGGGGCAGAACGAACTGTATTCGATATTGAGTATCTTTCGCCATCAAAGAAAGCTCTTGATCGAGACATGGAAGAGCTTCTTAGAGATCAGATTGATGAAACAACTAACAATTCAATCTATTACATGAATCAGATTTTTAGTGCTTTGGACCAGGGGTATCGTCCTAGAGACTTTAAGAAGGAAATTATTGAGGCACAGAATGCCACTCTTGATGATTTGAGAAATACTTTTGCGGAAGTTTATCAGGATTATGACGATTATTTTGCCAGAACTTTGCAGTTTTTTGGAAATTCCTGGCTTACTGTCAATAATCGTGATATTGGTATTTCCGAAAACGAAACTCCTTATGTAGATAAATATCTTCTTCTTAAAAATATTGTTGACAATAATAGCTTTACTGAAAAAAACAACCTAGTAAACGGAACAAAGCAGAATGATAAAAGAGGCTTTGGATTCACTCCTGCGCTTCCTTTGTTTATGCAGCACGCTAACGGAATGGGATTTACAAACGTAAACATCGATTCTGATGGAACTCGTCGTAGAATTGAGTTGCTCTTTGAACATGACGGCAAGCATGCTGCTCAGCTGGTGTTTGCTCCATTCCTTCAATATGTTGATGCTCAGGAAGTGGAACGAACAAAGAAAAGTATCATCGTAAAGGGAGCTTTGTATCCAGGAAAAACAGAACGAGAGGATATTGTTATTCCATTGGATTCTAATGGTACTATGCTTATCAACTGGCTTCATAAAGACTTCGGTGATTCCTTCAAGCATGTTTTCCTGGGGGAGGTTCATTCTCTTAAAAACATCGAAGCTCAGATTTATGATGACTTGTATAATATTGTAAAATCAAAACCTTTAGTTGATGCCAGTGGGTATGTGTTGCCTTATTATCAGGCTGCAGAGAATCTTCTTGGCGATTACGATTCTATCCTTCAGGAAAAAGATTATTTGCTTGGTTTATGTAACGGATATAATCTTGAGCAGGGGATTGTTTCTGCAATTTCTGATGAAATGTATGACCATTATTTTGGAGCCAGAAAAGCTTATTTTGAAAAAGTAACAGAATTCAGAAAAAGTACTTTTGAACTAGGAATCCTTGATGCAATTGTTTCCGCAGAATATCTTTCTGAAGAAGCGAAGGCGGAATATTGGAAGGCTTTTGTTGGTGATTTTACAACTGATGATATCGCTGGAAATATTTGGGAAACCTGGTCTCCTAGCGATGAAGACTTTGGTGAAAATCAGCATCGTTACGGACTGTTCACTGATTTGTATTATCAGATTGATGCCTATAATGATATTACTAATTATTTAAGGCCTTTAGTTGAAGGTTCTTTTATGATTATGGGTGAAACTGCATCAAGTACAACAGATATGGGTGCTAATCCATTCTTCAACAGATTTGCAAATGTTGGTACTCATGCCAACGTGCTTAATACAATTTACTATAAGGATTTTATTAAACCTGTTAACTGGTATGCAGGTTATATTATCGCAGTAATTTTGACAGGCGCTGTGTTGTTTTCAACTCACAAGGCATCTCGAAAATTACAGAATGTAACAGGTGGAGCTGTATTTGGTATCTGTATCTTCATCCCAATGCTTATGCTTCCTGTAATGAGCATTTATATACCATCTTTCTGTATTTTGATTTTTGGATTGTGTAATTATCTTTCCGGAGTTGTTGTTCGTTACATTACAAGTTCACGTGAAAAAGACTTCATCAAAAACACATTCAGTACCTTCGTTTCTAAAGATGTAGTAAATGAAATCATCAAAAATCCAGAACTTGGTAAGCTTGGTGGAAAAGACATGGTTGTAACAGCTCTTTTCAGTGACATTAAAAAGTTTTCTACATTCAGTGAAAAGATTGGCTCTCCTGTAAAACTTGGTGATATTTTGAACGAATATCTCGGTACTATGAGTGATGAAATCTTGAACAACAAAGGAACAATCGACAAGTTTATTGGTGACTCAATTGTTTCCATGTTTGGAGCTCCTTTAACTTATAAAGATCACGCTTATTGGGCTGTTGTAAGTGCCATCAAGATGAAGAAGGCTGAGGCTGAATTCAATAAAAAGCACATGATCGACGGTGATATTCCAAATGAGCTTTATACACGAATCGGTATTAATACAGGTCATATGACCGTAGGTAACTTTGGTACAGAAAATAAACTGAACTATACTATGCTTGGTGATAACGTTAACCTTGCCAGCCGTCTTGAAGGTGCAAACAAGGCTTATGATTCCTGGATTTTGTGTAGTGAAGAAACCTGGAAAAATGTAGATTACGGTGAACATGAAGGCGAGATTCTTGCAAAAAAACTTGATAGAGTTCGTGTAGTTGGTAAGAACAAGCCTGTTCAGCTTTACACAATTCTTGGTTTTAAGAATGAAATGAGCAGACTCCAGATTGAAGAAGTTGATATGTTCCATCAGGCTTTGGATTTGTATTTGAACAGAAAGTTTGCAGAAGCTGGAAAACTGTTCCTTCAGGCAAATGAAATTATACCAGAAGATCTTGCTGCACTTAAATTTGCAGAACGATGTAAAAAGTTCATAGCAAGCGGTGTTCCAGATGATTGGGAAGGAATTTTTGATTTAACTGAGAAATAATTTTTAAAAAAGGAAATAAAATGAAAAAAAATGTATTAATTTCAACCTGCATTAGTTGTTTTTTATTAGCCGGATGTTCCTATGACTCTGTGTTAAAGCCAGCTAAATATGAAGCACCAAAAGCTGTTTCTACAGAAGATTTTATTTATGCTGAAACAGATACGATTACTATTCCTGCCACAAAAGCCGGTAAAGAAGCTTATTTGATTACTTATAAAAATGCAACTCCATCTTCAGAAAGAATGTTGAACAATGAAGAAGTTGATTATTCAAAGATGGATCATATTCCTTATTATCTTGAAGTTAGGGATATTCCATTGCTTGAAGAGGTAAGCCGAGGTCAATTTCCAGAAGATGAGCCTAACTATGATAATTTAACTGAGGCATTTTTTTATGTTTGTGAAAAAACAAATAATAGGAAATCCTTTGTAAAAAAAGCTACTGGAAAAAACTGTAATGTATGGTATTCCCAGGATACAACAAAGAGCTTTATTAATTTAGTTCAAGATGATTTTGAACTTCTTGCAGAAAAATTTGATGATATTTATTCCCGGGAAGAGAAGATTTTTGGAGAACGGGTTCCAAAAAAATATTATAGAAATACTATCAGTAATGCTGCCTGTAGAAGAAAGGTAAACATCTTGTTGTATGATATTGGAAATAATGCGGAAAAAGATCAGACTAGTGGTACTTATGGATATTTCAGCAGTAAAGATTTTTATGAGAGAAAAAATAATCAGTATTCTGATTATTACTGTTCAGATTCTAACAGAACTGAATGTCTTTATCTGGATTCACACTTTTTTGCCTATGAAAAAACTCGTAATG
>JAZLGB010000014.1:0-46330 GCA_045616085.1 Treponema sp.
ACAATCTTATTGTACACCTTCGAGGAAAGCTTTTTTGCTATAAGCAATTGCCCACCACCCGCATAGCAGGTGGTTTATTGTGAAAAATGTTCCGCTTCGCTTCACATTTTTCACAGGCTCATGAGCCTAAAAATAAAAAAAATCTGCTTCATTCGAAGCAGATTTTTTTTGCCTATTTTGCCAAACCTCTGGCAATTTCTACTGTTTTAGCAACCGTATCTTCCCAGTTGAACATCTTTGCGCGCTCCAACCCTTTCTGAATCAGCTCACCACGAAGTTTTTCATCTGTGGCAACTTTGTTCATCACCTGAGCCATCTCTTCAATATTATCAGAATCAAAGAACAGAGCCGCATCTCCTGCAATTTCCGGCAAGGCACAGCTGTTCGAGCAGGCAACAGGAACTCCGGTAGCCATGGCTTCAAGAACAGGCAAGCCTACCCCTTCACATGTAGAAGGAAACAGAAGAGCTTCAGATCCGGCATAAAGCTTTGGAAAACTTTCATGAGGGAAATATCCTGTAAGGAAAATATCAGAAGCATATTCCGATTCAAAAGCCGCCTTGTGAACTTCCGATGCATAAGGACCGTCACTTCCTGCCAGAACAAGTCTGTGTGGAAGCCCGGTATTCTTTTTGAAAAGAGAAAAAGCTTTTATCAACTCAACATGCTTTTTATCCGCACCAGACAGTCTTGAGCTGTAAATGAAATATGGCTTTTTAATCGCAAAAGGCTGAACATTAACAACCTCTTCGATATCAAGCTGAGGAAAGAACAGTTTGTGATCGATTCCGTTGTGTACGACTTCAATTTTTTCAGCATCAATTCCATGGGCAACAAGATCATCCCTGATGTATTTGCTGGCAGCAATAATCTTCTGAACCTTCTGGAGTCCGCGCTTAATCTGAAGCTTCTGCACCCAATCTCTGTTCCCTTCCACCATCTGAGAAAGAACACTGTTCACAATGGCGATTCCAGGAGTCTTGAAATGTATCGGCAAAACCCGCTCTGGAGCAGGATACAGAACCACGTCATAACCACGCTGATTTGCATGTTTTGCGGAATTTGAAAAATGCCACAGACGTTCTGCATTAAGACTGTCGTTAATGACAACAGTATCATAGCCAACGTCTTTTCCTGAAGTATAAGTATATCTGTCCAGTTCAGAACCAAACAGTTCAAATTTTACGTTTTCCAATTCTGGAATATTGTCCATGAACGAAAGAAGATAAGTTCCGATTCCAGAACGAGCATGGTCACATCCAAAGGTATCAATACCAATTTTCATAGTACTAAATTATAGCACAAAAAAATCCCACATGCTATATTTTGAATATGTCTGATACAAATGCATTTTCATTATTACCAGAAAACTTGGTTTCTAAATTAAATGAACTTAAAATCGCAGAACCTACAAAGGTTCAGAACAAAGTTATTCCTATTTTGCTGGAAGGAAAAAATCTTGTTTTTCAGTCTGAAACAGGAACTGGAAAAACTTTCGCATACCTTTTGCCTTTAATCACAAACCTTCAGAAAATCAATGAAACTGAAAATAAAAACGAAAAGCACGTACGGATTGTTGTGTGCGCCCCAACCTTCGAGCTTGCCAGCCAGATCAAATCTGCATGCCAGAGCATCTGTGATAACAAGACAGCCCTTTTTATCGGTGGTGCACCTATCAAGCGTCAGGCCGAGATGTTAAAAGAAAAACCTGAAATTGTAATCGGAACTCCTGCCCGTCTTGTGGAACTCATTCAGCTGAAAAAGCTTAAGACTCAGTATGTAAAGACCCTGGTTTATGATGAAGCAGACCGCCTTGTAAAAAAGGAACTCCACGATGAAAGCCAGCAGCTCAAAGAGCTTATGCCTCAGGACGTTCAGCTTGTAGCATGTACTGCAACCGTAGACAACGGAACAAAAAAATTCTTTTCTGATGCAGAGGTTGAAATCCTTCCTAAAGAAGATATTCTTACAAGAAACATCACTCACTGGGCAGTTTATGCCGAGACCCGGGATAAAATTGAAACTTTGCGCAAATTCCTTTCTGCAGAAAATCCTGCCAAGGCACTTATTTTCACAAGCCGTGCCGATCAGGTAGAAAACATTTACTCAAAACTGAGATTCAAAAAGGTTGAGTGCACTGCGCTTCACGCGAAAACAGATAAACAAGCCCGTAAAGCTGCCATCGACAGATTCAGAAGCGGAAAAAACCGAATTCTCATCACAAGTGACCTGGCTGCCAGAGGCCTGGACATTTCTGGAATAAGCCACGTAATCCAGATGGATCTTCCATCTGACTCTGATTTCTTCGTTCATCGTTCAGGCCGTACTGCCAGAGCTGGAAACACAGGAATCAACGTGCTGATTGGCGACGAATACGAGATGCGACAGTTTGCCCTTCTTGAAAAAAAGCTTGGAATCACCGTTTACCCTAAAGAAATTCGTGACGGAAAGGTGATTGCGCCACAAGTATAAAAAACACCACTTAATTGAAATCAACTTCGTTTATCGCTATACTTAAAAGATACTATAAACGGAGTGCTACGTGTTTTTAAAAAGTCTGGACATTTTTGGTTTTAAATCTTTTGCTGACAGAACTCATATTGATTTTGCTGACGGTATTACTGCTCTTCTTGGACCTAACGGTTGTGGTAAAAGTAATGTCGTAGATGCCATCAAATGGGTACTTGCAGAAAACAAGGCAAAAAATCTTCGCGCACAGGAAAAAACAGACGTAATCTTTAACGGTACAGAACGTCGTCCAGCCCTCAACGTTGCCGAAGTTACACTTACTATGTGTAATGAAAAAGGACTTCTTCCTCTTGATGAATCTGAAATCGCCATCAAACGTCGTCTTTACAGAAGCGGCGAGCAGGAATATTTCATCAACAACAGACCTGCTTCAAGCCGCGACATCGTTAAACTGTTTATGGATACTGGTGTCGGTAAATCTTCTTATTCCATCATGGAACAGGGACAGGTAAGCCAGATTCTTTCTTCAAAACCAGAAGACCGCCGCTACATCTTTGAAGAAGCTGCCGGTATCAGCCGTTCCAAGGCAGAATGTGCCATCGCTGAACGCGAACTTGAACAGACTCGCCAGAACATGCAGCAGATCGAAATGGCTATGGCAGAAATCAAGCGTAGCTACGACACACTCAAAGTTCAGGCTGAAAAGACTCAGAAATACCGCAAAATCAAGGATGACATCTTTAATTTTGAACTTGATATTGCCCTCCTTCGCCTTAAGGGATTTGTAACAGACAAGGACCGCCACGAAAAGGAACTTGTTGAAATCACAAAACGCCGAGATGAAGTCCGCAAAGAAATTGAAGAGATTCAGAACACTATTTCCGAAAACATGGACAAGGTTAAGGAAATGCAGGAACTGGTTTACCAGAAACAGGGTGAACTGATTGCTCTTGGCCAGGCAAAAAACGGCAAGATGGAAATGGCCAACAACCTTAACCGTCAGGCCAGAGACATCAAAGAAAAGATTGCTACTCTTGAGGTTAGAATTTCTTCAATTCAGGAAAACCTTGAAACACTTCAGGAAGAAATCGACGAACAGGAAGCAGAACTTCATAAGAAAGAAAAGCAGATCGCAGAATTCGACAAGAACATCGCCGAATTCGAAGCAAACATTCAGACTGCATCAACTCAGATTACTGACAATGATAAAAAATCTGCCCAGAACCGCATTACAATTTCTGAACTTGACGAAAAGCGCAAGGAATTGCAGAAGGAACTGGCAGGCATCACAGAAGACATCGTGGGCATGCTGGATGCTCGTCTTAAGGATGCAGGTTTTTCTGAATCTGCCATGGCTGAGGCAAAAGCAGCACTCAAAAATTCACTTGATAAGCTTAAGATTTATGCAGAAGGCCGCAAGAACGTTTATTCAGATTACGCAAAAGCAAATCACTCAGAAAGTGACCTTGTAAAGACTATCAGCGAAGCTTCAGACGCTTTTGATGAAACTGGAAAACTTATCAGCGACCTGGAAAACGCTTTCGCAGAATATGAAAAGGCATCTCCTGCCTTCATCACAGAATTCCTTTCTCCAGAAGGTATCATGACCAAGAAACGTGAACTGGATGAAAAAATCCAGGCAAACCACGATCAGATTGATGCCCTTAACAAAGAAATTGATGAGCTTCGCAACTCAAATGTTGAGCTTGCAGCTAAGATCGATGAATACAAAGAAACCTGTAACAAGCTTCGTGTAACAAAAGCTCAGATGGAAACTCAGATTCAGGCAGCAATGCAGCAGGCTTCTCTTCTCCGCCGTAACCTTGTATCTGAACAGAACACTCTCAGAACAGCACAGGAAGAACTTGATCAGGAAAATAAAAAGTCCGAAGAAATGGACGAACAGATCATCGAAATTCAGCAGGAACTTGCAGAACTTGAACACAAAGGTATCAAGCTTGCAGACGAGCTTAAGGAACTTGACCAGAAGATTGCCGAAAACAATTCAAATGTTACAGGTAAACAGGACAAGCTTCGCCGTAAGCAGGATGAACAGAACAAATGTCAGGCTCAGTTCGAACGCCTTACACTTTCTTTGAACAGTTCTGACACAGAAATTCGTAACATCAAGCAGAATTTCCAGGAACAGCATTCCCGTGACTTGATGGAATTTGAAGAACACATGTACAAGATCACAAAACCTGCCGCAGAAATCCGGGAAATGCTCAATTCTGCCAAGGAAGAACTTCGTTCCTGTGGTCAGGTAAACCTTATGGCCGTAGAAGAATTTGCAGAAGTAAAGGACCGCTACGAACGCCAGAAGATCAACTACGAAGATACACAGAAGTCTTTGGACAACCTTATCCGCGTAAGCGAAGAAATCAAATCCAAATCTTCTGAAATGTTCCTTGAAACATATAACAAGATCAAGAAGAACTTCCACAACATGTTCCGCCGTCTCTTTAATGGTGGTCGTGCTGAACTTAGACTGGAAGATCCTCAGAACATTCTTACAAGTGGTATCGAAATCCTTGCCCAGCCACCTGGAAAAAAACTTGAAAGCATCGGTTTGCTTTCCGGTGGTGAAAAGACAATGACTGCGGTTGCCCTGCTGTTTGCAACTTATCAGGTTCGCCCTAGTCCATTCTGTCTTCTGGACGAAATTGATGCTGCACTGGACGACAAGAACGTTTCAAGCTTTGTAACCACTCTTGAGGCCTTTGCCAGCGTTTCTCAGTACATTGTAATTACTCATAACAAGAAGACTGTAATGGGTGCCAGCACAATGCTTGGTATTACGATGGAAGAATCCGGTGTTTCAAAGATCATTGCACTCCGTCTTGATGAAGACATTAAGATTGGGGCAAAAATTGAACCAATCGACGATCAGTTTGAAGAAGAAGATGTTATGCCGGAAAAAGACGCTTACATCCCTCCTCGACCTCCAAAGCGAATCTATAATCCAGATGGTTCTGTAACAGATCCAGAGATTATTCGTGTTCACAAGGAACGAGAAGAAAAGGCTGCTGAAGAACGTCGTCTTGCCCGAGAACAGAAAAAAGCTCAGGAAGCCAGAGATGCACTCGAAAAGCTTGAAGAATCAAGCGCTGCAAACCAGGCTAAAGATGAAAACAGCACCGAAAACAAAGAAGGTTCAGCTGAATAATGATTGACGTTCAGGAAACATTGGATAAATTTCAGGATTTTCTCTTAGAAAACAGAAAGAAGACTGTAATTATCTGTTGCGCTTTGATTTTGCTTATGCTGATTGTAGTTGTAATCATGATGGCAAGCGAAGGCAATGCTTCCAGAAAAAATAAAAAAGCAGACGCTCAGAAACTGGTTCTCGACCAGCCTCTTATGTCGCCTGCAGGACCAGTTGTTCCAGAGGGCTATATCACAACCCGAAAGACAGAAAAAAACTGGTCAGAAGAAGAAATTGAAAAATGGTTCACTTTGCCATCCCAGGAAGAAGTTGAACAGCTTGGTCAGGCAAACGACAGAATCATTCAGGATATTATTGGAGCGGCTCCGTGAAAATGTTGAAAAAGATCGCATACATTTCACTTATATTAATCGGTCTCACAGCCATTTCCTGTGCATCTAAACCTAAAACTGGTTCACAGGAAAACGTTGATATTTTAACTCCTAACAACGAAGCTGAAACCACAGCAGATTCAGAAGAATCAAATTCAACTTTGCCACAGAATGAAACCGCCGAAAACAATTCTGACCTTGAAGAACCTGTTGCCGAAGAACTGGTAGAAGAACTTCCAGAACTTCCAAAGGAAGAAGATAAAACTGTAACAGAAACTGCCGAAGAGCCTGCAATTTTACCAGAACCAGAAGTAAAGGATGAACCTGCAGTTATTGAAAAAGAAGAACCAGTTGTACTTCCAGAGCCAAAAAACGAGAACAAACCAACTGTTTCTTTTGAAAATGATGTTACTGTAGATGATAGCAACAATGTTGAAGATACCGCTGTCGTTGCAGAAGAAAATCAGAATATTGAAGTAGAATCAACTGCATCAGAAACAGTCGTTATCGAAGAAAAAAAGGAACCTGGAAAAGTAGACGTAATACCTTCTCCTTCCCGTTCCATCACCATCAGGAAAAATCAGCTAGTAGATATTAACTATCCAGGAAAAGGCTGGATTTATCAGGGCAACATTGATGAAGAAGGAAACATCGATTCCCGAAACAGAAACTTTGTTTTTGGCGGTCGCAAACTTGGTGGCGCAGACACATCTTTCACTTTAAGAAGCAGAACTCCAGGAACATTTATCCTTCACTTCTATAAGAATGACACTTTAACCGGAAACTATGTTGATGACTATCTTGAAGTTGTTGTAGAAGACAGTCAGCTTTTTACAAACGAACATGTCCTTGCTCCGAATTATGCAGAAATTGTTCCTCCAAAGGCTTCAATTACTGCAGAAAAGATTAAGGAAGAACAGAAACAGAAAAAACTTGCTGAAGAAGCTGCCAAAAAGGCTGAACTTGAAGAAAAAGCAACTGCAGAAAAGAAGACTGCCGCACCTGCAAAAAACACACCAGCTGCAGCTCCTGCAAAAGATTCTTCAATTGACACTATCATTCAGACAACAGAATCAGCTCCAGGAGCAAATTCTCCTTCTGTAAAGAAAGATGCTCCAACAGAGAAGAAAACTGTTCAGGAAACAAAGCCTGCTCCAGCAGCAAAAAAAGAAGTGACTGTTGAAACTTCTGCTGAAATGGATTTACAGAATTCCGACCAGCTTCTTAATACTGCAAAAAAATATTATGAATCAAAAGAGTTTCCAAAGGCTTACTCAGCAATTTCAAAGTTCTTTGATAAAGCTTCCAGCCGTTTGGACGAAGGACTTTATCTTCGCGGTCAGATCCTTGAAGAAAAGTCACCTGTACAGAATATAAAAGACGCCATCGAATCTTATGACCTGGTTGTTAAGAATTATCCTGCAAGTCCTTTGTGGGATAATGCAAACAAACGCAGCATTTTCTTAAAGCGTTTTTATATAAATATCAGATAGTTAAAAAATTAAATTGGAGGATTCCATGAAAAAGGGAATTAAATTAGTTTGTTCAGCACTCGTATCGGCAGTTTTGCTTTCTTCCTGCTACATCAGCAAGGAATCTGAACAGCCTAAAACTATTTCTGTAAGCGGCTCAGGAGCTGTTTCTGTAAACCCAGATACAGCAACAGTTGACTTTACAGTTGTTACAGTTGGATGGAGCGCAAAACAGTTCGTTGCTGACAACGATACTCTTACAAATAAATTGACAGAAGCAGTAAAAGCAGTTGGTGTAAACGCTAACGATATAATCGTAAGTGACTGCAATGTTTCAAATCCAGGAAACTCTTACGAAGTTCGCCGTAATGTTCGTGTTATCGTAAGAAACCTTTCTTTGGTTCCAGCTGTTGTTGACTGCAAATCTGGCGCAAACATGCGTGTCATCAAGGTTGAATACAGCCTCAACGATTCTGCATCAATTATGAGAAGAGCCCGCACAGCTGCAATTCAGAATGCACAGGATGCAGCTTCTTTACTCGCAGGCGCTTGCGGTAGTAAAATCGGAGAAGTAACAGTAATTTCTGAAACAAAATCAGAAGCTAAACTTGGCCCTGATGGAAAAATCAACGTAGTTTCAGATGTAGATGTTACATATTCACTTCAGTAATTAAAAAGCAAGAGGAATTAAAATGCTTGATTATAAATTTATTAAAGACAATTTAGCTGCTGTAAAAGAAGTTATCAAAAACCGTAACATGGAAGCAGATGCTGACAAAGTTGTAGAACTTTACGACAAACGCACTGCCCTTGTAACAAAACAGCAGGATCTTCAGCAGAAGAGAAACGAAAACGCTAAGTCAATGAAGCAGAAGCTTGATGATGCTAAGCGTGCAGAACTTATCGAAGCCGGTAAAAAGATTAAGGAAGAAGTTGCAAAAGTTGATGCAGAACTTTCAGAAATCGAAATTGCTTTGGATGAAGCTGCCCGCCAGATTCCAAACATGCTTCACCCAGATACACCAATCGGTAAGCTTGATACAGAAAACCTTGAAGTTAAAGTTGTTGGTACACCTCGTAAATTCGACTTTGAACCAAAAGACCATGTACAGATCGCAGAAGAACTTGATCTTCTTGATTTTGACCGTGGAACAAAGGTTTCTGGTCCTAAATTCTATTATCTTAAGAACGAAGCTGTTTTCCTTGAACAGGCTTTGATTCAGTACGCTTTGAACACACTCCGCAAGCACGGATTTGAACTTTTTATCACTCCAGATGTTGCCCGCGAAGAAGTTCTTAAGGGTATCGGATTCAACCCACGCGGTAACGAATCTAACGTTTACGCAATCGAAGAAGAAGGCACATGTCTTGTTGCTACTGCAGAAATCACTCTTGGTGGTTACCACTCAGGTGAAATCCTTGACAAGGCTAAGCTTCCACTTATGTACGGTGGTCTTTCACACTGTTTCCGCCGCGAAGCAGGTGCTGCTGGTCAGTTCTCTAAGGGTTTGTACCGCGTTCACCAGTTCGACAAGGTAGAAATGTTCGTATACTCTACTCCAGAACAGTCTGACGAACTTCACGCAAAACTCCGTGAAATCGAAGAAGAAATCTTCAGCGGTTTGGGACTTCCATTCCACGTTGTAGATACATGTTCAGGTGACCTTGGTGCTCCTGCTTACCGCAAGTGGGATCTTGAAGCATGGATGCCAGGACGTAACGGTGGTGAATACGGTGAAGTTACTTCAACTTCTAACTGTACAGACTACCAGGCTCGCCGCTTGAACATTAAGTTCAAGGATGACGATGGAAAGAACAAGTACGTTCACACATTGAACGGTACAGCTATTGCTGTTGGCCGCGCAATGCTTGCAATTCTTGAAAACTATCAGAATGAAGACGGTTCTGTAACAATTCCACCAGTTCTCGTTCCATTCTGTGGATTCGACAAGATTTCTCCAAAAGCAAAGAAATAACGCCAATGAACAAGAACCAGTATTCTAAAGGCATCTATTACATTCTTCTTATGTTTGCCATAGTGGCACTAGGGGTTTTCTTAAAGCTTTCTGTAAGCTTTACCCTTCCGGTCACTGTGGCAGTACTGGTTTCCTGCGTTTTTTACCCTGTTGTAAAGCGCATGAACCAGAAGATTAAGATGCCCTGGATACTGGGAACATTGATAATGGCGATTTTATTCGTTTTTATCGTAATGGCTCTTTTTACAATCATGGGAACAAGTCTTTCTACGATTGTAAGCCAGTATTCGAAATACGAATCAACTTTCCTATCCATCTATAAAATGTATGCCAATGCATTCAATGTACAGTTTGATCAGGAAGCAAACCTCTTTGAAAACCTTTGGGGCCAGCTTAAAGTTAGAGAATTTGTACAGAATGCGGCGTTAATCTTTTCAGGAAACCTTCTTGCTCTGACCAAAAATCTTGCCATGATTCTGCTTTTGTGTGTTTTTCTTCTTATTGAAATGAAAAACGGCCATGAAAAAGTTGATGCAATGTTCCAGGGGAAAGTTCAGGGGCGGGTTACAAAAATCCTTAAAAAGACAATCACTGAAATCGTTCATTATATGTCCATCAAATTCTTTATTTCTTTAATGACCGGTTTCCTTGTATTCTTTACAGCTTTAATTTTCAGACTTGATTTTGCCATCATGTGGGGAGTTCTTGCCTTCATCATGAACTTCATACCTACTTTTGGTTCAATTCTTTCAGTAGGCTTAACTTCATTGTTTGCATTGATTCAGTTTTATCCAAGTCCTTTCCCAATCATCATGATTATCTTGTTGTTAACAACAATCAATCTTGTTTTAGGAAACATCATCGAACCTAGAATCGAAGGAAAAAACCTTGGAATTTCACCATTCGTTATTCTTGTAAGCTTAACTTTCTGGGGATGGATGTGGGGATTTGTAGGAATGATTCTTGCTGTACCAATGATGGTGACCATCAAAATCATCTGTGAAAACGTGTCGTACCTTCACCCTATAGCAATCCTTCTTGGGAACAGACCTGTAGACACACAGCTGGAACTTTCCGAAGTAGAAACAGAGACAGAAGATACTTACGACGAATTATAATTTTCTAAATGAACAATGTGCTGGTTGCTTTTTCGTACAGGAAGCGGCAGTCTTCTTCCTTTAATGTTGTATAAGTACAATCAGCACAAAGCTTTGATCCATCTTCGTTCTTATAGAGATTTACAACTTTACAGGTAACAAACACCCGTCTAACAACTGCAGGAGTTTCCTTCAGGGCAAAAGACATTTCTATTGGATACTCAGCCCCTTCATCAAGTTCAAAGGCCTGGTGCTTGGAAAAACCAAGTACGATTCTTTCATGATTTACAAAGAGAATGTCAAAAGGCTTTACTCTGCCTTCGATTGCTTCAATACGAACAGGCTTTTCTTCAACCATGTATCGACAGATATTGATCAACTGAAGACCGTTTCCAGCCTTTCCGTTTGTTTTGGCTTCCTTAACATAACCTTCCAGCAGATCTTTAGCTTTCTGCTGCTGTTCAAGCTCAATTGAACTCCAGATTGGGCGACTAAAAAGTTCGAAACCTTCTGAAGGAACACAAGAAAATTTAGAATTACCTGCAACCCCAACAGAAATAAAAAGCTGAGCTGTAAAATCATATTTTTTTGTGATTGGAATATCAGGAATACGGCTGATTACAGCAGGAATGACGAGGGCTGTACCTGAGCTTACAGTCTTCATCTGAGAAATAAAATAAAGACCTACCCGATTGAAATAAAACTCAACCTTTACATTTTTATCAACACATTCAAGAACATTCTGAGGAACATCTTCAAGAAGAATGATGCCTTCCTTCAGAACAGAAATCTTTTCAGGATTAATCGCAATAGGAACAACTGCAGAAGACATTGGCAAAATATCATCTGGATCTGCAGGATTTTCTGAGACAGGCGTAATGGTTACAGGAACATTTCCATCAATCAAATACTGAAGGACCAGTTCCCTTTCAATTCCAGAAAGTTTGCTATCTTCCATCATTTTTCTCCATTTTCTGAATTACCAGCTGTTCGATTTTATATCCACTCTTCTGATTGATATAAATCAGAAGATCCATTGAACTATTTTTATTGATAAATCTTACAGGTACCTGAATATCATCCTCTGTAACAAAAGGTTCACCGAACAACCAGCGATTATAAAGCTTGATCTCATTTCCAATGGGAAATTTTGAAGAATTTATTTTCATCCAGTTTTCCTCAACATCATACTTGAACAAAACTTTTGAAAATTCACACTCATCATCCATCTTCAATTCAGAAAGTTTCCATTCATTTATTGACTTGCACGTACTAGTCAGAAAATCAAAAAGTTCTTTTGAAATGAGACTTGTATCAAGGCTGGCAAAGCCTTCCAGTACAGGATAGATAGAAGCTTTGGTATCTGCCAACGCAACAATTTCTGGAGTAAGTTTGATAGAAGTAGAAACAGAAGAAGAAGTCTTTATGCTTTTTGAAAGTCTATGACTTTCAATTTCTGTTGTCCACAAAAGGTCCTTTTCCTTCTGCATTGCAACCTGCTTTAAAGTTTCATCAGTTCCTGAAGACAAATCGATTCCAGATCCGTTATTGCAGGAAAATAGCAGAGAAACTAATAAAATTAGCGAAAAGAAAAGTTTTATTTTTGAAAAATTCATATCAATTACTTTCTTATATATTATATCATAATGTTGAATATTTATACATTTCTCACTAAACTTTTTGATAATTTGATTTTACTTTTTTGATGAGGTGCATTTATGGCTCTTACACTTGCAGAAAAAATCCTTCAGGCCCACATCGTTCCTGAAGCTTGTTCAGACACAAAGTTCGTAAAGGGTGAACCAATCGAACGCGGTGCTGACATCGCAATTAAAATTGACCAGACTCTTACACAGGATGCTACTGGTACAATGACTTACCTTCAGTTTGAAACAATCGGTATTCCACGTGTTAAAACTGAACTTTCAGTTTCTTACGTTGACCATAATACACTTCAGACAGACTTCAAGAATATGGACGACCACCGCTACCTTCAGTCAATCGCTGCTAAGTACGGTCTTTACTTCAGTCGTCCAGGTAACGGTATCTGTCACCAGGTACACCTTGAATGTTTTGGTAAACCTGGAAAAACTCTTCTTGGTTCTGACTCACATACACCAACAGGCGGTGGTATCGGTATGATCGCTATCGGTGCCGGTGGTCTTGATGTTGCTGTTGCCATGGGTGGCGGTGCATTCCACCTTGCCATGCCAAAAATCTTTGGTGTAAAACTTACAGGAAAACTCCGCAAGGGCGTTGGCGCAAAGGATATCATCCTTGAAGTTCTCCGCCGTGAAACAGTTAAGGGTGGTACTCTTGCTGTATACGAATATTTTGGCGAAGGTGTAGAAACTCTTACAGTTCCACAGCGCGCTACAATCACAAACATGGGTGCTGAACTTGGTGCTACTTGTTCTATCTTCCCTTCTGACGAAAAAACAAAGAAGTTCCTTGAATCTATGGGACGTGGCTCAGACTGGACAGAACAGAAGGCTGACGAAGGCGCTAAATACGACAAGCTTATCGAAATCAACCTTGATGAACTTGGCGCTTTGGCTGCTTGTCCTCACAACCCAGACGTTATTAACTCTATCGCTTCACTTGCAGGAAAGAAGGTTACACAGGTTGTAATCGGTTCTTGTACAAACTCTTCTCTGGATGACCTTGAATCAGTTGCTGCCATCGTTAAGGGTAAGCACATTGCTCCAGGAGTAGAAGCTGGTATTGCACCAGGAAGCCGCACAACAATCCTTATGGCTTCAAAGGCTGGAATCCTTGAAACTTTGTTCGAAGCAGGTTTCCGTATTCTTGAATCTGCTTGTGGTCCATGTATCGGACAGGGCTTTGCTCCAAACAGCGAAGGTGTAACACTCCGTACATTCAACCGTAACTTCAAGGGTCGTTCTGGTACTGCTGATGCTAACGTTTACCTTGTTAGCCCAGAAACAGCTGCTGCTGCCGCTATCACAGGTGTATTCACAGAAGCTGAAAAACTTGACTATGTTGACCCAGCATACGTTGACGGTGTTCGCGTATCTATGCTTGACGGTAAGGATTCACGTCTTTCTTCTGAAGATGTTCTTGCTGCAGCTCAGAACCGCGGTATGATGATTGCTCCACTTCCATTGGAAGAGGCTCAGAAGGTTGAAATTCTTCGCGGACCAAACATCAAGCCATGTCCAAAGTGCCGTGACTACGAACCTAAGCTTTCCCTCCCAGTTCGTCTTAAGGCTGGGGACAACGTTTCTACTGACGACATCATGCCAGCTGGTGCAAAGGTTCTTCCATTGCGCTCTAACATTCCAGAAATCAGTAAGTTCACTCTTACTCGCCTTGATGAAACATTCTACACACGTTCAGAAGCAGAAAACTTTGCTAACTGTATCGTTGTAGGTGGTGAAAACTACGGTCAGGGTTCAAGCCGTGAACACGCTGCTCTTGGACCTATGTACCTTGGTGTACGCGCAATCCTTACAAAATCATTTGCCCGCATCCATAAGGCTAACCTTATCAACTACGGCATCATCCCGATGAATTTTGTAAATCCTGCTGACTATGATACAATTAAACAGGGTGATGTTCTTGAACTTACAAACATCGAAGAAGCTTTGAACACAGGCTGCGAATTCGAAATCAACTGTAACGGAAAGACAATCAAGGCTACAAACGACCTTGCTGCCCGCTCAAGAGAAATCCTTAAACAGGGTGGTCTTGCAGCTTACACTCGCAACGGCGGAAACTAATAAATAGTAGTGGAGTAATTTGATGAAAGTACATAACTTAATGGAAGAATACGTTAGCCAGAGAGTAGATTCTATCTATACTCAGATGACTAAAGGAAAGCAGCAGTCTGCGTGGCTTACCTGCGATTGTGCTCGCTGCCGTATGGACGCCACAGCTTATGTACTCAACAAAGTTGCTCCTCACTACATCGTTTCAGGAAGAGGAGCCCTCTACACTTCTCAGGAGCTGGTTGACTCTCAGCTTAAGGCAGATGTAGACGCCCTCATCCTGGAAGCAATCCGTACAGTTTCTTCTACCCAGCGTCCTAATCACGCTGTAATGTCTTATATCGATAAAGTTTCAAAAAAAGATATAAACACTCCAACTTTCAACTTCCCTATTATCAATGGTGTTGTATTGAACGGAGCAACCTTTGAACCTCTTGTAAATGCAACAGTTGTCCTTATGGGCCCAGAAGGTTCAGTAATCATGCAGGACTCTTCTTTTGGAAATCCTTGCAAAACCTTCAACTCCACAAAGGGAGCATTCAGTTTCTGGCCTCAGGCTGAAAAGGCTGAAAAAGTTGGAATTGCAAAAGCATTCCACTACACAGTTGAAGCCAAGGCAGAAGGATTCATTCCTGCCACAGTGGGTTTTGACATCGCAGTAACAAGTGATGATCAGCAGAAGATTAAGTTTGGATCAGGACTTACAGTTAAAGTGCCTGATCTGATTCTTTTCAAGGCATAAAATCTTGCATTGTCATCCCGAACTTGATTCGGGATCTCCACACAAAAGAAAACGTAGATGCTGAAACAAGATCAGCATGACAATACGTTTGGAATTCCCTTTCTTATTTAACATCAACTATTAAATCTTTGCCTTAAATGCGTTGGCAATTACCTCTTCCACTCTGGAAACAGGTATGAATGTGATTCCAGCCTTTACATGTTCTGGGATTTCTTCCAGATCACGTTCGTTCGCCTTTGGAATGATGATGGTCTTGATCTTATTACGCTTTGCGGCAACAGTTTTTTCACGCAACCCACCAATAGGTAATACCTGACCAGTCAAAGAAAGTTCTCCTGTCATGGCAAGATTTGGCTTGATTGTCTTTCCTGTAAACAAAGAAAGGAATGTTGTGGCCATTGTAATACCTGCGGAAGGTCCATCCTTTGGAGTAGCACCTTCTGGGATATGAAGGTGAATTGTATTCTGTTCAAACCAGTTAGCTTTCTTGATTTTCTTCTGAATCACATAGCGCTTAACCCAGTTCATGGCAATCTGAGCAGATTCCTTCATTACATCACCCATCTGACCGGTAAGGATAAACTCAGGCTTTCCAGGATAAGTAATACATTCGATCATCAATGTATCACCACCCATACTTGTCCAGGCAAGACCGATTGCTGTTCCAGGGACACTAGCCTTTTTAATCTCACTTTCATCAAAGGCCGGCTTTCCAAGATATTTTTCAAGATCTCTGGCAGCAATTTCATAAACTTTTTCTGAATCGTAATATTTGTCTGTTGTAATCTGTGCGATTTCTTCTGCAGGACGCTTTTCGCTTTTTGCAAGCTTAACAGCTTCTGAAACAAGCTTGTCTGCCTGTTGAATCTGTTCAGTGACCAGCTTACGATGAATCTTATCTAGACATTTTTCGTAATTACGAACACCTGCTTCCCGGGCATATTCCTGGGCGATGCGCATAAGAGCATCTTTTCCGTACTTAACCTGATTTTTCTTCAATCCATTCTTTTCAAGATTTTTTGGAATAAGATACTTCTTGGCGATTTCCAGTTTTTCCTGATCAATGTAACCTGCAAGAGAAATGATTTCTGCACGGTCCAGCAAAGGCTCTGGGATTGTGTCCAGAGAGTTTGCTGTAAGAATGAAGAATACGTTTGAAACATCAAATGGAAGATCAAGATAATCATCACGGAAAGTTACGTTCTGTTCTGGATCAAGAACTTCCAGAAGTGCCGCAGCAGGATCTCCGTGAGCACTTGTAGTCATCTTATCAACTTCATCAATCATGAAAACAGGTGATTTTGTATGAGTGAGCTTGATTCCGGAAATGATTTTACCGCACATAGACCCTATGTAAGTTCTACGATGTCCCTTGATTTCAGACTGGTCGTTCATACCACCAACGCTAAAACGATAAAAAGGCTTGTTCATGGAATTAGCAATTGATTTTCCGATGGATGTCTTACCAACTCCAGGAGGTCCAACCAGAATAAGGATAGTACCCTTGTTATCCTGCTTAAGCTTTCTTACTGCAAGAAATTCCAGGATGCGCTTTTTAACGTCATCAAGACCATAATGATCATTTTCAAGAATCTTTTTTGCCCCATCCAGATTGAATTTTTCAGCTTTTTGCTCTTCATCCCAAGGAAGGCTGCACACCAGCTCAAGATAATTGCGGGAAACTGTATATTCCGGCGACTGAGTGTCAAGTATACGGAACTTGTCCAGTTCGCTTGTAAGGGTTTCCTTGATTTCGCCCTCAAAATTAAAGCTTTCAATCTTTTTTTTGAACTTGGCATAGTCGCTGTCATTACCTTCTGCATCTGTACCAAGCTCTTCCTGAATGGACCGAAGCTCTTCACGAAGGAAATAATCCCTCTGATTTTTTTCTACCCTTTCGTTGATATCATTCTGAATCTTTTTCTGAACACGCAAAAGTTCCTGCTCTTTTTTGATGAAAACAAGAACCTGTTCAAGACGCTGACGTACATTTGTAAGCTCAAGAATGCGCTGCTGGTCATCTTTTTCTACGTTCAGGATAGATGCTGTAAAGTCTGCGATCTTTCCAGGATTGTCGATATTCACCATATTAAGGCGCATCTCTTCAGTAAACAATGGATTGTTTTCCGCAACCTCTTTCATTTCGCTGATGAGGGCACGGGTCAAAGCCTTTACTTCAAAGGTGTCGTTTTCAGTTTCTTCAAGATATTCAACTGCGGCAACAATTGGAGATTCAGAATGAATGCATTTAGTAATCCTAAAACGTTTTACTGTTGAAATAAATACGTTGATTCCACCATCTGGAAGCTTTATCTTTTTAATAACTTTTGCAACTGTACCGATTTCACAAAGATCGTCGTAAGACGCATCAGTTACATCTTTTTTAAGAAGAACAAGACCCAGGTAACCGTCTCCTTCACAGGCATCTTCAGCAGCCTTAATGTCACCAGGATTATTAATCATCAATGGAGTGAAAATTCCTGGAAAAATTGGACGTCCCTGCAAAGGTATAACAGGAAGCTTTGCAGGAAGCAGGTCTTCTGCTGGAATCAGTTCAACCTTTCTTGCTTTTTTTGTTTTTTTAGAGGGTTTAGTATCTGTTTCTATCTCAACTTCAACTTCAACATTTCCATTCAAGATTTCTTCAGCCTTATCCTTAAGTGCACCCAAAATCTTTTCAAATTCTTCTGATGAGTTATCGTTGTTGTTATTATTATTTTCGTTTTCTACCATATATTTAAATATACGAATAGAAAACGAATTCGGCAATATTTACTTTTGAATAGGTGTTAAATTTGCAGAAAGATAAAGATTATCCTGAAGCCAGTCCAGACGCAGGCTGAATACTTCAGAAATATACCCTTCACATTCAGCACGGAATTTCCACACATTGCCAGAAATAAGCTTTTCAGCAGGGATAGAATCCAGTGGAATCCAGGCGTTTGCGTAAAGAACAGAGAATTTTGTATTCTTAGTAATTTCTTTTCCGGTTTCTGCGTTAAAAGCATCAGCCCTTACTGTAATATTTCGTCTCATATCCTTAAGGAAATCGGCCTGAATTTTCACAGTCTTTTTATCAACCGTAAAACTCTTCCACCAGACATAAGGTCCAGCCACAACTTTTATTCTGTACTGACCGTGAGGAAGGAAAACGTCCTTTGTATTGTATGTACGGTTACGGGCATTTTTTTCTTCGGGATGTTTTTTTTCGGAAATCTGAGTTAGAGTTCTTCGAGTATTTAAGATTTCAGGAATTTTGTCTCCGTCATTTTCGAAGAAGAATGCTCTTACAGAAAGATCCGAGCCGGAAGTGTTTGTTGTAGGCATCTTCATTTCGATGGAAACAGGTGTATACCAGTGTCTTAAGATAGTTCTGTGGAATACTCCTTCTGCCCAGCCATAAACACCAAGTGCAAAAAGAGCACAACATCCGGCAGCAATTGCAATCATCTGATTGCGTTTCTTATCCTTGCGAACATATTCCATTTCCTTAAGAACATTTTTAGAAAGCACAATTTTTGCAAGCTGCACACGAATGGCGTGAACATCGTAATGCTTGAGATATCTCTTAATCAACTTAAGCACAGGAACTGTAGACTGATATCTGTTCTTTGCCTTTGGTTTGAGCATCTTGTTAATAAGTCTGCACACGCACCAAGGAATGTTTTTATCAATCTTTTTAGGTGAAATATATTTACCCTTTTTGATGATGTTCAAAGTTTCAATTGAAAGAGTTCCTGGGTATGGCTTAGTACCTGTAACCATCTCATAAAGCATGATTCCCAGAGCATAAATGTCCGCACGGCAATCAACCTTGGCAGAATCTTCGAACTGTTCTGGAGGCATATAAGCAGGAGTACCAAGAGCAACTCCGCTTTGAGTAAGATCGTCACCACCTGCAGTTTCAGAAGCAATACCAAAGTCAGTAATCTTGATTTCGGCACGTTTTGAAATAAGAATGTTACCCGGCTTGATGTCGCGGTGGACAATATTTTTTGTATGGGCAAACTTTAACCCATAACAGGCATCCTGAATGATCAGCATTGCAATCTGAGGGCTTAATGCTGTCTGTTTCTGAAGAATCTTATCAACAGCCATACCGTCAACCAGTTCTTCAACAATATAGTAGGCATTGCCTTCTGTAAAAATATCGTAAAAGTTAACGATGTTAGGATTCTGAAGTTCTCCAAGAATCTTGGCTTCCTGAACAAAGCGCTTTATGTTTGTTGAATTCTTTTTTGCAGTCAACTTTTTGATGATGACAGGCTTATTCAAAGTTGGATGAGTAGAACGATAAACTACTCCCATTCCACCTTTTGCGAGAATTCCATCAATTTTGTACTTACCGATTGTCTCTGGAAAAGCGTCTGACATTATTTACTCCTGCGGTATTCCGCTATTCTCCAACCTTAACAATGTCTGTATTAGGGTCGAAAGGCTTATCTTTACGAATTAATGTTATGTACTGCATGTCTGGATTGTGAAGCTGAACATACTTTCCATCCTGACGGAACGCGCAAGTACCCTGAATTGGTCTATGACCACCAAAATAAAGACTTTCCGGATTCTCTGTCAGCGAATCAAGCATTTCCTGTACGCAACCTTCCTGGGCTGCATTGTTTTCTGTCCAGGTCAATCCCCTGACAACCTCATCCATATCCAAGCCATTAATTATTTCCTCTTTAGAAAATGCCTTAGCTGGCTCCGCATGACTGATGATACAGTTTGGGAACACAGCAGCCAATGGCAACTTCTTTTCAAAACAAGAAATGACCATCAAAACATCATCACCATAAACAGAAGACATGAACTGTTTTACCATTTCGCCTTCGTTAGCAAATTTACGGAATGGGAAATTTCCAGGTGATCTGACATTCAAAATGTTTTCATGATTTCCTTTTAAAACATGGACATTTTTTGGGAAGGCTATCTTAAGCTCCATGATCATGGAAAGAAGAGTCAATCCTTCCTTCATCTCCTCTGTCATGGCTTCCCCGTCATAGATTTCCTGATTAAAATCAAGAAGGGCCTTCATCCAACGGTCTCTGCATCGAAGTTCTGAATGAAGAAGGTCACCAACAAATACGATTCTAAGCTTCTCTTCAGAAAGAGCTTCAAAAACCGTCAGCCCCTTCCCTTCATCAGAAACAAAATCTTCTGGCAGGGTATAATTCAAAATGTTTCTAAGAAAATAGGCTCTTGCGTGCATATCTGGAACAACGATAAGAGGAAGTTTTTCCAGTTCTGGGGAAGTAAAATCCAGTAGTCCCCCAACATCATTGAACACATTAAGAGGACGATAATCGGTCACCTCTGTTTCCAGAGTACAGGTTGCACCATCTGCAAGAGTCAAAAGATATTCATAAGACGGAAGCTGCTGATCAAAACTCAGGTCTTCCAGAAAGCTCTTTAATCTATCGCTCATCAGGAAATAACAAGATTCATTGTTCCGATAGTGATTTTGTCGCCTTTATTAAGACGGAAATATTTGTCTTCTGGAATTCTCTTTCCATTAACAAAAGTACCGTTTGTACTTTTTTCGTCCTTGATAAAATAAGCGTCGCGGATCTTCTGGATTACGGCGTGATGACGACTGGCAAGCTTGTTGTCGATTACAACATCGTTGTCATATTCACGACCGAGGGTGATTTTAGCAACAAGTTCAATCTTCTTTTTGTTGAACATAAGATATTCAGAAGGTGTAGATTCAGCAATCTGTTCAAGATGGCGACCTACTGGAGATTCATTAATGATTGTTGTGTTTTCCATTAGCATTTCAATTCCCTTACTATATTATTATCATTTACCTTAATTTTATTGTCAAATCTAATTTCTTGTATTAAATTTAGTATTAATGGGAGTTAATTTCAAATGAAAAAGACAAAAACAATTCTTTCTTTAACAGCAATCTCTGCAGCCCTTCTTTTTTCTTCATGTGCTTCAACCCCAAGAGTTGAACGCGTTCCTGCAGAAACAGTAACTGACTTAAGCGGATACTGGAACGACACAGACGTTAGAATCGCAGCAAACGAAATCATCTCAAACTGCCTTACATCTCCAGCAATCCTTAACTATCCGGCATCACACAACGGAAAACTTCCTGTTGTAATCGTTGGAACTTACAGCAACAGAAGCGACGAACACATCGACACTCAGATTCTTACAAAAAAGCTTGAAGCTGCCCTGGTAAACAGCGGAAAAGTTGATTTCGTAGCATCTGCAGAAGAACGTCTTGAAGTTCGGGCAGAACGCAATGACCAGCAGACAAATTCCAGCGAAGAAACAGCAAAACTTCTTGCAAACGAAACTGGTGCTGACTACATGATGAGAGGTTCAGTAAAAACTATCGTTGATACAGACGGTAAAAAATCAACTCGTACCTACTACATCACAACAGAACTTATCAACATCGAATCTAACAAGAAAATCTGGATGGATGACAATTCCAGCATCAAGAAGATCATCAAAAATCCAAGCGCCAGATTCTAAAATTATATGAAGAAAGTTCTTTTTATTGCGGCATTAACACTTACAGCTCTCTGTGCCTGGTCAAAATCAAAGGCTGAAGCAGTAAAATGGATTGAAGATCCATATTCCGGTTACAGCAACGCAGACTATCTTTGTGCAACCGCCAGCGCTTTTTCTCAGGATGATGCTGACAGCAAAGCAATTGCCGCTGTAACAAACAGCCTTACTCAGACAGTTCAGAGCGAACAGTATGCAACTCAGTCAATGACTTCAGAGGGAGACAAGCTTTCCACTTACCTCTTGAACTTTAAGACAGACTCAACAGTAAGAGAACTTTCCGGACTTGAAATCAAAAACCGCAAAAGCTTTAAGGAAAAAAAGCAGAAGAAATACTATTCCCGGGCAGTTCTGGACAAACAGAAGGCCTCAGAACAGTATGAAATCACCCTCAACTCCATGACAAAGCAGATCGAAAAGCTTCTGGAAGATGCGGCAAAAAAAGCTGACAGTCTGGAAAAGTGTGCCTGCCTTCTTAAAGCTTACGATATTGCCGCAAACAGCGAATACTACATCACAATGATCAGTATTCTTACACCAAAAAAACAGATTGCCCTTAGCTATAAAAACAAGGCTGAACTGGAATCAAAGATTCGTGCGGCTTTTTGCAATGTGACTTTTGCCATCAACTCAGACGGACCTGCAGGACCAGGACTTATTACAGCCGCATCAGAAGTTGTTACAAACCAGGGCTTTACGACTGTAAAAAATAACGGCACCTACAAAGCCTCAATCACAGCAAACTTTGAAGACATGGGTTTTGATCCAACAAACACTTACTACTTCATTCGATATGACGTAACTTTCAAACTTACAGAAAACGCGTCTCAAAAGACTTTGATTGAATTCAACGTAAAAAAACGAGTCGGTAAGTTAAACAAACAGGATGCCCAGTCAGCCGCTACAAGAGGTGCCCAGACATCCATTCAGGAACAGTTTACTTCAAAGCTTTCTTCGCTTTTGCAGTAATTTCATCTTTTGTTTCAATAAGCTTTTCTTTTGCCTTATCAAGCTTTAATGTTTTCTCAACCTTTTTCAAAGCCTTATCTCTACCAGCCTTTGTGTCTTCCAGGCTGGTTTTAATGATCTTGTCGATGCGAGGAAGCTTTGAGTGACCAGTCTTTATCAGTTCCTTAAGAACTTCTATCATCATTGAACGCTGTTCCTGATCAAGCTCGTTCAGATATTTAATGATTTTTACAGAACTCACAACAAGATTTGATTCAATTTCGGAATTTGTCTTAGCATCTGTTGCTTCCAAGATGCCAAAAAGTGAATTGATGAACTTCTCAGTCTGAGCCTTATCCAGCTTTTTTACCCAGGAATTGAAGGTTTCGTGCAAAAATTTTGAATAGCCGGAAAGTTTCTTTACGGTCTCAAAACTTGTTCCCTTCAAGTGCCAGCTAAATGGATCATGCTGCATAACCCCAATTTCATCGCTTTCAACAACTCTGAATTTTCCCTCATTACTGAAAAGCATTCCTACGATTGAATATTGAGGGTAATAAGAATTGATTTTATCTACAATTTCCTTATATTCAGGACTATTGATTTTTTCTTCAGAAAAACCTGGGCCATCATTGTTATAGATTTTGACAATTCGTTTTTTGATTGAAGCAGGAGCCATAAAGCTGGAATAGATTGCAAGATTTCCACCCTTAGAATGGCCTCCAATCCTAAGTTCACCCTTAAGTTTTTTAGCAGCCTCTTCAAGATATAAGATGGCATCCTTCTGTGCAGGAACCTCATACAAAGCCAGGTTAAAATCTTCTTTCCAGCCAACAATAGTGTCGTCTGTTCCCCTATAGCAGACAAAATTAGTCTTATCAGGAAGAATGTAAGACATTGCCGCAAACTGTTCTTCCTTCGATTCATCAATAATCGATCTATAGCCGGTAACAAGCACATCCTTAAAACGGACACTTGATGCCACAGAAGTAAAAAAATCCGCAGTTTTTGAATTGATCAAAAGACCTGTATCAGCCCGCTTTTTATAATCAGGTGAGTTGTTGAATTCTCTGCATAAATCTTCAATGGAAATTCTTGATTCAAAATCACAGTCGTTCAACAATCCATCAAAATTCAGATAAGAAATTTGACATAAGATCAAAGCATCGATTCTGTTAAATTCTGAAAGGTCGAGAGTTAAATCTCCTCGCCAATCTATGTAATCCTGAATATTTGCCATGAAATTATTATATCCTTTTTATTAAAAAGTTGTTAATATTATATATAGAATAAATTCGGAGGTCTAAATGGCTAATACAAACATAAAAGAAGTTTCTGAAATTAAATCACAGAACAAATTCATTGCTCGGGTTTACGGCTGGATGTTTCTTGCACTTTTAATCAGCGGTGTTACAGCTATTCTTACAGCTTTTAACATTGCCGTTCTTGAAGAACATGCAAGAGCTTCATTCTTTAGCCTTGGAATTCCTGTTCTTGCAATCGTAGAAATCATTCTTGTATGGTGGCTTTCTGCTTCCATCAGAAAAATCAGCACTGTTGCTGCCAGTTTTGCATTCATCATCTACTCTCTTATAAACGGCATTACACTTTCTGTAATATTCTTCTGTTACAAAATGGATTCCCTCATTACTATTTTCTTTGTAAGCGCCGCAATGTTCGCTGTAATGGCAATTTACGGATCTTTCACAAAACAGAATATCCTTTCCTTCGGAAGATATTTCACAATGGCTTTGATCGGAATCATCATCGCATCTGTAATCAACATGTTCTTAAGACATGATGTTTTTGCAACAATCATTTCAATTGCAACAGTTGTAATCTTTACAGGACTTTCAGCTTACGATGCTCAGAAAATGATGCGCGTAAGTGAACACGCTGATGATACAGACGTTTTCAAAAAAGCATCTATCATTGGAGCCCTTGAACTTTACCTTGATTTCATCAATATCTTCCTTTCATTGCTTCGTCTTTTTGGACGCCGCAAGTAATTCAAAATGACCGTAGATAAAAAATATCTTAAAGGAGTCTTTTTCCTGTTGCTGTCAGCCTTTAGTTTTGCGCTGATGGCAATGTTCATTAGACTAAGCGGAGACGTTCCTTTTATCCAGAAATGCTTTTTCAGAAATTCCATCGCCTTTTTGATCGCCTTGGTTCCGTTGCTGGTAAAAGCTTTAAAAGAAGGGAAAGAAACCTTTACATTTCCTAAAGAATGCTGGAAGTTCCTTTTCCTTAGAGCCATGGGTGGAACTCTTGGACTTTTTGGTAATTTTTATGCAGTTGATCATCTTATCCTGGCAGATGCCAGCATCCTGAACAAAATGGCACCTTTTTATACCGTTCTGTTCTGCTGGCTGTTGTTAGGAGAAAAAATCAAACTTATTCCAGGAATTGCAATATGCGTTGCTTTTGGTGGAGCTATGCTGGTTGCAAAGCCATCTTTTGATTTTTCTCAAACCTTGCCTTCTCTTGCTGGAATTATCGGCGGTCTGGGAGCAGGTTTTGCATACGCATGCGTCCGCAAGCTAGGACAATTAAAATGTCCCGGCCCTATCGTAATCTTGTTCTTTAGTGGATTTACTACAGTGATAACGCTGCCTTATGTTGTCCTGAATTTTCAGCCTATGACAACTTATCAGATTATATGTTTATTGATGGTGGGAGTTACAGCCACAATCGGTCAATTTACAATAACAGCCGCTTATTACCATGCGCCAGCCGCCAAGATTTCCATCTTTGACTTCTGCCAGGTAATTTTCTCAGCAAGCCTCGGTTTCTTTGTCTTTGGACAAAAACCTGACCTGCTCAGCTTCTTTGGCTATGTTGTAATCATTTCTATGGCTGTAATGAATTTTATTTACAACAACAGAAAAGCTACGCTTTAGCAGCCTTTTCCTTTTCTTCTTCAAGACGTTTCTGTTCTGCCTGAAATTCAGCTTTTTCACAGTATTCAATTTCTATGTGACCATCAACTTCGTTCACCTTGTAGATGGCATTTTCCGCATAGTTTTCAACAAGCCAGTCATCATATTCTGTCCAGTTATTGAACTGCAATGTTTTTCCGTTAATCATAAAACTACTTCCTGTACAAGCGCTGAAATATCAGAGTCTTTAAAATAGTTGTTCTTAACCATTTCGGCAATATCTTTTCCGGAATATTTATCTTCAGGATAAAGAACTACCACAGATTTATCTCCGTTAGAAAGAAAATTATGTTCACCAAAATCAGTATACCTTGTAGCCCCAATAGAAATCATAAGCTGTTCAGGACATCCACTGGCATTAAGATAAGAATTTATTGGTTCCGCCGGACCTTCGTCCTTCTGATTGTTAAGTTTATCAATGAGCCAGTCTGTAAGCTTTTCAAAAACATAGCTGTAATCACGAACAGCGCTGTCTTCACCATAAGAAAAAACTTCACCATTCCGAACCATAAAGCTTGCGATTCTGTATCGATTAAGGATTCCATCTTTTGTAAAGGAATCAACTGGAATCATGTTGTCAGCAAAGCCCTTGCTGCATTTTCCCCAGTTCTTCTTAAGGCTGATTTTTCTGGCCCCTTCCTTTCTGATGGAACAGTCATTTGAGGCACTAAAAACTACAGGTGTTAAAGAAACAACCTTACCATCCTGCCACTTAGCGTTGAACACAATGGCACATTCCGGCTCTATCTGAAGCTTCTGCTCACCTTTTGGGAATATGATTTTTTTGGAATTAAAAGGAAAAGTGTTTAAAAAAGCTGGAGTAGGATTTCCAGCTTTTGGTATAAACGTTGGAAACAAAGCCTTAGGGGCATTTGCTTCCGCAGTTTTTACGTTGGTAAAGTCGATGGCCTCACCTGCCTGTTCAAGATGGCCGGTAAAATTACCAGCCACCCCAAAACATGCACATTTATTTAAGTTCACCTTCAAATGGGTCTTCGAGATCTTCTTCAACAAGTTCCGAAGCTTCAGTGTTTGTTTCATCTTTTTCGTCAGCATCCTTTTCAACTTTGAACTTACCGATTTCATCAGATACACGTGTAATTGACTGACTGTTTTCGATAGTAATGTCGTTAGCAGTTTGCATTGTTTTGTTAAGATTTTCAACACCTGAATTGATTTCGTTCATTGCAGTATTAATCTGGAGTGTAACTTCACCAAGCTTCTGCATTTCTACAAGAATTTCCTTAGAACCAGTTTCGATTACTCTAGAAGAATTCTTTACATCACCAGTAATTTCGTTCATCTGACGCATAGCCTGAAGAACCTGATCAGAACCAACCTTCTGTTCATCCATTGCGTTCTTAATTACAGTTTCCTGAGTATTAACAGTCTGTGTATGTTCAAAAATCTGGTCGAACTGCTGCTGGAGCATCTGAGCATCATTTGTCATCTGCTGGATCATGCTCTGGAAGTGTTCAAGAACTTCAGAAATCTTCTTACCCTGAGTATTAGAATCTTCTGCAAGCTTACGGATTTCATCAGCAACTACGGCAAATCCCTTACCTGCTTCACCAGCATGAGCCGCTTCGATTGCAGCGTTCATAGCAAGAAGATTTGTCTGTTCAGCGATGTTCTGAATAACGTTAGAAGCTTCAATCAAACCTTCAGAATCCTTAGCGATGCGGTCAGCCATTTCTACAGTAGTAACAACGGTTGTTTTACCTGCTTCTGCAGACTCAGTAAGCAGCTGTACGTTATGCTGGTTCTTTTCAAGAATGCTTGTTACAGAAGCAATGTTAGCAACCATTTCTTCAACGGCACTAGATGACTGAGAAACGTTGTCAGCCTGATTGATGATGGCATTATTCAAAACTTCAATATTCTTAGCAATTTCATTCAATGTACCATCTGTTTCTTCTACAGCAGCACTCTGGTTTTCAACTTCTGCCTTAATATTAGAAACCTTGTCGCTAATTTCAACAAGTTCATTTGTAGAAGCAAGAACACTGTCATTAAGCTTCTGAGAAGTTTGATTCATAACCTTACTTTCAGAAATAACTGATTTAAGGGAATTAGCGATTTTTTCAATAGTCTGATTAAAATAGAGACCTACAAGACCCAGCTCATTGTTTGCAGTGTCTGGAATACGAACTGTAAGATCACCGTCACCTTCTGAAATATTACGGAGGATTTCGATAAGTTTCTTAAGAGGATTAGAAATTTCACGTCCAAGAAGAATTGCAACGACTACAGAAATTACGATACCGATTACAATCGCGATTGCAAGAAGAACGAGAACAGCATTTGTACTGGCATTCATAACGCTAAGTCTGATGATCATAGCATAATCAAGAATACAATATTCGTTCTGGCTAGGAAGGATTCGAACTTCACAGCTGCGGCCTCCCATTACCTTCTGACGAGAAATACCATAGTCACCGGCCTGATAATTCTGCAAAGCAGGAACATCAAATGTAGAACAATGCTTAAGAACAATCTGAGGATCGTAAGGATCAAGAACAACATTTGCATTTGAATCGATTACGATAAATGTAATGTCTCCCATGCTTGTTTCATCACCAAGAAGAACGTTGTAAGCAAGAGGATCAATTTCAAGAACAGCAACTCCTTCGCCATCTCCAAAGCTGGTTGCACAAGCCATTACTACGTCACCGTTCATTGTTTCGTACATGCCAGAAAAGAAAGGTGTTCCTTCATTATTAATTGCCTGATCCCACCAATCCTGAGAATAAGCAAAATCATAGTCCATCTGGCCATCAGGATAACAGTATGCATCACCATCTTCTGTGATAACACAAGCTGATTTAAGGTAATTATTAGAACCAACAATCATTTCTTCCATTTTATATAGAAGATCTTCATCATCTGTTTCTGAAGCTTCCTGCGCAAGCATTTTTCCGGAATTGTTAATTCCTTCAAGGAAAGCTGTGACAGTAGAATCAGTAAGACGCATTACTGTAGACAGTTTTTCAGTAAAGCTGTCATCATTTAAAGGTTTAATGCGGGCAAAAATTGTTACCCCCAGAAGCAGCAGGAGAACTGTTGTTTCTATTAATACTCCAAATACAATTTTTGTAGATACAGAACCACGTTTATTAGAGTTATTCTTCATGTTGCACTTCATCTCCCTCATATAGAAATCGTACTTTAATTATATTTTACCCCGTATTTATAATTTTTCCACAAAAAAGTTGTACTTTTATAAAATTATGTTATTCTTTTAGTGAAAACAATTTTTTTTCGGAGGAAAACAAATGAAAAAAATTAAAGTAATTGCTATGGCTGCAGGTTTACTCACTATGGGAGCAGCATTGTTTGCAGAATCAGCTACTGATATTATGAACATCTCTGCTGATCTTCCAAGACCTGACTTTTCTCAGTGTGTACTCTTTATGGACATCATCGACAAAGCTGGTAACGTTACAGAACATCGTGTAATCAACCAGTTTGGAAACCATAAGAATGGTATTACACAGACTGTATTTGACTTCCGTGCTCCAGGTTCTGTAAAGGATACACGTCTTTTGCAGGCTGAAAAAGCTAACCGTGAAGATGACAAGTGGATTTACCTCCCTTCTCTTAAAACAACTCGTCGTATTGCAACAGCAGAACGTACAAAATCATTCGTAGGTTCAGAATTTACATATAATGATATGACAATTCGTAAGCCATCAGATGATGAACACACAATGATTGAAGAAAATGCAACTATAACAATCAGCGGAAAAAAAGAAAACTGCTGGAAGATCAAGTCTACACCAGTTGCAAATAAGAACGTTGAATTTGCTTACCGCATTCAGTACATCGACAAAGTTTCTTACCTTCCTTTGATTCAGGAATACTATGACAAAGCTGACAAGCTTCTCAAGGTTTGTACTATTGAAAAGCACATTGAGGTTACTTCTGAAACAGGAAAGAAATATCAGCTTCGTGCCGTTAACTACATCGTAAACAAAGCAACTGGTCGTTCTACTCGTGTAACAGTTGATACATCTAAGCTTATTTTCGACAGACAGATTTCAGACCGTTACTTTACACAGAACTGGCTTAACACAGGTAAATAAAAATAAACTGCAATTAAGCTGATTTAAGATTCCGGGAGTTCTTCCCGGAATCTTTTTTAGTAAAAAGGAGAAAAAATGAAACTTTACAAGAAACTTATTCTTTCAATTGCAGCTCTTGGTCTTACAACAGCTGTTTTTGCAGACGACTGGGACGATTATTCAGAAGAAACAGAAGAACCAACAGTTACTGTAAGCGGTAAAGTTGAAATGAATGCTCGCGCTTATGTTGATCAGCGTGATGCTAAAGATGACCGCCTTGACGTTGATGAATGGAAGACAGATGTTTTCCCATCTGGAAAGGTTAATGTTAACTACTCTGGTCTTTCTTCTGATGTTTCTATGACATTGAAGTTCGACAAAAACTCACTTGCTAATGGTTACTACTGGGATATCCTTGATGAATTTACAGCCCGCGCTTACGTTGGAAATGCTCAGTTCGAAGCTGGTAAGATGCGCGTAGTTTGGGGAAAAGGTGACAAAATCCACGTTTTGGACAACTTTAACGCCAACGACTACACAGACTACATCGTTCCAGACTACATTGACCGCCGCATTTCTGAACCAATGCTCCGTGCAGTTTACTCAACAAACAACAACATCAAGTTTGAAGCAATCTGGACTCCTATGATGACAGCTGACCGTTTGGGAACTGGGGTTTGGGAACCTAAGGCAGCTGCTGCTTTGCAGGGAAATGTAAAGACTTTGGCTATGGCTGCTTATGCTGAAACTGTTAATGGTGCTGAAAAAGCTCGTATTTTTGCAGCCGAAACAGCTGCTCTCAAAGCTTTGATGGATGCAGGAAATACTGAAGCCTCTACAGAAATGACAACAAGAGTTACTGACTATATCAAAAATCAAAACCTTGCTGCTATTACAGCTAAAATTAGTGGAGGAGCATCAGCTACAGATGCATTCAATGCTGTTGTAGGTGAAGTTTATGGTGAAAAAATTTCTGAATTAGTTACAAACAAGGGATTAACTCAGGCGGCAGCTACATCTTTAGTACTTGCATCAGAATACTCTGATTATGTCCAGACAACACTTACTAACGCAGTAACAGCCCAGAATCTTGCACTTACAAACCTTTCCGGACTTTCAAATGATTCATCATTCTTGTATCCAGATACAATGCAGCTTAAATACGGTCAGGCAGGTGCCCGCATGACATTTACAGTTGGTGGTGCAGACCTTGGTGTAAGCTACTACTATGGTCACCTTAAGCAGCCATCTTTCAACGCTGAAAAGTTTATAAAAGCTATGGGTACATATCTTGCAACAGGAAATATGGCAGAAAGCGATAAGTTCCTTGCTTATGACCGTGTTCAGATCTTTGGTCTTGAAGGTGCTGGTATCTTGTTTGGTCGTTTGAACAGCCGCTTTGAAGCAGCTTACAACATGACAGACGATATTGCAGGTGATGATCCTTTCGTTCACAACAACAGTGTTGCTTGGGTTGCAGGTTTTGATATTGATCTTCCAATCCATAACATCAACTTCAACATACAGGAAAACGGTAAGTACATCCTTGGTGGAGATGACATCAAAAAGTCTCCATACGATGTTGATGCAGATGCTAACGACTGCTTCACAAACAACAAACTCATCGTAGACATCACAGATACTTGGAACCATGAAAAGATCAAGCTTGACCTTAAGGGAATCTGGGGTATTGAACGCGGAGACCTTATCGTTATGCCAACACTTACATTCGTAATTAAGGATGACTTCAACCTTAACCTTAGCGGTATGTACATCTGGTGTAAGGATTCTGACTCAGAATTCGATGGATGGGAACGTAACTCATTCGCACAGATTGGTGTAAAGTACCAGTTCTAATTGATTGCTGACTGTTTATAAAACAGTCAGTTCATTAAAGAAGTTCTGCTGACTTAGCAGGACTTCTTTTTTTTGTCCGTTTACATTTGCTGTAACTGAATAATTGTTGTCGCAGAAAGTAACAGTTACCCCTTCCTTTACTCCCCACTTTTTCATAACCATGGCCTTTATAAGTTCAGAAGTAATCTTTGTCTTGATGTTGTCCTGAGCGGTCTGAACCTTTTGAGAAGCAAGATCCTTTTTGTACTGTTCACGGTTCTGAAGCAAAAGCTCCACTTCCGGGAAAGGATTGTTAAAAAACTTTGCATCGGCAATCTTTACCCAATCAGAACCGTTTTTCTGCATAAGACTAGCCTTGATCTGGTTCTGAATAAAAAGCCGCACATTGATTGTATCTGTGATTGGAGCTTCAAAAGTGATGTAACTTCCGGAATTGTCTACAATAAAGTTTACATCCTTGTGCTGATCGGTAAACTTTTCGATTTCGCCAGGAGCATCTTGCAAAGAAAGACGGCTTCCACCTACCCGGCTCATATTGCGGTGCTGAAGATGTCTGAAAATCTCTTTCCAGAAGTCTGATTCAATGTCATTCATATCTGCTCCTTTTTTATGGCATCCAGGTGGCTTTATTTCCTGGCAAAGTGTTTATCCAGTTTTTGCATTTTTCGTAATCAAGGCGGCTGGTCAAAATCCAGAGGATGTTCTGGTTTCCTTTTTGAACAGGAATGTTTCCCTGACCGTCAGTAAAGATTATCATGCCGTTGTATTCATTTGATTCTTCAAAAAAATCGTAGGCCGGCTGAAAGTTTGTGCCTCCCCGGCCCTGAATTTCTTTAAGTTCAATTTTTTTCTTGAACGGAATCGGTTTACTGAGCTTAAGGTTTGTATCAAAGAAAATCACATCGATTTTTTCGATAATACCAAGAAAGAAAATGTTGTTTATCACATGAAAAAAGCGATTAAAGCTTTCGTCTGTAATTGAACCGGAAACATCCACCGCAATAAGAATGTTTGCCTTGCGGTTATAGCGGCTTCCCATGGCGCTGAAACCAAAACGCCTGCTTGGCCGCATACGGGTCAAAGTTCTGGAAGCGCTTACAATTGACTGACGGAACTGCCCCAGCATGCGGCGGTAATCCATAGAAAAATCACACTGTTCCTGAATCTGACGCTGAAGTCCTCCGCCTACCTGGCCCCACCCCTGGTCGATTTCTGCTTTCTGAATGTTTTCCTGCACCTGCAGGAATGCCTCTTCGTTTTCTTCCCAAAGTTCTGCAGCATCAGCATTTCCAAAACTCTGAAGTTCTGCCTGAGCGGAAGAACCTGCATTGTTTCCCGCAATACTGATTTCGCTTATCAAAAAAAGAATCCACTTGTACCAGTCTTCAAAACTAAGGTCGTCTACAGGCTCAAATGCTCCTGTGTGGCGGTTTGTATTCAAGTTTCGTAAGAAAAATCTTTCTTCATCTGTTCCAGCCCACTTTTCTCCAAGGGGTTTTTCCAGGGTTTTGAACCGGTGAGCCATTGCCTTAAGATATTCAATTCCTGCAAGAGGAAGATTCACCCTGCATTTTGTTCCGATTACAACATCGCTTGCCAGCATTAAAATATTCTTTTTTGCGTTGTGAGGCTGCCGTTTATAGGGATGCTGAAGAAGTATGCGGTAAAGTTCCACCGAAAGATATTCAGAAAGAATCTGGTCAGAAGCCTTTTCTAAAAGCTCTGGATTGAACTCAATGCGCATTGAACCGCATCGCATGGGAACATTCATTCCTGTATTGCTTACAAGTACATGGGAACAGCAGACGCTGAAAAGCAATGGTTCACTGTAAAACCAGGAGGAAGTAATCTGTTTAAGGCGGGCTTCAACTGTCACTTAAAGGATTTCCATCAATTTTTTGTAAAGCTGGATGCAGTTTTCTCCAATAAAAGCAAGGGCTTTTGGATAACGGTTAGCGCTCCAGAGGCTTGCAAAGTGTGAAACTGATTCTTTTCCGAATTTTTCAAGGAATGAAAAATAGTTCATAAGGTTTTCTGAAATTTTCTGAACATCGGAATCAGAATCTGTCATTTCAAGGAACTTAAAAAGGCTTTCGCTTACCTGTGTAATCTGCGGAAGATTCAAAGCATTCAGTTTTTCCTGAACTTTTGAAAAATCCCCTGCAAGAATGGCTTTTGCAGAAGGCACATTGTTTTCTGTTACAAATCTAAAGAAAAGTGCTGTTGCCTTGTTTCCAAGAATACCGCTTACGATTGGCTTATGAAGGTCAGAAAGCACGCTGAACTTGCAGATGATTTTTGAAACTCGTTCCCAGCTTCGTCGGTCTGGAGTTCGTTCAAGGTTTGCAGCTCCAAGATCAACTTCCCCGCTATCAAGATATTCTGGATTTGCGTCGATAAAGTCCAGAATGCGCTGGTCGATGCCTGTTTTTTCTGCCCATTTGAGCCAGTCTTCTACTGTTGGGGCAAATTCGTAAATGTTAAAACGGGAAACAAGAGCCGGGTCCAGATCTGTAAGCTGATATTCGTTACCGTTGTTTACAGCACTGATGATGCGGCTTCCTTCTGGAAGGGATTTTCCGGCAAGCTTTCGGTTCAAGGTAAGGTCCATGATTGTCTGAAGGACTTCTGGTCGGGCACGGTTCAATTCATCAAGGAAAAGTACAACCGATTCACCATCTGTTGGAAACCAGTATGGAAGCATAAAATCTGTTTTTCCAGTTTTTTCGTTTTTTTCTGGAAGTCCGATGAGGTCACCTGGATCTGCCATCTGACCTAAAAATAAAGTTACAACCTTTGCATTTTTATCAGAAAAATAATCTTCAAGAATACGGCTTTTACCAATACCGTGCTTTCCGCACAGCATGATGTTCTGTTCAGCCGGTGTGTTATCAAGAATGAAATAAAGTTGTTCTGCATTGATTGTCATTTTTTACGCCTCGTGGAGATAGTTTAGCAGAATTTTGGGGGAATTAAAACCTTGGATGGGGATGGATTATTTTTAACCGCAGATAAACGCTGATGAACGCGGATTTTTTTTTTAGCCACAGATGAGACGCAGATGAACGATGATTTTTTTTTGGGATTTGATTAAAAAAGCGCCATGGAGGGCGCTTCTGACGGTTTACTCGAAATGTGGTCTAGAAAATCCTAGAAGGATTTTCTAGACTTTTAAAATCGGCATGGATGCCGATTTCAAATACTTATTCTGTTGGACGCTTTTTGAGGTTCTTGCTTTCTGCAATAGCCTATCCTTCACCTACGGCCAGTCTCGGCGACGGGGCGCCTCGCGCAGGCCTTGGACGGGGGCTGCGCCACTCGCCCCCTGATTCAGTAAACCTTATTCTGTTGGTCTGACTTTTAGGCTTTTTGATTCAGTTATTGCCTGCCCTTCACCAACGGCCTGCTCCATCATAGCTCTAACCTTAAGTGGGAGACCTGCAAGTGTGATGAAGCCCTGAGCGTCTTTGTGGTTGTAGAGTTCACCTGTTGTGAATGAAGCGATTGACTCGTTGTACAGACTGTACTTTGAACCAGAACCAGCACCACGGATAGCACCCTTAACAACCTTAACTTTTGCCCAACCTGTAACAGTTTCTTCAGCCTTGTCTACGAAAGCCATACAAGAATCCATCAAAGTTGTGAACCATTTTCCATCGTAAATAAGTTCAGACATGCGGAGAGAAATCTGCTGCTTGAAGTGATATGTTTCACGGTCAAGACAGATGTGATCCATCATTCTGTGAGCAAAGTAAAGAATTGCTCCACCTGGAGTTTCGTAAACACCACGTGATTTCATACCAACAAAGCGGTTTTCACAGATATCTACAAGACCAACACCGTTGCGTCCACCGATCACGTTCAATTCAGTAAGAAGATCAAGTGCGTTCATCTTTTTACCGTTTAAACCAACAGGGATACCCTTTTCGAAGTCGATTGTTACATATTCGCCTTCTTCTGGACATTCTTCTGGAACAGTTGTGTTCTTAAGCATGTGCTTGTAGTTTGGTTCGTTTTCTGTCTTTTCAAGTTCAAGACCTTCGTGGCTAAGGTGCCAGATATTTTCGTCACGAGAGTATGACTGGTCTTTCTTCATTGGAACTTCAAGTCCGCGGTCTTCAAGATATTTGATTTCAGCTTCGCGGCTGTCCATGTTCCATTTATCATCACGCCATGCAGCGATTACTTTAAGATCTGGAGCAAAAGCCTTGATACCAAATTCAAAGCGAACCTGGTCGTTACCCTTACCTGTAGCACCGTGACAGATAGCAACAGCTTTTTCCTGACGAGCATATTCAACAAGGATCTTAGCGATCAAAGGACGAGCAGTTGATGTACCAAGAAGGTATTCATCTTCGTAAACTGCGTTAGCCTTAAGTGCAGGCCAGATGTATTCTTCAATGTATTCCTGCTTAGCATCTACAACGTAACAAGCAGCAGCACCAGTCTTAAGTGCGCGAGCCTTGATAGCAGCCCAGTCATCACCCTGACCAACGTCGATACAAACTGCGATTACATCGTAATCATAATTTTCTTTAAGCCATGGAATGATAACTGTTGTATCCAATCCACCAGAATAAGCAAGAATTACCTTATCTTTTGCCATTTTATAATCTCCTGGATGCCGATTTTTTGTCGGCGTCTCAATAATTTCGCGTTATTAATTTACCACTTTGAAAAGAATTAAACAATAATGATGAAACTAGCGGGAAGCTTCCTTCAGGGCAATTTCACACTTCTCTTCATCCTCAGGTCCCACAACCGCGTACCACATGCTGCTTTCATCAACCCAATATTTTTTGAAAACCCTGATCACATCTTCTGCAGTACAATTCTTCACATAATCTGTAAGGTGATCTGCTGAATCAATGTCGCCGAACTGCAAAAGGCTGGCGGCCATACGGCTGGCAACTCCCCCAACGGTAGCCTGAGTGGCATATTTTTTGTTGATGTAGGAGTTCTTGTATCCTGCAAGACGACTTTCAAGAGATTCAGTTATATGAGAACCGTCCTTGTCTTTTCCGCCAAGCAAGGTTCCCTGCAACATCAGCTGACGAGCTTCATCCATAGCAGTCTTAAAGCCTTCAAGATTTGAAACTCTGTAAAGCACTTCAACGCCATAAGGAGCATGACTTGAGGAAATGTTGCTGGAAGGTGTGTAACAGATGCCGTACTTTTCTCGAACAATGTTAAACAGAACATCGCTGTAAATGCTGGCAGCAACCCGTGCCACAGGATATTCCGGATCCCTTACCCCTGGTGACGCAAAAGTTCGCATAATGATTCCGCTTCCAGAAGCAGTAGGATGTACAAGCACAACAGGTTCTCCTCTTATCACAACCTCAGGTATTTCTGAATCAACTAAAGGTGTGGAAAGGGCCGACATTTTTCCGAACAATTCATTCAGTCTGGAAACCAGCTTCTCAGCGTCAACTTTACCACTGGCAACAATGGAAATACGACGAGAATCAAGCAACGTCTTGTAATGCTGCTTTACCGCCGCAAGAGTGATGTTTTCCAGAGAATCCTGGGTAACAGAGGGCTTTGCGCCATAAGGATGACCTGCATAAATCATCTGCTGGGCGTAATACATCAACATTGAAGCAGGATCGTTCATTGTGGCTGTTACGCTCTGCTCATAATCCTGCATCAAAAGGTCATATTCCCGGGAATTGAAAACCGGATTAAAGAAACTGTCCTGAAAAAGATCAAAAGTCTGGTCAAAATATTTGTTGATACAGGTCATTCCAAAAACAGAACCGTCGTTTATACAATAAGAAGTAAGTCCGCCCTGAGTTTCGTAGCAGAAAGACTTTATCTGTTCGTAGCTGTATTTTTTTGAACCCATCTGCATGAGGGTAAAGACTGCATTCTCAAGTCCGCTGGTCTCTGGAGTAAGATATTGAACCCCGCCTTTAACAACTGCATAAACCGCAGTCAGATCGCTCTTGGAATCATTCTTAACATAAACCGGAATGTTGTTGTTCAGGTGATAAAGCTCTGGTTCAGCGGCAAAGGCAAAATAAGCGCTGATTGCAATCAGAAAAGCTGCAAATGTTTTTTTCATCTTTTAATCTCCTGAAATCCGAATTTTTCAAAATCCCCCTTGGACTGTTCATAAATCTTTGGACTTACAAGAACCGTTACAAGAGGATTTTTTCCTGTCATGTATTTGTCTACAAAAGCAATCAGGTCAAGATTTCCAACTTTTCCCATCTGCTGGTTGTAGGTGTAATAGTAATTTTCATCGCAGGTTGTCCACCAGAATCTTAAGGTTCTCAAAAGTCCGCTGGCAGTCTGGGCTTCAATGATGTTGTCATCTTCCAGACGGTTACGGATTTTTGCAAGCTGATCTTCACTTGCGTTGATAGCAGTATTTTTCATAACCTGCACAAGAGTTTCGCTAAAATACTTTGCCCGTTCTGCAAGATCTGCTTCCGGCTGAACCAACATTCCATAAAAACTCAAAACGCCGCAGGTTTTTCGGGTCTTGTAGCCCCCGCCAACATAATCTGTGTCCGGAATACCGATAAGCGGATCCTGATACAAGGACTGTTTATAGATTCCCTGAGGATCCCCTATAAGATTTGAAAGAATGTCGATGGCGTATGTGTCATCCCTGTCATAAACCGCATCTGGACCTCTAAAATCCACCATTACCTGGGCCAGCTGATCAGAAATTTTGTCGTATGGCATTACTCTGTAAACAGGTTCTGCAAAAGGTGCGGCAGGATGCTTAACCATTCCCTGGGCAAAAGTATCCTTACCCTTCTTCCAGCTGCCAAAAATGTTCTTTACCATCTGGTAAACCTTGTCAGGATCTACGTCTCCGCCTACAAAGACTGCAGCATTGTTTGGGACATAATATTTTTTCTGCATGTCCTTAAGTTGTTTGATTGTGGCGTTCTGGACAGTTTCCTCAGTGCCTGAAGTACTCATTGTGTAAGGAGCATCAGCAAAAAGCAGATTGTACTTTTCTTCCATAAAAATGTGACCAGGTTCGCCTGCACTTCCATTGATTTCTGAAATTACAACCTTTTTTTCAGCTTCAAATTCTTTTTTGTCCATCAATGGATTTCGAATTGCTGCGTTCCAGAACTCAAGACCTTTTTCTGTCATGTCTGAAGGAACAGTGAAATAGTAGTTAACACATTCAATGTCGGTAGTTCCGTTCCAGTTAGCCACACCAAGATCGCTTAATGCTCTGTTTACGGCAGCAGCGTCTTTATAAAGATTGTTTCCTTTGAACATCATGTGTTCGTAAAGGTGAAAAACTCCGGCAGTTTCTTTTGTCTGGGTATAAGAACCGCATTTTACTGCAACTTCGATATAAGTTAAAGGAACAGAATGATTTTCTGCCACAAAAAGACTTAAACCGTTATCAAGTTTGTAAGAATGAAGTGATTTTACTGACGATATTTCTTCTGCAGAAACAAAAAAACTTAGGACAAGAACTAAAAGCCCTGCAACAATTGATCTTTTCATACATATATTTAACCACTAAAACGATCAATTGTAACTAAAAATCAACAGGATTTATAAATATAATCCAAGAGCGATTGCCCAGTTGCCTTCGTAAGTCTTGATGTTTGTAATGTTGTTCTTTGACCATTTGTGTTCGTAATAAATGCCGGACTTAAGGCGCACAACAGTTTTACCTGTTGCCACAAGACTAACACCAACTTTGAAAATATGCTGGTCAAAATTTGTATTGCTGATAGGAAGGTTCACACTATAAAGATCGAAATAATTGTTTTCTGTATTTCTGAAAGAATAATTTGCAACAACAGCAAAAAGGTTGAAGAGATCAAGATGACAGGTCTGTTTTACTTCTGTAAAAGTCCAGTTGAAATTGCTGAATGTATTGGAATTACTCTTTACATCATCAGCAGAAAAAAGATAATAATTTGCAGAAGAATCTGTAAAATAAGCATTAATTGGATTAACCAAAGTCTCCGAATTGAAGACAATAAAAGAATTTAAAGGGATTCTAAAATAAAATCTGGCTAAAGGTCCCACAAGATAGTTATCAGTATGATTCTTATATTTATAATCCAGCAATTCCTTAGTTGAATCACCTTTTTCAGAAGAAACCAGTTCAGATTTCCAACCTGTAATCTCAGTATCCTGATTAGAATGCAGATACTGAACACCCAAAGTACAAGTAAATTGGCTGGTATGCTTTTTATTGAAAAAAACATGATACTCAACAGGAAACAACTGGAAGGAATAATAATTCAGTGGTGATAATTGAATCTCTTCATTATAGAAATCACCCTTTTCGTATAGCAACGAATGCTGATATTCAAAGTTCAAACGAGTATGAATAGCCGGAGTCCAAGCATAATCTGCAGAAACATAAGTGTTAGTTCCGTTGGCGGCACCTTCCATTCCTACGATAAAATCAAAAGGAATCTTCTTGACGAACTTAAGGGTTTTTGCCAAAAAAGAAAAACCAATGTTTTCAGAATTTTCAGTCTCATCAAGAAGATCATTTGAAGATTCATAAATCGTAGTCTTTGAAGACTCGACATCCTCTTTTTCTGCTTCTTCTTCAGCAAACAGAAGTCCCGAAGAGAAAACCAATGCTATAAAGAGACAGAAAAGTTTTTTCATTTATGCCTGGAATCCTTCAACACCGTTCAAATCAAGGGTCGCAAAAAGATCTTCGATTGTTTCCCGGCGGCGGATTTCCTTTACAGAACCGTCTTCACGAAGAAGGTATTCACCGGCACGGAGCTTACCGTTGTAGTTGTAACCCATAGCGCGTCCGTGAGCACCAGCATCGTGGATGATTACAAGGTCGCCCATGTCGATTTTTGGAAGTTCACGCTGAACGGCAAACTTGTCGCAGTTTTCACAAAGGGAACCTACAACATCGTATACATGATCCTTTGGAGCGTTTTCCTTACCGCTTACAGTGATTTCGTGGTAAGAACCGTACATACCAGGGCGCATAAGGTCAGCCATACAGCTGTCCAAAGCGATGTATTCGCGGTAAATGTGCTTTTCGTGAATTGCAGTAGAAACAAGCCATCCGTAAGGACCTGTGATTGGACGACCACATTCAAAGTAGATAGCCAATGGATCAAGTCCTGCTGGCACTACGATTTCGTCGTACATCTTGCGGATCTTCTGAGCAACTTCTTTATAGTCAACTTTCTTCTGGTCTGGCTTGTAAGGAATACCGATACCACCACCAAGGTCAGTAAATTCGATGCGAACACCAGTCTTTTCTTTTACTTCAACTGCAAGTTCAAAAACAAGCTTAGCTGTATCAGCAAAGAAGTCTGTGTTCAATTCGTTTGAAGCAACCATTGTGTGCATACCAAAGTGCTTAACCCCTTCTTTTTTACAGATGTCGTAAGCTTCGATCATCTGTTCACGGGTAAGACCGTATTTAGCTTCTTCTGGAGCACCGATGATTGAGTTGCAGCCGTGCTTAGCAGCACCTGGGTTATAGCGGAAACAGATAGTTTCTGGCAGCTTTCCCCCAAGGGCCTTCTTCAAATATTCAATGTGAGTGATATCGTCAAGGTTGATGATGTTGCCCTGCTTGTAAGCGTACTGATATTCGCTGGCAGGAGTTTCGTTAGAAGTAAAGATAACTTTGTCTGTTTTGATTCCAGACATTTCAGAAAGCATAAGTTCTGGAAGACTAGAACAGTCAGCACCAGCACCTTCACTAGCCAAAACCTTCATGATGTATGGGTTTGGACAAGCTTTAACAGCAAAGTGTTCACGGAAAATCGGGAAAATGCTGAAGGCTTCTGTAAATTCCTTCATGTTCTGGCGGATAGCCTTTTCGTCATATAAATAAAATGGAGTAGGAATCTTTTTTACAAGTTCCTTCAATTCTGAATCGTTAAGTGGAAATGTTTTAGCCATGAAAATACCTCTTTTGTAGAAATATACCACATATCCACATTGAGGGGAAAGTCTCCCCCTGTCTCCAGCCCCAGCGGTTCCGCAGGCTTCACCGCTCTGTCTTCCGCCACCCCTTCTACGGGGACACCCCGTAACGCCCCGTACATATTGCGGTACAGTAAAATTTCTTCCATAATCGAAAGCATGAATGTAACAGGAATGATTTTTGACATGGACGGCACCCTTCTGGACTCAATGGAACTCTGGCTTAATGCAGGAGTGTATTACCTTGAATCCCTTGGCATAACCGCAGAACCTGGTCTTGGAGAAACCTTGATGGAAATGAACATGATCCAGGGCGCCGAATATATAAAGAAGAATTACAACCTTTCCCTTACCCTGGAACAGATCTGCGACGGCATAAACCATACCCTAAAAAATCACTACGCCCACAAGATTCAGCTTAAACCAGGAGTTCTGGAATTCCTTAGTATATTGAGGAAAAAAAACATTCCCTGCGCCATTGCCACAAACACCGACCGGGAACTTTTTACACCTTGCCTTGCCCGTCTTGGCATAACAGACTACTTCCAGGAAATCATCACCTGCTCGGAACAGCATACGTCAAAAAATCATCCAGAAATCTTCTATTACACAGCAGAAAAACTAAAAAGCGCACCTCAAACTACCTTAGTGTTCGAAGATGCGCTTTACGCCTTAAAAACCGCCCGCAACGCAGGCTTTCAAACCGTTGGCATTTACGACCAGTACACCCAACGCTACACCGACCCTGCAAAAATCATGCACAACAGCACAATCTACCTGCAAAGCTGGTTCAACGCAGAAAAAGTTATTTTTGGTGAGTGATTACTTATTCACCAGCCCATAACTTTCTTCTGTAAGCTGGCACAAAAAGTCAAAGTCAGTCACAGAGTTAAGGATCACCGTAATCCAGTATTTTTTGTTCATGTGATAGGCAGGAAAAACAGATTTTCTGTCAGTAATCTGGGGAATCTTTTCAGGATCCGCCTTAAGGTTCACAACCCAAACCGGCTCTTCGCTTAAAAGCCCCAGCTGCTTGAACTTAATCTTCATTACAAGGGCAAACCACTTGCTGTTTTTACAACGGAAAACTCCGTAATCAGGAGTGTCCTCCCAGGGAAAATCTGGCTGTACCTGAAAACGCTGTTCCAAAAACGAAAGGTATCTGTCCTTCAAATCAGCAGAGGGAAAACAGGATTCCCTGATGCCGTCAACAATTTCAGAAAGCAGTTGCCGTAAACCGCCCACAAAAAAGCCTTTCGCCCTAGGAACATCCAGCAAGGCATATTTTTCTTTTGTTTCTGTTTCATAAACCTGAGCAGAAAAAGAATCTCTGCAAAGAACAAACTCAGCGTAAAATCCTTCAAACTCACCACTCAAAGGCTTTGTAAAAAGGAATTTTCCATTCTCTTCCACAAAACCAAAATCCTTGAGCTTATTAAAATCCACTGCAGCAGTCCGCAGAACAAAAGAAAAATCCATGACCTAAAACCTATTTATTCCAGGCGTCCACCAGTTCTTTTGCAGCCCCGTAAGGGTCAGCAGCACCAGCCACCGCACTTACAACAAAAAATCCGTCCACCCCAGTTTCTTTCAAAGGCTTAATGTCCTTAAGCTTAACACCGCCCCCAACAACAACCGGAACAGGACTAACCTTTGCAAGTTCAGAAAGCTCATCAAAAGTCTTAGTGATAACTTTGCCAGTTTCATCCATACCGCAGTCAGGCTTTGTAGAAGTTTCGTGAACAGGTCCCGCACCAAAATAATCGATTTCACTTACATCGTAAGAACGAACGTATTCAATCAGATCCTTTGTAGGAGCGCTAAGGCCAATAACAGCATCAGGCCCCAAAAACTTACGGCAAACGCTAACAGGAATGTCGCTCTGACCAACATGAATGCCGTCCACCTTAATGCCTTCTTCTCTGGCAGCAAGCACAACGTCAAGACGGTCGTCCACAACCACCACAACCTGGTCGCTCTTACCAAGCTTTTCAAGAACCGCTGCAACTTCCCGGCAATCCTCAATCAGTTCCCTTGCAGATTCTTCCTTAGAACGAACCTGAATCATAGTAAACCCGGCATTTACAGCCGCTTCAACAATTTCCGCAATCGAACGGTTGCAAGTATTTTCACGCCCCAAAATCAAATAAGCGCTAACATCACATCTAGTCTTCATCTATTGGCCGTCCTTCATATTGTCTTCCATACGCTTGATCTTTTCATCCATCATATTCTCATACCCAGGACGAATATCCATCTTCATGATAACTTCCGTACGGATTCCCTTTTCAGCAAGAACAAAAGTAGCGTCCTTCACAACCTTCATAACCGCATCCCATTCACCTTCAATTTCAGTAAACATAGAATAAGTGCGATTTTTCAATCCAGAATCACGGATAACCTTAACAACATCCGCAACTTCAGAAGCAAGCTCATCACCAACACCAAAAGGCGCAATAGCCACAGCAACAAGAGTATTCATTTATTCCACCACCTTAACATCAAAAGGATTAGCCGCAACCTCATCAGCGCCGGCAAGATAAAGCTGGTCAATAAAGTTCACCTGAAAACTTCCAGGCGCCTTGCTCATAGCCTCAGCCCGGGCCCCCGCAAGATTATAAATCTGACAGGCAGTCACCGCCGCAGTAAAAGGATCCGTAACCGCAGCATAAACCGCGCAAACGCCCCCTAAAGAACATCCTGCCCCAGTAATCTTTTCCATAAAATGGGAACCGCCCTTAGAATAAACAATCCGCCTACCGTCTGTAATAAGATCTTCCACACCGCTTACCGCAACCGCACCCCCGGTAAATCCAGCCAGAGCCACAGCAGCCTTTTCCGAAGCCTCAACAGAGTCCACCGAATCAACCCCAACAGGCCCCGCCGATTCAGACCCGGAATCCAGGCCCCAAAGCTTAGCAACAGCAATAATCTCGCTGGCATTCCCGCGGATAATCTTAGGAGGATAATTTTTCATGTCCAGAATAAGTTTAGTTCGCAGCGCACCGATTCCAAGTCCAACAGGATCCAAAACCCAAGGCTTTCCCAGCTCAAAAAGCTTCTTACAGGTCCGAGGAATAGTCTCCTCATACACAGGAAGCAGAGTTCCCATGTTCAAATAAACAGCGCCGCCAATCTGAGCAATGCATTCGCCCTCATCAGGCAAATAAACCATAGCCGCACTACCGCCACAAGCAAGCTGAGCGTTGGCAACAAAATTAACAGTAACAGTATTAGTTACAGAAGGAGCAAGGGGCGTAGTTTCCCTTACTTTCAGCACAGCATCACGAATGCCGGCCACAAGATCGTCTTTCATAAATGTCTCCCTACAACAGTCAATAAAAGACTTCAAAAGTTACAAGTTTTGAAGTCCACCCTAAAAAAACGATGTTTAGTGATGCGCTATTCAAGCAGCACCAAACTCGTAATCTCATCCATGAGATTTATTAACTAACAGGTTCAAATGGTATAATCTCAACCTTCTTTCAAAAGAAAGTACCCATACAATTTGCTTAATCTTACAGAAAAGAAATAAAAGGTGGAAGTATATCCGGGCGCCAATCCACGTGCTAAGGGGTGTTCCGGGGTTCCGCTACGCTCAGCCTCCTCGTCGCTCCGCTCCTGCGGTGGCCGCCAGGGCGCCCCTCCATACCCGGGCGCACATTTTCGTCTAAACCGCCAGATTTTCCAGCAAAAATTCATCTGTTTTTAAAATTTTACGGATCGTTTTCAAAATATAAAAATAAGTCCGTAAAATTTTAAGGAATTTACAATCATTTCGCCAAAAAAAATCAAATAATTCCATGATTTACGGACCACATTTCCATTACAGATTTTTAATCCGTAAATTTTTCACCAAAAAATTGAAATCCTCAAAAAAAATACGGACCATTTTCATATATACAAAAACAGTCCGTAAAATTCTCAAAACAGATGATTTTCATCCCTTTTTATTCATCAATCTCATGCTGAACAAAAGGAGAAATCTTGTTCTCAAAAATAACTCTATCTTCATCCCCAGATTTTTTATTTTCATAAGCATCCATGGCATCGTTAGTGCTCATCATCATAAGCCCAGCAGGCAGCGAAACCACTCCCAAAGGAACCGAAAACATCATTGCAACAAACAAAGAATCCTTTAATGAAACGCCTTCGTGAAAAAAGTTATATCCAAAGATTGCAAAAAAAATAAACAAAAGAATACAGACAGAAACAACAAAAACACTTTTTTTAGATTTTGACATAAACCCCACTCCAATGATGATTAAAAATTTAATGATTTACGCCTTTTTTGTAAATTAGTAATTAAACTCGAATTTTAGTCTAATAATCAGAAAGCAGATTAATTTTTTCGTGGATTTTGTTGGATATTTCAGTTATCAGTTCAGTTTCAAAAATTTGCAATTTTGAATTATAGTGCATTGCAACATCAGTAAGTTCTGATATAAATAATCTTTCGTAAGAAACATCTAATGCCTGAGCAATTTTTTCGATGACTTCAAGGGACGCGGTTTTTCTGCCCAGTTCAATCTGAGTCATAAAAGGTACTGAAATCCCAGATTTTTCAGCTAATTTTTCCTGAGTCCAGCCGTAATTTTTTCTAATATTCCGTATATTGTTGCCCAACACATCAACGATTTTGCTCATAGCAAAATAATATTGCTGTTAGAAAATATTTGTAATTAAACATTAGCAATGTTATAATTGCCACAAGCAACATTTCAAAGAGGATAATTCATGGATATACACAATGATGAAAGTTGTTGTTACGAAAACAAACAATCATCTATTTGCTGTAGCAAATGTAATACTGTAATTAATTACAACGATTTGAAAAAATCAGAACAATACGATGGAACTTACGTATGCCCTGCCTGTCGGCATGACATTGATGCAGAAAAGTTAAGAGAAAAGATGGGGAGAGATTAAATTTTAAAATGAAAAGAAAATTTAACGAAAATTATTTTTTTGATACATTAATTTTGATGTATTTATATAAAAAAGGCAAAATTTTAACAAATGATATTGAACCAATGTTTGCTGGAAAAAATGATTATC
>JAZLGB010000015.1:0-27612 GCA_045616085.1 Treponema sp.
AGATGAGCAGATGAAATTATTATTCACAATAGTTCTTGTCAACATATTTGTTTTATACACTAATTTGAAGAAAAATTCGATAGTTCTATCTATAATTTGGTTGTAAATAATGTATTTTCACCGGTTGGTTTGACGCTTACATCCTTGAAACATTCTGGTGTTTCATCAAAATCAGGTGACATGTATACAGAACTTTTCATTATTCCCGGTTCCCTATACCTTTGTTTTTTAGAGTTTAAAAAGCCCTTGTTCATATTTGAAATTGATTCTATCAAGTTAAAAACCAGCTTCTTCTGTTCTTCTGAAAAAGTTTCCAGTTTTTTCTGAAAAAGATTTTCTCTGGAAAAAGTCTTAATCTCTGATCCAAATGCAGGAGCTGATTCTTCCACAACAAAAGAAAGATTTTTTTTATAACAAATCGCTGTCCCGGCTTCATCATTTATCAAATGGTTATAATCAACCTTATAAAGCCTGCTTAATAAAGTTATTACTTTGAGAGGAGGATCCACTTCTTCTGATTCATATTTAAGATACATTTGCCTTGAAACCTGAAGATAATCCGCAAGCTGCTGTTGAGACAGATTATTTTTTTCTCTTAAAAACCTTAAGCTTTTCATAGCTATAATATGCAGTAAAAATTGCAAAAAGTCAAATTTAATTTGCATTATTAGTGTAAAATATCTTTAACAAGAATTAGATTGAAATAATTCAATTCCTTCTATATAATAATTTTATTCAAAGACGAATTCCTTTCGGGGAGTTCGTCTTTTTTTGTTTAACTTCATTTTCCGGAGGTCTCTTATGCTTTGTGAAAAAATTCTTGGAAAAATTTCTGATCCTGCGTTCAACGGAAAACCTGTTGATTATGTGGACATTGACTGGCACGAAACCTACAACAAGGTCTTGCGAAAAACCAGCAAAGGTGGCCGGGATGTTGCAATCCGGCTTGGGGATGAAATCTTAAAAATCGGGATGAAGCCGGGAGACGTACTTGGAGAAGATGATGGAACGGTGATTGCTGTGGATGTTCCTGCCACCGATGTGCTTGTGGTGACTGTAACAGAGCCATCCCCTTTTCACATTGCAAAAGCGGCTTATGAAATCGGAAACTGCCACGCTCCTCTTTTTGCAGGCCAGGAAGAAAACCAGTTCGTCACAATTTTTAACGAACCAATGGAACACCTGCTACATCACCTGCACGGAATAAAAGTTGAACGAAAAACAGAAAAACTGGATTTTTCAAAACAGATTTCAACAATCGTAGGCCACGGCCACCATCACTAAGCCTATGACTGGAACATACTTTGAACTTTTACAGCTTAACGACGCAACCTTTCCAATAGGAAGCTACGCTTTTTCCTGGGGACTGGAAACTTTTGTGCAGCAGGGAATCATTCACGATGCAAAATCCGCCCAGGAATACATTCAAAGCGAACTTAAGGGAAGCTTTCTGTACAGCGAGCTTCTTCCGGTGCGACTGGCCTGGGAATGGTCTTCCTCCGAAGAAAAACTTCGACAGCTGGACCAGATTTATGGCGCTTCAAGATCCCCTTTTGAACTTCGGGACGGAAGCCGCAAACTGGGAAGCCGTTTTGTAAAGACAACAGCAGCCTTTTCAGAAGAAGTCCTGGGGATTCACGATGCATGTCCTGTTCCAGGAGTTACCCTAATCACTTCCTACACACCGGAATTCTTTCCCGTTGCCTACGGAGCTTATTGTGCAAGACGAAACATTCCCTTACAGGAAGCTCTTGCCGCCTTTACCTACAGCCAGTTCAGCGGCCGAGTAACCACCTGCGTAAAGCTTGTACCTTTAAGCCAGACCGCAGGCCAGCAGATTCTTTTTAACCTTATGCAGACCTTCCCAAAACTTCTGGAAGAATGCACGGAACTTACCCAAGAGGATCTTTGCCGCAGCGCCCCTGGAATCGACCTAAGGGCCATGCAGCATGAGTTTTTATATTCAAGACTATATTCAAATTAAGTGAGGAAAATATGCAGTTTACAAAAATCGGTGTAGCAGGACCTGTTGGTTCAGGAAAAACAGCTTTGGTAGAAGCCCTGACCCGCCGCCTTGCAGACAAATATTCAATCGGTGTAATCACAAACGACATCTACACAAAGGAAGATGCAGAATTCCTTACAGCACATTCAGTTTTGCCTCAAGAAAGAATCATCGGAGTAGAAACCGGAGGCTGCCCTCATACAGCAATCCGGGAAGACGCCAGCATGAACCTGGAAGCAGTAGAGGAACTGCGCCGCCGTTTTCCAGACATTGAGCTTATGTTTATCGAATCCGGAGGCGACAACCTTAGCGCAACCTTCAGCCCGGAACTGGTAGACGCCACAATTTTCGTAATCGATGTTGCCGAAGGAGACAAAATTCCCCGCAAGGGCGGCCCTGGAATCATGCGCTCAAATCTTCTGGTCATAAACAAAATCGACCTGGCCCCACTGGTTGGCGCTAGCCTTGAAGTAATGGACCGGGACAGCCGCAAAATGCGTGGCGACAAACCTTTTGTGTTCACAAATGTCCGCACCGGTGAAGGCGTAGACAAAGTAATCGACTTTTTAAACCACGATGTTTTCTTTACGGATTTATAGGAAGGGGAAGTCTCCCCTTGCGGCCGCACGACCTTGCGGCCTATCCCCTCTGCGGGCTCAAACGCCGCCCGCAACCCCCGCTGGAGTTTTCATTGAACAGTTTTGATCACATCTCAGAATTAAAAATCACCGTTTCTCAGAACTCTGCAGGAAAAACCTACCTGAAGGAAAAGTTTTTCACCTCGCCTTTTAAGTTGATGAATCCCTTTGAGCGTAGCGATGGAGGAATCACCCTTTACCAGCAGACTGCTAGTGCAGGAATTCTTGCAGGAGACACTCAGGAACACACCTTCACAATAGAAGAAAACGCAACTTTAGAGCTGGTAAGCCAGTCCTTTGAAAAACTTTTTAAGATGGAAGAAGGAAACGCCCGCCGAAAGATAACGGCAACTGTGGCCGCTGGAGGCACCCTGATCTATTCGCCCCTACCCTGTATGCCCTTTGCCGGAAGCGATTTTTCAAGCCGCACAAAAATCCAGCTTGCGGACAAAACCAGCCGCCTAATTTATGTGGACACCCTTTGCGGCGGTCGCAAGGAACACGGGGAACTTTTTGATTATCGTTCCTACAAAAATCTTATTGAAATCGAAATTGGAAAAGACTTGGTTTACCGGGACAATACTGTCTTTGAAGGAAGCGACTCAGGACTTTACCCAGACCGCAAATCTTTTCTGCAAACTCCTGCCATGTACGGTCAGTATTCCCATCTTGGAACAATGTTGATTTTTGGCTACAACCTTAAACCCCAGGATCTTTTTGAAGCCCTGAATCTTCCTGCAAAACTTTTGTACACCGCAGAAAACCTGGAAAATCAGAAAAACAAGCCTCTTGTAAGCGCAACCCAGACCGCCGGCAACGGAATCGCTGTCCGGGTACTGGCAAATTCTGCGGAAGAGATACAAAATCTTTTCAAAACGGTTCTAAGCGATAAAAAAATTGACTGAAAAACTTAATATTTCATCTGTTTTGCATTTTTTACGGATTGTTTTGGAAATTGTCGTTTTAATCCGTAATTTCAGAGGATTCTAGCTTATAAAATTCATCTGTTTTAAAATAATTACGGACTAAATTGTGAATCCACTTTTTTAGTCCGTAATATTTTGGGAAAAATTAAGAATAGTCCACCAAAAACATCCCCAATTTCGAAATTCATTACGGACTAAAATCCATATTTCGTTTTTGATCCGTAAATTTCTCAAAACGAATGAATCAGGCGGAATACTCATACCCATTTTTACGGACTAAATTTAAAACTAACATTTTAGTCCGTAAAATTTAAAAAACAGATGATTTTTCCCGAAAAAAACTATTTTCTACAGCAAACAAGCTTGTTTGCAGCCACAACTCCGAGCCCAGCCACAAGGATTATGAGTCCAAGGAATGTGTCTTCACCGCTAATGTCAAAGAATCCTTCACCGCCAGCGGCACTGAAAATACAATCCACCAGCCACATAAGAGCTGCCCCCCAGAACATCAGCATGCCAAGAAAAACGCTTTTATCTGATTTACCGGATTTTTTCTGAACCAGGAATACCGCAGTAAAAACAACTGCCGCAATGATTGTCATGATTTCACACATTATACCAATCCTCCCTCAGAAACAGATTTCTTTTTCAACAAAGCCTTTATACCCATAGCAATCCCCCACGCGCAAGTTACCAGAACCGCCATGGAAACCCCAACAGTAGACATCTCCGAAAGCATTTCAGCTGTGTCTTCTGCAGATCGCATAGCTGTAAGGAAAGGTGGATACAACACAACTTCCCCGTGATAAATATGTTCAATTGCAAGAAGAAAGCTTCCGCCGTAAAGCATTTTTTTCAACGAGCCTATCTTTTGTGAAAAGCTTTCCAGTTTAAGCGATTTTTCAGCTTCCGAAATCACGCTTCGCGCAACAATTTTTCCGTAAACGAATTCAGCCGCGCTAACAACCACCGCCTCTGTAAGCGGAACAACAAAACATGCCATATGTAACCTCCATATGCGGAAATATTTTTTTACGGACAAACCTAATCTTCATCAATAAAAATACTACCAGTCAGACAGACCCTGCCAAAACCGCTAGCTAGCGTCGCTACATGCACAAGTCGGCATGGAAACTATCATTCCGACTTGTGGATGTTTTTGACAGGCTCTGTCTTCCTTCCCGTATTTTTAAGACATTTGTGCAAAGTCCGTAAAAAACCATTTCCTCAAAACTTTACCCAATACTCATCTTGCTCTGGATCAACGCAGCATCTGCGTCTTTTGTTAAACCAGAAAGACAGATTTCTCCCTTATCCATTACGTAATATCTGTTTGAAACTCCAAGAACAAAGTCCAGATACTGTTCTACAATAAGGACTGTGATTCCCAGCTGTTTGTTTACTTTTTCGATCGCCCCCGCAATGTCTTCGATTACGCTTGGCTGGATGCCTTCTGTTGGTTCATCCAAAATCAGAAGTTTTGGGTGACTTACCAAGGCTCTGGCAATTGCAAGCTGCTGTTGCTGACCGCCAGAAAGGTTTCCACCTTTGCGGTGAAGGAATTCCTTGATGATTGGGAAAAGTTCAAAGATTTCTTCGCCAACCTTGCCCTTTCCTCCGTTTACCTGAAGCCCCAGTTCAAGGTTTTCCTGAACTGTAAGCTGAGGGAAAATGTCGCGGCCCTGTGGAACGTAACCGATTCCCAAAGCAGCCCGTTCGTAAGTCTTTCGGTCTATGATTTCCTGGCCGTCCAGTTTGATGCTGCCACCTGGTGTCTTTACAAGACCCATGATTGATTTAAGAGTTGTACTTTTTCCAACCCCGTTTCGGCCTATCAAACAGACGATTTCCTTGTCTGGAACAGAAAGCGAAAGACCTGGAATAATATTTGATTCGCCATAGCAGGCAGAAAGATTTTCAATTTCAAGCATGATGATTCCTCCATAGATTCCTTTAATTCGATGACTTTCGCTTTGCTCAAGTCTTCGATTTAGACGCTTCATCTAACCCTGCGCCACTGCTCGGCTTAGATTCCGCTCTTATGGAACTTACCTCTTCCGAGATAAACAGCCTTTACCTTTTCGTCGGCAAGGCATTCGTCTGGTTTTCCTTCAACAAGGATTTTTCCTTCGTGCATAACTGTGACTGTATCAGCGACTTTGCGAACAAATTCCATGTCGTGTTCAACAACAACAACTGCGTGCTGCTTTGCAATGTTTCTGATAATCCGGCCAGTGCGTTCTGTTTCAGGTTTACCCATTCCGGCAACTGGTTCGTCCAGCAAAAGCACTTCTGGTTCCTGAACCAAAAGCATGGCAATTTCCAGCCACTGCTTCTGACCGTGGCTCAAACCGCTTGCCATTTCATCCTTCTTGTCGATCAGCTCAACATTTGTAAGTATTGTATCGATCAGCTTTTTCTGAGCTTCTGTTGCCTTGAACTTAAGGGAACTGAATACTCCCTTATCACCCTTCAAGGAAAGCTCCATGTTTTCGTAGATTGTAAGGCTCCTGTAAACGCTTGGAGCCTGGAATTTTCGGCCAAATCCAAGATTGATGATTTCAAATTCACGCATCTGAGTAAGATCAATGTTCACTCCCTGGTCAGCCACAAGAGGATTTCCGTGGAACATTACAGTTCCTTCGCTTGGCTTTGTTTTTCCGCAGATGATATCCAGCATAGTTGTCTTACCGGCACCGTTTGGTCCAATAAAAAAGTGAACTTCATGAGGGAAAATCGCTGTGGAAACATCGTTTACAGCCTTGAATCCGTCAAATTCAACAGAAATATGATTGATAGTAACAACAGGAGGAACTTCGTACACCTTTGGCTTTTCGATAACGTAACCTTCGTTGTACATAGGAAGTTTGATTGGTCCTTCCGGTGTAAGGGCATCGATAATTGCTTTCTTCAAACTCATATTACACCTCCGAAACAGCGGCCTCAGCCTTCTTGCAAAGTTTCTTTTCAATCAAAGCCTTTGCATCCATGAATACACCTGTAAGGCCTCTTGGAAGATACATAACAACAACCACGAACAAAAGTCCGATAAAGTAAGACCAGATTTCCGGGAAGTTTTCGCTTACCAAAGTTTTACAAAGGTTTACAACAAATGCACCGATTACAGCACCGATCAAAGTACCCCGGCCGCCAACTGCAACCCAAATTGCCATATCGATTGAGTTACCGATGCTCATTTCGCTTGGACTGATGATTCCGCTGAAAGGAACGAACAATGCCCCTGCGACACCAACGACCAGAGCACTTAATCCGTAAACAAAAGTCTTGTACTGTGCAACATAGTAGCCAGAAAATCTGGTTCTGTTTTCGCCGTCACGAATAGCAATCAAAACACGACCACACTTGCTCTTAAGAACATTTGTAAAAAGAACATAAGTAAGAATCATGAAAACAAGGGCCACATAATACCAGATGTATTTTGTTGTCCTGCTGGCAAGGCTCATTCCAAACAGCTTGGAAAAATCTGTAAGACCGTTTGTACCACCTGTGTACTGCTGAAGCCCGATGAACAAAGTCACAAAAACCAAGGCCAAAGCCTGACTCAAAATTGAAAAATAAACCCCTTTGATCCGGTTTGTAAAAGTAAGGAATCCAATCACAAAGGCAAGACAAGTTGGAACCAGCATTACAAGAAGAATTGCAGCAGGCGCTGTTTCATACATTTTCCAGAACCAAGGAAGTTCAGTAAGACCAGACCAGCTCATGAAATCAGGAAGTTTTCCTCCAGAAGCAACCAGCTTAAGGTACATACCAAAAGCATAACCGCCAAGCCCAAAGAAAACCCCGTGTCCAAGACTCAAAATTCCTGTATATCCCCAGATAAGATCCAGAGCCATGGCAACAATTGCATAAGTGATGTATTTTCCAACAAGACTTACTCTAAAAGGACTGATAAAAAGTGGAAGCAAAGCCACAATAAAAACTACAACTGAAAATGCAGCATTCTTATCAAACTTGAATTTCATCTACAGCCTCCTGTTATTCGTCCAAAGCACGGGAATGGATTACAAACAATCCCTGAGGCTTCTTCTGCAAGAAAAGAATTACCAGGAACAGAACCAGAGCCTTCGCAATGTTTGCACTTGTACCAGCCTGAATAACCGAATTGCTCATACCAATCAGCAAAGCACCGGCTACAGAACCTGCAAGACGACCTACACCGCCAAGAACAACAACCATGAAAGTATCTACGATGTAGTTCTGACCCAAAGTTGGACCAACCGAACCAAGAAGACACAAAGCACAACCGGCAACACCTGCAAGTCCAGAACCTAAGGCAAATGTGTAAGAGTCAATCTGATTTGTGCGGATTCCCAGACACTGAGCCATTGGTCTGTTCTGCATTGTGGCACGAACCTTTTTACCGTAGCCCGATTTGTACATCAAAAGGTACATAAGAATCATGCACACAATTACCAGACCGATGATGAAAAGTCTTTTATAAGTCATTACAACGCCAGCATTTTCTGCACTGGCAAGCAATGTAATATTTCCGTTTAAGAAAGATGGAGCTGAAACATTTACGTTAGGAGCACCAAAAATTGATCTTGCCAGCTGCTGAAGTACAAGAGAAACACCCCAGGTAGCAAGAAGTGAATCGGTTTCACGGCCATAAAGCTTTCTGATTACAAAGCGTTCAAGCAAAAGTCCAAATCCAAAAGCAACCCCAAAGCTAAAAATGATGGCCAGAGGGAAATAGAAATCAAAGGCACCTTTTGGAAGGAACTTCAAGAAGAAATTCTGAACAAGAAATGTTGTATAAGCGCCAATCATGATGAACTCACCGTGAGCCATGTTGATTACACGCATCAAACCGAATGTGATTGAAAGTCCCAATGCCGCAAGAAGCAAAATGGAACTCAAACTAATACCATTAAATAAAACCGTAAGAAATGAGGTCATGAAAAGCCTCCGCAAATCAAAAAAAAGGCGGTGATTGAGGTTACGTAACCACCGCCAGTATGTTAAGGGGAATGACATCCCCCTTAAGATCAATTACAAACCTTTAGCCCAAGAGTATGTGCTCAAGTATGGATCAGGCTTAACAGCGCCCTTTGTTGCCCAAACTTCATCAATCAAGCCTTCGCCGTTGATCTTACCGATACGAACCGGCTTGTAGATGTGCTGGTTTTCACCATCAAGAGTTACCTTTCCTTCTGGAGCCTGGAATTCAAGACCCTTTGCAGCAGCCTTAACTTTTTCAACATCAAAAGAACCAGCCTTTTCACAAGCCATCTTCCAGAGATATACACCAATGTATCCAGCTTCGATTGGATCGTCTGTTACACGGCGTTCACCGTAAGCAGCCTTATAATCTGCAACGAACTTTTTGTTTTCTGGAGTATCTGTTGTCTGGTAGTAGTTCCATGCAACATAGTGACCTTTAAGATTGTCAATACCAACACCGCCAACTTCTTCTTCCGCAATAGAGAAGCTCATTACTGGGCACTTAGCAGCAGTCAAACCAGCATCTGTAAGCTGCTTGAAGAAAGCAACGTTTGAGTCACCGTTCAATGTGTTGATTACACAGTCAGGTTTTGCAGCAGCAATTTTTGAAACGATTGTTGCGTAATCTGTGTGTCCCATTGGAGTGTATTCTTCACCAGCGCAAGTTCCGCCAAGAGCAGCAAGCTGAGCTTTGATGATTTTGTTAGCTGTGCGTGGGAATACATAGTCAGAACCAACAAGGAAGATTTTCTTACCGAATTTTTCAACACAGAAATCAACTGCAGGAACAGCCTGCTGGTTAGGAGCTGCACCCATGTACATGATGTTAGGGCTCATTTCCATACCTTCGTACTGAACTGGGTACCAGAGCAAAGCACCTGTTTCTTCAACAACAGGTTTTACAGCCTTACGTGAAGCTGATGTCCAGCAACCAAAAATTGTTGCAACTTTATCATTCTGAATAAGCTTACGAGCCTTTTCAGCAAAAATCTGAGGTTCAGATGCACCGTCTTCCTGAGCAACAACAATCTGTTTACCAAGAACGCCACCGGCAGCATTGATTTCTTTAATAGCAAGCATTTCTGCATCACGAACAGATGTTTCAGAAATAGCCATTGTTCCACTCAAAGAATGAAGGATACCAACCTTTACAGTGTCGCCAGCATCCTTTTTAGAACATCCTACAAGAGAAAGAGCTGCAGCTGCAGCAATAACAGTAGAAATAATTTTTTTCATAGCGTTACCTCGCTTTTTTTTCAGAAATAAAAAAAGACGCCGGGAATTCTGCTAGCTTTGAATTCCTGACGTCTTCGTCTTGATGTGTAAATCCTATATAAACAAAAAACTTCTCTCAATGTTCTGATTTAACAAATAAAATGAATGTTTTTTGTGCCAAATGCACAAGACACAAAACGGCCCTTGAAAAATTTGTTAAATCTGCATAAAATCTAAACATTCAAAGACGAATTCCTTTCGGGGAGTTCGTCTTTTTTTTGGAGTTTTTATGATTTGCCTGAATGACTATCTGTACAATGGCGATACAGTTCTTAAAATCCTTATGAACTATTCCCGGGACCTGAAGAATTCTGCCCTTGAAACAAAAAATCCAATCGATATGATGCATTCAAACTTTCTGATTCAGCTTACAGAACTGCTGGAACACAATGACTTCCTTACAGCCCAGTCACAGAAGCTTCGGGATTTCTACAAATATATGGCCGAAACCTATCCCTTTCTGGCCTTCACTTACAAGGGAAGAATCAAAAGCCTTATCCGGGCAGAAGAAAAATTCAATGGAAAAATCGTTTCCTACATCTATGACTACTACACTCAGCACGGAAACTTCCCTGGAATTCCTGAACTTAAAACAAAGCTGGAACGTTTCCGTGACCTTATCGCCTATCGCATAGTAATCAGCATGCCACGCTGTCACCTAAAATCAGAAGAAGAACGGGAAGAAGTAGAACTGAAATATCTTTATGAAATCGCCAATAAATTGCCGGATTTTCTTGAAGAACGGGGTTTTACTCCTGAAATGCTTACCCGCCAGATGCCAGCCTCGCCACTTTTGGACACAGATGTTCAGCCATACTACAAGGACTACATCGTAAACCAGAGTCCTTTCGGCTATCGCTCACTTCACATAACCTTCTACGACAACACAGCCCGCAGCTACATCGAAGTTCAGCTTAGAACAAAAGAAATGGACGACTATGCAGAAATCGGTCCTGCAAACCACCAGGGCTACGAACACCGCCAGGAATCAGAACGTTCCCGCCGTGACGCCATCCCTGTAGGCCTGTGCCCAATCTTTGACGAAGCCTACAAGCGCAGCCAGATGCTCCAGCAGCTGGACCTTACCAAAATCGACGTAAACATGTTCACCGCCGCCTCCAGCTCCCTGATCAACGACTGCTGCGGCCTCTTCCGCGGCCGCCTCATCCTGCCTTACGAGCATCTATCCCGATTCCAGAACGACATAATCGATTAAATAGAAATAGCCACAGATGGGACGCTGATAGGTCACAGATATAAAAAATATCCGTGTCCCATCTGTGTCCTATCTGTGGCTATAAAAAACCTTCGTGGTTTATATCTTACTTATTTTCCAAAGCATCAATATAAGAAAGGTTCAAACGACCCATTTTGTCAACTTCAAGAAGCTTAACAGGAATCTGCTGACCTTCTTTAAGAACATCGCTTACCTTTTCTACGCGCTGCTTAGAGAGCTTAGAAATGTGGCAGAGACCTTCTTTTCCAGGAAGAATTTCTACAAAGGCACCAAAGTCCATGATGCGCTTTACAGTACCCTGGTAGATTGTTCCTACTTCTGGATCTTCTGTAATACCCTTAACTGCCTTCTTAGCAGCTTCAGCGTTTAATCCGTTCTTAGCGTAGATTGTTACTGTTCCGTCGTCATCAGTATTGATTGTTACATCGTACTGTGAACAGAGAGCCTTAACATTCTTTCCGCCTGGGCCGATCAAAGCACCGATCTTGTCTACAGGGATCTTCATAGTCATGATCTGTGGAGCATTCTTAGCAAGTGGAGCTGGCTTGTCGATACATTCCTTCATCTTTCCGAGGATGTGCATACGACCTGCACGAGCCTGTTCCATAGCCTTCTTCATGATTTCAGTTGTTACACCGGCAATCTTGATATCCATCTGGAAACCAGTGATACCGTCTTCTGTACCAGCAACCTTGAAGTCCATATCACCAAGGTGATCTTCTTCACCAAGGATATCAGAAAGGATTGCGTACTTACCGTAAGGATTATCTCCTTCTGGTTCTGTAATAAGACCCATAGCAATACCGGCAACCATCTTCTTCATTGGAACACCGGCAGCCAGCATAGAAAGACAACCTCCACAAGTAGAAGCCTGTGAAGAAGAACCGTTAGATTCCATGATTTCTGATACTACACGAACTGTGTAAGGGAATTCTTCGCGAGAAGGAACCATAGCAGCAAGTGAGCGGCGAGCAAGGTTTCCGTGACCGATTTCACGACGACCTGTTGTAAGCTTACCTGTTTCACCAACTGAGTATGGTGGGAAGTTATAGTGAAGGATGAAGTGTTCTGAACGATCTCCATCGATATCGTCATAAGCCTGTTCATCCATTGCTGTACCCAAAGTACATACAGCCAGAGACTGTGTTTCACCACGAGTGAACAAAGCAGATCCGTGTGGAGTTGGAAGAACATTGATTTCACAAGTGATTGGACGGATTTCGTCAACCTTACGTCCGTCTACGCGTACACCTTCATCAAGGATAGATTTACGCAAAAGCTTGTACTGGATGTCATCCATCAAAGCAGCAAACAATTTAGCCTGCATTGGATCTTCAAGCTGATCAGCATATTTGCTAGCTACTTCTTTGATAGCCTTAGAAATTGCGATACCACGGTTGATCTTGCTGTCTTTGAAACAAGCATCCTTCAAAAGTGGAGTTGCTGTAGCTTCGATTTCTGCAGCGTTAGCCAATGTTACATCAAGAGGGTTAAGTGGAAGCTTTTCCTTACCACATTTTGCAACCAGTTCTTCCTGAAGCTTACACATATCTGTGATGAAAGCCTGAGCCTTTTCCAAAGCACCAAGCATCAATTCTTCAGAAACTTCGTTTGCACCACCTTCTACCATTGTAAAGCCGTCTTTTGTTCCGGCAACAACGATTTCAAGATCACCCTTTTCGATCTGTTCGAAAGTTGGGTTTACGATGTATTCACCGTTCAAGTAACCGATACGACAAGCAGCTACTGGACCGTGGAATGGAATATCTGAAATAGAAGTAGCCGCAGAAGCTGCGATTACTGCAAGAATATCCTGAGTATGAACACCATCACAAGAAACACAAGTTGGAACGATCTGAAGTTCGTGTCCGAAAGGTGGTTCAAAAAGTGGGCGCATTGGACGGTCGATAAGACGAGATACGAGGATTTCCTTATCCTTTGGACGACCTTCGCGCTTTACGAAACCGCCTGGGATTTTACCAGCGGCATAGAATTTTTCGTTGTATTCAACTGTTACAGGTACAAAGTCCTGACCTTCTGTTACATTTGATGATGCACAGATTGTAGCAATAACGGCAGCACCACCCCACTGAGCGTAAACACATCCGTTAGCCTGTTTACCGATTTTTCCTGTTTCAAGGATGAGATCGGCATCTCCGAGTTTGTAAGTTACTCTTGTTACTGACATTTTCTTTTCCTTTCCTTATGTCGAATTCTTTCTTTTACATCGCGCAGTTTTTATAAGTCAAAACATAAGCGCCTTGCGATGCTTCGTGCTGAATATGAAAAAAGCCTGCGCCACCACGAAGTATGGCAACAGGCCTTTTCTTGAGAACTGGAACTACTTACGAATTCCGAGTTCTTTGATGAATGAACGGTAACCTTCAAGGTTTGTGCGTTCAAAGTATCTCAACATCTTACGACGCTGACCAACAACCTTAAGAAGTGCACGCTTTGCTGAAGCATCTTTTGGGAATGCTTTTGAGTGAGCTGTAAGCTGAGCGATTCTTGAAGTAAGAAGAGCGATCTGAACTTTTACGTTACCTGTGTCGCCTTCTTTTGCACCGTATTTAGATACGAGTGATGAAGTTGTTTCTTTTGAAAGTGCCATTGTTGGAACCCCTTAAAATAATTTTATAAGTTTGAATTTGCGAAACCCTTGCAGGTCAATCTCCGGGTTGAGGGAAATTAATCACAAACGGATTCGTATAACAAACCACTTTAATTTTATTGAATCGATTTAATTTAATCAAGTTGGAAATCTTTTACTCAACAAAAGTAATAGTTTTTATCTTACAAGGAATATTATGACAAGATACCCTGACCGAATCATCAAAAAACTCAGCCCTACCTTCAAACTCCCCATTAATCAAAACCTCAAAATCTCCTGCAACCGGCATAACCTGCCCAAAACCATTCCTAGAGATTTCAACATTTTTGCAGCCATTATCAATTATCAATTGTTCATTATTAATTACTATCAATTCAAAATTCCGTTCCAAAAGTTCATTCGCCTTAGCAAAATCCCCTTTCTGAACAAGCCTGCGTATAATAGAAGAAGAAACTCTTTCACCTTCCGTCTGAACAAGATTCAAGAAAACCGACTGAATGCCATTTTCCAGGGCAAAAGCTGTAATCCGTTCCATATTGAATGCACCCATGTGGCCGCAGCGAAAATCCACCCCTTCCACAATGCACTTAAGGTTCAGTTTTTCCATTAAAATCTTGAAAAATTTTTCGCCTTCAATCTGGCTAAAGGCTTTGTCAAAATCAATCACAAGAGCAAACTTAAAGCCCCTTCTCTCATATTCAGAAAGACGCTGATCCAAAGTGGCAATGTCCCCTGCATAATCTTCAGGATGCTTGAACCCGGGAAGAGCCTGCGTAAAAGTCACAATGCCTGGAACATATCCCCCAATCGCCGCTTCCTTCAGAACTGAAACAAAAAGAGACTCGTGTCCCTTGTGAGGTCCATCAAATGAACCTACTGTAAGGGCCGAGCCTTCTTCAAAAAAAGTCTTGTTGCTATTGATTAAATCTGACCAGCTAAGAACTTCCAAGGATTATTTTTCCCACAAAACTTCTGGATAGTAACCGTCAGCGATTTTTTTAGCGATTTCTGCTTTTACAACTTCGCGATCTTCTGGATAAGTCATACCGAACCAGCTTTCTTCTGAAGTGTAAACCTTCATTGTGCCCTTTCCGGCGTGAATGATGTCGCTGGCAACAACAGGAAGCAAAGCTTCTGTCTTTTCTGCAGTAACATTATTCTTGATGAAGTTTTCCCAGTAAAGGTTAAAGTCTTCGAAAGACTTTGGACTGAAACCAAAAAGATTCATGCTTACAGTTTCTTTACCTGTCATCTGAACTTTCTTGTCGCCAAGATCAGAAATAACCTTGTCGCCTTCAAAGTAGATCTTAAGGTTTTCTACGATTGATTCAAGCTGACCGTCCTTTACAGTACAAACACCACGGCTAACCGAACCGTTGCGGCTCATTGTCTTTTCAAGAACATAGCCAACCATTGCGTGTTCAGTTGAATCATTATTTATAGAAGAAAGATGCTTTCCCAAAGTTTCAAAAGCCATGCGGCCGTAATAGTCGTCAGAGTTGATAACTGCAAATGGTTCGTGAATTGCCTTTTCTGCGCAAAGAACAGCATGTGCAGTTCCCCAAGGTTTGGTGCGAGCTTCAGAAAGCTTGATCTGTTCTGGTGTCAAAAGGCTTTCGTGTGACTGGAAAACATATTCTGCATCCATGTTGCGAGCAACGCGGTCAAACAAACGTTCCCGGAAATCTTTTTCAATATCTTTTCGGATGATATATACAACTTTACCAAATCCAGCTTTACGGGCATCGTAAGCAGCAAAATCCAAAAGACATTCGCCGTTTTTACCTACAGCGTCAATCTGCTTAACTCCACCATAACGGCTTCCCATTCCTGCTGCTAAAACTAAAAGTGATGGTTTCATATTTTCCTCTTTCCCCATTGAAAGTACTTTTATAACTATTTACAGATTATTCCACAATAATAGTTTCTAGTGCAAGTACCATCATGTCTTTAAATGTAAGCTGACGTTCTTCCGGTGTAGTAGATTCGCCTGTGATCAAGTGATTGCTTACTGTAAACATGGCAAGGGCCTTTCTTTTGAATTCAGCTGCAAGTGTGAAAAGTTCAGCTGACTCCATTTCCAGCCCAAGAATTCCGTATTTCTTCCAGAGTTCAACATCTTCGCTCTTACCGTAAAAACGATCCTGAGAAACAACAGGACCTACCACAGCCTTGATTCCAAGTTCCTTTGATTTATTGAAAGCTGTATAAAGAAGATCAAAGTCCGCAGAAGGAGCATAATGGAGTCCTCCAAAACGCTGGTTCAACATATATGAATCAGAACATGAAACATTGGCAATGATTGTGTCACGAACCTTAACGTCTTCCTGAATTGATCCGATAGTCCCGATTCTGATAGCTTTCTGAACTCCGTAGAAATCAAAAAGCTCATGGGCATAGATTCCAATTGAAGGCATACCCATTCCAGTTCCCTGAACCGAAACTTTTACGCCTTTATAAGTACCTGTATAACCAAGCATGCCACGAACTTCATTGTAGCACACAGCATCTTCAAGAAAATTTTCAGCAATAAACTTTGCTCTTAAAGGATCTCCTGGAAGAAGAACCTTGTCTGCAACAGCACCTTTTGGCGCATTAATATGTTCACTCATGTCTTCTATTATAACATGGAAAATCCAAAATCCATAAAAGAATGATTACATGAACACAATGCCAAACACAGCCCCCATTACTACCATCAGAATAGGATGAAGCTTTTTCTGTCGTCTTGCCCACAAAAGAGGAACATAGAAGGCAAGACATTTCCAGTTGAACAGATTCTGCCAGGTTTCAATCAATGTAAAATCCTTCCAGCTGCCTGGAATGTTGCAAAGAATAAGCAAAATCATCTGAACTGTAACAACAAATATCAGACCAGTGGCCGCAGGACTTAAGAAAGAAAAAAGATTTTTTACAAAAACATTTTCCCTGAAAGCGATGACAAATCGGGCAATGATCAGAATACAGATCAAAGAAGGCAGAACTTCTCCAAAAGAAGTAATCAATGCTCCAGGAATCCCATAGAACTTATAGCCCAAAAAGGTAGCCATGTTTACGCCGATTGGACCAGGAGTTGATTCAGAAATTGCCAGCATGTTGTAAAACTGTTCTGGAGTCAAAAGCCCAGCGTCAACAATTGTCTGCTGCATCAAAGTGATGGCAACGCGACCGCCACCGATTGTAAAAAGACCAATATAAAAGAAAGTGAAAAATAATTTTACAAGACTGATTTCTGCCATGACTAGTTTCTTCCCTTCTTAACAAAAAATACAACTGTTGCAAGGAACGCAGCAGAAAGAATCACCAGATATGTTGGAACATTGAAGAAATAAACCGCAGAAAAAGAAGCCGCCATCAAAACAACGCTTACAATTCCCTTTGCAGTCTTTTTTGCAAAATTAAGAACTACATCTGTCATCAGGGCACAAACTGCCACGTTGATTCCGTTCAAAGCTTTCTGAACCATTGGATATTCGTCCACAGAACTGATCAATCCAGCCAACAAACAAATGATAATTATTGATGGTGTGATTACGCCCAAAGTGGCAACAATTCCACCAAGAATCTTTGATTTTTTATATCCTACAAAAGTTGCAACATTTACAGCGATAATTCCAGGAGTAGACTGTCCTACTGCAAAATAATCCAGAAGTTCTTCGCTGGTAATCCATTTTTTACCGTTTACAAGCTCCGCTTCCATCATAGGCATCATGGCAATTCCGCCACCAAATGTAAAAAGCCCGATTTTAAAGAAGATAAAATACAACTGAAGAAGAATGTTCATGGGAGATAGTGTAATGAAATGATGGGAAAAATAAAACCGCAGATTCACGCAGATAAACGCGGATAATCATTTCTTATCTGCGTTTATCTGCGGTTGATATGAAAGGAATTCGGAAGGAAGTCTGAACTTGTAATATGGAAAAAGGTCTGAACGACCTTTTCCTATTAAATCAAAAAGTCTTCAAGGCTGCGCCAGCTCCACGAGGGAACAGACAGCAGTGAATTTGGAGGAAAATCTGAACGATTTTCCTCGATTGAATCAAAAGGTTTTGAAGCTGCGCCACTGCTCGCTTCAAAACCGGTTCTCAACCTTTAACAGCGCCTGCTGCAATTCCTTTGATGATGTACTTCTGCAAGCCCAAATAGAATGCGATGATTGGGATTGAGGAGATTGTCAAAGAGGCACACATTGGGCCGTATTCTTTCATGAACTGGCCGTTGAAGCGCATCTGGGCGAGCTGGATTGTTCCCTGCTTGGCTACGATGAGTGGCAAGAGGAAGTCGTTCCAGATCCACAAGGCGTCGATTACGGCTACAGTAGCGATGATTGTCTTAAGAAGTGGGAAAACGATCTTAAAGAAGATGTAGAACTTTTCCGCACCGTCGATGCTTGCTGATTCTTCTAGTTCAAGTGGTACCGATTTTACGAAACCGTGGAACATGAAGATGGCTGTTGGACAACCAAGTCCCCAGTACATTGGAATCAATCCAGGAACGCTCATCAAGTGCAAGTCGGCAGCAAGTACCCCGATCGGTACCATGATGATCTGGAATGGAATTACCAGACTGAAGGCAAAGAAAGCGTACAGAATACCAGAAATCTTAGTCTTTGAACGAGCCAAAGCATAAGCACACATGGCAGATGTAAGGATGATCCCTCCTGTTCCAAGAACAGTTACAAGCAATGTGTAAAGGAATACCTTTGGAAACTGCATCTGAGTCCATGCCTGAACGTAGTTGTCGAACAGATGGAACGAATACTTCTGGAATTCATGGATTTTATTAAAATCGTTTGGAACAACAGAGTTAATAAGACCTGTTGGGTTTACGATGATACCCTGGTTTGGTCTGAACGAGTTGATTACAACGAACAACAGCGGATAGATGAAGAATACCGCAAAAATAATCATTATTGTTGTAAGAGCAACTTCAGATGCACGCATTCTCTTGTGACGTGCAGAAATTCTAGAAATAATTTCACCGATCATGCTTCAAGCTCCTTTCGTTTCATTGTGAACAACTGAATACCTGTGATTACAACAATTGCAAAGAACAATACCATAGCCTTTGCTGTTGCAAGACCTGCCTGCTTAAGAGAGAAGGCATCAAAGTAAATATCCATTACAAATGGAACAGTACCAGTCGCATAACCTGTCTGCCCGATCATAGCGTAGATAAGGTCAAAGCTCTTAAGAGCGTTAGCAATTGTAAGGAACAATGAGATTGTCAGAGAAGGAATCATCATTGGCAATGTGATGTAACGGAAACGCTGCCAACCTGTAGCACCATCAATTTTTGCAGCTTCAATGATTTCTGTTGGAATGTTCTGCAAACCAGCAAGATAAACGATCATGTAGTAACCACAACCCTGCCATACAGCAACAAGAACCAGAAGCCAAGGAGTCTTTGCAGAATCCGAAATCCACTTTTCTACCCCAGTAATTGCAGGCAAAAGCTGAACGAAAAGCATAGACCAGATCAAAGCAACGATGATCATAGAAAGAACGTTAGGAAGGAAGAAGATTGTACGAAGAACCTTCTGTCCACGGATTCCTGTATCAAGGCCAAGGGCAAGACCAAAGGCAAGCACGTTGATACCGATTACAGAGAAAACCGCAAAGAAAATTGTAAATCCGATTACACCCATGTTCTTCTGGCTTACGATCCAGCTGCGAGAAAGAGCAAGCTTAAGACGACCGATTACCAGCATGCGGTTAGATACTCCGATAAGTTCATCATGAGTTTCTTCAGAAAGGTTATTGTCTGCAGAAAAAGCATGAATTACCTTGTGAATGGCATAAGCGTTCTGATCAAGAGCCTGAGCCTTAAGTTCACGAATTACTTCATCAACTGCAGATTCTGAAATTGTCTTTTCTTCAATTACTTCTGACATATTCCAGAAATAATCTGTGGCAAGGAATTCATCATAATCATCATTAAGAACATAACGTTCCTGTGCAGACTCCAGCTTATAGCCATTAAGAAGAACTTCTTTATCGCCCTTCTTTTCTGCACCCTTAAGAACCTGTGATTCAAAATCTCTCTTTGAAATATATTTTGGCAAATCCGAAGATTTTGTGAATTTTTCGATTTTAGAAACATGTGGATAGAAGTTTGAACTAACCTGACCTTTAAAAATCTTCTTGTAGTTTTCAAGGCCAACAAACTTATTTCGTTCCGGCTGATATCCGGTTTTTCTTACGATTCTTTCAAGCTTGTTACGAGTTTTTCCACCAATACTCTTGCGCTTATAACAATTATCAGTTGAATCATAAGTATAGATTGACTGAAGATAATTGCGATCTTCTTTGCTCAATTTACTGCTGAAAAGGATTCTTGATTCGAATTCATTTTTATCAAGAATGATTGGAGTTTTAGGAGTAAGACCATCCCAGTTTGTAAATGAAATTCCAATTCCTCTAAAGAACGGAGTAATAAAGAAAATCAAATAAAGAACTAAACATGGAATAATGAAAGCCGTAAAATAAAAGACTTTCTTCGATTTAGCTTCAACCATAAAAGCTGATTCCCCTTTTTTTACTTATGTATTTTTAAATAAACGTTTCTTATAGAAAAAAAGGTCCGTAACAATCCTGCTACGGACCTGTAAATTATCTGTTATTTGTTTACAGATGCAGCCCACTGTACATCGATTCCATCGATAACATCTTTAGCTGCCTTTTTGTGCATCATGTACTGCTGAGCACCGTTCTTACATGCATCTTCAAATACATCTGTTGGGTACTGTGAGAATGCCCATGGAGAAGAACCCTTTGCTTCTACAGAAGCCATAAGATCAACATAAGGACCACCAAATGCAGTTACATCAACACCCTTGAATGGTGGGATGAGTTTGTATTCGTCCATCCAGAGCTTCTGACCTTCAGCTGAAGTAAGCCAGTTCAAGAACTTCTTAGCAACTTCCTGCTTTTCTGCAGAAGACTGTGAAGAAACACCAAATGTTGAGTCTACGTCAGCGTAGAATGTGTTCATCTTAGCATCGTTGTATACAGGGAATGGGATGAAACCTGCGTTAAGGTTTGGATTGAGCTTCATAGCGTCAACGTAAGCCCAGAGACCCTGAACCATCATAGCTGCTTCGCCCTTAGCGAAAGACTGCTGCTGTTCACCACCGCCCATTTCTGAAGCGTTTGGATTAAGGTTGCTGTTGTAGAAATCAATAACAGAGAAAAGTTTTGCTGTATCGATAGCACCGTAAGAAGTCTTACCAGCGTTCATATCGCTTACGAACTTTTCTGCATCAATTCCCTTTTCCTTAAGAAGAGCTGTATGAGCCAATGTGATGAAGTGACCTACAGACCAGTTTTCCTTAAGAAGACCAGCGAATGGAACAATGTTGTTTGCCTTAAGTGTACGACAAACAGCTTCCATTTCACGGTATGTTGTTGGAGCTTTAAGTCCGAGCTTATCAAAGATATCTTTGTTGTAAATTACACCAATACCAGCGTAATCCATTGGAACTGCGTACTGTTTTCCGTTCCAAGATACAGCAGAAAGTGAACTTGGAAGAACATTGTTCATTGCTTCTTCATTTGAAAGATCAAGCAAGAAACCTTTTGATGCGTATTCTTTAATACGTGAGTAAGCCTGCATCTGAAGAATATCAGGAAGGTCACCCTGTGCAGCACGTGCAGACATAGCAGAGTCAGCATCGTTTGGAATGATCAACATGTCGATTGTAACGCCAGGATTCTTCTGTTCGAAAGCCTTTACAACTCTCTTAAGACCATCCTGGTTTTCCTGCTTGTAGTAGTACATTTCAAGCTTTACATTACCTGAAGCTGAAGAACCACTCTTTTTCTGACAGCCTGTAAATGCGGCAGCAACCAAAGCCACTGCAGCAACTGATGTCATTATCTTTTTCATTTTTTCCTCCGTAGAAATAGATAACATTATTAATATTTCAATTCTAAACCCTATTTCCAAAATCTCCAAACAATAAAAATTTAACATTTTGTTATATACCACTGAACATAAAAAAACCGGTACTTTCAGTAAGTACCGGTTCAAATAAGCTGTTCACGGGAACAGTTTATTTTTTAATGTTGCGTCCGTACAAGTCAGAAACAAATGCGAGGAATTCTGCATCTTCCTTCTTGAGGGAACCCGGAGCAATACGCCAAGCCCAGTTAGAACCTGTTGTATTTGGAGTGTTCATACGAGCTTCTGCACCAAGACCAAGAACATCCTGCATTGGGATAACTGCGTAATCAGCAGTAGAAGCGATTGCACAACGTACCAAAGCACGACAAAGTTCACCCTTGTTAGAAAGGTCGCGGGCTTCTGATTCGCTGACCTTGCGGCCAAAAGCGTATTCTGCAGCAATCTTAATGGCAGCATCAGAAGCGCTGTCCAACCAGCCCTGCATTGTGTCGTTATCATGTGTACCTGTGTAAACAACAGATGTCTGTGGGTACATGTGTGGAAGGAATGCGTTTACCATTCCCTGGCTGCCAGCTTCATTTGGATCAAAAGCGAACTGAAGGACTTTCATTCCAGGGAAGCCTGCATCGTCGCGAAGCTTGCGAACACCGTCAGTGATTACACCAAGGTCTTCTGCGATGATTGGAAGTGAACCAAGAGCATTCTTGATTGCGTTGAACAAATCAATGTTTGGACCTGGAACCCATTCACCGTTTACAGCTGTTGGATCACCGTAAGGAATTGACCAGTAAGCTTCAAATCCACGGAAGTGATCGATACGAACTACGTCTACAAGCTGAGTCATACGCTTTGTGCGTTTAACCCACCAGGAATAGTTGTCTTTTTTCATTGCAGCCCAGTCATAAAGTGGGTTACCCCAAAGCTGACCTGTTGCAGAGAAGTAATCAGGTGGAACTCCGGCAACCTTAAGAGGAATGCCTTTCTTGTCCAGCTGGAAGAATTTCTGGTTTGCCCAAACGTCTGCTGAGTCTGCAGCAACGAAGATTGGGATATCACCGATCAAAGAAATCCCCTTCTTGTTAGCGTATTCTTTTACGCTGAACCACTGTTCTGCAAAGAAGAACTGGATAGTCTTGATCTGTTCAATATTTTCTGTATGTTCTGCGTTCCATTTTGAAACTGCAGTTGGATTACAGGTAGCAAGATCTTTTGGCCAGAATGCGTTCCACATCTGAGCAGAACCGCTGATTCCCTGCTTTTCTGCTTCTGCATCATAGAACTGCTTGATGCTTGTAAAGTTTGCATAGTTATCAAGCCATTCAGCATTGTCATTCTTGAATGCTTCGTAAGCTACGCGGTCATTCTGATTACAGTTCTTCTGGAAGTATGCTGCACATTTGAACAATACAGGCATTTTCCACCATACTACTGAACCGTATTCAACTGGACCTTCAGACTTGATGTAGTCTGCTGGAACAACATCGTTCTTGTCTGCCCAACCCTTTTCAACAAGACGATCAAGGTCGATCATCAATGGGTTACCGGCATGTGTAGAGAAGGATGCGTAAGGTGAATCACCGTATCCTGTAGGACCAATAGGAAGGATCTGCCACAATGTCTGGTGTGCAGATTCGAGCCAATCAACAAATTCGTACGCAGCTTTACCAAGCGTACCTATACCAGGTGTACCCGCAAATGATGTCGGGTGCATCAAAATACCACTGCTTCTTTTCATAGAATTCAATAATAAACTACGGGATATAAAATGTAAATTACTGTTTTACATATTACGGAGAGTAAATGCTGCTTGAACGGTAAAAGTTTCCCCCATAGAAGTTTCACGGCGGTTAGAACCAAAAATTGAATTGCAGCAAGTACAGTTTTGGGAAATCACAATGTTTTCATCCCTGATTCCGGCCTTTTCCAGGACAGCAAGATTTGCCTTTTTAAGAGAAAGTCTGAACAAGGGCCCGCTACCGTTATTCCAGTTTGAGGCAGCACCACGGCAAAGCACTTCTCCGTCCGCTACAGGAACTACACACTCAGCAGTGAAGTTTTCTGCAAAATAATCCGCTCTTTCTTTATTTACCACATAGCAGCAGTCATGGATGTGTGGACCAACGGCAACACAGATATTCTTTCTGTCTGCCCCGTAAGATTTTTCCGCAAGGGAAATGGCTTCTGCTACAATGCCGGTTCCTTTCCAGCCGGAGTGAACTACACCGAAGAATCCGGTTTCCTGGTCAAAAAGAAACAGAGGCATGCAGTCCGCAACAGTAACAACCGGCATAAGGGACGGATTTCTTGTGATCAGCCCGTCACCTATTTTTTCAAGAGTATCTTTTTTTGAGTTGACTTCATATACGATTTTCGTGTGGTCCAGCTGAACAGGCACCACCTGTCTGCAACCACCAATCTGGGAAAGCATTTCGTCCCTATGAGGATTCTGTTCCGCCCATCTAAAACGCATTGATCCTGCAGCCAGAAGAGTCATGCCCCAGCAGGCACCAGGTACAGGCTTACCGTCTTTATAAAAATCAGCAGTTACAAACTTTTTATCTGAACATCCGGAAAAATCAATCAGTTTCATCGCCCAGAATTCTTCTTATCCGACCGTGGAAGGTCAAGAGGTTCAATTTCAGCAAGAATGTTTCTGCATTCGTTCAATTCTTCCCGGGCCTTATCAAGCTTGTCTCTGAATTCCCGGTTTTCGTGACCACGGATTGTAGTAAGATTCTGAAGAGACTCGTAATTTTTGTCCTTCTTTTCTTCATCGAGGATTCCCGAAAGAATACATTCAATCACACGACAGGCGTCGCAGAAAACAGACTCCCAGTTTCTGATGGAAGTTTCCCCGTTCAGAATGACAGATTCAGCAAGATTCTGTCCTTTAAGGGTTCTGGAATGCTCTGAAATCAGCTTAGCAAAAACGCTGCCCACAGAACCGCCCTCCGAAAGAGATTCTCCGAACATGAGAACGGAATGATTAACATCCGCAAATTTATTCAAGGCTTCAGAAAGCTCTGCTCGGTTTTCATTGTTGTTAAAAACACCTTCCAGAACCAGAATGTTTAACACAGATATAAGTTCATCATATTTGTTGGCAGCAAACCAGAACATAAAACCACCAGTAAGCTCACAACGGAATGTAAGGCCACCCCAAAGCTTTGCCCAAGGTCTGTATGGAAGTTCAGGGAATTTTTCCACGTCAAACTTTTCATTAAGCCGAACAACCAGCTGAGCCTTTTTGCGGTCTCTAAGCCAGCCTTCCCAACGCTCATCAAAAACGACCTTCCATTCTTCCTTGAACTTAAGGAACCAGTCCTCACCACCGCCAAATTCATCAACCTGCCAGTCATAATCTGCGAAGATTACTTTTCCCAGCTGAGCCATTGGTACTGTGGAAATAAACATCTGAATCATGGAAATGCTGGATGCGGACTTGGAAAGGAATTCCCGCATTGATTTTTCAGTGTCACCATCCAGCTCTACCTGAGCCCCACCCTTTCGCTGAGGATAAAGGAACAAGGCTTCAAGAGCATCATTTGGAATAGGCTTCGCTTCACACAGAACACTGGCCAAAGCAGGAAAATCTGTCTGGGCGTTTGTATACGGACAGGTATAATTTTCAGAGATGATGGCTGTAAACTGAGCCAGAAAATGCATGTATGAAAGTTCGGAAAACCTTTTCAGCCACAGAATTGACTTAACCGCAGCATAAAGCTTGGCCTTACTTCCAGAAGGTATTTCCTTAAGGATGGAATCCAGTCTTTTAAGCAACGAAGCCCTGAGTTCAACCGTTGCTTCCCTGTCAAAAGGAACAGAATATGGATCAGCATCCTTTGTGATAGATGCAGTAATTTCCGGAGCAATGAATGCACTCATGAATACGTAAAACTTCCCAGGATTGTCTGCCATAACCTGAAAATATGGCTTGAAGAAATCAGCGCTGGCCTTAAGCTCCTTAAGCTTGTCATAAAACAGAGACTGCAAAAGACCGTTGTTCTGGTCAACGATGCCAGGATGATTCTTATTGATCTTACGTGCAATTGAACCAACAAGATCCTGATTATACAGGTCAATCTTCTGCTTATGGGAAATAAGGGATCTGATCCACAGCACAAACTTGTAGAAAAGTGATTCTGAACGAAGCTTTATGTCCAGGGTAAATTCATCAACCTCTTCACGCAAAGGCTGAAGAATAGGAAGAGCCTGATCCCTGTTCTGATTGATTTTTGCAAGTAGAAATTTACGCTCATCTGAACTGATTCCTGCAACCAGTTCATCGAATGAACTTTTACGCTGTTCTTCATTCATATATTCAGAAATTATAAGACTGAATTGAACTTTACACAAACTTTTTCAAATCATTATAATTACTAAAAATATATATTTAATAAGGAAACAAATTATGGAACAGGTTTCTAACAGTGAAATTGTCCTTCAGATTCTTATTTCCATGGGAATCATCGTAGTAGCGGCAAAATATCTTGCCACCCTTGCAAAAAAGGTCGGTCTGCCACAGGTTGCAGGAATGATCGTGGCCGGCCTTTTGCTGCGTTTTCTTCCCTGGTTCAAGAACTTTGGTTCTAATCCAGTTGGTTCTATTCTTGGAGAAACAGACCGCTTCATCACATTTACTGCGGAAATCGGCGTAATCATGATTATGTTCGGTGCAGGTCTTGGAACAAACCTTAAGTCACTGGTAAAATCTGGCCTTAAATCAACAGTTATCGCCTTTTGCGGCGTTATGGTTCCTCTTATCATGGGAACAATCATGGCTTTGTGCTTCTGGGGATTTGACGGTTTTGGAACACCTCAGTTCTACAAGGCAATGTTCATCGGAACAATTCTTACAGCAACTTCCGTAAGTATTTCAGTAGCTACCCTTAAAGAATTAGGAAAGCTCAAATCTGACCTGGGTCAGACAATCGTAAGCGCCGCAATTATTGACGACGTAATCGGCATCATCGCCCTTACAGTTGTTCTTGGTATCGGAACTGGAACAGGCGGAATCGGAACAATCATGATCAAGACTGTTCTTTTCTTTATCTGCGCAATTGCTGCCGGTCTTATTCTTTTCCGACTTGCCCGCTGGTACGATAAGCGCCATCCCCATTCACGCCGTATTCCAATTTATGGACTTGGATGTGCCTTTATGTTTGCCTGGGCTGCTGAAAAATTCTTTGATATCGCAGACATCACTGGTGCATACATTGCAGGCGTTGTTTTCTGCTCTCTTCTGGATGCTCCTTACATGGAACGCAAAGTGGACATCAACTCATACATGATCTTCAGCCCAGTATTCTTTGCGTCAATCGGTCTTAAAACAGATCTTAGCGGCATGAACATGAGCCTTCTGTGGTTCAGCATCGCCTTCGTAATCGTAGGATGTATTTCAAAGATCATCGGATGCAGCGGCGTTTCAAAACTGATGGGATTTGGCTGGAAGGATTCATACAAGGTTGGTCTTGGAATGATGGTTCGCGGTGAAGTTGCCCTTATCGTTGCCCAGAAAGGTCTTAGCGTTGGCATTGTTGATTCAAAATATTTTGCACCGGTTATTCTTCTGATCATCGTTTCGTCTATGGTTGTTCCAATCCTTATGAAAAAGGCTTACGCAGGAGAACCTGCAGAAGCTGCGGCTGAAACAACAGATACTGACGAAAACAAATAGGTTTTTAGAATTTCCTCATAAAATAATTGAATGAATTGAATGTGGTGGGAAAAGCAAAACGGGAGAACAAATAAAAATTCTGGAAAATGCTTTTGTTGCTGCAGATGGAATTGAAACAGGAATGGGGTCTAAAATTCCTTTATGGTTATTTGGATTCTTGTATTAGAGTTGTATTAAAAAAAACACCTTATCAGTTAAGGTTGACGACCCTCCAAAAATTGAGGGTGACCCTGTAAAGATTTTTGTGTAAATGGCTGACAAAAAATGATACTCTTAAGACCTGCTATGAAATGTCAATTAGATGATTGAGATTTAATTGCCTTTTCTGCAAGTTTTGAGATGTCAACGTCAGGAGGAAAAACAGGAA
>JAZLGB010000016.1:0-7862 GCA_045616085.1 Treponema sp.
ACAATCTTATTGTACACCTTCGAGGAAAGCTTTTTTGCTATAAGCAATTGCCCACCACCCGCATAGCAGGTGGTTTATTGTGAAAAATGTTCCGCTTCGCTTCACATTTTTCACAGGCTCATGAGCCTAAAAATAAAAAAAGCTTTCAGAAAACTGAAAGCTTTATACCCGGCACGAGATTTGAACTCGCAAGGATTGCTCCACCTGGACCTGAACCAGGCGCGTCTACCAATTTCGCCAACCGGGCAAGTAAATAAATAATATCAAAATTAGCTCTTACGGTCAATATAAGGGACTTTTGATACAGCTATAAACACCAACCATCACACCAACCAGCAACGCAAATGTGAAGGCATAAATCCATACAGGAAGTGAATGATCATTTTTATGACTTCCAGCATTCCTGCGAGCACTAGCGCTGGCCCCGGAAAGCAATGCATTCAAAGCTGCGGCTTTATCAAGAGTTGAAGCTCCTGCAAAACCAGGTTTTCCCATAGCATATCCACATCCAGGGCAACCTTTCTTGAATTCTTTTGATGTTCCAGATTTACCGCAGTTAGGACAGCGAACAGAAATGAAGAATTTACCACATTTTTTACATAGCTTTGCGTTTTCCGGAACCTCTGAACCACAGTTTTCGCAGAAAAACTTTGCCTTTTTATTCTGACTAAGCATTGTTCAGTTCCTGCATTCGAGCCAGCAAAGAGCCTTTCTTCTTCTTAAGAACTTCAAAGGCTTCTGCACCAGGGATTTTTGTTTCAATAGGCTCATCCTTCGCCATGATGTCGGCAACGGTTGGCACTACAAAATCTTCTTCATCATCAACCGGCTGTTCCACAGGTTCTTCAACTTCCTTGTCATACATAGTGTTTTCAAATGAAAGGGAAGAAGAATCACTTTTAACGAAAAGCATTTCCAGAAGATTATTCAAACCTCGTTCATCACAGGAATCAAAAAAACCTTTTACTCCTAGAACTTCAGCCTTTTTCTTTTCATCTTCAGAAAAATCCTTTGGAACGTAAAGAATTACAGAAGACTTGTTGCGACCAATTCCACTGTTCTGAAACTGAACCAAAGTCTTCCAATGGCGTGGGTAATCGTAAGCGCTTACGACAGTAACATCAGGACTGATTTCTTCAATGTTATCAAGGGCTTTCAAAAGCCAATGGTAAATGATTGTGTCATAACCGTTTTCTTTGAGGAACTTATCAATTTTATCTAAATCGCTCTGATTATCAGAAATCAATAAAACTTTCATTACTCAGTTCCTAAGTTTGTTACAGTGTAATCGTAGATCTGCCAGATACCTTCGCGCTGGCGAACTTTGTATACGTAGCTTTTCTTTTCGTAGTAGTTTGGATATTTGAACCATTCTGTTACAGTTACAGTTCCTTCTGTTTTAGTGTAAACAGTTCTTTCAATGTCGAACTTTTCTGGAACAGCAACAATATCGTTATCAATTCTAGACTGCATCAAATCAGTCTTATAGTTCTTAAGCATACGAGCTCTTTCATCAGCTGAAGAAGCTGCATACTTGCGCTTTGATGACTGATTTCTCTTGAGCATTGCTTCAACATCAAGATAAAGGAAGTACTGATCCCACAAAGACTTCTGGCGGGCGATGATTGTCTGTTCAACAACCTTGTCAGGAGAGATTTCTTCTGGCTTAAGAAGTTCTGCAGTCTTGTTCTTAACTGGAAGAACTGAAGATGAAGCTACAGAAGGAGATGGTCTAACCTCCAGTGTAAGACGGTTTGAAGTAAGGTTAAGATATTTTGCTTTATAGAGTTCAGGATAGAAGTTCAATTCAATGTAATAAACCGAAGGATCTTTGATTTCAACGTAATCCTTAAGGTTTTCTACAAAAGAGTATTCTTCACCAGTTTCAAGGCTGATTTCGCGGAAGTAAACAGTCTGGTTTGTAGTGCGTTTGCGAATAAGGTTTTCTGTCTGAGCAAGCTGTGTGTTCTTGATTGTATAGGCGCTGAAATCACAGCTGAACATACGGTCATCAGCAAGCTTAAAACGCATTGTTTCTGTGGAATTGTTCTTGATAGAAATATGAACAAAAACAGGATTTGTATCTGCATTTCCAGGATAATACATTGTTCTGTCATAATACTTGATTGAAACAGAAGTATCCTTGAACTTAGCTGCATCAATTGTCTGGGCAAAAAGGATTGACTGTCCTAAAAATGTTAAAATCGATATAATTTTTACAAGTTTCTTCAATGTAAGGCTCCTAGATTATATTTAAAATAACCTATTTAAATTATCGGCATTTTTTATGAATACATTATTATCAAATTTAATACAAAGTAAACTAGACAGATGGGAAGACTTTTCCGAGGTTTTCAAGACAATTTTCAGTCCGGAAACCAAATTTCCCGTTAATGTAACAGGGCTACAGGGGGCCCTCCACAGTTTCTTTATCTCATCATACTTTGATTCAAACAAAAAACGCCTTTTGCAGGAGCTTCAGTACAAAACTTCCGGCTATTCTTCTCAGACTTTAAGCGGAAATTCTGGCCGCATCTCTACAGGTTCTTCTGATCTTATGATTGTTGTTCCTGGAGAAAGGGAAGCATTCAACCTTAAAAACGATCTGGAAAGCGTATTTGAAGAAGCCAGGGTGACTGTCATACCTAACTGGGGAACATTGGCCTACAGACAAAATCCATGTGGCTCAAGAATTTTCGGTCAGCGTTCAGGCGCTATTGCAAAAATGGCTTCCAGAACCTTTAATCTGGCTAAAGCCTTCAAGTTTGAGCCAAGAATTTTTATTGTGCCACTTAGAGTATTCCAGACTCCAGTTCCAGCCCCGGAGTATATCCGTTCCCTGATTTTTACTATTTCTCAGGGACAGACAATAGATACTGTTAAAGTTGCGGAAAAATTGATTTCTATTGGTTACACAAGAGTTCCAAGAGTAAGCGTTCCTGGTGAATTCAGCCTTAGAGGGGAAGTTCTGGACATTTATCTTCCAGAAGAAGAATACGCAACCCGTATCGTTTTTGACTTTGACCAGGTTGAATCTATAAAGACCTTCAATCCGGAAGACCAGACTTCCATCAATAAAATTGAACAGATTCTGATCTATCCGATGAAGGAAGTTGTCTGGAATGATGAGCTTTTGGGTAAATTAAAGAACATCTTTGAAGACTACGACGCAAAGAGTCTTGGAAACGATGATCCTGAAAGCATGAATCTTCCTCTTACAGAACAGGCGGTAGCCTTCAGGGACAATCTTTTGGGCATGCTGGAAGCTACCGGTCAGGCTCAGGGGGAGGAGCTTTTCTACCCAATGTTGTGGGATAAAGCCTACAGCCTTTTAGACTACATGGACAATGACAGCTCCATCTTTTTCTTTGACTACGACCGACTTGTAAATGCCCAGGAAAGCACTTTCCGAGAACTTACAAACCTTTATAGAAAATCACGCCAGGAGCTTCCTGTGTTTACTCCAGACAAGGTTACTTTTCAGCTGGAAGAACTTTTGTCAAAGGTTGAAAAGGGCATCTATTTCAGAACTGTTGTTACAGAAGAAATGGAAAAGGATCAGGAAGAAAACAAGATCCTTCGCATAAACAGCGAACCTGCCCAGAGCTATTTTGGTAACTTCAATTATTTCAAGGACGAGCTTACAAACCTTCAAAAGGACCAGTGGACTGTTGTAGTCTTTGCTGATAATGAAAACCAGAGTCTTCGCATCAATGAAATCCTTAAGGACTTTACTGACAAACAGCTTTCTAATCCAGTAAGGGTTCTGGCATCCTCAATTTCTGAGGGTTTTGTTGTTACAGACCTTAAGATCCGTGTAATCCAGGAAAACGAAATCTTTGGGCGCAAAAAATATATTCCAAAATCTCTTCATAAGGCAAAAAGCCAGGTTATTGATACCTTCGTTGAACTTAATCCAGGTGATTATGTTGTTCACGTAAATTACGGCATCGGTATTTTCCGTGGAATTGAACGCGTAAAAGCTATGGGAAACGAACGTGACTACATCAAGCTGGAATACGCTGATGAAGAATTCGTGTTTGTTCCAATTGAACAGGTAAACCTTGTTCAGCGTTACATCGGAAACGAAGGCGACAATCCGACTTTGGACCGAATCGGAAGCAAATCTTGGGAAAACCGTAAAAGCAAAGTACGCAAGGCTGTGGAAGACCTGGCTGAAAAGCTTATCGCTTTGTATTCACGACGAAAAGCGGCCCACGGATTTCCATTCCCAAAGGAAACTGAATGGCAGACAACCTTTGAAGCTGCCTTCCCATACGAAGATACTCCTGACCAGATTACTGTCACAGAAGAGATCAAGGCTGATATGGAAAAGCCAGAACCTATGGACCGCCTTGTCTGCGGTGATGTTGGTTATGGAAAAACTGAGATTGCCATGCGAGCTGCCTTCAAGGCTGTAATGGGTGGTAAGCAGGTAGCATTCCTGGCACCAACAACCATTCTTGCAGAACAGCATTTTGAAAACTGTCTGGACCGATTCCAGAATTTCCCTGTAAAGATTGAACATCTTTCAAGATTTGTTAGTGCCGCAAACCGCAAGAAGATTCTTGAAAAGCTTGCTGCCGGTGAAATCGACATTCTTGTAGGAACCCACGCCATCATCCAGAAAAGCGTTGTCTATAAGAACCTTGGTCTTATGATCATTGATGAAGAGCAGCGTTTTGGCGTAAAGGATAAGGAACGCCTTAAGGAAATGAAGAACAACATTGACTGTCTTGCAATGTCTGCCACTCCAATTCCTAGAACTTTACACATGAGTCTTTTGAAGATCAGGGACATGTCTCTTTTAACAACACCGCCTCAAATCCGAAAACCTATCGAAACAGTGGTAGACGCGTATTCCGATGACAAGGTTGCTCAGGCTATCAGAAAAGAAATAGAACGAGGCGGCCAGGTTTTCTATCTTCACAATAGAGTTGAGACACTGAACGAAACCCGCCTTAAGCTGGAAAGACTCATGCCTGAAATGATGATTGAAGTTGCCCACGGTCAGATGACCAGTGACGAGCTGGACGACATTTTCCGACGCTTCAAGATGGGAGGCTTCCACATTCTGGTTGCCACAACAATCATTGAAAACGGTATCGACATTCCTAACGTAAACACAATCATCATCGACCGTGCAGACATGTATGGTATCAGTCAGCTTTATCAGCTTAGAGGGCGAGTAGGTCGAAGTGACAAGAAGGCCTACGCATATCTTTTGTACCCGGGAAACAAATCTTTAAGTGAAGTTGCGATGAAACGTCTTCAGGTTATCAGTGATTTTACTGAACTTGGAAGCGGCTTTAAGATTGCCATGAAGGATATGGAAATCCGTGGAGCAGGAAACCTTTTGGGACGAGACCAGTCAGGAAGTGTTTACAGCGTAGGTTTCGATCTTTACGTAAAGCTCTTGAACGAGGCCGTAAACCGTCTTCTTTCTCAGGAAGATTATAAAGATCAGGCTGAAGTTCTTATGGAAATGGAATATACCGGCTTTATTCCGGACACTTATGTTACAAATCCTCAGACAAAAATGGAAATCTACAAGAAGATTGCAGCCGTTCAGGAAAACCGGGAACTTGATTATGTTGTGGGAGAACTGGTGGACCGTTTTGGACCAATCCCTGACGAAGTTTCAAGTCTGCTTGCCCTGGCAGAAATCCGCATTCTTTGCAAAAAGCTTAATGTTTCTAAGATCAAGGAAGTTCGCGGCAGCGTCATGGTTGAATTCGCAAAGGTTTCGGACATTAACGTAAACAAAGTCCTCAAACTTATTACAGAATCAGCAGGAACCGTAAAGCTTGATCCAACAAAACCAAATATGATTATTTTCAGCATCGGGAAAATTGGACTTAAAGAAAAAAGTGAATATATCCGTGAAAAACTGGAAAAAATCGCATAGTCAAAAGGTTATTAAATGTACAAAGATCAGGTCAGAATTGTTGATATTGCAAAAAAAATCGGCGTAAGCACAGCCACAGTCTCAAATGTAATTCATGGAAAGACTAAAAAGATCAGCGATGAAACTGTCCGTCTTGTACAGAAAGCCCTGGAAGAAGAAAACTACATGCCTGGAGTTGCAAAAATCCTTATGGGCCAGAACCAGGCTTCCATCGTGGGAGTGATCATCTTTAACGCAAAAAAATACGAAGGCCACGTTCTTGAAGATCCTTTTGTGGCTTCCTGCTTGAACCATCTTTCTGCGGAAGTGGAAAAAGAAGGGCTTTTCCTGATGGTAAAGGTTGTAGATGAATTCAACGTGGAATCTGTGCCAAAAATTGCTTCCATGTGGAACCTTTACGGCCTGGTTCTTATCGGATTTTGTGAACAGGATTACAAGAATTTAAGGGACAGCATCCGTGTTCCTTTTGTAGTTTACGACGGATTTGTGAAGAATCTTGGAAGAATCTGCAACATTGAGATCAACCACAAGGAAGGCGGAAAACTGGCCGGAGAATATTTTAAGAAAAACGGCCATAAAAAAGCCTTATGCATTTCCGACAACAATATTTTCATGGATAAAGAAAGAATTGACGGATTCAAGGAAAGCTTTGGAGAAGGGACCGAACTATTGATAATTCCTATGGACAAAAAAAGTCGTATGGAATTTTACGGCAAGCAACTGGAATTCATAAAAAGCTTTACTGCTTTGTTTGCGGTTTCTGATTATTATGCCGTAGAGTTGATGGAAATGCTTCTTGATAATGGAGTAAATGTTCCAGAAGACATTTCCATCCTTGGTTTTGATGATTTTCCAATCTGCCAGCAGGTTACACCAACACTTTCTTCCATCAAACAGGATCCATCCCTAAGAGCAAAGGAAGCAATGAATCTCCTTAAAGCGCTAAAACAGGGTGAAAAGGAAGGAATCAACATCACTATACCAGTTCAATTGGTGGAACGAAAAAGTACCAGAAAAATTTGATTTTTTTTGCAGGTTAAATGCGTAACCTGTTACATTTTTTTTCATAAATTGATTAAATAAGTCATAAGCTCAAATACAAGGGGTGATTTATTTATGGAAAAAAAGCTTGTTCTTAAAAAAGATGTGCTCAAGGCACTTTCAGATATCGGTTTAAAAAACGGACAGACCGTAATGGTTCATTGTTCTCTTTCCAGCATGGGATTTGTTTGTGGAGGAGCTCAGATCATTATCGAAGGACTTCTTGAAACAGTTGGTTCCGACGGTACAATCATGATGCCAACTCAGAGCTGGAAAAATCTTGATCCAGAAACCGGAGTTCATTGGGAAGAACCAAAAGAGTGGTGGGACACAATCCGTGAAAACTGGCCTGCATACAACAAAGACATCACTCCAACAAATACCATGGGCGCTGTGGCAGAAATGTTCCGCAAATGGCCAGGCTCTTTAAGAAGCGACCATCCAGCCCGCAGCGTGGCAGCCAACGGTAAAAATGCTGTTTATCTTACAGAAACTCATGACCTTTCCAACATTTTTGGTGACGGTTCTCCAATCAGCAAGCTTTATGAACTGGATGCCTGCGTATTGTTGATGGGTGTTGATTATGACAAAAACACAGCCCTTCATATTGCAGACGTTCGTGCAAATTATCCTGGCAAAAGAAATACAGTTGAACACAGCGCTATCATGGAAAACGGAAAACGCGTCTGGAAAGCATACGAAACCCTTAACGTTGACGGCGAAGACTTTATCGAAATCGGCAAGGCCTTTGAAGAAGCCTATGCTGTGTCTAAGGTTCAGTTAGGAGACGCAACATTGCGTTTCATGAAAGTTCGCCCATTGGTTGATTTTGCAGTCCAGTGGATCGAAAAGAACCGCAAATAAAACTTTGCTATAAACTTCAGAAAATGAACAAAGCATATTATCATTTGCC
>JAZLGB010000017.1:0-40504 GCA_045616085.1 Treponema sp.
TAGAAAGTATAAAACAACAGCTAACTGCTGATTTATTAAGAAAACTTACAATTGAATATTTTGCAAAAGAAGAGAATGAAGATTTAATAAAACAAATATTGGAAGATTGTTGCATAAGTATTTCTCATAAAGAGAAAAAAATAATATCTCAATCTGTGACGGAACTTAAACGTGATATTGAAATTCCTAGAAAATCACTTTCTGTTCAAACAAATATAACCGATAAAGAAAAATTGCTTAGAGATATTCGGTCTGTTGGAATGGAAACATTTGTAAAATATTTCGAGTATTATAATAATCCAAAGTACGCAACTGGTGATATAAAGGCTTTATTTAGAAAATATGAGAATTTTAGTGAAAATAGTATGGCATCTAAAGCCTCAACTGGAAAGGGAATAATAAAACGAAGTTATGCAAAAGAAGCTTTAGAAATTATAAAGAATGCTACAAATATTGATTATTCTTTACGGGCAAAAGCTAAAGAATATTATGAACAAATTTAATCACATAACACGCATTTTAAAACCGATGTCAAGGTCAAGCCTTGCCATGGTTTAACTGCATGTTATAACACCACCGGAATGATTCACAGGGACATTGCGGAGAAACTTCCCCTCCTCAAAATCGCAAGAATTTCGCCATATTTTCTCATCGACCTCCGTGGTATAATCAACATTAAATCAATTCTGCGGCGATCCTTTGTAAATCCCTTTTCCATAATTCTCATAAGCCTTGTGGAATCTCATTTGTTACAGATGTATTGTTTGCATCCAATTTCTCAAGGAACTTTTCCACATTCATAATTCTTTTGACAATGTATTTAGTTTCGGCTGTAATCCGGCTTACTCAGGAGCTTAAGTCAAAACGGACGGCAGATTACCTTGCTTCGCATGTAGAAACTGATGTAACTGTCTGGCGTGAAAATCCCTTGTACCGTAAAACTTGCTGCCGCATCAGATTTCTATATTTCTGAATCTGCTATTACTGGTGAAAGTGATATTTTTGAAAAACTTACGGGAGATGTTTGCCGTGCAGGTTCCATTGTGGTTTGCGGTTCTTCTATTACTCCCATCCAAAAGTTGCAGGCGGTTTATTAGTAGCATCAAAATACAACGCATCAACAAATTCCAGACCGGCAATTTTTTCTACAATAGCGCCAAGCACTTCTTTAGGAAGCATTGCAAATCTTGCAGTCATAACGTCTTCTGAAACAACCGGACGCAAAACGAAAGTTGCTTTGTCTGTGCTTGTGGCATAAGGAAGATCGATTGTAAGGTGCTGGAAAATCTGACCGTACCAGCCGCTTTTGTGAAGTTCAGTAAGAACGATGTTGTCTACTTCACGGAGCTGATCAAGGCGGCGCTTGTCACAGAATCCTTCCTGAAGCACAAGGTCTTCATCCTTTACGCCAGGCTTCTGGTACAACTTGATTGTTGTACGGTTGATGTATTTTGCAGCGTTTGTGATTGTTGAAGAACATTCTTCAATCTTTTCACGCTTTCCTGGGAAATGTTTCATTCCAAGTTCTGCAGCTTTTTCGCCGCATGGCCATTCGTCAGCCTTTGCAGGTCCAAAATCAAGACAAGCCGGGAAGCGGTAAGTTCTAAAGTCACCCTGAACACCAACTGAGCGAACAGGAAGCACGTTTCTTGAAAGGTTAGCAGAACAGTTTGGGCAGAACATGTTAAGTTCTGTTTCGTTCAGTTCTTTCTTTGCGGCTTTAAGTTCTTCATCATCTTTTGCGCCCCATGATTTTCCGTCGTTACAAAGAACATTGATAGAAAGTCCTGGACCCGGGAATGGATGACGCATTACAAGTTCATCTTCAAGACCAAGAAGTTTACCCATGGCACGAACTTCGTCCTTGTAAAGATCCTTCAATGGTTCAATGATCATTCCGGCAGCAATAAGTTTCTGGATTCCGTCAACGCGGTTATGATGAGTTTTGATTACCTTAGAGTTTTTTGTTCCGCCGGATTCAATGATATCCGGATACAAAGTTCCCTGAGCAAGCATCCAGAGGCTTTCGTCCAGTTTCTGCTGGGCCACAACAGCGTCGCGAACTGTAATGAAGTTTTCACCAACAGCCATACGCTTTTTCTGAGGATCAGTAAGACCTGCGATTGCACCAAGGAAGCTTGCAGATGCATCTTCTACGATAAAGTTGTTGAAACCGTGAGCCTTGTAAGCCTTTTCAACATTAGCACTTTCGTTTTTGCGCATAAAACCGTTGTCAATGTGAAGGCCAAGAACTCTGTCCTGGCCCAAAGCCTTGTTCAAAAGGGCAAATGCAACTGTAGAATCAACGCCGCCAGAAAGGAACAGGAGAACGTTCTTGTCTTTTGCATCAGCCTTGATGTTTTCAAGAATTACCTGAAGAACTGTGTTCTGGTCCCAGTTGCGTTCCATTCCACAGTATTTTGCAAAGTTTTCAAAAATCTGGTTTCCACATGGAGTATCTTTTACTTCACAGTGGCACTGCAAAGAAAAACGCTTTTTAGCAAGGTTCTGCAATGCAGCGTAAGGACAGTCTTTTGTTGAACCAACAACTTCAAAGCCTTCTCCCAAAGAAAGAACGCCGTCCTGGTGGCTCATCCAAACCTGCTGAACTGGTTCAATTCCTTCAAACAAAGGTGATTTTACTTCCGGGTTAAGCTTGAGCTCTGCAAAACCGAATTCACCAACTTCTGCCTTACCAACATTTCCGCCGTAGCATTTAGAAATAAGCTGATGACCGTAGCAAAGTCCAAGAATAGGAAGGTCAAGTTCAAGAATCTTTTCGTTGAATTCAGGAACATTTTCTTCGTAAACGGAACTTGGTCCGCCACTAAAAACAACACCCTTACAGTTTTCAAAAACATCTAAATCTGTAGAAGGTAATGCAATTTCTGAATAATAGCCCAGCGCACGGAATCTTTTAGCGATAAGGTGTGCGTACTGGCTTCCAAAATCCAAAACAACAATCTTTGAACGTGACATAAAACATCCTGCTGCCGTCATACGGCAATGTATTTATCGTTGCGCCATTTTATCAAATAAGAGGCTTTGTGTTAATTATGCAAACAGGATTTTATGCTGCCTGCCTGAGGGAAGGGTTACATTTTTCGTTTAACATCTTCCCACACAGAATATCCGCCCTTGCAATGTTCTTTTGTGTAGTAAAGGGCCTTGTCTGCATTGTGGAGAACTGTTTCAAGGTCAGAAACATTTTCGATATCAAAGTTTGTGGAAATACCCATGCTGAAACCAAGCCGCTTTCCTGACTCAATGTCCAGTTTTTCAACGTTAAGGTGGGCTTCCAGGTCCGGAATGAAATAATTCAATTTATCCAGGTTGTCCTTGATTCTCTTGAACAGGTTTTCAACTTCGTAGATAGAAGTGTCGTTCATCACGATAACAAATTCGTCACCACCAAAGCGGGCAACAAAATCAGTCTGACGGCAGGTGTCTTTCAAAAGCTTTGCGAAGCGGTTTATAAGAAGGTCACCGGCGCTGTGGCCAAAATTGTCGTTGTAGAACTTAAAGTTATCCATATCCATAAAGGCGATGGTGATTTCGTACGGATTCTTGTTCTTTGTAATTGTTCGTGTAAGCTTTTCACTTTCGATGTTCAGCTGATTTGTAAGGGCGCGGCGGTTGTTCAAAAGAGAAAGCTGGTCTGTTGTAGAAAGGAACATCAGGTTTTCGTTCTGCTTATAGATTGTGATCTGAGCCTGAATTGTTGAAAGAGCGATGTTCAAAGTGTTCACGATATCAGAAGTAAGGGGAGTTTTGTCACCCTGCAAAATCAGAATACCAAAGCGGTAGTCAAACTGGCTTAGGTTTCCAAAACTGAATCCTTCGTCAATGAAAGTAAACTCGCAGTTGCGGGATTCCTTAGTTCTGATAAAAATTGACTTCCATGTTTCAGGCGAGATGTCTATTTCATCATTCCTGTTTATAGAAGCAATTGTCTGATATTCACCGTTCTTAAACTCACAGAGTGCTACAAATTCTGCAACTGAATATTCATAAATGTTCAGAATCGCTTCAGAAACGTAGTTCTGGAAGGAAGTGCTGTCGCTGGAAGACTTAAGCTTGTTCAGGAACTGATAGTCATGGAGACGTTTGTGCAGCTGAGAAACAAGAACTTCTTTTTCAGCCTTTTCATCAAGGAAGGCAAGGTCAATGTTCAGCGGTTCAAATTTTTCAATTCCGCCCACGTAATCCTGGATTGTGATCTTGTCCTTGTTGTGGGAATAGTAAGTCATTCCGCTTTCAAGGGCCAGTTTATGGGCATCGTTAAGATATTTTTCCGAAATGTCATGATGTCCAAGTCGTTCCAGAATGCAGGCAAATTCATAACTGCAGAAACAGATCTTGTGCTTCTGGTTTGAGTTGATCTCAGAGAACTGTTTTATACAGGCGTCAATGGAATCGCAGGCCAATGGGATTTCACCTTCATCGGCATAGAGGATTGCCTGCAGAAATTTTACCAGAGGTTTATCCTCCATTGTAACGCTCTGTATGTTCAGAGCGATGGCAGAATAATTTGTCTTGCCGTGAACATAGTCTCCCCGGTCAAGGTCGATGATTGTCTTAAAAATCAGCATATCCCCTGTGGAAGGCAGGAAGGAATTGTTTGCCTGAGTTTCATACCCGAAAATGTTTAAATAGTGAAGGATTCTGTCAAAAATATTAGAAGCCTCACTGAAATGGCGGGAATAGAAAAGGGCATAGCCAACATTTTTCAGAGTATCGATTACAGTTGAGTAATCCTGGATGTTGTACAAGTTCTTGATTACTTCGTTACCAAGGTTGTAGGCCTTTTTGTACATTGCTCGGGAAGTGTTTTCATAGGAAAGTCCGTTGCGAATGTTCAGAATTGGGCCGATTTCCCCGATTTCAGTTCGGATTCGGTTACATTCATCGTGCCATTTCATAGCTTCATCGGCCTGACCATAATGGCTCAGCATGATGCCTTTCCAGTGACAGGCTTTAGAAACCAGCTGCTGATTGTCGATTTCTTTTGCTTTCTGGTAGCATTTTTCAATCATGCTTTCAATCATCTGCCGTGAAGACTCAACATTAATCAAATCCCAGGGTACAGAAAGACCGGTTGTAATATAGTTGTTTGTAAAACCTTTTTCTTCCAGCAGCTTAAAGGCGTTTACATAGCGGATTGCAAGTTCTTCAACGTCGCTTCTTCTTGTGAACTGGAATTCCACCATCTTATGAAGGGTGTAGAAAGGAGAAGACTCGTCGCCGTTCAGTTTTTCTGTTGTAAGAAGAGAATATTTCTGTGCCATGTCGTTGGACTTCTTGCGGTAGAACAGCATTGTAAGATAGAAAAGAGAAGCGATGTTTGTTTCATCGTCGATATGGTAGCCCACAACTTCTGTAAAAAGAATAATGGCGTCGTCGTACTGGTCTGTGTAGATTTTTGCCACGGCCATTTCAAAGGTGATCAGACGTTTCTGATTGTCAGTCAGATTGAATCTGTGCATGTTGTAAGAAATCTGATCAACAATATGCTTGAGCTGACTGTAAGCCATGAAGATACGGTTGTTGCGAAGCTGTTTGAACAGGTCTGCGAAAATATTTTCGTCGTCAATAGAGTAAAAAACTTCATTGTTTGTAAAATTGTTCTTCGTAAAGCTTCTGTCCAGAGAATTCTTCATATAGAGGAAATTCTTGTGGTTGTTGAATTCTTCCAAAAAGTTCAGTACATCCTGGGATGCCCCGGAAATCTTTTCAGAATTAAAACAGAAAACAAACTGTCCTTTGAAATCAGTTTTTTCCAGAACCTTCAAAAGTTGAATCGTGCCGTCAAAAATGTTCTGGGCATTCTGGATTACATACCGGCTGTGATTCAGTTCACTTATAAGGCTGCAGATTGTTTTGATTAATCGGTTTGTTTCGTAACGGGTGTCGTTTTTGTTAGGAAGATCGTAACGTTCTGTTGCGTAGCCGTCACGCAAATATGTTGAAAGGGATTCTTCCAGTACAGAATAAGAATATTTGTGAACCAGTTCTGGAGATGGTTTAAGTTCTCTAAGGATGTCCAGAAAAGGCTTGTAAGGGGAGGTGTTTTTTTCAAGGTCGATGACAACAGCATCACCCATAACCTCCGGGACTTTCTTACAGACGGCATTTTCTACCGCAATGTAACAAAGTCTGTTTGCTGGATCTTTAACAAATGAGTCAATAATTTGAAGCTGATTTTCAAACAAAAAATCCATGCTGAATATTATAGCATGGATTTTACAATATTATCGAAGTATTTTTACTTGTTTTTCTTAGCTTCGCAGGCAGCTTTTACAAACTCGCGGAACAAAGGACCGGCCTTGTTTGGACGGCTCTTGAATTCTGGGTGGAACTGACCTGCAACCATCCATGGATGATCTGGAACTTCAACTGTTTCTACAAGGTCACGTTCTGGGTTTACACCGGAAATGATAAGTCCTGCATTTTTAAGGTCTTCACGGTACTTGTTGTTGAATTCGTAACGGTGACGGTGGCGTTCCCAGATAGTTGTTGAACCGTATGCTTCGTAAACCTTTGTGCCTTCTTCAACAGCACATTCAAACTTACCAAGACGGAGTGTACCACCAAGAATCTTGCCGTTCTGGTCTGGCATCAAGTCAATTACAGGATATTTTGTGTTCTTGTCCATTTCTGTTGAGTTAGCTCCTTCAAGGCCAAGAACGTTACGAGCGTATTCAATACAAACAATCTGCATACCAAGACAGATTCCAAAGTAAGGAACTTTCTTTGTGCGGCAGTATTTAGCTGTGTTGATCATACCTTCAATACCACGGTCACCGAATCCACCAGGAACGATAACAGCGTCTGCGTCCTTAAGACGAGCTTCTGTTGTGGCATCGTCTACAAGTTCTTCGGAAGATACCCAGTCAATTTCAATGTCAGCAAGATTTTCAATACCACCGTGAATCAAAGATTCAACAACAGAAAGGTAAGCGTCGTGCAAAGCAACATATTTACCTACAAGGGCAATCTTTACCTTCTGAGTAGGGTTGTTGTATGCCTCAACCATGCGTTTCCAGTCTGAAAGATCAGCTGGACCTTTCTTGATTCCAAGACAGTCACAAACAGCCTTTCCAAGACCTTCGTTTTCAAGCTGAAGTGGAACTTCGTAAATGGAACGAGCGTTAAGGTTCTGGATAAGGTGACTTGGGTCAACGTTACAGAAGTTAGCAAGACGTTCACGAGTTCCGTCATCGATTGGATGTTCTGTACGGAGCATGATGATGTTAGGCTTGATTCCAAGCTCCTGAAGTTCCTTTACAGAGTGCTGGGTAGGCTTTGTCTTAAGTTCCCCAGCAGTTTCGATGTATGGAACCAGAGTAAGGTGCATGTAGCAGCAGTTTTCTTCACCAACTTCGTATTTGATCTGGCGGATAGCTTCAACGAATGGAAGAGATTCAATATCGCCGATTGTTCCACCGATTTCAGTAATGATAACGTCAGCATTTGTTTCTTTTGTAGAAAGAAGCATGCGGCGCTTGATTTCTTCTGTAATGTTTGGAATTACCTGAACAGTACCACCGTGGAATTTACCTTCGCGTTCCATGTTAAGAACAGTAAGGTAAACACGTCCCGCTGTAGTATTTGAAGACTGAGACAAAGATGTGTCAGTAAAACGTTCGTAGTGACCAAGGTCAAGGTCAGTTTCGGCACCGTCGTCTGTTACAAAAACTTCTCCGTGCTGAATTGGGTTCATTGTACCAGGGTCGATGTTAAGATAAGGATCGAACTTCTGGTTAACAACGCTCAATCCAAGATTCTTGAGGATAAGACCGATTGAAGCTGCGGCAATACCCTTACCAAGACCAGAAACAACACCACCTGTTACAAAAATGTACTTAGTCATTACGAAATTCCTTTAAAATATGATCAAAATATTAGAACACTATAACAAAATAGACTCGTTTCGTCCATAAAACTTGGCCGCATAACGAGAAAGCTTAGACATTGCCTTAAGGGCAGCCTGAGGATTCTTGTCCAGAAGATCAGAGAAGTCTTCTTTTGAAATGCGGATAGTCTTGCAGGCTGTTACTGCTGCTGCAGTTGAGTGATGGAAGGTATCCAGACAGAAGTCGTTGTCTCCTAAAAAACTGCCTGGTTCACGGAATTTGATTGTGGCATCCCGTTCTTCCTTGATGGAACCTTCTAATAAATAGTAAACACAGTCAGTCTTTTCCCCAGGTTTATAGATTTCCTGTCCCGGTACAAATTCTTCCATGTTTTCCTTTGTCATAAGGGCAGCTGGAGTGATGAACAATGTGCGGCGCAAAGCTTCTGTCACCTTTGGAGGAAACTGCTTTGGAAGAAGATAAAGTTCTGCCAGAAGGTGAGTCTTAAAGAACTGCACAGTATAGATCATCTGGGCAAAAATCATGAACAAAGTAAAGAAAATATAAACTTCAAGCAAAAGGATGATTGAGTTGCTCAAAACACCGTAGATGGTGTTGTAGTTTGCGCGGTTAAGAAAAGCTGTAAGAATTGTGATTGCCACATAAAATGAAACATTGCACAGAACGGCAGCCAGCAAACAGATACGGAACTTTGGTCTTGTGCCTGAACCGACTCTGTAAGTTACAAAAGTGAATACAAAAAGGATGATGTAAAGCACAAGGTTTACAAGAATATTCGAGAGAGCACTGAAAAGGATAGGTGAAATTTCCTGAACCTTTTCAAAAATAGGAAGGTTGAAGATCTGTCTGGTGATGAAAGCAGCAAAAAAGGCGAATGCGCTGATGATGATCACAAGAAATTCCCCGGCAAAGGTGAAAATCTGATTCAGGACAGGTCTGCTTGGCGCTTCGGTATTAAAGATTCTTAGCATACTCTGCAGTATGGAAGTGAACAGCTTTCGTGCCATCCAGATGATGAAAATGGCAAGGACAAGGTTCACCCAGTTAAGCACGAACCCTTTTGAAAGCCCGTTGATGTATGCGTTCATGTCGAATACTGGTGAAATCTGGGTTGTAAGGTTAGAAAGTCCTTCCAGCATAGAAGGAGATGCATGCAGAATCCCGATGAAAATTGTGAGCCCCATCATCAAAATTGGGATAAAGCTAAAAATGAATGCAAAAGTACATGCGCTGGCATTAGCCGCCAGGTTGTTCTGAAAGAAAAACCGAATAGTGAGAAAAACAATCTGACTAAAATGTGTAACCTTATTCTTAAAAGTACTCTGCATAGTTAAATATTTAAGCCACAGATAGGACGCAGATTAGACACAGATTTTTTTATCTGTGTGCATCTATGTCCCATCTGTGGCTATTAGAAAATTAGAAATCAGCCAATTTTGGTGCGCGTGGGTAAGGAATTACATCACGGATGTTTTCCATACCAGTTACGTAGCGGATAAGACGTTCAAAACCAAGACCGAATCCAGAGTGTGGAACAGTACCGAACTTTCTAAGGTCAAGGTACCAGTCGTAGATAGATTTATCCATACCGCGCTTTTCGATTTCAGCGCAGAGTTTTTCGTAAGATTCTTCGCGTTCAGAACCACCGATCAATTCACCGATTCCAGGAACAAGAACGTCTACAGCCTTAACTGTTTTTCCGTCTTCATTCTGTTTCATGTAGAAAGATTTGATTTCTTTTGGATAGTTGAAAACCATTACAGGGCAGCCGAAAATCTTTTCTGTAAGGTAGCGTTCGTGTTCTGTGGCAATGTCACAACCCCAGTAAGGGCTGAATTCAAACTTAGCGCCGTTCTTTTCTGCTTCTTCAAGCTTAGCGATAGCGTCAGTGTATGAAATGCGAACGAAGTCTGCCTTAGCAACCTTTTCAAGCTGTTCGATAAGGCCAGGCTGGATTCTCTTGTCAAAGAATTCAAGGTCAGCACGGCACTTTGTCAAAGCCCAGTTCAAAAGGTATTTTACAAAGTCTTCCTGAATGTCCATGTCATCGTTCAGGTCAAAGAAAGCCATTTCTGGTTCAATCATCCAGAATTCAGCAAGGTGACGTGGAGTATTTGAGTTTTCGGCACGGAATGTTGGTCCGAATGTATAAACACGGCTCAAAGCTGTAGCCATTGTTTCTGCTTCAAGCTGACCAGAAACTGTAAGACTTGCCTTTTTACCAAAGAAGTCCTTAGAGTAGTCAACAAGCTTTGCAGCGTCTTCTGGCTTCATACCCTTGGCACCCTTTTCAAGAGCGATTTCAGCAATCTTTTCCATGCTCAAAGTTGTTACCTGGAACATTTCACCAGCACCTTCACAGTCAGAACAAGTGATTTCTGGAGCGTTTACATACTGGAAACCTCTTTCCTGGAAGAATGAGTGAACGGCAAATGCCATCTGGTTACGAACACGGTAAACAGCACCAAAAGTGTTTGTGCGTGCACGAAGATGAGCGTTTGTGCGAAGATATTCCATAGACATCTTGTTCTTCTGCAATGGATATTCGTCTGGGTTACAAGTTCCCAAACATTTGAGGCTTTCAAGTGTAACTTCAACAGCCTGACCACTGGCTGGAGATTCGATTAAAACACCTTCAGCGCGAACAGAAGCGCCAGTATTCAGTTTTTTAAGTTCTTCTTCGATATTATTTACATTTGCATTATTAGAAGGAGCGTTGCGGTCAAATGTAAGCTGAATGTTTGCAAAACAGCTTCCGTCATTTACCTGGATAAAAACAAGGTTTTTAGAGTCGCGGACAGTGCGAACCCAACCGCAGACAGTAACTTTCTGTCCTTCTGGTTTAGTTGAAAGTAAATCTTTAATTAATGTTGGAACCATAGTGGTTCACCTCCTGAAAATGTAAATAATGGAAATAATTATAATTAGTTGAACTGTTTTCATCAATGAGGGGGAAGTCTCCCCCTGGCTCACACTTCGTTGTTCGCCACCCCCTCTGCGGGGTAGGAAGCGGCATCGAAGATGCAAAAACAGTCCGGTGGACTGTTTTTAACGAGTCTCCCGAGAAGCTGTGCTTCGAAGACACCCCGCAACGCCCCGTTTACACATTTTTCAAAAAGATATATAGTAGAGATATGAACAAATCACTACTTCTACTATTATCAGCTTTCTCACTATAGCCGTTTTTAGGTAGTTAGATTTGTGTTATTCATTCAATAAGAATTACCAGACCTGCCAAAAACGGTAGGTCTTTTTTTATTTGCTGTCTCTTTTTTTCAGCAGCCGGGTTCTTAGGGCAGAGCCCTAAGTCGTGCTGGGGAAGGAAGGGGTTTTAGGGGAAGGGAACCCCCGCTTCGAAGTAGAGGGGGTCTCTTCCCCTAAGTAAGCGGATTAAACATGCAATGTTTAAAAAGGAGTAATATATGTCAATTATGGATCCAAAAGGAAAGTATCGTCCATTTGAAGCTGTGCCAATCAAGAACCGTACATGGCCTAACAAAACAATCACTAAGGCACCACTCTGGTGTTCAGTTGACCTTCGCGACGGTAACCAGGCCCTTATCAATCCTATGGGTGTAGAACAGAAACTTGAATTCTTTGACCTCCTTGTAAAGATCGGTTTCAAGCAGATTGAGGTTGGATTTCCTTCTGCCAGCGACACAGAATTCCAGTTCATGCGTCGCCTTATCGAAGAAAACCATGTACCGGAAGATGTTACATTGCAGGTATTGTGTCAGGCTCGCGAAAAGCTTATCAAGCGCACTTTCGAATCTTTGAAGGGCTGCAAAAAGGCAATCTTCCACCTTTATAACTCAACATCTCCATCACAGAGAAAATACACATTCAATAAATCTAAAGACGAAATCAAGCAGATTGCCATTGAAGGTATCCGCTGCGTTAAGAACTGTCTTTCTATGAGTGAAGGAACAGAAATCCAGCTGGAATATTCTCCAGAATCTTTTTCTACAACAGAAATCGACTACGCTTTGGAAGTATGTGAAGCAGTAAAGAAGGAATGGGGCTGTTCTGCAACAAACAAGGTTATTTTGAACCTTCCAACAACTGTAGAATGTGCTATGCCAAACCAGTTCGCTGACCAGATCGAATACTTCTGCCAGAACATTTCTGAACGTGAAAACGTAATCATTTCCCTTCATAACCACAACGACCGTGGAGAAGGGGTAGCTCAGTGTGAGCTTGGACTTCTTGCCGGAGCAGACCGCGTAGAAGGCTGTCTTTTTGGTAATGGGGAACGCACAGGAAACCTTGATATCGTAAACGTTGGTATGAACATGTACACTCAGGGAATTGACCCTGAACTTGACTTTACAAACATGCCAATGCTTACAGAAGCATACACTCGTCTTACAGGAATGGAAATCCATCCACGCACACCATATTCCGGAGAACTGGTATTCACTGCTTTCAGCGGTTCACACCAGGATGCAATCCGCAAAGGTATGGCTGCCCGTGTAAAGATGCAGCCTAACGACTACTGGGATGTTCCTTACCTCACATTTGATCCCCATGACATTGGCCGTCAGTACGAAGGAATCATCCGCATCAACAGCCAGTCTGGTAAGGGAGGGGCTGCCTTCATTATGGAACAGGATTACGGTTTGTCGTTGCCTAAAGCAATGCATCCTGTTTTTGGTGAACTGGTTAAGAATGCTGCAGATCATGCTCAGCGAGAGCTTAAGCCTTCTGAAATCTATGATGTATTTGAAAAGACATGGCTCAAGACAAAGAGTCCTTTGAATGTTCTTGAAATTTCAGAAAAGCATATTGAAGGTGAACGTGGTTCAGAAGCTCCAGAACAGGTAGCAGGTATGGCAACAGTTGAATGGGAAGGCAAGAAGATTGCAATTGCTGCAAACGGTAACGGTCCACTTGATGCCTTTGTAAATGCCATGGCACAGACTCCAGCTCCACGCTTTAACATTACAAGCTTCCATGAACACAGCGTAGGAACTGGTTCTGACACCCAGGCTGTTGCCTACGTTCAGATCACAAAAGAAAACGGCGACCAGGTTTGGGGTGTAGGAAAATCTTCAAACGTTGGACGCGCAGGTATTGCTGCTGTAGTTTCTGCTTTGAACTTTAAGGCATAGGCGGAATAACTTATGGGCAAGAAGAAGTATACAGCTGCTGTTATTGGTACGGGGCGAATTGGATTTACATTAGGTTTTGACCGTAAGCGGGAACAGCCTGCCAGTCACACAATGGCTTTGCGGGCAAACCGTCGTGTAAATCTTATTGCTGGCTGTGACAACAACGGGCCACGTCTTGCCCATTGGCACCGTTTTAATCAGAAGTGTGCGGTTTACTCTGACTATTCTCAGTTGTTTGCCGCAGACCGTCCAGACATTGTGGTTGTTTCTGTAAACGAAAATGCCCACATGGCTGCAACTCTTGCTGCAATTCGCGCAAAGCCAAGACTTATCATTCTGGAAAAGCCTGTTGCGTTGAACATGGAGCAGGGACGCCGCATTCAGGCAGAAGCAGAACATGCCGGTGTGCCAGTTCTTGTTAATCACGAACGACGTTTTGCTGACGACTACCGCATGGCAAGAAACTACATGCTTAAGATCGGTGACATTCAGACAATCAACGCCCGTCTTGATTCAGGATTGTATGTCTATAATCCAGAAAAGGAAGCTGACGGTGAATACAGTCTGCTTCACGACGGCACTCATCTTATTGATATCGTAAATTATCTTCTTGAATATAAAACTCCAACAGAAGTTGTAGAAAAGCCAATGCTCTACAATATGAGCATTACAAACATCACTTACGACAAAGAAAAGCCAGAAATTGTGCGAAACCTTAATGTGCATTTTGAAAGCCAGGACTGTCCTGATGTAAACGTGTTTATGTCTGGTCGAAGCAAGTATTTTGGTTTTGAAGTGGAAGTTATCGGTACTCTTGGCCGCTTTAAGATTGGAAACGGAATTTTCCAGTTCCAGCAGCGGGAAGAATCAAAGCTTTATACAGGTTTTTATTCTCTGGCAGATGATGTTTCTGTAAAAAAGCCAAAAAAGACAAAGTATTTTGCAAACATGGTAAAAAATGCCGTAGAGTTTCTGGACGGCAAGGCACAGCTTCGTTCAACTTTGCAGACAGGGCTTAACACTCTGGAAATTTTGGAAAATATCAAAAATCAGTTAAAATATAAGCTATGAAAAAAACTCTTTTCTTGCTGATTTTACTGCTTTCTTCTATATATAATGCGTTTTCACAAGTAACATTCCCTGATCTGGAACCTCTTTTTGAAACGGAAAAGTCTTCCGCTGAGCTTTCTCCTTTGGAAATCATTCAGTATGGATTACGATTTTCCGATTGCGGGGAAAACTCTGAGCTCTGGCAACCTTCGATTCAGAAGTTTATGTCGCTTTATGAAAAGGTTTCGTCACCTTCCTTTGTGAATAAAAGCGAATCAGAAAAGGCCCAGTCACTTCTATCAATTTTATACGAAACAACTTTAAGCCAGTACAAAGAGCAGCAGACTTGCCTTGATGTGATGTTTGCGGAGGGGACATACAATTGTGTTTCTTCTGCGGTTCTGTATCTTGCGCTGGCAAAAAGTTGCGGGCTTAAGGTTGTGGGAGTAAAAACTCCTTCCCATGCATTTTGTATTGTGATGGTGGACGGGCAGCCGGTGGATGTGGAAACAACAAATCCTTACGGTTACGATCCTGGACGTTCCCAGATTTTGGAAAGCGCCGGCGGTAAGACAAAGTATGCGGTGATTCCAAAGAAGAATTACGCCAGCCGCCGCAATGTTTCGGAAAAGACTTTCATTTCTCTGGCAGGGGCAAATCTTTCCAGCTTCTGGATGAACAAGGATGATTTTGCAAGGGCTGTTCCAATGGCGGCCACAGTAATGACATTCAGAAACGGTGAAGATCAGTGGGAAGTTCAGGATGGTCGCGAAACTTTTGATACTGTTGCCATGAACTATTCTGTAATTCTGGACAAAAAAGAGCTGTATCTTGAATCCATTGAGTGGGTTGATAAAGTTGTGGCCCGTTATGGTGCAAACGACAAGGTTAGGGGAGAGCTGAACGGTTGCGTTTACAATGCCATTGCGGATCTGGCCAACAAAAAACAGTTCGACCTTGCGGACCAGGTTTACGAAGGTCATGCTGAGCAGATTTCTGAAAACTTTAAGTTTCAGTGCAAAAAGATGATTTTCTTAAGCAGAACACAAAGCAGCTTTGATTCAATGAACAGCGATCAGGCTTTGGAATATGTAAGAAGTCTTTACGGTGAAGAAATTGCCCAGGAAAAAAGCATAAAGGGTACGCTTGATAAGTGGCAGGAGTTTTACTGGATTGAAAAGATAAACATTCTGAATAAAGAAGGTTCTTATCTTAAGGCGGCGGCCGCTGCAGATGAAGGACTTAAGGCTATGCCTAACAATTTTGGTATTTCTAAGGCGAAGAAGTCTGCGCTGTACAATCACGATGCAGTGGTGCACAACAACATGGCAAAACTGGCGAATGCAAAGCAGTACGAAAAAGCCCTGCAGGTAATAGAAGAAGGATTGAAGGATAATCCTACCAGCACAACTCTTTTGAATGACAGGAAAAGACTTTTGCAGATTTTGAACAGATAAAAAAAGCCCCGTGTTTTTTCACGGGGCTTTGTCGTCTCAAGGACTATTTCAACATAGATGTGTTCTTAACGATTACGTCGTGAGCTCCACCTTCGCGGAGGGAAGCTGCAGAAACCATTGTGATCTTTGCCTTTTCCTGAAGTTCAGGAATTGAAAGAACACCACAGTTACACATTGTGTGAATGATCTTGCTTGTTGTAAGAGTTACGTTGTCGTGGAGTGAACCAGCATAAGGAACGTAAGAATCTACGCCTTCTTCAAATGCCATACCTTTCTTTCCACCAAGGTCGTAGCGCTGCCAGTTGCGGGCACGGTTTGAACCTTCACCCCAGTATTCTTTTACGTAGTTACCGTTCATCATCAACTTAGTTGTTGGAGATTCGTCAAAGCGGGCAAAGTAGCGGCCCTGCATTACGAAGTCAGCACCCATAGCAAGAGCAAGAGTGATATGGTAATCATGTACTACACCACCGTCTGAACAAAGTGGGATGTAGATACCTGTTTCTTTGTAGTAGTCATCGCGAGCTTTAGCAACTTCGATTGTAGCTGTTGCCTGGCCACGGCCGATACCCTTCTGTTCACGAGTGATACAGATTGATCCACCACCAATACCGATCTTTACGAAGTCAGCACCAGCGTCTGCAAGGAAGCGGAAGCCTTCTGCGTCTACAACGTTTCCGGCACCAACCTTTGCGTTTGGCCATTTAGCGTGAATGTCTTTAAGGGCGCGAGCCTGCCATTCTGTAAATCCTTCAGATGAGTCCAAAGTCATTACGTCTACGCCTGCTTCAAGCAAAGCTGGAACGCGTTCCATGTAGTCACGAGTGTTGATTCCGGCACCAACAATGTAGCGCTTTTTAGAATCAAGAAGTTCGTTTGGATGTTCTTCGTGCGCTGTAGCGTCCTTGCGGAATACCAGGTACTGAAGATTTCCGTTCTTATCTACAACTGGAAGCTGATTGATCTTGTTCTTCCAGATGATGTCGTTTGCTTCTTCAAGTGTTACACCAACTTCAGCTTTTACAAGGTCGCCAAGAACTGTCATGTAGTCCTGAACCTTAGCGTCTGGTGCGCAGTGGTCAATGCGGAAGTCACGTTCTGTGATGATACCAAGGAGCTTTCCGTTAGCTTCACCGTTGTCTGTAACTGCAACTGTTGAGTGACCGGTAGCTTCGATTTTTTCAATGAGTTCCTGGAGTGTAGCAGAAGGAGTGATGTTTGTATCAGATGTAACAAAGCCAGCCTTGTAAGCCTTAACCTTTGCGATCATTGCTGCCTGATTTTCGATTGTCTGTGAACCGAAGATAAAGCTGATTCCGCCTTCCTTTGCAAGTGCTACTGCAAGAGTATCGTTTGAAACCGACTGCATTACAGCAGAAACCATTGGAATGTTCATTGTAAGAGGACATTTTTCGCCGGCTTTCTTGTTGTAACGTACTACAGGTGTTTTCAAAGAAACGTTTGCAGGAATGCAGTCAGGACCTGTGTAGCCAGGAACTAACAGATATTCATCGAATGTGTGTGATGGTTCTGGAAAAAAGAAAGCCATTTTTAGTTCTCCTAATATAAAAATCAAAAATATAATTGCATGATTATAGATAAAAGTTAGCAAAATATCAACAAAGGACAAAAATCTTCTATTTTTTTATATATTACAAACATTTAAATTTCTTTATCAGGATTTATGTAATATAATAATAGAACGGGAGTAGTACGTATTTTAAGGTAGGAGCCGATGAAAACTTCAAAATCGCTTTATTGTGCAGGAATCATGTTCTCGCTTTTGGGTTCATTTGTTTTTGCAAAGCCTAAGATTACTCTTTCCATCTACACAGATACCGGTAATATTCCTTTGATCGAAAAGCGCCTGGAAGACTTCAAGTTGAACTTTGCAAAAGATGCTACCTTCAACTTTACTGTCCTTGAACAGAGTTCTTCTACCTGTGGCGCAACTGTAATGGCAAATCCAGAACTTGCCGCAGACGTTTTTACTTTTGCTGATGACCAGCTTGAAGTTCTGTATAAAGAAGGCCTTCTTCTTGAAATTACAGACAATCCTGCCCGCGTTATAGAAGAAAACGGCGGAAAAAAATCAGACATCATTAAGGCTTGTACAAAAAACGGCAAGCTTTACGCATATCCAGAATTGACCGGAAACGGTTCTTTCCTTTATTACAACAAAAAGTATTTTTCAGCTTCTGACGTGGCCAGCTTTGACAAGATCCTTAACATCTGTGAAAAGAATGGAAAAAAAGTTGTTATGGACCTTAAGAACGGCTGGTATCTTTATTCTTTCTTTAAGGGAGCTGGACTTGATGTTTATCAGGGGGATGAAGGAAAGTCTAACTTCTGTAACTGGAATGCAACAAACACAAAATATTCTGGCGTTGATGTAGCAAAGGGAATCCTTAAGATTGCAAATCACCCTGGCTTTTTGTGTATGGAAAATGAAGAATTTGTAAAACAGGTTGCCGACGGCGAAATTATTGCTGCGGTAAATGGTGCCTGGAATGCAAAGTTCGTGAACAAGATCTGGGGTTCAGATTACGCTGCCATCAAGCTTCCTACTTTTACAGTTCGTGGAAATCAGGTTCAGATGGCAAGTTTTTTGGGCTATAAGCTGGTTGGTGTAAAGTCAAGCACTCCTCATCCAGACTGGGCCATGAAGGTTGCTTCATGGCTTACAAACGCAAAAACTCAGAACATGCTGTTCGAGTTAACCGGGGAATGTCCTGCAAATATTACACTTGCAGCTTCTCCTAACATTCAGAAAAGTCCTGCTGTTACTGCTTTGTCAGAACAGGCAAAATATAGTACAGTACAGAGAGTGCCGGAAAGTTACTGGAATCCGTCACGAATCCTGGGAGTTGTTCTTTCTGAGGGTGGAGAAATGTCTGATGCAGCATTGCAGGCTCAGCTTGATTCTACTGTCGTTAAGATCAGATAAATATATAAAAAAGTTGTTTGCCGGTGAAAAAATTTAACAAGGTAACTATTAAGGTACTTATTGCATTCTTGACCTCATTTATCATTGAAATTGTTGGTCTGTCTGTAATTGCCGTATCTGTTAGTCACGTCTACAAGTATTATAATACTCTCGTTGCTGAAGGAACTCAGAACACTGTCTACATGGACAAGATTCATCGTCTTGTAATGGAAGAACAGCTGGTTAGTTCCCTTTTTGTACTTTCAACTTCAGACGAACTTTTGAATGATTACAGCGACCAGGAAGAACACATCCGTGAAGAATTGACCCGCATGCTGGGCGAATTCGGAAAGCGAATGCGCGGCAACGAAAAAGAACAGATTTTCCACAACATCAATTCCGGTTGTTACTCCGTATTTACAGAAATCAGCATTGCAATGACCCTTCGAGCTACAGGCGAAAAGGCAATTGCAGAACAATACATTTCTAAAAAGCTAACAAAGTCTTACGATGAGCTTAATGACAACCTTGAAGATTTGAGCTCTTACATCAACAGCGAAATGGATAAGGCTACTGTATTCATGAAGTCCTATTCCAAGCTTACAGCTTTTTCTCTTGGCATCACTTTCTTTGTCATCATCGTATTCTTTATTGCCCTTCTTATCATTTGTCTTAAGCTTACATCCCAGCTTGAGCACAACAAGGATCATCTTCAGGTTGAGGTTCTTAAGAAGTCAGAAGAGCTTGTTAAGCAGAATAAAAAGATCATCGACATTCAGGAACAGACCATCTTTGGTATGGCCAGCCTTATCGAAAGCCGTGACAGCGAGACCGGGGAACACGTTAAGCGCACAAGTCTTTATGTTGAAATCCTTGTAAATGCTGCAAAAGAAGCCGGCTATTATCCTGATCTTATTGATGAGCAGTACTGTGAGCTTTTGAGAAAGGCCGCTCCTATGCATGATGTTGGTAAGATTGCGGTATCGGATATTGTGCTTAAGAAAACAGGCCGTCTGACTCAGGAAGAATATACTCAGATCAAAAATCATACCCTGGCCGGCGAAAAGGTTGTTTCTGAGGTTCTTGGTAAAATTGAAGGGGAAGAATACGTTAAGCTTGCCAAGGAAGTTGCAAAAAGTCATCATGAATGGTGGGACGGAAGCGGTTATCCTTGTGCACTTAGAGGTGAAGAAATCCCTGTTAGTGCCAGAATCATGGCTATTGCTGATGTATTTGATGCTCTTGTTTCTCCTCGCTGCTATAAAGATGCATATTCATCGGAAGAAGCTTTTAATCTTATCAGGCAGTCCAGCGGAACTCACTTTGATCCGGTTCTTGTAGATCTGTTTATTAATAAAAAGTTTGAAATTCTCAAAGTCCTCTCTGAAAACTAGTCCTATTAATTGAGCAAAAATCTCGTTTGTGGTAATATCTGTGAGTAAAAAACAACGTGCTGCATTGTTTGTGGCGTTTTTTACACAAATCTTTTTCTATATTCCTGCGATGATTCTGCGGGAAAAGGAAGTTTTCCATGAACGTTGTTGTTATGGGTGCCCAGTGGGGCGATGAAGGTAAGGGAAAAATCGTTGATTACCTTGCACAGGATGCTAAGTATGTTTGCCGTTTTGCCGGCGGTGCTAATGCAGGTCACACAATTGTAGTTGATGGCAAGAAGTACGCTTTGCATCAGGTTCCTTCTGGAATCCTCTATCCAAATAAATCAGTTTTCCTTGGTTCTGGTATGGTTATTGAACCTGAAGCTTTGTTCAAAGAACTTCAGATGCTTACAGAAAACGGAATCAACTGGGAAGGACGTGTATTCATTTCTGATCGCGCTCACATCACTCTTCCAGGTTACCGCCAGATGGATAAAGACCGCGACGCTGCTCGTAAGCGCCCAATCGGTACAACTGGTCGTGGTATTGGTACAACTTACTCTCAGAAAGCTGAACGCGACGGTATCCGTCTTGCTGACCTTGACTGGGAAGAAAAGTGGAACGACCTTGATGATGCTGACAAAGAATTCTTGAATCAGTACAAAGACAAACTTCTTTCTATGCGCATTGATATTGCTGCAAAGATGTGGGAAGTTCGTAAAGAAAATATCCTTTTTGAAGGTGCACAGGGTGCTATGCTTGATATCGATTCAGGTACATACCCTTATGTTTCTTCTGGTGCATCTGGTTCATACGGTGCCGCTTCTGGTTCTGGAATCGGTCCACGCGCTTTGGACAAAATCTACGGTGTATTCAAGGCTTATGAAACACGTGTAGGTAACGGTCCTATGCCAACAGAATTCAACGCTGATTCTGAAGGTGAACTTTGTGACTACGTTCGCAACACAGGTAACGAATTCGGTGTAACAACTGGTCGTGCTCGTCGTTGTGGTTACCTTGACTTGGTAGCTTTGCGCTATGCTTGTCACGTAAACTCAATTGATTCTTTGGTTCTTACACACCTTGATGTTTACGATGAAATGGATGAAATCGAAGCTTGTATCGCTTACGACATCGATGGAAAGATCGTAACAGACTTCCCAACTTCAATTCCTGAATTGAACAAGGCTAAGCCAGTTCTTCAGAAGTTCAAGGGCTGGAAACAGTCTATTAAGGAACTTAAGAAGTACAGTCAGCTTCCAAAGAACGCAAAGGCTTACGTTGACTTCATCGAAAGCTACTGTGATACAAAGGTTGGAATCGTTTCTGTAGGTCCAGACCGCAACCAGACATTCAACCGCGAAAAGATCTGGAAGTAATTTTAGATACGGCTAAAAAAAAAGACGTCCTTTATAGGGCGTCTTTTTTGTTTTATAATGACTTTATGAATATTTGCGAAGAAACATTAGATTTTATTAATAGAAGTCCATCCTGTTTTCATGTGGTGGAAAATCTTAAGCAGCAGCTTTTGGAAAAGGATTTTACTGAGCTTAAGGAAGATGAAAAGTGGAAGGTAAAGGCCGGCGGAAAGTATTTTGTTGTGCGAAACGGATCTTCCATCATTTCTTTTGTGATGCCTAAAAAGAAGTTCTGCGGCTTTTTGATCTGCGCAAGTCACAGCGATTCTCCGTCTTTTAAGATAAAGGAAAATTCTGAGCTTGCGGGACCTGGGGCTGTACGGCTTAACGTTGAAAAATACGGCGGAATGCTGATGAACCCCTGGTTTGACCGTCCTTTGAGCATTGCGGGCCGGGTTGTTGTTTCTTCTGAAAAGAAGGACAAGCTGGAATTCAAACAGAAGCTGGTGAACTTTGACCGGGATCTGGTGATGATTCCAAATCTGGCAATTCACATGAAGCGGGATGCCAACGACGGACACAAGATTGACGTGCAGGGCGAAATGATGCCGGTTGTTTCCATGAACAAGGATTTTAGCTTTAAGAAACTGCTTTCTGAAGAAACTGGTGTTGAAGAAGACAAGCTTTTGAGCTGGGATCTGTTTCTATACAACCGGGACAAGGGATGCGTATGGGGTGCTGAAAAGGAATTTATTTCTTCGCCTAAACTGGATGATTTGGAATGTGTCTATACAACTTTCAGGGGATTTCTTGCTGCAAAGAATACTGAAAAGGTTATGGTGCACGCGGTTTTTGACAACGAAGAAGTTGGAAGCCAGAGCCGTCAGGGAGCAGCTTCTACTTTGTTGAAGGATGTTCTTAAGAGAATCAATCTTGGCTCAGGACGGAACGACGAAGACTTTAACATTGCGGTAGCGGGCAGTTTCCTTGTAAGTGCAGACAATGCTCACGCAGTTCATCCGTCTTATGCGGGTTCTGCAGATCCTGTAAATCGTCCTTTGGTAAACGGCGGGCCTGTAATCAAGTTTAACGCAAGCCAGAAATATACCAGCGATTCCCTTAGCGCCAGCGTTTTTAAGAAGATCTGTGAAAAGGCCGGAGTGCCTTACCAGGTTTTTACAAACAATTCCAATGTTGCCGGCGGTTCAACCTTAGGGAACATCAGCACTGGTCAGGTTTCGGTTCTGAGTGTGGATATCGGTATAGCTCAGTGGGCAATGCATTCTCCAAACGAAAGCGCCGGTTCAAAAGATCCGGAAATGATGGTGAAGGCGATGAAAGAGTTTTACGGGAGCGTGTTCTGTGTACGCTAGCTAGCGGTTTTGATAACCTCTGTCTTCCTTCTCGTAGTATTATTATTTTGAATAAATCAGCAGTTCCGGGTGGTACTCGAAGTGCATGTTGTCCCATACGGCCCAGTTTCCGCCCCAGATAAAGCCTTCTTCGGCAAAAATGTCGATTACGGCCTGGGGTGGGCTCCAGCGTTTTGAAAGTGGGGTCATGTACCAGTCGTCTGGGCGAAGCTGTTTCTGCCAGCCCCAGTAGATGATTCGCTGATAGTAACCTTTTGGGAGCACGTCGATGGCAAGCCCGATGCTGTGGTAGCTGCGGGACTGGGTGTCCCGGACTGTGCGCCAGGCAAAGCCGTCGGTGCGAGTAAGGGTTTTCAGGAATCGGTCCATTTCTTCGTCCCGGGGAAGTTCCATCACCCGTTTGTGGACCCTTTTAAGAGGTTCATAGATTTTTTCGTGAACGTTTACCTGCAGGGTAAGGAATTCGTAGGTTTTGATGTGGCGCTCTGTGTGCAGGCGGTCCTTGCAGTCGTAGATTGCATCGTATAGGAAAGGCGGGTCGATGGCGCCGTTTTTTCTGTTTTCTTTTGAGCTGAAGTCCTTTATGCGTTCAATTTCTTCCGGTGTAAAAGTTGAAGGATCCCTTGTGATTCGGGAATATTTGTACAGCATCGGACGGAAGTTTTCTTTGTTTGCCAGTTCGTTTTCTGGCAGGAATCGGCTGTCGCACCAGTAAAGCCTGGTTTCTTCTGTGGAGCCGTCAGATTTTTTTGTGTATATGTGAATGAGCCAGTCGTTTTTTTCTGTGTCGTAATCTGAGACAAATTTTACATCTGGATAGGCCTGCTTAAAAATCGAAAGATTTGCCGGTTCCCACCATTTTGGGAAAGGCAGGGTAAAGCCTTTGAGTCCTTCAGCAAAAATATTTGAAAATGTTAAGGCTGCCGCAAAAATCAGTGCAAGTCTCTTTAACTTCATGCTCATATTGTAACATATTTTGCAAATTAGTATTTTAAAGCTATGTTGAATTTTGAAAGTGATTATATTGAAGGGGCTCATCCAAAGATTCTGGAACGCCTTGTTGAAACAAATATGGAGCCTTTAAGCGGCTATGGTGCAGACAAGTATACTGAAAGCGCAAAGGCAAAAATTCGTGACGCCTGCGGTTGCCCGGATGCTCAGATTACATTTTTGACCGGTGGAACTCAGACTAACCAGCTGGTGATTGATTCCATGTTGAAGCAGTTTGAAGGGGTTGTTGCGGCAACTACTGGTCATGTTAGCGTTCATGAAGCCGGAGCAATTGAATATACCGGGCACAAGGTGCTTACAGTTCCTGGTGTTGAAGGCAAAATGCAGGCTGCTGATCTGGAAAAATATCTGGAAGATTTTTACAACGACGGAAATCACGAGCACATGGTTTTTCCTGGAATGGTTTACATCAGCTTTCCTACTGAATACGGAACTCTTTATTCAAAAAAGGAACTTTCTGACCTGCATGAAGTTTGTGGCAGATTCAGGCTTCCTCTGTTTATAGACGGCGCCCGTCTGGGGTACGGACTTATGAGTTCGTCTTCTGATCTGACATTGAAGGATGTGGCAGCTCTCTGTGAGGTTTTCTACATTGGAGGAACAAAGGTTGGTGCGTTGTGCGGTGAAGCTGTTGTGTTCACAAAAAATAATGAACCGCTTCACTTTGTGAATCTTACCAAGAAGCACGGGGCGCTTCTGGCAAAGGGGCGTTTGAATGCAATTCAATTTGATACTTTGTTTACAGACAATCTTTATTTTGAAGTTGCCCGCAATGCCATTGTGATGGCTGACAGGATTAAGAAGGCATTTGTTGAAAAGGGGTATAAGCTTTTGCTGGATTCTCCAACAAACCAGCAGTTTGTGATTCTGGAAAACCAAAAGTTGAAGGAGCTTTCCCAGAAAGTGAAGTTCAGCTTCTGGGAAAAGATCGACGAAAATCACACCGCTGTCCGTTTTGCAACCAGCTGGGCCACAACTCAGAAATCGGTTGATGAACTGATTGACATTTTGTAAGTTTACTCGAATAAGCCTAAAATCGAAGAACCGTTAAAAATCAAGCTGCGACAGCGGGTTGTTTTAGGTTCATCGATAAGATGGCTCGTCAGAAAGCGGCAGCTTTCTGACTCAGGCAGTTTACTTGAACAATTCCTTTACTGCAGACATATATTTGTTTCCTCGGTCAAATTCATTTGTGAACATTCCAAAACTTGTGGCCCCCGGACTGAATACTGCTATGTCGTCCTGGTGGACTGATTTTTCAAGGTCTGCTTTGAGGGCGGAAAGCATTTCGTTCAGGCTGGCAAATGGGCCGTGGAATGGAACTTTTGCTTCGTTTAAAGCTGGAAGGATTTTGTCTGTGGCAGTTCCCGCAAGAAGATAGAGTTCCTTTACTGGGAATTCTGCATTTGTTTTTCCTGTAAGGCAGTCGGCCAAAGGTGTAAGTTCAAGGCCTTTGTCTGTTCCGCCGGTCATGAAGTAGACTGGCTTTCCAAAGGACTGGCTTGCGCAGGCTGCTGCTTCTGGAACTGTGGCACAGCTGTCGTTGTAGAACTTTACGCCATTGTGTTCGTGGAAGAACTGAAGGCGGTGGTCGATTCCAGGCCAGCTGTTGATTATTTCAAGACATTTGTCTGAAGGCACGTTCATAAGGAAAAGAACAAGGGCTGCGTTCAGGGCATTGATCTTCATGTGTTCACCAGGAACGCTAAGGTCAGCCATGATCTGGGCAGGTTCATCCATTCCTGGAAGAAGCACTTTACCGATTGTGCGACCGTCAGCTGTTTTTTCCTGCCAGACTCCATAAAAGCCTTCAAGTTTTGCAGGCTTTGTGCGGCTGTAGCGAAGAACAGTGCCTTTTGTTTCTTTTGCAAAGAAGTCTCCCCATGTACCGCCGGCTTCTGGGCCTGTTCCTGGTTCATCTCCGTCAAAATCAAAAATTGAATAGTCGCCCTTCATCTGATCTGCGTAGATAAGACGCTTGTCGGCAACGTAAGGTTCCATGGCGTGATACCAGTTCTGGTGGTCAGGAACGATTTTTGTGATGATGGAAATGTGTGGCTTAAGGGCTTTGCGGCCACGAAGGTCTGCCAGCTGCCAAGAAGAAAGTTCCAGAACTACAGGAGTTTCTTCTGTTGTTTTTTCAAGGAAAGTAAGAGGGCTTACGGTGATGTTGCCACCAAGGAATGCCTTGTAGCCGGCCTGGTTCAAGCCGTAGTGGATTGCGCTTACTGTTGAACTTTTTCCTTTGCTTCCTGTTACAGCGATAACCGGAGCTTTTGTAAAGTGAAGGAAAATCGAAATGTCTGTTTCGATGTTTTTTGCGGCTGCAAGATATTTGTTGCCTTCAATGTTTACACCAGGATTCTTGATTACACAGTCGGCATTTTCAAAATCTTTAATGTCATGTTCCCCAAGTCGGTAAGAAAGACGGCTTGTGTCCAGTTCTGGATCTTGGGCAAGCTTGTCCATGGTTGGCTTAAGCTGTTCTGCGGTTTTCATGTCGGTGGCAAGAACGTTTGCGCCGTGCTTTAAGAAAAAGCGTACGCAGGCTTCGCCGCCGCCGTTAAGACCCAGTCCCATTATGACGATATTTTTGCCTTTAATGTCTTCTAATGTGTTGAATGTGCATCCTGGTTTGTATGTGTGCATTTTATTTCCTTAAAAAATATATCGGGGCGTTGCGGGGTGTCCCCGCTAGAGGGGGCAGGTGAAAACCGCAGGTTTGAACCGTGGGGCAGGCGCCCCTCTCGGTCGATAAATCTCCCTCTGAGCCGTTTTATCGATGAACCTAAATCAAACCTGACGGTTCGATTTTTAACGGTTTTTCGATTATAGGCTGGGGCAGGCGCCCCTTTTTCCTATCTAGATGTTGTGAGCTGGGATTTTGATTCGAAGCGGAGAAGGGCTTCGTTTACCAGCATGTTTGTGATCTGTTCGAAAGTAAGGCCGGCTTTTTCGCACATTTTTGGGAACATGGAAATTGGTGTAAAGCCTGGCAAAGTGTTTACTTCGTTCAGGTAGATTGCTCCGTCATCTTTGCTGATGAAGAAGTCTACGCGGCTAAGGCCTGCGCAGTCCAATGCTTTGTAAGCTTTTACGGCTGTTGTACGGATTGTTTCGATCAAATCTGTAGAAAGATCTGCTGGAATGCGAAGGGCAGCCCCGTTCGGATCGTTGTATTTTGCGTCAAAGTCGTAGAATTCGTGAGTTGGAGCGATTTCTCCTGGAATGTATGCCTTTACAACTTCATCTTCGTTGTTTGGGTTTGCTGTTACGGAGTTTCCTGTAACTGAACATTCTACTTCCCGGGCATTGATTGACTTTTCGATAAGAACCTTGTCGTCCCATGAGAAAGCATCCATCAGATAGAAGGAAAGTTCCTTTGGAGAAGAACATTTGTGGGCACCGTTTGAAGAGCCTGCGCAGCAAGGTTTTACGAAAAGCGGGAAGCCCAGTTCGTCGATACAGCGCTGGAAAACTTCGTCGTAGCGGTAGCTGTTGTTAAGGTCGCAGCGTTTCATGCAGATGTATGGAACTACTGGAATTCCGCTGGCTTCAAGAACCATCTTTGTTTTTTCTTTGTCCATTGTAAGGGCGCTGGCCATTGTCTGGCATCCAACATAAGCTACGTCTGCCATGTCCAGAAGGCCCTGGATTGTTCCGTCTTCACCGTAAGTTCCGTGAAGGGCTGGGAAAACAACGTCGATTTTGAGGCTGCCGTTTTTTGTAACAAAAGCGTCTTTTCCGGCACCTGGAATTACGCTTACTGCATTGGCTTCGTCTTCTTTGATTTCGAAGTGTGCTTTTGAGTCAGCAAGTATGCGGTCAAGTTCAGATTTGTCCTGAAGAAACCAGCGTCCTTTTGGAGTGATACCAATGAGGGTAAGTGTATTTGATTTTGAAAGTCCCCGGGCAATTGCTGCCGCAGAAACAAGTGAAACTTCATGTTCGCCGGAACGTCCGCCGTAGATAAGTGCTATGTTCATATTTTCCTCTATTTGTAATAGCCACAGATAGGACGCAGATGGGACAGGATTTTGTTCTGTATTCATCTGAGTCGGATCAAAATGCGCTATTTGTTATAGCCAAGTTCAGAAAGGGCCTGTTTTGCTTCGGCGATTTCGTCATAAGGCATTGTGTAGTCTTTGTAAATAATTGAGTTTTCGTGACTTTTGCCAAGAAGAAGAACGATGTCGCCTTTCTGGGCCATCTTGAAAACTTCACGGATTGCCTGTTTGCGGTCGTGGATGATGAAAAGGTTTTCGTTCATCTTTTTGCCGGCTTTTTCTGCTCCAACAGCAATCATTTTAAGGAGTTCGACTGGATCTTCGTTGCGAGGATCTTCGTCTGCAAGCACAACTGTGTCGCAGAAACGGGCAGCGATTTCTCCCTGGAGTGGGCGCTTTGTAAGGTCACGTTCACCACCGCTTCCGAATACACAGAACATTCTTCCTGCGGCACGCTTACGGATTGGTGGGAAGATTGTTTCAAATGAGCTTGGTGTATGTGCGTAGTCGATGATTACTTCGAATGGCTGGTTCTGTTCGATGACAGTCATGCGGCCTTTGATTGGTGTGACCTGTGGAACAAGGGCTGCAAGTTCTTCAAAGCTTTTTCCTGTAACAGAAGAGACTGCTGTGATTGCGGCCATGATGTTGTATGCGTTAAAGGCACCAGGAAGCTTTGCCTGAATGGAAAGTCGCTTGTATTCTCTTGGGAGAACCGGGTCAAAGTTTGCAGGATATGCTGCGCTTGTGCCGTCTGTTTCAACTGTAAAGTCCAGTCCAAAGCGGGCTGCGGCAATGTTTTCTGCCTTCATGTAGCGAAGGTTCTTTGGAATTGATGGAAGCTGAAGGGAATTTTCTCCAGTTTCGGCTGCGGCTTTTCCTGCCTTTCCCAAAGTTGTAAAGCCGTAAACATGTTTTTTTGTTGCATTGATAAAATATTCGGCGCTTGGATCTTCCAGGTTTACGATACCGATTGAAGGCACCTGTATTTTTTCGCCGGCAATCAGCTTGTAGTGGTCGTGTTTGTCCAGGGCGCGGAAAAGGTTTGCCTTGTCGTCACGATATGTTTCAAAATTCTTGTGGAATTCCAGATGTTCCAGGGTTACGTTCATGAAAACGCCGCAGTCAAAAAGCACTGAACCGAGGCGGTTTGTTTTTGGCGAAAGACCGTGGGATGAAGATTCTACTACGGCGTAGCGGCAGCCGTTCAGGAGCATTTCGTTCAAGTGATGGTGAATGATTGGTGCTTCTGGAGTTGTCTGGTGCTGTGGGTTTGGAAGTGCATCTCCGCCAAAGGAATATTCTACTGTTGAGATGAAGCCTGCTTTCTGGCCGGCAAGGCGCAAAAGCTGCCAGATGAAGCTGACTGTTGAAGATTTTCCTTCTGTTCCTGTTACGCCGATGACTACCAGTTTTTTTGATGGGTAGTCGTAGAAGGCGTCTGAAATTGGGGACATGGCAAAACGGCTTGATTCAACCTTGATGAAGGCTGGAACTGGATATTTTGCGTTTGGATCTTCTACTGGTTCGCCGCTGGCATTTTCACCGATGGCGCTTTCAAGGTGACGTTTTGCGATAAGCTTTGCTGCTTTCTGCTGAACTTCCTTTGAGATAGTTCCGTCAAAAACGATTACGTTGGCACCTTTTTCGATGGCCTGAGGGATAAATTCGTTTCCGTGGATGTGTGTTCCAGGCAAGGCAAAATAAAGTGCGCCTTCTGTTACTTCTCTGGAATCAAAAACAAGATTTGTAACTGCGATGTTTGCGATATCTGAATCAGCAACTGGAGTTACGCCGTCTGCTGCCACAGCCTGATGAGCAAAACATGGCAGCAGTTGAGATAACAATTTCTGCATAAAAGTTCTCGAAATTATAAAGATTGTCCGCCCACCGCGAACTTATCTATTATATTACTTTTATGAGTGTTAGACAATTTGAACCGGGGCCAAGCCGTTACATTCCCATGCCGCAGCTGTTTTTTTCTGCAGGTTCCGGATGTGCCACAACAAAGCCCGGTCTGGCTTCTTCGTTTAACTGACGCAACTCTTTTTTGCCGTCGATATACTGCTGGTAGTCGATTCCAGTGTCTTCGTAGCCACAGCCAACGTCATAATCGTCCCCAAGGGATTCACGAACAATCTGTTCTCTTTCTTCTTTAGTTGTATCTTTAATTAAAATGCTTTTCATACCACAATTTTTGGCGGATTATTGCATTTTTTGCAAGATGGCTGCGATATATATAGGTGAGAGGGAGTGTTTTTAGGAAAACTCAGACTATTGAGTGGCGGGTTGTGAAATAGTCTGAAAATTTTCTAATCATTGGGATCTTGAAAAGTCTGTATTTTGAAAATATCAGACTATTGGGGTGAGAACTTCAAATTAGTATGAAAAATATAAGAAAGACAATTGGACTTTTTGAGTGAACTAAAACAGTAAACAAGGATTTTTCAGACTAATTTGTAGGGAGGCAGAGAATAGTCTGAAAAATCAAAAAAACAGAATAATTTTTTTTATAGAGCAAATAAAATTTTCAGACTATTTTTGCACACACCTACAAATAGTCTGAATTTTGCAGAAAACGGAGAAAATATGGCTAAGAATCTGGAGATTTTACCACCGGCACCGGATGTTCAGGGGCTGCGAGATTATGTAAAGAAAATGAAATATGCTTATTCCTTGAACAAACGGCATCTTGAAAATGCAGCAAAGGGATTTTTGCGAATAAATGTAGTTGGAAAAAGCATTCAGTATTACATAAAAGAAGAAAGTTCCTATGAAAACGGTAAATATCTATCGTTAAAAGATATTACAAAAGCAAAGGAGCTTGCTCAGCGGGATTACGAAAAAAAGGTTGTTAAAAATTTGGAAAAACTTATAAAAGTAACCGAGACTTTTCTAAAAATGTGGAGCAAAAACGATTTAGCGCCAGTTTTTGATAACCTGCTTCCCCCACGAAAAACCTTGGTTTTCCCGGATACTCTTCCGGATGACCAATATGCGGCGGAGTGGCTGGCAAAAAAGTATTGCGGGAAGGAGTTTGATCCTTGCAGGGCGGAGTATTTTACTACGGCGGGGCTTCGGGTGCGGTCAAAGTCGGAGATCATCATTGCGGAAACTTTGTCCAAGCAGGGGGTGCCTTTTAGGTACGAATATCCGGTGGAGATAAGCGGGCATACTTTTCATCCGGACTTTTATTGCCTGAATCTAGACACCCGACAGGAAATCATTTGGGAACATTTTGGCATGATGACGGACCCGGACTATGCGGAAAATGCAGCCGGCAAACTGGAAGCCTATATCAAAAACGGCTGGATTCCGGGGAAAAACTTGATTGTGACAATGGAAACGGCTGCTTCGCCTCTGAACCAGCAGACGGCAAAAAAACTGGCAGCCGAGTTCTTTGCGTAGTTATTCCGAAAGCTTGTATTTTGTGACCAGGTCCTTTACCTTGATCTTTGGCGCGTCCATGTAGTTCTTTTTTAGGATGTCCTCGATGATTTCGGCGGTGCCTTCGTAACCAAAGAGGGTGGAATCCAGAGTGAGCTGGTAGCTGTTGCTGTCTTTCCAGTCCTGGTCGGTAAAGTGGCGGTAGTATTCGCTGGTGTTTTTGTCCTGTTTTTTGATGCGCTTCTGGGCTTTGCTTTTGCTGATGCCGTATTTTTCGCTGATATAGCTGATGCGGTGTTTCATGTCGGCGGTGATCAGAATGTTGATTACGTCCGGTTCTTTTCTGAGGATGTAGTTGGAACAGCGTCCAACAATAATACAGTTTTCCTTCTGAACAATGTTGTGAATAGCCTGAACCTGAGCTTCGAAAAGCTTTTTGTAGCTCTTTGAGTTGTAGTCGATGTGGGAATAGTTTTCCCCGATAAAGGCAGAGGCGGCGTTGGTGTACAGCACCTCGTTGTGGGCGTTTACGAACTTTGTTGAAAAATTGCCTTCTTTTGCGATCAGGTCGATAAGACTTTTGTCATAAACGCGAAGTCCCAACCGTGCCCCAAGAATCTGGGCGATAATGCGGCCGCCGCTTCCTGGTTCCGAGGTGATTGTAACGACCATGCGCTTGTTTTCATTCAGTTTAAGGCGAGGTTCAAACACAAGGTCTGTTTCTGTTTCAAAAACGTAGCTGGTAAATTTAAGCCTCTGGGTAAAGAAGTGGCTCAGCGGGCCAACCACCAGAACGATGATCAATGTTCCTTCCCGAACAGATTCCAGTCGTCCCAGCAAAACAAAGGAAAGCACCACAGCAACCGCCGCCATCACCACATCAAAAAAAATCTTAACGACAGAAAATTCCTTTTTAGTAACATCCGAAACCGCTTTTACAAAGGCTTCCGTAGAAAGCATTACAACATCCGCAACAACCTGGCAGCTGACACCAATAGCCCTGAAGCAGCAGCCCAAAAGGTTAAAGGTAAAGGCAAGCAGATAAATGTCTGGATTTACAAAACTTGTGAACTTCATGGCAACGTCAATCATAATAGAAAAGAACAGGGTGACAGGAAGCTGCAGCAGCTGGATTCGCGGAAAGTTTTTTCGCAAAATTAAAAGCTGAATCAAAAACAGAAACAGGTTGAACAGAAAAGTACAGGTACCGTAAGAAAGTGGAATCTTAAGGCTGACAACATACGGAATGCAGGAAGTTGGCCCCGTGCCCAAAAGGCTTCGGGTAAAAAGGGCTACCCCAATGGCATTCAAGCTGATTCCGAGAAAGAAGAATATGTACCGTTTTACAAGTTCAGATCTGTTTCGCATGAAAAAATTATACAATGAAATACGCAAATGACAAAAAAATCATTTTTCTGCTATCATTTAAACGGGAATGTTCCCTGTTTAAGAGGTTGATATGAAGATTATTTCCTGGAACGTAAACGGAATTCGGGCAGTAGAAAAGAAAGGTTTTGCCGACTGGCTGGCTAATTGTGGAGCGGATGTTGTGTGCATCCAGGAAACTAAGGCTAATCCGGGGCAGCTTTCCCAGGAGCTTTTGAATCCAGTTTATGGCGATGGCGTTTTCTATTCCAACTTCAGCAGCTCAAAAAAAGCGGGGTACAGCGGAACAGCGATTTACAGCCGCACAAAACCAGATTCAGTGGAAGTGCTTGGTGACGATCAGTTTGACGACGAAGGCCGTGTAACAATCGCCAAGTTCGGAAAAATCGCCGTAATCAGTGCATATTTTCCAAACAGCCAGGATGCCGGTGCCCGCCTGGACTACAAGCTGGCCTTTAACGAAGCAATCTTGAAAAAGTGCAATCAATTAGTTGCAGAAGGCTACAATGTAATCCTTGGTGGCGACTACAACGTGGCCCACACACCAATCGACCTTGCAAATCCAAAAACAAACGAACAGAATCCAGGCTACCTTCCAGAAGAACGGGAATGGTTCAGTCATTTTCTTGAAGCTGGATATGTTGACACCTTCAGAAAATTCTGTGCAGAACCAAAACAGTACACCTGGTGGAGCTACCGTTTTCACGCCCGGGAAAAGAACGTGGGCTGGCGCATTGACTACTGGTGCGTGAACAAAGCTTTTGAAGACAAAGTAAAAAGTTCCACAATCCTTTCTGATGTTATGGGAAGCGATCACTGTCCTATTATGATTGAGGTTGAAGAATGAAGTCGGAAAAAAATAAGACAATCGATATGACTGTGGAAGAAGGACGGGAGTATCTGGAAAAGTGCCTGATTTTTTCGGAGGATGTAGCATATACGGAAGATGCCGTTCGAAATCAAATCATCCTTGGTGACAGCATTAAAATAGCGGCGGCTCTTCCGCAAGAATCCGTAGATCTTCTGATTGCAGATCCTCCATACAATCTGGACAAGCAGTTCCACGGCTACAACTTTCACGAAATGGCCTACGAGGCATACGAAAAATACACAGAAGAGTGGGTGCAGGCGGTAAAGCCTTTGCTCAAAAAGAATGCCACTGTTTACGTTTGTTGTGACTGGAAAAGTTCCAGCGCCATTGAACGGGTTCTGGCTCGGCATTTTACAATTCAGAACAGAATCACCTGGCAACGGGAAAAAGGTCGTGGTGCAAAGTCCAACTGGAAGAACGCCATGGAAGACATCTGGTTCTGCACCGTGGATGCCAAGGATTTTACCTTTAATATAGAAGATGTTAAGCAGCGCAGAAAGGTTATCGCCCCTTACAAGGTTGACGGTCAGCCAAAAGACTGGGAAGAAACAGAAGAGGGCAACTTCAGGAACACATATCCTTCCAACTTCTGGGACGACATCAGCATTCCATACTGGTCCATGCCGGAAAATACAGCTCACCCGACTCAAAAACCGGAAAAGCTTCTGGCAAAGCTGATCCTTGCTTCCAGCAACAAAGGAGACCTGGTTTACGATCCGTTTATGGGTAGCGGTTCAACTGCAGTAACAGCTAAAAAACTAGGCCGGGATTTCTGCGGCTCTGAAATGAATGAACAGTACTGCGTGTGGGCTCAAAAACGCCTTGAAATGGCAGATTCTGACAAATGCATCCAGGGGTATGCCGGCGGTGTTTTCTGGGAACGAAATACAGGGGCGCTACAGAAAAAGTTGAAAGAGGATTAGTTTTTGATCTTCCCGAAAAACTTCTTGAGTAAGAATTCTGGATTGTAAGAAAGCTTAGATTTTCTGAGGCCTGGGATGTTCAGGTCTTCTTCGCGGTTCAGGTACTGGCAGTCCGGGTAGTTTTGCTGAAGGGCTTTTGCGAACTGCTGGTTCAAGAAGGCCAGGGCACCGTTTGCGGCGGCGTCTGATGTGCATTTTTCGAAGTGGGCGTTCAGGCAGACTGGGGCTGTAAAGCTTGCGATGATGAAGGCGGAAGGTTTGTTCTGCAGGGAAAGGATTCCTGCCAGAAGTCCAAGGCTTTTGAACTCCTGCTGGTTGATTGCCACTTTAAGGGACTTTTCCTCTGAAAGAAGAAAATCGTCGGTGTTCTGATCTGGGCGCTGATTTTTCCAGTTCATGTAGATTTCCTGGAGCTGGTTCAGGTCTGGCACTTGGCCTTTGTTTCCATCAAAAAAGGTGAAGTTCCAGTCCTGGTTGTAAGTTCGCAGAAATTTGCTTATGTGATTTCGTTTTTTTTGAAAATCTTTTCCCGGCAGTTCTGCCATTTTTTTTATGCTGTAAATGTAGTCGCTGTCGCCTTCGTCAGAGTCAAAGTCAATTTTTAGCTGAGGAAAGTCTGCTGCAAGGCACTTTTCCAGATCGTCTTTCTGTTCCTCTGTAAGCAGCACAAAGTCTGGGGATGGGTCAATTTCTAAAAGAGTCTGAAGGTATGGCTTTAGGGGAATATTCTGTTCCGGAGGGAAGAGCCATCCGGAACGGTTTTCTTCTGTGCCGTTATATCGTCTAAAGATGAAATCTCCACGGGAATCAACAAGGATTTTACCCTGGGTCTGAAGAAACTTTAGATTGGCGATGTTTACGTCACAGGAAAAAGTCATTTATATTGTAAAATGTATTCGAATCAGAGAGATGTGTCTAGTTATTCAAAATCAACCAAATTTTTTTATGAGTTCTTCGTGATTCTTGCAACCGGTCTTTGTGTAGATGCGGGAAAAATAGTTTTCCAGGGAACGGATTACGATGTTCAGTTCACTGGCGATCTGTTGCTTTGTTTTCCGTTCAATTAACATTTTGAAGATTGTCTGTTCCTGCTTGGTAAGACCGTCAAAAATAGTGCGGTAGGTAAAAAGAGAAGAAATCAGATTCTGTTGAACATAGGTTTCTCCCTGAAGGATTTTTTCGACTGCCAGAAGAAGCTCTCTTTCGGGGGAGGATTTAAGAACAAAGCCGTCTGCCTTGTTTTCCATTACAATACTGACAATTCCAGGGTTTTCGTACATGGAATAAATCAGGACTTTTATTGATGGATAGTTGTTTTTCAATTGTCTTAAAAGTTCAATTCCGCTTTCCTCTTTTAGAAAAAGATCCAGAATGATCAGATCTGGCAGGGAGTAATTCTTTTTCAATTCAGAAATTTTTTCTGAGGCTTCAGCTCTAGAAAAAGCATAACCACAGCAGTGGTAATTTTTGTTTTCGTTCAGAATTTCCCTGATGCCGCGGTTTGTGAGGGTGTGGTCTTCTACTACAAAATATTTAATCTTATCCATGGATTACCTCTGTGATGCGCTGTTTAAATATATCAATCTGTGTACCTTCTCCAGACGAGGTGATTTTAAGCTCTGCGTTAATCAGCTGGCATCTTTGCTTCATTCCGATGATTCCAAAGGTATGAAGGGGACTGTTTTCAATGTCGAATCCGCAGCCATCATCACTTATGAAGATATAAAGGCCTTCTTTTTCCGTTCCGTTTTCGTTACGGATTAAGATAACTATTTCAGATGCTTCTGAATGCTTGAGAGCGTTGTTGATTGATTCCTGGACCACTCTGTAAAGGTTCAGATTTTCGTCTTCAGTCAGGAAAGTAAAATCAGTGTTTTCAGGAATAGAAATTCTTATGGAAATGTTCGAATTCTTAGAAGTATAGTTGCAAAGGTTTATGATATTTTCCCCAAGATTGTTTTTAGTAATGTCTGTGGGTGCAAGATTGTAGCTTAGAAGTCTTATCTGAGAAATTGATTTTGTAAGCAGTGCATTTAACTGCAGAAGGCCATTCTCGTTCATATCTTTTTCTATAAGAGCTTTGCAGAAACGTAGATCCTGGGCAACTGTGTCATGTAACTCTCGTGCGATTCTTGCTCGTTCTTTTTCCTGTCCGTTAATGGTGTACAAAAGGTATTCGTTTGACCGTTCCAGGCTTTTTCTGAATTTCAGGTATCTTATAAGGAGCAAAACTCCTGCAAGAAGCATTAGGAAGAATACTGAATCAAAAATTAAAAAGTAAACTGTGTAATTGTGGATTATGTTTTCAAGTTCGTTAATTTGCTGTGTGCTATTCATATTTTTTGACGATATTTTTTTCAAGTTGGGCTGAAAGACGGAAAATTCCGTAGCCTGCAAAGGTTGCTATAAGCCGGTCCAGAAATGATATAGGAATCTGCGCCAGTATACAGGAAGCAAAAAGATTAAAGTGCTGACGGATAAAGGAATCTGTAAAGGCTCTGATTGGATTCATCTGGTCTGGAACGGCTGTAAGCTTGTACTGAAAATAGTCAATGGTTCCGCCTGTAATGATTGTGCAGAAAGAAGAAACTAAAGTGATGAGTACAAGATAAAGAATTGTGATTGCAGGTGAAATCTTGAATTCTTCTTTATTTTTTGCAAAATACCAGGTGGAAAGCACGATAAGGATTCCGCAGATAGAATAAGCTGAAACAAAAAGTCCATCTGTTCCGGTTTTTATAATCCATACAAAAAGATTCAGTGAGTTGTATCCGATTGAAACGCACAATCCTGGAATCAAGCCCAGGTAAAATACTACTGCCACTGTCCATATTGTGTCAAAGAACAGGGGAATTCCAAGAATCTGGTAAAACAGGGTTGCCGTAATAAAGTTAAGGATGACGGCAAGGAAGCTGATTATGATGTTTCGAACGTTAGAAGACATGTGAAAAAGTATATTACATTTCAAAATCTTTTTCCCCCTGCAGCATTCAGTTATTGTTTTCGTGTAAAGTACCCTGGAGTTGACGGTGTATCAATTCGGGCATAGGTACAGTCTTCTGGATTGCTGAAATCGAATAAAGTGCCATTGCCGCCCTTCAGGTTTGAACAACTTGTAAACATGTTATCACTGCTGGTTACGTTTGCGGTTACGAAGGAGTCTGATACTTTGATTGTGGTAAGATTTGAGCAATCTAAAAACATACCGTACATATTGGTAACTTTTGAAGTATCATAATTAGACAAATCAAGGGTTGTAAGAGAACTGCATCCATAGAATAAATACATCATGGTTTTAACGTTAGTAGTGTCAAAGTTTGAAAGGTCGATTGATGAAAGGTTAGAGCAGCCCATAAACAAACCTTCAAGGCTGTATGCAGAAGTGGTGTTAAATCCGTTCAGATTAAGATTTGCAAGGCTGTTGCAATCTGCAAACAGATAACCCATTGATCTTACGCCTGCTGTATCTAACATAGAAAGATTGATTTCTTTTAAACTACTGCAACCCCAGAACATTCCCCATATGTCGTTGTTTTTCAAAGGTATTCTGTTTCCAGAATCTGTATAGCCTTCTGAAAAATAGTAAATGGTTGTTCCGTCAAGCCAGGTATAGATGATTTTTTTGCTTGAGTCCTGTGTAAGGGTGAGTTTTTCAATGCCCTCTGTTGGTGGTGTAGTGCTTGGAATGAATTTTAAAGCTGTGCTGGCAGCTCCTAAATTATTTTTAAGCATTTCATTGATGGTATTACCAGATTTCAACTTAATGTCAGTGGTTGATTGGGTTGAATCAGGTGTTCCGCCTGTAGTTCCCGACTGTTCAGTCATGTCCAGAACGTGATTTGAACAGCCTGTCTGAATCAATATTAAAGATGCAAGAAATAGTGTGGAGATGGTTTTTATTGTATGAGTAAAAATGTTTTTATTGCTATTCATTGTTCTGTACCTCGTTTGTGTAAGTGATTACAAATTCCACGCGGCGGTTCTTCCACCAGTTTGCGCGGTCACTGCGGCTGGCAATAGGATTTGAGCTGCCCTTGCCAATAGTTTCGATTTTTTCTGCCTTAACTCCGCGGGCAATGAGTTCCTTTTTAACGTATTCTGCTCGCCACAAACTGATTGGTTCGCAGGCAGTACGGTTTTCTTTTTCTGTGCCGCTTATGTTGTTTGCATGACCTTCAATTAAGATTGAGCAGCCAAGGTGCTTTTTGATAAGAGTTACTGCTTCGTTTATGAGTTTTTCGTTTCGGGCAATCTGACTATTTGTAAGACCAGAGAATACTGCTCCGTTAGGACTAAAGTAGATGATTCCCTTGAGGATAAGTCGTTCTGTGATAATTTCCGGCTGTTTATGTTTTTCTTCAGCAATACGGGCAAGTTCGGCTTCCTCGGCCTTGCGCTTTTCTTCAGCAATACGGGCAAGTTCGGCTTCCTCGGCCTTACGTTTTTCTTCAGCAATACGGGCTTTTTCAGTGGTGTCGATTTCTGGTTTTATGTTCAGGTGCCAGATTCCACCTAATCTGAATCCAATCAGTTCGGATGTTTTCTTGTTTTCTGGAATGATTGAAAATAAAGGAGATGCTTCAACTTCAAGATTTTTTATCTGAGAAGGAATCCATCTTAAGGAAGGTGCAATATTGAAAAGAATGTTTGAATAAGTTTCAGTTACTTCCTTATCATAATAGGCCTTAATGCCCTTTTCTGTGTAATTTGTAAAGAATGTGGAAAGTCCAATGCCAAGTTCTGGCTGGAATGCAAAAATCTGATTTTTCAGGATGAATGGAATCCTGAGCCACATTCCTCCATAAATCCTTAATTCTTCATCGGAATTCAAGATTGAATCAGTTTTTGGAAACACGTGGGCAAAATCAAGGCGGGCTGAAATTCCTAAGTCCATATTGTTAGCTAAATCTAAGGGAATTGTGTATTCTCCTGCAGCAGAAAGTCCCAGGTTCATTACAGCAAAGTCTGAATAATCTCCTGCAGTAAACTGCATCAGAACATCACCACCAAAAGCAAATCCTTTATAACGGATGATTCTGGTCTGTTCATTTTCTTGTGCGTTGATCAGGGAAAATACAAAAAGAAAAGATAAAATGGAAAAAAAGCGTTTCATGTGATACCTACACTACATTTTTTATACTTCAATTTTTTCATAGAAATATAAAATTGTAGTGAGTAGGAACTTATGATTTTTAATGATTTTTTACACGAAATATTGTGAAAAAATCACAGTATTGCTAGCTAGCGTTGCTACATGCACAGGTCGGCATGGCAGATTCTGACAAAAGCATCCAGGGGTATGCCGGCGGTGTTTTCTGGGAAAGAAATACAGCCGGTCTGCAGAAAAGATTGAATAATTAGCTTTGACTGACTTGAATAAAAAAACAATTTTTATATTCTCTTCCATATGAATAAAATTTTTCTTTGTTTTCTGGTTCCCCTGTTATTCTTTGTTTCCTGCACAGAAAGTTATGATTTAAAAAGTTTTGAAGCAATGAATACTTTTATGACTGTAAAGTCATACGGAAAAAATCTTTCACTGTCGGAAGATACATTTTTTCTTCTACAGTACGGTTTATCCTTTTATGAAAAATCCAGCGATTTTGATTTTATTTTTATAAGCACAGACAATGAACTTTATTATTCATCCGGTCTTGAAAACAAGATTTCAGTAATCGGTGAGTTTAAGAGGATTCAGGTGTTGAGGTGAAAATATAATATAAAATTATAATTATAGTTCTAAAAATTTGTAAATTCAAAGTTGACAACTAATTAAAGTAACTGATAGTCTGAATTCAAGATTAAAAAAAGGTGATAAAATGAGAGAGTTTTTTGAAAAAGTTTCTGCAGCATTTATGATGCTGGTGTATTTTGTACAGATTTTACCAGCGGTTGAATACCGGTCATCGATAGAAGCAAGCCGGATGAGGCTTGATCATTATCTTGAAAAGGCCGAGGAAGCGGTAACGGAAGAAAACTGGGAAGAGCAGGCGGAAAAATATCTTGAACAGGCATTAAATGAATGGGAAGCAGATAATATAAGCTGGAAAGAGCAGGATTTAGCCGCTTTTGAAGAAGCCAGAAATGCCGCAAAAACAACCCTCACACTTGAAAAAAATCACAAATATGCAGAATGGATGTGTTCACATCTATCAAAACAGAAGAATCTGGAAAGTATAAGTGACCTCAGAGCTGCCATAAAGAAGGCAGTTTTATCATACAACACTTCAGAATACGGGATTGAACAATCCGAGTTTTTAAGGAAGGATGTAAAAACAGAAACTGATAAAATCATAAGCGATTATAAGCGCAAGTACGAAGAAAAATACGGTGCCGTAAATGCAGAATTAATGAGCCGCTTTAAAGAAAAGCACCTGACCGAAGATGAAAT
>JAZLGB010000018.1:0-77085 GCA_045616085.1 Treponema sp.
GAATAATCTGTTTTGCAAGGTTAACAAGAGAAAGAATTTCAGAATCTGTATAGGGTGTCATTTCTGTAAAAGAAGAGGAAAGACAGTTTTTATTTACGAAGGGAGCGAACTGCCAGCTGGCGTCTTCTGGAAGAATTGATGCCATTACAGAAATATCTTTTTCAGAGACAAGGGAAGGAACAGGAACTGTTCGCCATTCCCGTTTGTCTGCAGGAAAGTCTGAGATTATTTCAATTGAGGCTGTTAATTTTTGTTCAAGCTTGAAGGTTTCCGTTCCGGGAATGAGCTTGTTGTAGTTTGCAGGTGAAGTCTTTATGTCCATGGCGATAAAGTCCGGGCAGGTGTCCTTGTTGTGTACAAGTTTTTCAAGCTTTTCTGGAAGGGTTCCGTTGGTATCAAGTTTGACCTTGTAGCCAAGAGATTTTGCTTTAAGGATTATTTCAGGAAGCTTTGGATTAAGAAGAGGTTCGCCGCCGCTTATAGTGATGCCAGCAAGCACGTTCTTTCGTTTTTCAAGATGGGCGTAAAGCTGGTTAAGGGATGCGGTGGAACTGTCTGAGGGAAGCTTTCCAACTGCCAGATCTGTGTTGTAGCAGTAAGGACAGCGCAGATTGCATCCGGGCAAAAAAAATGAGCAGGCAACAATTCCTGGAAAATCAACTAGAGTTGTTTTTACAAGAACGCCTGCCGGCTCATCTGGATTGAAAGTCATATAAACTATGCTTCCACTACAACTTTGTCAAAAATTACAGAAAGTTCTTCTACGCTGTGACCTCTGGCAATTTCTGAACCGTCTTTGTTGTATACGATAACAGTTGGGGCTGCAAATACGCCTTTGCTGGCAGCTTCTGCAAGACCATCGTCTGAATCTACGTCGATTGCTTTGCCTGTAAGTTCAACATTCTTCATGAATTCCTTTACAGGAGGGCAGTTTGGACAAGTTTTGCGTGTATAGATTTCGTAATAGCCGTTTTCTGAAACTTCAATTTCTGATTCTTCAACTTCTGGCTGAGGAATAACCTGTGACTGAGAGCATTCGCAGGAAGAGTCTGCCTGTGTAAGCACGTACTGCTTGTCATCGAGGTTTTCGATCTGGAACATCTTGCGGTGATTGAATTCATCACGCTTACCCTGGTTCCAGTTTCTTACTGCACGGTAATAACCTACGATACGAGCGTAAACTTCTGTTTCTGTTCCCTGAACGTTTTCAAGTTCAGCCTGTGTCTGTGCGATTTCTTTTTCGATTTCTTCTAGTGTACGCATGATGTAACTCCTCCCAACTTTTTATTTCCCACCTCTGAATTTATCGACACGTTATGGGGGTGTCAATAAATTCAAAATGATAAATTCAAACTTTTTTATTATTTTTTTCTGCTCATGAGCTTTGTCTTTTCTTCTTCCAGAGCTTCAAGTTTTGCAAGAAGAAGCTTTTCTTTTTCTGCCTTACATTTTGGACATTCAAAGTGCTCTCCAGCAATGTAGCCGTGGATTGGACAAACGGAATAAACCGGTGAAATTGTGATGTAAGGAATCTTGTAGTTTGTGAAGATTGTTCTTACAAGGTTTCCGCAGCTTTTCCAGTCCTTTACAGCTTCGCCGATGAAAGTATGGAATACTGTACCGCCGGTGTAACGGGTCTGAAGGCCTTCCTGGTGGTCCAAAGCTTCGAAAATGTCGCTGGTATAGTCGATTGGAAGCTGAGAACTGTTTGTGTAGTAAGGGGCTTCGTTTCCGCTGGCGATGATGTCCGGATATTGTTCCTTGTCGTGCTTTGCAAGACGGTATGAAGTTGATTCGGCTGGAGTAGCTTCAAGGTTGAAGAGTTCTCCTGTCTGTTCCTGGTATTCCTGCATACGGTTTCGCATATGGTCCAGAACTTCTTCCGCAAACTTTTTACCCTTTGGATCAACGATGTTCACTCCAAGGAAGTTTAGACAGCATTCGTTCATGCCGCAGAGTCCGATTGTATTGAAGTGGTTGTTCAAAGTCTTAAGATAGCGTCTTGTGTAAGGGAAAAGTCCACCGTCGTAAAGTTTCTGGATGACCTTGCGCTTAACGCAAAGAGCTTCTTTTGCCAGGTCCATAAGATAGTCCAGGCGCTTGTAGAATTCTTCTTCTGTATTTGCAAGGTAACCGATCTGTGGAAGGTTGATTGTTACAACTCCAAGGGAACCAGTGAATTCGTCAGAACCGAAAAGTCCGCCACCGCGCTTACGAAGTTCCCGCTTATCAAGGCGAAGACGGCAGCACATTGAGCGAACGTCACTTGGATCCAGGTCCGAGTTGATGAAGTTCTGAAAATATGGTGTACCGTACTGGCTTGTCATTTCAAAGAGCATGCGGGCGTTGTCGCTTTCCCAGTCAAAGTCCTTAGTGATGTTGTAGGTTGGAATAGGGTAACCAAAGCCGCGGCCGTCAGCGTCACCTTCTTTCATGATCATGATGAAGTGACGGTTGATCATGTCCATTTCTTTCTGACAGTCGCCGTAAGTAAAGTCCATTTCTTTTCCGCCAACGATGGCCTTTTTGTGCTTAAGGTCTTCCGGACAGGTCCAGTCCAAAGTGATGTTTGTAAATGGTGCCTGTGAACCCCATCGGCTTGGAACATTGATTCCGTAAACGTAAGACTGGATGCACTGGTGGACTTCTTTTTCTGATAGATTGTCCGCCTTTACGAAAGGTGCAAGGTATGTGTCAAAAGAGCTGAATGCCTGAGCTCCGGCCCATTCATTCTGAAGAACACCAAGGAAGTTCACCATCTGGTTTACAAGTGTAGAAAGATGGGCTGCAGGCTTTGAAGAGTTCTTGTCTGAAACGCCGCCTAAGCCTTCTGCAATCAACTGACGCAGTGACCAGCCTGCACAATAACCGCTGAACATTGAAAGGTCGTGAAGGTGGAAGGCTGCGTGCTTGTGGGCGTCTGCAATTTCCTTTGAGTAGATGTTGTTAAGCCAGTAATTGGCAGTGATTGTTCCTGAGTTGTGGAGGATAAGACCTCCAAGTGAAAAGTTTACGTTGGCGTTTTCGTGTACGCGCCAGTCGCTCTGGGCAAGGTAGCCGTCCATTGTGCGGTTGATGTCCAGCATGAGGGTTTTTGTGTCACGCATTGCTTCGTGGCGGGCACGGTAAATGATGTAAGCCTTTGCCACTTCAACTTCTTTGTTTTCGATAAGGACTGATTCAACGATGTCCTGGATTTCTTCGATGGCTGGAATCGAGTTTGCACGGTTACCTGCCATCTGGAGACGGATTCTTTCTTCTACAAGATCTGTAAGAGCGCTGGCTCTGTCCGGGTCAAAATGCTTTTCCACTGCCTGAATTGCCTTGTCGATGGCAGTTTCGATTTTTTTACGGTCGTAAGGGGCTACTTCTCCTGAACGTTTTACAACAGACTTGATAACGTTCCTGGTTTCTGCGTCCTGGTTTGAACCAAGAAATGCTCTCCATTCTGGAAAAACTGACTGCTCACTCATTATTTATTCCCCTCAACTGATTTGATTTCGTTTATGAATTCTTCAAGACTTTCAAAATGCTTATAGGCAGAAGCAAAACGGATGTAGGCCACTTTGTCTATTTCGTAAAGTTTCTTCATTACGATTTCGCCAAGCTTTTCTGTGGAGATTTCCCGTGTTGTGCGGGCGCTCATGATTGCTTCGTCTTCGATTTCGTTTACAAGATTTTCGATGGCTCCGGTTGTAACTGAACGTTTTTCCAGGGCTCGGCCGATTCCTTTTTCAAGCTTTGCTCTTTCAAAAGGCTGGCGGCGACCATCCTTTTTGATGACCATGAAAGGCTTTTCTTCAATTTTTTCGTAAGAAGTGAAACGGTAACCGCAGGAGATACATTCACGGCGACGACGGATGCTTTCTCCGTTCACCATGGTTCTTGATTCGATTACTTTATCATCGATGTTTCCGCAATAAGGACAACGCATTTATTTTCCCACCTCTTGTTATATTATAGCCTAATGTTTCTTAGATTTCTTTTCTTTTAGCAGTTTTTTTAACGCTTTTCCTGTAAATTTTTTACGTTCTGAGTAGATTATCAGGTTCTTGTTTCTGTTCAGATAGTTGTAGACCAGCTGAGCGAGCAGACTTAATGCGCAAAGTATTGGAAGCCAGTTGCCAAGCCGCTGGTAGATTGTGATTGTGCGCTTATAAATCGGTATCTCAAAGAAACCTGCCGCTTCCTGGAAAACAGGAAGGTCTGCCAGAATCTTTCCCCGGGCATCAAGAATTACGGAATAACCGGAATTGCAGGAACGGGCCAAAGTGCTGCGGGTTTCGATTGAGCGGTATGAAGCGATTACAAAGTGCTGGTATTCCGCAGATTTTGTAAGGGACCAGGAATCGTCTGTGATATTGACGAAAAGCTCTGAACCGTAGTTGATGAGGGGTCTCATGACGTCTGGGAATGCATCGTCAAAACAGATTGGAGTACTGATGCGCACAACAGGCTTTCTGTTTTCTTCCTGCTGTTGCTGGGAATAAGATTTTTCCAGGGAAATATAGCGGGCTGCGCTTCGATTTTTAGAGTCAGTTTCCTGGCATGGAATGTCAAAGTAGACGTATTCGTCTCCTGGAGTCCATCCGGCAGAAATTCCGATGGTTTTCTTAAGGAAAGCTGCTACAGCAGGAATGTCTGCGAAAGGAAGAACTTCGGCGAAAGGAACCAGATGGTTCTTTGGGTAAGCGCCTCTAAGCTTTCCGTCTGAATCAAATACGAGGGCTCCGTTGTAATGGTTCTTCTTTTTGCCAGACTTGTCAGGAGCATAGGAACCTCCCATAAGGAAAGGCACATTGCATTTGTCAATGAAAGGAATGAGAGGTTCTTCCCTTGGGAAATTCTTATAGTGATATTCTGCGGCAGGCATTCTGTATTTGAGGGAACCTTCGCTCCATACGATAAGATCAACGGATTTTCCCATGGCCTTAACTTCATCCAGCTTTTCTTTTGTAAGGCGTTCTGAGGTGAGGATTGTATTGTTGTCGTTCTTTTCTTTCCAAGGGTCAGCGTTCTGCTGAACGAAGATGGCGTTCAGATATTTGACCGGCTTTCGTGGCTGAAGATAACGGAATGATCCGTAGAAGAAAGTGATAACAAAAAACAAGGCTGCCACAAAGGCTGTTCGGACGTATTGAGAAACAAGTGCCTGCGGATACTGCAGGTTTGGAGATTTTCTGTAAAGGATGTAGCCTTCCGCAATTATTCCGTCAAATAAAAGAATAAGGAAGGAGATTCCGTAGGTGCCGGTAATGTCTGCCAGCTGCATGAGGATTCTCCAGTGGAACATGGTGCTGGAAACAGTTCCCCATGGGTAACCTAAGAATCCGATGGATTTGCACCATTCGTAAGTAACATATACGAAACAGAACCAAAGGATTCGTTTTGTTACAAAAAATGCTTTAGCGCCAGAGGAAAAGTTTTCAAGCTCATCTTTTGTCCCAGATCTTGCGAATGGAAGATAAAGAAAAATGCCTACGCCACCGGCAATGACAGCGGTTCCGAGAGCGGAAGCTCCAAGTGTGAAGGCTGCAAAATCCTTGAAGAAGGCAAGCCAGAAGCTGGATGCAAGATGAACCACAAAGGCATGTCCTGCCATTACAAAGAAAGCTTCTCTGTAGGATTTTATGTTTGTATATGCAAGATAAAGTGGAATCAATGCAATAAGGCCGTAGAAAGGAGAGCCGAAATTGTACAGACCGTTAGGAATGCCTAATGCCAGAAGGCCAGCTGAGGAAAGGACAAAAAAAACTTGTAAAACGCTACTCATCATTTATAATATTAACGTCTTAAAAGTAAAAAAACAACATTAGATAAGGGATAGAGCAGCTTATATGAAAGAAGTAAATCAGGCACACAATACGGAATACAATACAAAACCCCAGGTGGTAGCCACTGCACCTGGACGATTTCATCTCATAGGAGAAAATACCTGGTTCTTCAAGGATAAGACCCTTTCTATGGCTGTTAATCTTCCTGTTTATGTGGCTGTTTCAAAAAGAGACGATTCATCCATCCATTTTTATTTCCATCAGTTGAATGACAGAAAGAAGGTTTCGCTTACATCACTTAAATTCAAGAAAGAAGACCGCTGGGCTAATGCCATAAAGGCTGTGGTATATGGATTCACTTCCGGAGGATTTGACCTTGGGGGAATGGATATTACCGTATACAGTGAGATTCTTCCTTCTGCAGGATTTGGTATTACGACTTCAATAAAGGTTGCCGCTGCCAGAGCCATCTGGGAACTGTTTGACCTTAAGTGTGACGAAGACAAGCTTATTCAGGTTGTGGAAAGAGGAAACCGTCTTTTCCTTCAGCAGGAAAACCATAACGCAGACAATTTTGCGGCTTTATATGCGAAGGCCGGAAATCTTGTTGTAACTGATTATTCGAAGAACTCCTGCGACCTTATTCCAATGAACTTTAACGACATGCATGTGTTCCTTGTAGACGCTAAGGTTCCTCGTTATGAATTGTGGGACCGGGAGACCCTTTACGAACCTCAGAACGCCCTTGTTCTTGGTGACTTGCGTGAACATAAGGCAAACATTTATGGTGGCTGGCAGTATATCAGCGATGTTACAGATATCAACGAAGAGCTTGTTCCTTTAGGAGAAGACACTCGCCGTAAGCTTTTGTGCGTAATGCGTGAACATCAGGATGTTCTTGATGCCATTGCTGCCTGCGAAAAAGGTGACTTCATGCACTTTGCCCGTGCGGTGAACCATAGCTATGAGTCGGTTCGAGATTACTTTGATCTTTCCTGTCCGGAAATTGACTGGATCGTCAAGCGTGTTAATGAACTTGAACCAAACCTGGAATTCATCCGTAATCCGGTTACCTGTGCTCGTCTTACAGGAAAAGGCTTTGGACGCTGTATGTATGCATTTATCCGTGAACAGGATATAGACAACTTCAAGGCAAAACTTGCAGAATACGAACATATCTTTGGATTTAAGTGTGACTGCTATGAGGTAACAACCAGCGACGGCTGTCACATCGTAACGGACTAAACGATGAATCTTCTTCTTACAAATGATGACGGTTACGGGGCTGCCGGACTGGAATGCCTTAAGAACAGGCTTAAGGCTGACGGACATAAGGTTTATGTGCTGGCACCAGATGGTAACCGCTCCGCAGTTTCTCATGGGATGACCTTTGCGTCTCTTGATTTCAAGAAAATAAATGATTATGAATGGACCTGTTCCGGTAAGCCGGTAGATTGTGTTGTTTCTGCATTGAGAAGCGATATGTTTCCGGAAAAGATTGATGCTGTCCTGGCAGGGATTAACGCAGGCTTTAATCTAGGGTCTGATATCGTATATTCGGGAACCTGTGCGGCGGCAAGGCAGGCTGTTATGTATAACGTTCCTGGAATTGCACTAAGCGTGGAACCGGATGGAGACAGCTCCTACGTGGATCCTTTTTCTGCCGGTAAGCTTAAGTATGATTTTAATGGAATGGCAGATTTTGTTTCCAGGAATATTGAGGCTCTGGTGGGACTTGCTAAGACTGATGTTCCAGTGGCTTTCGTAAATGTGAATGCTGTGTCCGGGGCAAAGTATAAGGAAGCTGTTGTGTGTAACAGGCTTTCCAACAGGATCTACGATGATGTTGTTACTCTGGGAGAACCTGTGGAAGGAAATCTGTATAAATCAACTTTCAGAGGAAACCATCCTGAGTCAGCTTATGAACCGGACAGCGACTATACGGCCATAGCAGAAGGTAAGATTTCTGTTTCAGTTGTATATGCCGAGCCTGTGGCCTGTGCGGTGGACGGGATTGATTTTTCGTTATAAAATAAGAAGAAAATATACTGTTTAGTCGTGGTGGGGACTATGAGCGACAATAATATCTTAGCTAGTGGTATAGAGCTTTATAATCAGAAAAAATATTCAGATGCATTGGCATTCTTTCTTGCTCTGCCTGAAAATTCCGGGGCAGATGGAGATGAGGTTGCTTATTACCTTGGTCTTTGTTATGCAAAGCTTAAGCGTTATGAAGATGCATTGCTGTATCTGGAACAGGTTGTAACTGGCGGTTCAAATCTTGAACGTATTTCCCAGTGCCGATATCTTCTTGCGGTAATCTATACTTTGAGCGGTCGTAAACGTCTTGCAAGTTTTGAATTGGGAAAGCTTTTGGAAAGCGACTACAAACCTGCCAGCGTATATGCTTCAATGGCATACATTTCATGGGAACAGCAGGAAACTGATCAGGCTTTGGAATTCTACGAAAGAGCCCTTGATATTGATGAAAACAACGTGACTGCTCTTAATGGACTTGGTTATGTCCTTGCCACAGAAAACCGTGATCTTACAAAAGCCCTTACTCTTTGTAAAAAAGCTGTTGATAATTCCCCAAATTCTGCGGCTTGTCTCGATTCTTTGGGTTATGTGTATTTTAAGCTGGGACTTTTCAAGGATGCAAAAAAGTATCTTGAAATGGCTGAACAGTTAGATAAAGAAAATGAAATAATCGCAAATCACATCCGTGAAGTTGTTCTTGCCGGAGATAACAGATAATGAAGATCAGAAGTTTTATTGCAGGCTGTTTTGCTTTTTCCTTTTTTGCTGGAGCTGTTTTTGCACAGACTCAGAGTGCGGGGCTTTTTGCGGCTGGAGAAATGAGAACTGCTGAAGAAGGTTTTGCGGCTCAGGAATTCAGACGCGGCGTACAGGCTTATTATCGTGGAAGCTACAACGAAGCTGTTCTTCAGTTTGAAAAAGCATTGAATTATATGCCAGAGGATAACCTTATCCTGGACTGGCTTGGAAAATCATACTATCACGCAGGTCTTGAAGGCACTGCTTTGCAGAACTGGTCACGTGCGGGGCAGACAGGCTACGGCGGACTTTTGCTTCAGAACAAGATTGAGATTGTTCGTGAAAGACGTGCAGGTTCGGACGACACTAAGGGTCAGTCAAGATTTACAGAGGCAGGAACAATTCCTGGAACTGTGGGTGAAAACATGATCTTTAGCGGACCAGTTTCAGTTCTTCCAAACAACAATGGAACTGCCTGGGTGTTGGCTTACGGTTCAAACGAACTGGTGCTTATCAACGTAAACGGAAATGTAATCGATCGTTTGACTGGACCTATCAATGGTTTTGACCGTCCTGTTGATATCATTCGCCTTAACGATGGAAATCTTCTTGTAAGCGAAAGTGCCGGAGACAGACTTGCTCTTTTTAATAGAAAGGGGAAATTTCAGAAATATTACGGAAAGAAAGGCCGTGGTTTAGGGGAAGTTGTTGGTCCTCAGTATATGGCTCAGGATTCCCGCAACAACATTTATGTTTCAGATTATGGTAATCGCAGGGTTACTGTTTTTAATAAGGATGGAGAAGGTCTTTTTGGTTTTGGAACACCATCTTCTGAGTTTGAAGGGTTGAAGGGACCAACTGGTATTGCTGTTATCGGTGAAACTGTTTTTGTTGCTGATGATGTAAAAGGTGCCATTTATGAATTTGACCTTGCGGGAAATTTTAGACGGGTTCTTGTTAAGGAAAAGACTTTTGCTCATCCAGAAAGCATGAAGGTTTGGGAAGATTATCTTGTGATTTGCGATTCAAACAAGGTTTATACTGTTGATTCTCAGAGCGGATCTTTGTTTGAAAACGTTCATACAGGAAATGCTCCTGCCAGACTTACAAGCGCCGTGCCTGATGTTAATGGGAACATCCTTGTTACAGACATTACTACAAACGAAGTTTATGTGATGACAAAAATGCAGGAGCTGGTTGGCGGTTTCTTTGTTCAGATTGAAAGAGTAAATGCCGCCAAGTTCCCAGAAGTTCGCGTTGATATTCGTGTAGAAAACCGATACAGAAATCCTGTTGTGGGACTTAAGGAAAACAATTTTTATCTTACAGAAGAAAAGCGTCCTGTAAACAAATTGAAGTTCCTTGGTGCCGCATCGGAAAATACTGTGGAAGACGTTACTTTGCTTATTGATAGAAGTGACCTTAGCGCTTCTTATGAAGAACAGTTGAACGCTGTTGTTCGAGAGATTTCTGCTTCCATGAAAAATCATGGAACCTTGAGGATTGTTTCTGCGGGAAAGATTCCTGCAGTTGAATATGTTGGAAGACCAAACGGCGGTTTGCAGTTCAATGCCAGCGCTCTTAAGACTCCAGTTTCTGAAAATGTTCCTTGGGATCTGGCCCTCAGACTTTGTGCAAATGACCTTATCAACGCAGAACATAAACGTGCAATCGTCATGATTGGAACTGGAAAGGTGGGAATCAATCCTTTTGCTAAGTACAGCCTTTCGGAAACTGTTGCTTATTTGAACAACAATCACATTGATGTGGCCTCTGTGCTTTTGAGCCAGAATGCTGCGGATGAAGAGTTCGCTTACGTGGTTCAGAACACTCCTGGAAAAGAATATTACATCTTTAGACCGGAAGGTTTAGGTGTGGTTCTTGAAGATTTGATGGATAATCCTAACGGGCTTTATTCTTTCAGCTACACATCAACTCTTTCTACAAATTTTGGTGAAAAATATCTTCCGGTTGAAGTTGAGACATATCTTTTGAACAGAAGTGGCCGTGATGAATGCGGTTATTTCAGTCCACTTAAATAATCTTCTATATTTAAAAGCTAAGTTTAGCACCAATAGTACCTGACAGGATAAAGCTTGTTAGGTCTTTTTTTATCTTAAGGTCGTAATCCAGGCCCGTATTTACGCTGAAGAGAGAAGTTATTTCTGCCAGAAGAACGTGACTGTATTTGTAGTTTTGATTGACGGTTGAAGAATCTTCCACGCTGGAAAGTTCCACGTCAAAGCTGTCGGTTCGGGAAAGTTTGACGGCTGAGTAATCTGCCTTTGGGTAAATCAGTTTTGCGGCAGAAACAACTGGGCTGGAAGAGGCATTTCTTTTGTAAAGGATCGTAGCCTTTGAGTTCCACTGATAGTCGGTTTCAAGAGTGAACTGAAGTCCGGTTTTTAATACGTCCATATCCTTTAGATAATAGCTTGCCTGGGTGTAGAAAGCTGCCTGCCACAAAGTGCTTTCTGGTTCGTCTCTTGGAATTTTTGCAGTTCCTGTCAACGAAATGATGTATTCATCGGTATTGTACCAGCTGAAAAGTTTTGTTGCGCTTTGGCTACCAAAAAGGTTGAATGGGGTGTTTAGAAGAGATGCTTTAAGGATATACTGGTCGCTGTTGCTGGTTGCAGAAACAATCTGTCTCTGGGTGCTGAAGTCAAACGATGAAGGAATGAAAAGATCCTTCAGGTTTGCAAAAATCTGTCGTTTCCAGGTAAAACTGTAAAGGCCAGAGTAGGTTAATGTTTCCAGGTTGTTAGCAGAAAGATTTTTGTGAATATCTTCTGAAAGGTCCTGGCTGAACAGATCATATATTGGAGCTGTCCTGAAGAAGAAGCTTCTTTCCTGGAGAGAGTCTTTTAGCTGGGAAATATCCTGACCGTAATTTCCCCCTTGAGAGGTTGGACTTAACCCGTTTTCAGACCGAGTATATTTCAGGTTGAACCTTTGTTTTTCGACTGTAAAAGGCAGTTCTGTGGCAAAAGTGATGGTGTCGGTGTATTTTGCAAGGTCTGTTTTAGAATATTTTTCCTGTGCCTTAAAAGATATTGCAGGACGTAAGTTCAAAAAGTCGATGTCTGAACTTAGGGTTGTTTTGCATTCAACATATCGCAAGGAAGAATCTTTCCGTCCAAAATTAAAAGAATCTATGGTTGAAGATCTGTACGCAGAAAAATAGTTTTTTCCTTCAAGATCTGCAATGGAATCTTCTTTTGCGGATGATCTTTGATTTGCTGTAGCGAAAGTGTCCAGTTTTATGGCAAAGGAGTTGAACTTAAGGTTGAAATTTTCTTCCGCCTGCAATTTATTTGTAAATTCCCATGGATTTTTTGAATCGCTGGCAAGAGCTTTTAAGGTAAGAGGAACCTTGTGTTTTTCAAAACAAAGGGAGATTGATGAGGATTTTTCTGAAGAACTGTCAGCAGGATTAAATACAAAGCCGTCACTAAAAGAAAGAATCCTGAAGAATGGTTTTGTAGTTTCAAGGCGCTGTCCTGCTGAGGAAAGTATTTTTTCTTCATCAGAGGAAAGATCAGCGTTAGCTTCGATTTTTACACCTAGGAAGGTAACTTCAGCAGAGGTAGAACTAGAAAGAATTCCATTTTGTGAAGAGTTATCTTCTGTGATTATGGCTGAAGCGTTCTGTTGTGTTTCAAATTTTGCGTCTTGAGCAATAGCCAGATTTCCAACCTTCAAGAAGCTGCCTTTTTTTTCCAACTTAAGTCGTGCGATGTCTTCCAGAAGGAAATTTGAAGTGGTTTCCTCAAGGTACAGCTCATCCAATTGTACAGTGCCCTTTTTAGAGACAGGTTTTAGATTGAGTTTGAATCTGGATGGAATAACTTTTTTATTGCTGTAGAAGGTGTAAGACTCTTTAGAAAGCGCAAAATCATCAAGCTGCACAGTTTTATCTTTTAAATTCAAGGAGAGTTTGTGCCAGTTGTTTTCTGTTAGGCCAGAAAGGGCAGTGTCATGAATTGAAACCTTAAGGCAAAACTTTCCGTCTTCATTAAGATTAGGCCCATTTCTGTCCAATACAATTTCTAAATTTTCCAAGGCTGCTGATTTTATAAAAAAGTTAAGTTTTTTGTATGCAAAAATATCCTGTTCTTCAAAATAACGAGCAAGATGAATTTCTTCATCAGAATCCAGATTCTTTGAGCTATCCCAAGAGATTTTTTGTACTACGTTGTCATCTTTGTTAAAGGTTTTTCTTGAGGGAATCGAATTGTCTTTTACCTGTTCGGTTGTTAGATTCATATAATCTGGGGCAGAGCAGAGTATGCCTTTTGAATTGATTTCGTAAGGACCTATATAAATTGTGCCTTTAAGAACGCTGCCTGCAGCATCTGTTTTTCGTACAACAATTAAACGGGCATCATGATACTGAGAAATTAGACTTTTTTCGTAATCTTGCAATCGTATGGTTGCAGTGTGCCAGTTTTCTGATTTCAGTTTTTCAGAAAGCAGCAAGTCTTTTGTAAAATCTTCTATCAGGAAGGTTGGTGTGAGCGACGGATTTTCTTTATCGTTTTCACCGCTGGCTTCAACCCCTAACTGAAGATACAGCTGGTAATCGTCAAGAAGTTCCTTTTCAAATTGAAGGGCAAGATCAATTGATGAGGCGTTGGCTAGAAGGCTTCCTGCGTTAAGAGAAATGTTTATTGCCGCCCAAGGATTGTCCTGTGTTGAGGAAGAAACATCCCATTCAAGTGGAATTTTGTAGCCAGAAATGTTGGTGTCTGAAATACCTTTCTGATTTTTGCTAACAGTTGTAAATTGATTTTCTGGAGCAAGTGTTGGAGATGTTGAATTCTGAAGGTTGAGAACAGGGACAAAATCTTCTGGTAGTAGGTAAAGGGAGTTTTTGCCAAGATAATAAGTCTGAGCTTCTGCATTTTCAAAGCCGTCGATTCTGTAAAGACCTGTGGTGTTTTTGTTTTCGTAGGAAGCAGAACTGGAATTAGAGACAAGAATGCCTTTATTCTCATGCCTGATGCCTGCCGCTAGGGTTGCATATCCTTGTGGATTTCTATGAGCTTCACCATAATTTGCATAAGGAGAAACCGTCCAGTTAAATGCAAGGGATAAATCTGTTGAAGTATTTTTTGTAAGAGCAGCAGAAAATCCTGCCTGGGCTGCAAGACTACCGTTCTGGCTGTCAGTGGAGTCTTCGTTCCAGGTAATATAAATCTTATCTAGATCAGAAACATTTGAAGAAAGTTCAACTGTTCCTGAATCCTTGTTGTATTTTGCTCCAGGGTCAAGAATTCCATTTTTATAGACATTTACAGAACCTCCGGAAGCATTAGTTCCAATTGAATAAGAGGCTACAGGAGTGAAGGTTCTTACAAGCAATGCAAGATCAGTGTTTTCTGAATAATTCAAATATATTCCTGGAAGAAGGGCTGCCAACGGGTATCTGTTTTTAGGTGCAAAAATATCTGGTGAGCTATCTTCTGTCTTGAATACCTGGGCGTAAATATGCTTGTCGTTTATAAAGCTTGAATTCAGAAAGTTTTCGAATTCCTGGGTGATTTCTGCAGAGTAAGAAGGAACTGTTTCCTGGGTTGTTGTTGATCCAAGAATGATCTGGTTTGAAGAAGAGATTCCTGCGTCATAATAGTTTGCAAAAATAAATGGAGAAAAGCCTTTATCATTTTGAACCAGAAGAGCTGAGTTGCCGTCAATTTTCTGGCGGTAATCGTAAGCGAATTTTTCAAGATTTATGTCACCTGGAAAGGCTGCTTGAACTTCACCAAGAAAGGTTTCTGGACTGGTATATTCTCCTAAAACAGTTGAAAAATCAGTTAGTCCTTCAAATTCAAAGATGACTGCTGGAAGTTTTTTATTTTTAAGGGAAGAACCTGCATCTTTTGAGATGACAATCAAATTTTTCGAAGAAATCACAAGGTAGTCATCCTGGTTTAATTTCTTATATTTTCTGCCTACGGAATCTTTGTGACTACCGGAATTTGACTCGACGTAAACGGCTTTTAAACGTGATACAAGTTGTTCAGGCAAGGTGAAAAACTGACCTGTAACAAAAGAATTAAGTTTTATTGTGTTCAAACTTACGGAGTTTTTACCGTAAAAGGTTGCGTCCTGTTGCTGAACCATATCATAGCGCAGTGCTAGATCTGCCTTCCAACGTTTTTCTGTTGGTGATTCAAAATGAGCCATAAATCCGGGAGCCTGGTTGTCACCACCGCCAATTCCTCTGTTAAAAAGTGAAATGGAGTAAGTGTCCGGGAAGGTAATACCTCGGTTTGCAATGCGAACTTCTCTTAATGGGTTAGAATCTTTTCCATAAAAGCCTGCGGCGATTGTATTTTTAGTGAACTCATCGGCAAAGGAGGTTTCAAAATACCACTGTTTGTTCAGCATGAACCAAAGTGAAAGATCCACCTTTTGCTGGAACACAAAGTTAGGATTTGCGGCAGAAAGACCGTTTTCTTTTGTGTAGGTTGAATTTACGCTTCCAGTAAAATCTCCCTGCCACCAACCCTGAGCAAGAAATTCAATTTCCTTGTTATTGATGGTGTAATCAAATAGAGTTCGTGGAGCTTCCTTTGGAATTGGCAGCATAAAAAGTGCAGGGTTGATTGCGGCTGCAGATTTTTCTTCAACTTGGTTAATGTATTCTTCAGCCATAGCTTTTTTTGTTGGAATAAAAGCCAATAAAAAAGTTAGAATAAATGCAGGTACTTTTCCGGAAAGGTCAGTATTTAGCATACGTGCTTTTTTTACTTTGATTTCAGGATGTTTAGCAGACATTTTTAATATTGCACTTTCTACTGCCTGTTTCTTTTTTGCTCCAAAATCAAATAATACTTCTTGAACAGGAGCGTTCTCATCCTGGACGTTATCAAGTCCAACTCCAAGAAGACGGATTCCTCGTCCGAATTCATACTTCTTTTCAAAAAGAGCTTTTGCCTTTTCAAAAAGATCGTCGGTGGAACTTACATATTCATCATAGGTTTGTCGTGTTGAAACCGTTGTAAAATCCTCATAGCGGATTTTTATTACGATAGTTTTGCTGAAGCTCTTCTGCTTTAAGAGTCTGAACATTACAGAGTAACAAAGTTCCATTATTGCGGTTTCAGCCGTATAAATATCTGTCAGGTCAACTGGAAAAGTAGTTTCGTTGCTGATGGAATGAGTTGAAGGTTTGGATGGACCTTCGGATTCAATTCCTCTAACGGTATTATAAAGGAATGTGCCGGAGTTTTCCCCAAGCATCATTTTAAGAGTGTTAAGAGATTTTGCGTGAATGTCTTTTGTGGTAAAAAATCCACATTTGTTCAATCTCATAAGGGTTTTGTCACCAATTCCCCATACGTTTTTTAAGGGAAGCTTGAGCATGAAGCTTTCCTCTTCACCCTGAGGAATGGCAAAAAATCCATTAGGCTTATTTACTTCACTGCAAAGTTTGGCAAGATATGCGGTAGAGGCAAGACCAACAGAAACAGTCAGTCCTGTAAAATCAAAAATTTCTTTTTGTATTTTCAATGCAAGCTGATCAGGAGGGCCGAACAGCATTTCCGTTCCGGTTATATCAACGCTGGCTTCGTCTATCGAAAGCTGGTTCACGTCTGGAGAGTATTTTTTCAGGATGTCCATGATGTTGCAGGAAACTTCTGAGTAACGCTTGTAACTTCCGTGGGTATAGATGCCGTTTGGACAAAGCTTTACCGCCTGTGCAACAGGCATGGCAGAGTGAACGCCGTATTTCCTGGCTTCGTAGGAGGCCGTTGAAACAACACTTCTGGGTTCTCCTGGAAGTCCTCCAACAATTACAGGTTTTCCACGCCATTCAGGATGGTCCAACTGTTCAACAGAGGCAAAAAAAGCGTCCATATCAACGTGGAGAAAACATTTTGAATAATTCATCAGTTTCCTCCTTTCTTTTTGGCAGGAATCTGAAGAATTTGCTGAGAAAGAATGATGTTTCCTGTTGCTAGATCAGTTTTCTGTTCAGTTACAACAATGGAAGAATCATCCTCATCGTCAGGAATATAACTAAAGCTCATGGTTTCTGGTGCCCAGGAAGGAATCAAAAAGTAGTCTGTTTTGTAAGCAGCGTCAGAAAGCATCTCTTCGTCGGAATAAAGTACAGGAATTGAGTTTGTACCTTTTACCGCAATGGTAAGTAACTCAGTTTTTTCAGCCAACTGAATTGTTATTGTTCTGATAGTGTCTCCAAAAAAATCTTCATCATGGCGAGTTATGACAATTCGTTCTGCAGGTGCGTTTTCAGTAATGAACTGAGTCTTTTTTCTGGTAACTCTGTACTCGTCAGGAATAAAAGCGATGATTACGATCAAAATTACGATGAACAAAGCGATTGCACTACCGATTGTAATAAGATTCTGTCGGATGAAAGCCTTCTTCTTTTTGCTGGCAATTCGCCATCTTCCATTCAATCGAGTAAGAAGCCTGAGCCATACAAATTCAAATGGCAGAAAAGCAAAAGAGAAAATAAGATTCACATAAAAAGGAGCGAATACGATTTTTGTAAGTTCTCTGGTTTCTGCATACATGATCAGCTGATAAACGTACGGCACGAATGGTATTGCGATTAAAAAGAAGCTTGCTACAAGGCTGCCGGTTCTGCGTAAAGGTCTAGTCAGGTTTATGAGAACATATTCTGTCAAAAACAGATAGAACAAAGACAAGTCGATGGCGCTGAAGATGAAAAGATTCATCAAAGATGTGATTGTCATGAAGTAGGAATAGACGTTTGAAGAATAAATTCCGACTCGTCGAATGAAAAGGAAAAATACGAAGGAAATGACAATGAAAGCTGCGCTAAGTTTAAAAATGATGAATGAAATCGGCTCAAGAGGAATTACTCTTGAAATTATGAAGGCAATTCCCTGTTCCAGAATAAAGGCCATGGTTGTAAGAAAAGCCATGGATGGAATCATGTACCAAAGCCGCATTACATTTTTGCGAATATCACGTTTTGAAAACTGTACGATGAAAGAAAACTGACAGATGAAAAACAGACTTAATACGGCTGCAATTATGAAGAAAATTACTGTAAAGTGTTCGTTCAAAATGATTGTTTTATTAAAAATCTGAACAGGACGACTGTGTCTGTCCCACTCAAGAGTGTTTTCTGGATCAAAACTAATGCACAGATTTCCAAAGAAGTTCTGGATTTTTTTATCAGCATCTGTATTAGACGAGTTAAGGTAAAGATCCAGTCCGCAGGCAGGAATGCCGTTCATCATGAAAATTGCAGTGCGGTAGTCATTCTTAAGAAAATTCAATCTGTAAAGGGAAGAAAGAATTCCTCCTCGGATAACGTAACGAATTCCATTGTCATAAAAAGAATTGGAAAGCAGATGAATCAGCCATGCAGGAGAACAGTCTCCGCCACTTCCTGGAATGATCATGTTGCTTTCTGCCTTAAGATTGATTGGAATGGCAGCAACGTTTTCTGATTCGGTTAGGCTTTCAACATAAATTCTGGTTCCAGAAAGAATATAAGGGTTGCGGGAACTCTGGGTATCTCCATAAGTGAAGGCAACAACAATGTTTCCGGTCTTTTCTGCTGATCTGATGTTTTCCAAAAGGCTGATGGTGAAGGATATGTTGTCTATGGCATCCTGAATATTAAATGCAAGAATAAGAGTGTTGATTTCATCAGGGTTGTTGTCTGAGGAAAGAGAGTTTTCATTAAATGTAAGTATTATGTTAAAGGGATAATCTTCAGAGGCTTTTTCTAGCAGAGGCTGCTCAAGTGGATAAAAAGAATATCTTTTAAGCAAAGAAGAAAGGGCAGTACATTGTTCAAAGCCTTTGTTATTCTGTCCGTAAGCGCCAAAGGAAGCAAAAAGAGAAACTAAAATAACGAAAGTTATGAAAAAAAAACTGTTTTTCTTCATATATAAAAGATTATAATATTAATGGTTTACAATGCAAAGTCCATCGGATATAATTTGTATGTAATTTAAAAAAGGAGTCAGCAGTCGATGTGTGCGTCCGGCAAGAAAATGATGATTGAACTTCCGTTAAAGGTTATTCTGACTGAAAACGGTGCATCTAATTTCATCAGCCATAAGAAAAAGTTAATTCGCTTCAAGCTTGCCGATAATCTGGATGAATACGGTATCTCTATGAACCAGTTTTCACCTCAGTCTATCCAGAACATGCTGATGCTGGATTATATTTCCAAAATCGAAATATCAATGCCAGAATTCGTTTCTTCCCGCCAGGAAGTAATGGACCTTTCTAAGATTGTTGTATTTTCTCTTCTTTACAAGCAGTTTGATCGTGATATCTATTCTAATATCATTCAGTGTGATTGTGTAAGAAAGTACAACCGTGCCAATGCTGCCCACCTCATTGATGAAAAAACTAAGCTTAGTGAAAAGCAGCTTCGTGCAGTTCTTACAAATAAAGATGAAGTTATCGGTAATGTTCGTAGACAGATTCTTGATCCTGTTTGGGAGCAGATCCGTGCCAATAAAGATTATTCCATCGAAGAAAAGAATGTTTATATGCTGATGACAGAAAAGTTCATGAACCGTATGAGTCTTATGAACTGGTATGTAATCACTTTGTTCCACAATAAAGAAGGCTTTGAGGATATGATCACACAGATCAGAGCCATTCTTTCCCAGTACATGGAAAAATCCCGGGTGGCAGAATACATTTCCGTAATGGTAATGGAACTTGCCCTTAACAACGAAAATACTAATATCCGTAAAGAAGCCAAGAGCATGTATCCTACAGTGGATGATTTGAATTCACTTGTAGTTGATCCAGAAGTTCGTGCAAAGATCGTAAAGGAACTTCAGAAGAAGCGTGTTCTTGTTTCTGTTTCCTGGAAGCTTGGTGGTGGTTCAACTTCTATCGGTAAGCAGGGTCGTCTTCAGATCACTTTGTACAACAAGGATGACGAATTCCAGGAACTTAAGGAAAACATCGAAACTAAGGCTACTGCCGATACAAACAAGCGTACCCTTATCGATTTCTATCGCGAAACTCCAGACGGCGGTACAGACCTTGGTTTGTACTATCTTTCATATCTTGATGATGCCTGTAAGAAGGTAGACGTTAAGTTCGAATCTCTTGTAAATCAGTTCTCTTCAAGTGATCTTACAGTCATCAACCTTATCTTTAATTTCTAGTATGACGGACGTTCCCTTATCTAAATTAAGTTTTCTCTTTTTTGTTTTGCTGGGCTGTTCTGTCATGTTCTCCTGTTCAGATTCTGATCCTGAAGTGACTGATGCCAGAGGATTTGTTGTCTTTGACTATCAGGATGACAAATCAACTCCTTCTGTAAGATTTGCGGCATTCGCAGAAGCTTCCAGCGAAGTTCAGCGTGTTAATTCGATTTCGGTAAAATGCCATTCCAATGGATATGAATGGATCTGCAACGATCCTGTTCTTCTCACAGACGATAAAAAACAGTGGGCGGGATATACAGATTTTGTATATCCTTCTGGCGATGGTATTCCAACTGGGGTTTATGATCTGACTTATGTTGATGCGCTGGATAATTCAGTTACAAAATCATTTGCGATTTTTTACAAGACTGAGCTTGCAAAGGCAAAGACACAGGATGTGGCAGGTCTTATGTCTGAAAACAGAATCCAGCAGTATTGTCTGTATTCCGAAAAAGGAACTCTGTTGTATTACGGAGCAAAAAAAGGCAACTGGACAGATGACAAAAAGATTTTTGCTTCGGTGAGAGATTCTGCCAGCTATAGAATTTGTTATATGGAACCGGACAAATCGGTTTACTGCCTGATGCCGCCGGTTTATAAATCAAATATAAAAGAAAATCCTGAAAATCAGGAAAATAAATAAAAATAAAAGGACTATATGGGTAACGATCAATTACAGAAAGAAACAGAAAGTGTTGAAAGCTCGGAAGGCAATCCGTTTTATCGGGCTGTAAAAACTTATGTATTAAGAGCAGGTCGAATGACTGCTGCTCAGGAAAGAGACTATGCCGAACTGGGCAATGTCTGGTGTATTCCTTACGAAAACAAAAAGCTAAATTTTGTTGATATTTTTGGAAATACAAATCCGGTTGTAATCGAAATCGGTTTTGGTATGGGAACTGCAACAGCAATCATCGCTAAAAAGAATCCTGATATCAATTACCTTGGAATAGAAGTTCACACTCCTGGTGTTGGACGTCTTTTGGGAGACATCCGCACAAAGGACTTAAAAAATCTTTATATCATTGAACACGACGCAATGGAAGTTTTGGAAAACATGGTTGTAGACGGAAGCGTTAACGGTTTCCACATCTTTTTCCCAGATCCATGGCAGAAAAAGCGTCATCACAAGCGCCGCATGATTCAGCGCCCAAGAACAGATATGCTGGCAAAGAAACTTGCTCCAGAAGGTTACCTTTACTTTGTAACTGACTGGCAGGATTATGCAGACTCTGCATTGGAACAGCTTAATCAGACACCAGGCCTTCATAACAAATATGATGGCTTTGCTGAACCACAGACATGGCGCCCTCAGACTAAGTTTGAAAGAAAAGGTCTTGAAAAGGACCACAAAATCAACGAGCTCTATTTCGTAAGAGACTCAGAATAGTTTTTTACCTGGAGTTTTTCCATGAGCGATTTATTCGACGTAGAAGAAGCAAGCCGTGATAACGACAAGGCTCTGCGCATAAAGGAGCTTTCGGCTCTTATCAAAAAGTATCAGAAAAGCTATTACGACGGTGAAGGTGAAATTTCTGATGCGGAATTCGATAAGCTTTGGGATGAGCTGAAAGTCCTTGATCCGCAGAACGAAGTGCTTCACAAAGTAGGTGCCGATTCCGGTAACTTTGCAAAACTGCGTCACGTAATGCCAATGGGAAGCCAGGAAAAAGCCGCTGACCCGGAACAGTTTTTGGCCTGGGCAGAAAAACATGTTTACGACGAATATCTTGTTGAATACAAGCTGGATGGTGCCAGCCTTGAGCTTCAGTATGAGCACGGAATTCTTGTTCATGCAGTAACTCGTGGTGACGGTTCCGTTGGCGACGACATTACTACAAATGCAAAAAAAATGTCCGGAGTGCTTCCTGTTTTGGTAGGCGGGGAAGGAAAGACTCTAGATTTTACAGGTGGCGTTCGTGGTGAAGTAATCATGACACACTCTGTTCACGATACATATTTTAGCGACAAGGCAAACTGCCGAAATGCAGCCAACGGTCTTATGAAGCGCAAGGATGGGGAAGGCTCTGAATACCTTAAGCTCATCACATACGACGCCCTTGCAACAGAAGGAAATCAGCCTTTTAGCGACGAAGAAGAAAAGATCAACTGGCTCAAGGCTTGCGGTTTTGTAACAAGTCCACTTTTTATCGCAAAAAATCCAAATGAAGTTATAGATTATCGTGCTCACGTTATGGATATCCGTAAAGGGCTTGAATACGACATTGACGGTCTTGTAATCAAGGAACGGTTCATCAATCAGGATGACGCAAGCCGTGCCAGACCAGACCGACAGATTGCCTTTAAGTTCAGCCTTGAAGAAGCGGTTTCAATTTTGCGTCAGGTAGAATGGAGCATCAACGGTGGAACTTACACTCCAGTTGCAATTTTTGATGAAGTTGAATTGAACGGAACAACAGTACAGCGGGCAAGCCTTGCAAACCCAGATACGATGCGTGAACTGGGAGTAAACATTGGCTGCAAAGTTGTTGTTGTTAAGCGCGGTGAAATCATTCCAAAGATCGAACGGGCAATTCACGAAGAAGGCCTTGAAGAAACAGCAGTTCCAGTTCCTTGCAAGTGCGAAGCCTGCGGTTCAGACCTTAAGGATGAAGGAAGCCGTCTGTTCTGTCCAAACAAAAGCTGTTCAAAACGAGTTCTTCATCAGCTTATGAAATGGAACAGTGTGGTAGATATCCGTGACCTGGGTGAAACTCTTGTTAAGGCATTGTTTGAAAAGGGTGTTGTTAAATCCATCAGCGATTTGTACAGGCTTACTGTAGAAAGCCTTACACCATTTTTCTTGAACGAAGAAACAATGGCTGCCGGAAAAAAAGATTCTTTAGGCGCCGAAAAAGTATATAAATCAATCCAGTCCCACAAAGAAATGAGCCTTGCGGTGTTTGTTGCAGGCTTTGACATTGAAGGAATCGGTGAAACAACTGTAGAAAAGCTGGTTCAGGCAGGTTTTGACAGTCTTGAAAAGCTTCTTTCAATGACAGCAGAGCAGTGTGCCGGAGTTTACGGCTTTGCAGAAAAAATGGCTCAGATTGCAGTTGAAGGACTTCTGGAAAACAAGGATGAAATGCTTTTCCTTGCACAGAATGTGATCCACATTCAGGAAGCTGGTGGCGGTCTTCTGGCAGGAAAATCATTCTGTTTTACAGGTGAGCTTGTTACAATGAAACGTGCCGATGCTGAACAGCTTGTTAAACAGAACGGCGGTTCCTGCAAGTCCAGCGTTACAAAAGATCTTTCGTATCTTGTTACAAATGACACAAGCTCTGGTTCTTCAAAAAATCAGAAGGCTGCAAAGTTTGGTGTTCCTGTAATTGACGAAAAGCAGTTCCTTGCCATGATCGGAAAATAAACTATGAAAAAAGCAGTAAGCAAAAAAAAGGTTTTAGGCGGACTTTTCCTCTTTTTTATGTTCTCTATCCTGATGGTTGAACTTGTACGTTTTGTTTCCTGCTATTTTTATGTCAGAAATGTGACCCAGAACGAAACTCAGGTGATGCGCATAATGCTTTTTGGTTCCAGTGACAATCCGGAAGGAGAAACCGTCAGCGCAAAGATTTCAGTTCTGGACTCCAACGGATCAGAGGTAGCCATCTTCGAGCGTTCCTGGCCGGAACCATATCTTGCGGTAGATTTCAGGTCCGCTTCTTTTTTGGGAAAGAATTTTTACTTCCCAGACTTGATTTACGGAACAGTTTCTGTAACAAATCATAAATCTTTCATACAGCGTCGTCGTTCAGGAACTGTCCTTGACCGATATTATGTTGAACACGGAAAATGTCTTTTAGGAACAAACAGATATCAGAAAAAAGCTTTGTTCAACATTTTTTCTTTTTCGTTAAATAAAAACACCGTAAATCTTTCGTCCTGTGAAAACGGAATCTATTACGGTGTGTTCAACGAAGGCGGAAAACTGGTTCTCCGCCAGGAATAAAATCAAAATAACTTTTAGTTGCTGGAAGGCATTGTAAAGTCTGTCATGAAGAATTCTGGCTTTACGGCACACATGTTCAGACGAACTTCCCAATGAAGGTGTGGACCTGTTGCCAATCCTGTAGATCCGGAAAGGCCGATCTTTTCTTCTGCCTTTACGTAGTCGTTTTCCTTAACATTCAGGCTGCTCATGTGATAGTAAAGGCTGTAAAGACCAGGAAGATGTTCGATTACAACAGACCATCCTGTTGAGATGCGGAATTCCGCAAGCACAACACGACCTTCGGCACAGGCAGAAACTTCAGTTCCTTCTGGAACACCGTAGTCATTGCCGTAGTGTGGAGATGTTGAGCTTTTTCCGTTTGAATACTGGTAAACACGACGGTCCCCAAAGTGTGCTGTGTATCGGTTTGATTTGATTGGCATCACGAAAGGCTTCATGCTGTAGATGTCGTTGTCCATTACTGTTCCAAGAATGTTGTTCAATTTTTCAATCTGAGCAAGACGTTCAGCTCCCATGTCCTGACGGATGTTTGAGTTCTTTTCATTAAGTTCAATTACTTCTTTTGGCCATTCGATTTCTTCCATAACGAAAGGAAGGATGATTTCCTTGTCTTCTCCTGTTCCGGCAGAAAAAATCAACTTAAGGGAATAATTGTCAGAAGCTTCATGCCACAAAGAGATAGGAAGACCTGTCATCATTTCAGGATTTGTCTGACGCTTGCTTTTTGCGTTAAGGAAGTAAAAACGTGAAGAATCAACTTTTTTGTCGTTCTTCATAAGCTGAAGTACGGCCTGAGGTTCTGAACTATTCTTCTTTTTTTTGTCGATTTTCATGTTCATTCTGGCAAAAACAGCTTCGCCAGGTTTGGCTTTTTCGTTGTAGGAAATGGTTCCGCTGTAAATGTCAGTCTGGAAAGAGACGCTGTTAGAAAAAGCGGCTCCTGTTCCAAGAAGCAAGGCAAATGCAAGTGACACAAGTTTTTTCATTTATTAAATCCTCTCTAATTTTGTTTACAGTTTAGTATCGGCATCAATCAGAATCATCTGAGGGGTAACGTTACCCTTGAATGTATTTCTGTTGACTGTAAAAAGAACGTTCAGGTTGTCTCCAACCTTAAAGTCTCTGTTCAGACGATCAGCCTGTCCCCAGAACATGGCTGGGAACTTGTATTTTCCGCAGTCAAAAATCAATTTAAGGCTCTGAACTTCTGATTTTCCTACAGGAATTCCATCCTGAATCTTCAAGTCTTTGGAAACGAAGGTGAGTTCCTTGTTCTGTTCTCCGTAAGGCTCAAACTTATCTACCAGGTCCAAAAGTTCTGGAGTGATGTACTCTGCAGGAAGTTCCGCATCAACATCGATGGCATCTTCTTCCGCTTCCAGGTTGAAGTTTCTCGAAAGCATCCAGGCTCTTCTCAAAAAATCCTGAAGCTTGTCTTTTGTAAAACTGAATCCAGCGGCGGCGTCATGACCGCCATGGTTGATGAAAAATCCTTCTCCAAAATCGTCAAGGAACTTAGTCGCAACAATTGACCGGCAGCTTCTCATGGATCCAACTGCGATTGTTGCGTCCTCGTTAAAAGTTATGGCGATGGCAGGAACGTTGTATTTGTTCATTATTTTAGCCGCAAGAATTCCGGTAATTCCACGGTTGATCTTTTCGTCTGCAACGACACAAAGCTTTCCGTTGAATTTACCAAAGTTTTCTTCAGCCTGTTTTGATGTGTACATTTCACCGTCGCTTACATAGTGCTTGCGGTCTTCGTTCAGGTCGATGATTTTGTTTGCAAGCTGATTTCGTTCTGCTGCTTCTTCGGCAATCAGAAGCTCCAGGGAAACATTTGACTGTCCCATTCGACCAGAGGCGTTAAGGGCGGGAATAAGCTTCCATGAAAGGTCAGTCGAAGTGATTGTCTTGCCGGCCAGATCCATTCTGGCAAGGAGTTCAGCTACTCCCTTGCGGATCTTTCCACCGTTGATTGCAGAAAGGGCGTTCTTTACAAAGATACGGTTTTCGTTCTGCATAGGCATGATGTCGGCAAGGGCTGCGATTCCAACCAGCTGAAGGTCCTGCATGGCATCTGTCTCGTGCTTTGGGTAGATTTTTGCGGCAGTATGTTCAACAAATGTTACAAAGATGTTGTAAAAGCCCTGTATTTCGCTTACCAGTTCGTCTGAATAGCGGGCGATCTTGGACATGTCTTTGATCTGGGCAAGGGATTTGCCCTTTACAGAAGGAATGACTTTTTCAACTTCCAGCTGAAGGTCCATCATCTGAAATTCAACTGCTGAACCAAAAATATCCTTTAGATATGCGCTTACAGTTCCAGCATTCCAGCAGAAAATCTGCTGTCCCCTCAAAATGTCTGGAAGTTTTGTGTTCTGAATGGAACCAAAACCAGGTTCAAATACCTTTGAATAACTGTCTTTTTTTACAAGGTTACGGGTCTTAAGGATGTCCAGCTTGTAGTTTCCGTCCTGCTGTTTATGAACATCAAGCAATGCGATGTCCTGTCCAAACAGCTCAAACTTGCTGAACCTTAATGCCTGAACCAGCTTAAATGCAACGGCTGCTCCTGAAATGTCCTTGAAAGGGTAGCCTGAATCAGTCATTTTAGGATCGATGAAAAGAGTTGCGCCAGGAAGATTTTCTGGAGGATTGTGGTGGTCTGTTACGATTACATCCATTCCCAGTTCCCGGGCGTGGGCAATCTCAACATTGTTGGAAATACCACAGTCAACAGTGATGATGAGGGAACCGTAATCCTTCGCAAAGTCATCAACAGCTTCAATAGAAAGACCGTAAGCGTCATCGCCAACAGGAAGCCGCCACTGGACATCAACGCCAAGTCCCTTCAGATAGCCGTAAAGAATTGCGGTACTGGTAATTCCGTCTACGTCCTTGTCGCCAAAAATCAGGATCTTTTCACCTTCTTCAATGGCATCGGTAATACGGCTGACAGCATCTTCCATGTTGGAAAATTCAAAAGGAAGGTGCATGAACCTTTTGTCGCTTTCAAGAAAATACATAAGATCTTCGCCGCTGGTAATTCCTCTGCGGGCGAAAATGCTTGCTTCAAGGGGACTTAATCCAAATTTGGACACGAGTTTCTTAACGTCATCCCGGGATACGTCTTTTTTGTTAAATTTTTTCAATTAAATATCCTTGAGATATTTTACTGAATGATTATGAGTGTATGTTCAATAAAAATATATCCAAAATAAAAACACTAAAGGTAAGTCCATTAAAGGAGCACCAATAGATATAAATAATATAGCGTAATTTTGTGTTATTTTAAAGAAGAAATCAAAGAATGCCGGATTTCAAAGAGGTCAGACTGCAGCCACAGGCAGTTTCAATCAGATAATACAAAAGCTGCTTAACTCCCGAAACTGAATCCTTTAACAGCACTGCATTTCTTGCTTCCAGAGCATTAAGTGAGCTTATGGCGTTAAGGTATTGAATACCATTCTGGTTTATTCTGAAAGGACTTTTTTTCTGGTCGCAGTAAGGGCAGCAGAATCCTTGTTCCTGGGGATTCCATGCGGCTCCATTTGAAAAGATTTCTCCGCAATGACAGCATTTTTTTGCTTCCGGCTGAATACCCATGATTTCCAGGTATCTCCAAAGAAATCTTATTAACCCGGCCATGCACTGATCGTCCTGGGTGCAGAAGTCCAGTCCATCTATAAAACCATTGATCAAAGCCCAGCATTTTGCAGAACTTCCGGCACATTTTGTTTTGATGGCGATTTCTGCCGCAAGACTGGCTGCCCAGCTTTTTAAAAGATTTTCCCGGAAGGTAAGGTGATAGGTCTTAACGTCAAAGTCAGAGATCTTATACATGTCCTGATTTGTGATTGAAAGATAGATGGTGCCTGTGTTCCATGGCGAAACAAGGGATTTCATTCTGCTTTTTGGTCCACCATACAAGGTGGCGTAGATGATTCCTTCGTTCTGGGTAAGCAAGGTTACGCTGGAGTTGTTTTCTCCAAGAGGTCGAATTGATATAACTGTTGCCAATGTAACCAGATTTTTTGCCATAAAAGTAATATAGCGGTTGGATAAAGATTAGACAAATGAGAAAGGGTAAAAGTGCAAAAAAAAAGACTTCAGATAAATCTGAAGTCTTTTACGTGAGCTATAATGGACTCGAACCATTGACAGCCGCCTTAAAAGGGCGGTGCTCTACCACCTGAGCTAATAGCCCGCTGCATTTCGTGAATGCTTGATTAATATATAAAATCTAAAAAAAATAGTCAACAGGTAAAACCTTAAATTTCTAAAAAAACTTAATTTTTTTTTGAATAAGTTGGTTATATGAAAAAGCAATAATAATTTGTTATAAAATAATGTAAAAGTTTGCGTTTTATTGACATTGTTTACGGTATAAAGTAATCTAATGTCAGCTTGTAAATAAGCTGATAAACTCTCTCCGATGTCCGTGAAAACCGGACAGAAAGGCTTCTGGGTAACGTTGTTATTCGGAAGCCTTTTTTTTAATGTTTGACTAAAACGGTGGGTTTTCTGTATAATTGCATTATTATACATTCTAAAATAATTAGAAAAACGGGTGGTAACGAAATGGAAACTATTTTCCCTTTGGAACAGTTAATTGGTTTTACAGATAATATTTATCAGATCACTGTTGCTTCTAGTCGTCGTGCATTCCAGATGTCTAAGATCAACGATCCAGAAATCGAAAAGAACGCAGGTAAGGCAGTTTCTACTGCAGCACGTCAGTTGTTCTGCAAAAAGGTTTCTTACAGAATCGAAGAAAACACAAATAAATAAGTAATGAAGCGAATACCAGTAATCGTAATATTCGCTCCAACTGCTACAGGAAAGACTGCTTTAGCCCTTAATCTTTTTGGCAAAAGCAGTCCTTCTTTTTTTAACGGCCGTGGCGAACTTATCAGTGCTGACTCCATGCAGGTTTATAAAGGACTGGATATTGGGACTGCAAAACCTGACAGTCAGGAAAAATCTGAATTAATTCATCATCTCATTGATCTTTATGAACCTGAAAACCAGTGGAACGTAGCGGATTTTGTACGGGAAGCGGATTTGCTTTGCCAGGATATTCATTCCAGAGGAAAGGTTCCTGTTGTGGCAGGCGGTACAGGTTTTTACATCCGAAACTTCATCCTGGGGCTGCCAGAAACTCCTGTTAGCGATGAAAAGCTTAGAAATCAGATAAAAGAACGGATTGCAAAAGAGGGCAAGGAAAAGCTTTACGAAGAGCTTAAGTCCGTTGATCCGGAAAGTGCCGAAAAAATCAACGTAAACGATGAATATAGGATTTGCCGTGCCCTGGAAGTTTTTTATGCTACGGGAAAGCCTCGTTCTTCTTTCAAGATCAATCTTGTTCCAAGACAGCAGTACGATTTTCATGTGATCATTCTGGAACGTAACCGTGAAGAACTGTATCAGCGTATAAATCAACGTGTGGATATGATGTTTGATGGGGGACTCGTTCAGGAAGTTCATAAGCTTGTGGAAAAAGGGGCAAGAAAAGATATGCCAGGCATGCAGGCCATTGGGTATCGGGAATTTTTTGACGAAGAAGGAAATCTTAGAACGGACCTTGATCAGGTTCGCCATGAGATAAAGCATAACAGCCGTAAGTATGCCAAGAAACAGTATACTTTTATGGCGGACATTCCAGGGGCAAAGGTGATAGATGCTTCCGACCAGGAAAAGCTTGTTTCCCAAGTGGAAGAATATTTAAAGCCTTTATTTTGTTGAATTCCTTGATTTGTCTATTGACCTAAAATGATATTTAGAACATAATAACATCACTTTACTAGTAGAGGGGTGCCATCGTGCCTTGTGGAAAGAAACGAAAACGCCAGAAGATGGCGACACATAAGCGTAAGAAGATGCTTAGAAGAAATAGACATAAGGCAAAGTAGTTTACTTTGAAATGTCTATAAAAGACCGGGTCATTTTTGGTCCGGTCTTTTTTTATTAACGGAAGCAGAGCTTACAGTTTTGTAATAAGTCTATCTTTCTGCTATAATAAGAATTAGAGGTTTTGTACGTTACTTTCTTCAATAAAATCACCAGAAGACATAAAGAATTTTACTCCAAAAGAAATAAACCAGCTTTCTGGTGAAATCCGTAAGACAATCATTGATGTTGTTGGAAAAAACGGCGGCCATCTTGCCAGTAACCTGGGAGTTGTAGAACTTACCATCGCCCTGCACAGAGCCTTCAACAGTCCGGAAGATGCCCTTGTCTGGGATGTTAGCCATCAGTGTTATGCCCATAAGCTTTTGACAGGACGTTATGATAAGTTCTCAACATTAAGATTGAACAACGGACTTTCCGGTTTTACAAAACATGAAGAATCACCTCACGATTTTTTTGATAACGGTCACTCGTCAACTTCAATTTCATCTGCCCTGGGACTTCTTGTTGCCAGGGAGCTGCGTGGTGAAAAGGGAAAGGTTGTTGCCGTAATCGGTGACGGTGCATTAACCGGCGGTATGGCTCTTGAAGGTCTTAGCAATGCAGGTCAGATAGCCAAGAACCTCATCGTAATTGTAAACGACAACCAGATGTCCATCGATCACAATACGGGAGCTATTTCCAGCTATTTAAGTCAGATCACCATGACAAATTCCTATCAGTCTTTCAGACATAATGTGGATAGGATCATTCAGAAAATTCCTGTATTGAACAGATTTCTTACAAAGCTTGTATTCCGATTCAAGAGAGGCCTTAAAGGGCTGTTGCTTTCAAACAATCTTTTTACAGACCTTGGTTTTGAATACGTAGGTCCTTTGGACGGTCATAACGTAAAAGAGCTTGAGACAAACCTTAAGCGAGTAAAGAAGATGCACCGACCGGTGGTTGTTCACGTAATGACCAAAAAGGGTAAGGGGTACAGTCCCGCGGAAGATCATCCGGAGCAGTTCCACGGAATCGGACCGTTTGCCATTAGCGATGGTACTGTTGAAAAGTTTGATACACTCAGTTTTACAGAAAGCTTCAGCAATTCACTTATGAAGCTTTCGGAAAAGCGTTCTGATATTGTTGCCATTACTGCCGCAATGGCCAAGGGAACCGGTTTGGATACTTTCAGTCGTCATTATCCTGAAAGATTCTTTGATGTTGGTATTGCGGAAGAACATGCCGTAACTTTTGCGGGAGGTCTTGCCCGTGGTGGAATGCTTCCTGTTGTCTGCATCTATTCAACTTTCATGCAGCGTGCGGTAGACCAGCTGATTCACGACATCGCTCTTCAGAAGCTTAAGTCGATCATTGTGCTTGATAGAGCGGGGGCCGTTCCAAATGACGGCGAAACTCACCAGGGCATCTTTGACATCACTCTTTTTAGGCCTGTTCCTAACGTTAAGATTCTTACTCCGGCAACAGCAATGGATCTGGATATGCTATTGAACTATGCGGCGGAAAATGATGAGACTTGTATCATCCGTTATCCGAAAATGTCTTGTCCTACAGAACTTTCTGCTTTTTCATCGTCTGTCGAGGAAGGTAAAGGGGTTCTTGTTAAGGCGGAAGACTACGAGCCGGCGTTTGCGGTTCAGTTTGAAGATGGGGAAAAACCAGAAGGAAAGGTTCTTTTCGTTACAACTGGCGGTATGTATTCAGAGGTCATGACTGCCTGCCGTGCCTTAAGTTTTGATAACGTTTTGGCTGACATTTACAGCCTTAGATTCATAAATCCTTTTGACAAGGAATATTTCATTTCTTTGGCTAAAAATTATGATGGCATTGTTTTTGTGGAAGACGGCATCCAGAACGGTGGCATTAGCGAATGGCTTGCAGGGCTTTGTGGATCGAAAGGTATTGATAAGTGGGAGATAAAAGCATTTCCTTCTAAATTTATCAGTCAGGGAAACCGTAATCAGGTGCTGGCACAGGCTGGACTTACGGCAGAAGATCTTCACGCAGCGGCTTTAAAGGTGATTAAAAAATGATTGAACTTGAACTTGCAGACAGAAAAATCTCAACAGAGCTTCCAGCTTTTGTGATGGGAATCGTAAACGCTACACCAGATTCCTTCTGGAAAGAAAGCCGTGGCGGGGCAGAACATGCCTTTAAGCTTATTGAAGAAGGGGCTGACATTCTGGACATTGGTGGTGAATCAACCAGGCCTGGCAGCGACTATGTCAGCGAGGAAGAAGAAATCCGTCGTGTAATTCCTGTTATTCAGGAAATCAGAAAAAAATCTAATATTGCAATCTCAGTTGATACAAGAAAGCTTGGTGTAATGAAGGCTGCCTGGGAAGCTGGTGCTGATATCCTTAATGATGTTTCTGCCATGGAAGATGATCCTGCATTGGCTGAATTCTGTGCAGAAAAGAAAATCCCTGTGATTCTGATGCACAAACGAGGCATTCCTGTTGAGATGCAGAACAACACTTCCTATTCGGATATCTTTGACGAAGTGAACGGTTATCTTTTGGAAAGAGCTGCATTTGCGGAAAAGGCTGGTATCAGTTCAAATAAGATTATCCTTGATCCTGGCATCGGGTTTGGAAAAAATCTCGAAGGCAATGTGGAGCTTATCAAAAGAACCGGTGATCTTGGAAACGGAAAATATCAGGTGCTGATGGCTTTGAGCCGTAAAACTTGTATCGGTCAGATGACCGGTAAGGAAACAGACCAGCGTATGGCAGGAACTCTTGCTGCAAACCTTCTGTCGGTTATGAAAGGTGCCACTATGGTTAGAGTTCACGATGTGGTTCAAACGGTAGATACTTTGAAAGTGTTAAAGTATATTAATTGTAATAAATAGGAAGAGAGGAAGAATATGAAATCTTTTGACGGTATTCTTGCTGTTTACAATTTAATCAGGCCGATTATCGAAATCTGTATTCTTACAGTCATTCTTTATAAGGCTTACAAGGTTATGGTAAAGACCAACAGTATTCAGATCATCAAGGCTGTTGTAATCGTTGCCATTGCCTACATCTTTGCAATTTTCCTTCGGCTTGAAACCCTTATCTGGATTTTCAAGACAATTGCCCCAATGCTTATTGTCTGTATGGCCGTTGTTTTTCAGCCAGAAGTTCGAAAGCTGTTCCTTCGTCTTGGTCAGAATCAGTGGTTTGCTTTTGGTAACCGTTCAAAACATACTTATGTTGACTCTGTTCTTATTGCTGCGGAAATGCTTTCAAAACAGAAACGGGGTATGCTGGCAGTATTTTTGCGTCACACAAAGCTGGATGACTTGATTCAGTCAGGTACAAAGCTTAACGCAGATCTTTCTTCAAGTCTTTTGGTTACAATTTTCGGGATGGATACTCCGCTTCACGACGGTGCCTGTCTTATTCAGGGCGGTAAAGTCATTGCTGCCGGCTGTTTCTTGCCATTAAGTGAACAGTACGACATTAAAAAGACTTTCGGTACCCGTCACCGTGCTGCTCTTGGACTTTCGGAAGTTTCTGATGCGGTTGTTCTTGTTGTATCAGAAGAGTCTGGCGCCCTCAGTCTGGCTTACGATTCAAAAATCCATTACGACCTTTCAGTAAAGGATCTTACAAAGATTCTTGAAAACCTTCTTGAAATCAAACCTGAAAACTACAATATGGAGGATACAATCGATGAACACAAAAAAGCTGACTGAAACGATCTTTGAAGATTTAGGTCCAAAGATTGTATGTCTTGGCCTTGCAATCCTCCTTTACGTTTTTAACCGCATTTCTACATTGGAGCGAAAAACAATTACCGTTCCTCTTAAGGTTGAAGCATCAGGTCTTATGATGCCATATTCTGACGTTCCTCGTTATGTGAAGATTCACGTAAGAAGCTCTGCTGAAAACGTTTCTTCAATCAATGCATCAAGCTTTATTGCCACACTTAACCTGGACAATTTTACAGATGCGGGAAATTACAGCGTACCTGTAACAATTACAACTTCTCAGAATCTTATGCTTCTTGATACTTTGGAATATTCCTGTCATCCGGAAGTAATCAACGTGGAACTTGATGAAAAGATCGTCAAATACATTCCTGTAAAGCCTGTTTATTCCGGCGAAGTTGCTCACGGATATGAGATCACTAACGTTGATATTTCGCCTTCGACTGTAAAGGTTGTAGGGCCAAGCCTTATCCTGAACAAAACAAAACAGATCTATACCCGCAAGGTCAATGTAAACGGAGCATCTTTAAGCCTTTCACAGGAAGTTAAGCTGGATAACATCAACCACAAACTGGAAGTTCTTCCTGAAGGAGATTTTAAGGTTACAGTTTCCATTAATCCTGCTTCCGGCACAAAAGAATTTGATAACGTGATTCCTGTTTGTATGGGACTTTCTGATACATTGATGGTTGAAGGAGATCTTCCTAAAATTGATGTTAAGGTTGCGGGCCAGATTCCGGTTCTTGATTCCTATGTATTGGGTGAAAACACTGTAGCTGTTGATTTAAGCGCAATCTTTGAGCCTGGAAAATATGAAGTTCCTGTAAACGTAAAGCTTCCTTTAAATGTTGAGCTGGAAAGCGTAACTAAAGAAATTGTCAGCATAAACATTGTTTCTAAAATTGTTGAAGTTGATGAAACAGCTTCTGAAAAAAATGATGATGGCGATAAAAAAGAAAAGTCAGCTGCTCAGGAAAAAAGTGATTCTGACAAAGGTGCCGCAGCAGAATGATCTACGGAATTGGAACAGATATAACTGAGGTTAAACGTTTTGTAAAATGGGTGGAAAAGGGGGAGATGATTTCTCGCTTTTTCAATCCAAAGGAAATGAATCAGGCAAAGTCTGTTCAGGCTGCCAGTGAACATTATGCTGCCAGATTTGCCGCTAAGGAAGCTTTCGGTAAGGCTTTGGGTACAGGAATTTTCGGCTTTGATCTTAAAGATATCTACATCGTAAACGATGAAAACGGCAAGCCGGAACTTATTGTGGAAAACGCTGCCCGTAATGAACTTGAAAAAAGATGCGTAAATCCAAAAATTCATATATCATTAAGTCACGAAAAAGAGTATGCCATCGCATACGTGATCATAGAGTCGTTGTAGGGGAAGATAGATGGTTTCAGGCGTAAAAAAAACTACAGCTGCAGGTGAAAAGAAAAAGCCAGCAATTTCATATTGGTCAAAAGACAAGTGTATTTGTCCAGTCTGCAAAAAATCCTTTGAAAAGGAAGTAATGCTTTCTGGTAATGGTCGTATGATTGCCGGTGGACTTTCTGATGATCTTCACCGCAATTTTGAACCATCAGCTAAATTTGGTCGCATTTATCCACTTATCTATGAAATTGGCGCCTGTCCAAACTGTTACACAGCCCTTTTGTGGAGTGACTTTAAGGAAATCAAAAACAAGGATGTTTCAGACAATCTTTTCGATGGCCGTGATGAGCGTCGCCTGAAGGTTGAAAACATTTTCCCTCACTTTAATCTTAAAAAAGAACGTTCTCTGTATGATGGATGTGCAATGTATTATCTTGCGCTTCTTACTTATGCTGAGGTGAATCCTGAACTTCTTCCGACAATGAAAAGCGCTTTTCTTTCGTTGCGTCTGGCCTGGCTTACAAGAGAATTGGATGCTGCGGTACCAGAACACAATTTCAAATATATTTCTGACGTCATGTATCGTAAGGCTCTGTTCTTTTATCAGCAGGCAATTCAGTGCGAAACTGACCGTACAGAAAAGAGCTCTACCTTGAACAATTTTGGTCCAGATATGGATAAAAACTATGGTTGGGATGGAGTAATCTATCTCTGCGGGCTTCTGGAATACGTTTACGGCCAGCAGGATGATCTTCAGCTTAGACTTAAAAAACTGGCGGATTCAAAGACAGCCATCGCCCGTATCTTCGGTCTTGGAAAATCTTCCAAGAACAAGCCTGGTCCACTTTTGGAAAAGGCCCGTGACCTGTACGACAATCTTTCAAAAGAACTTAACGACGAAGATTTCTAATGCGCAACATTCTTCTGACTATTTCCTATGACGGAACTGATTTCTGCGGCTGGCAGAGACAGGATTGTGGTGATGTAAAAAATTGTTCTCGAACTGTTCAGGGAGAAATTGAAATTGCCCTGGAAAAGCTTCATAAACAGCCAATTATCCTTTACGGATCTGGCAGAACTGATAGCGGCGTTCATGCCTGCGGTCAGGCGGCAAATTTCTTTTCACCAATAGATTCTATTCCTGTTGAAAAATATCCTCGTGCCTTGAACACTTTTTTGCCTCAGGATATCCGCATTGTAGACGCAAAAGAGGTTCCAGAAGAATTCAACGCCCGTTTTAGCGCTACAAGCCGTGTTTACAGATACTTCATCTGTCCAGACAACATTCTTGCAAACAACACCCGTTTTGCCTGGTTTGTGAACTACAAGCCAAATGTAGAACGACTTAATAAATACTGCCAGTGTCTTAAAGGGGAAATCGACTGCGCAAGCTTTGCTGCCAGCGGCGATGCCTCTCTTTCAACCTTCAGATATCTTGAAAATGCCCGCTTCTTTACCCAGACTTCTTTTCCTGATGGTAAGGAAATGGTTGTTTTTGAAATCGAAGCCAATGCCTTTTTGTGGAAGATGGTACGTACTATTACTGGAACTTTGATCGGGCTTGATAAAAATGATGCTCCTGAGGATGCCTTTAAGAAGATTCTTGAAGCTAAGGACAGAAAGGCTGCCGGTGCCACAGCTCCTTCAACAGGTCTTTTCCTTTACGAAATTAAATTTGACGGAGTACGCCGTCACGTCTAGCTACAGAAGACTTACTGGATCAATGTCGAATTCAATGTAAACCGACTGAGGGTGAGTGTAGTTGTAAAGCAGGTCAGAAACCGCCTGCTGCAAAAGCTGGATGTTTCCGCTTCTTAAAATAATCTGATATCTATAATTCTGGCTGATCTTAAGGATCGGGCATTCCGCCGGCCCGATTACATCAGCTTTGCCGTTAAGCTTTTTAGAAAGAATTGAGCCTGCATCTGCTGCGAAACGTTCTGCCTGGGCCTGGTTTGCGCTTCTGAAGACAAGTCGAACAAGTCGGCTGAAAGGTGGAAATCCTAAAATTTCTCTCATCTGAAGTTCTGAGTCATAAAACTTTTCGATCTGGTTTGTGCAGGCGTAGAGAATGGGCTCTCTGTATGGACTGTAGGTTTGAACAAGAACTTTTCCGTCCGGGAAATATCTTCCTGCGCGGCCTGCAACCTGAGTGATAAGGCTGAAGGTTCTTTCGCTGGCTCTAAAGTCCGGCATGTGAAGACCTGTGTCTGCAAGAACAACTCCAACCAGCTGAAGGTTAGGAAAGTTCAGTCCTTTTGCCACCATCTGAGTTCCCAAAAGAATGTCGTATTCGCCGTTTCTAAAGGCATCAAGCTTTTCCTGAAGCTCACCTTTTTTTGTAAGTGAATCTGTGTCTACACGAAGAATTCTTGCGTTAGGGAATTTGGCGGCGGTTTCTGATTCAATGTATTCTGTTCCAAATCCACTGTATCCAACATCAAGTGAAGAGCACTGAGGACAGGAAGCTGGCGGTTGAACGGACCAGCCGCAGTAATGGCAGCGAAGTCGGTTTTCCAGCTTATGGTATGTCATCTGAACAGAGCAGTTTTTGCACTTGATTTCATAACCGCAGGAATTGCATCTGAAAAAGTGAGTAAACCCACGTCGGTTCAAAAAGAGGATAACCTGTTTTTTATTTTCGATTGTTGTTCTTACTTCGTTTGCCAGTTCATCGCTTATACAGCCTGTGTTTGCCAGCTTTGAAAGGTCGATTGTCCTGATCTTTGGCATTGCGCCGCCGGCAAGGCGTTTTGTTAATGTGTGACGGATAAGGCGGCCGGTTTTCATCAACTGCCATGCTTCAACAGAAGGTGTTGCGCTTCCCATTACAAGAGGAATTCCCAGAGTAGCGCAACGATGCATGGCTGCCTGTCTAGCGTGGTAGCGGGGAGTGTCTCCCGATTTGTATGAGCCGTCATGCTCTTCGTCGATGATGATCATACCAAGGTCAGGAACTGGGGCAAAAACGGCACTTCTGGCCCCAACAACAATTCTTGCTTCCTTGTGCATGATTCTGCGCCATTCAGAAAGCTTCTGGCTTGGTGTAAGTCCAGAGTGCAAAACAGCCGCAGTGTTTCCAAATCGGCTTGTTACAGCTTTTACAACCTGCGGAGTAAGTCCGATTTCTGGAACCAGATAGATAACGCCCTTTCCCTGAGTTAAAAGCCATTCAGCGGCCTGCAAAAAGACTTCTGTTTTTCCGGTACCTGTTGGACCATATAAGTAGTGATAGGTTGGAGCGCTTTTAGCAGCCGATTCAGTGATTTTTTCAACTGCAGCTCGCTGTTCTTCGCTCAAGTTATTTGTAGTCTTTGAAGAAAGTTCGTCGTCAAAAGAAAAGCCTGCTGCGCTGGTCTCTCTTTTTGCTCTGGACGGAATAATGGAAAAAACGGCCTCTCCAATGGAACAGATATAATACCGGCTGATCCATCCTGCCAGTTCATATATTTCCTGGGTAAAAAGAGGTTCTTTGTCCAAAATTTTATCGACAGACTTGATTTTATCAGCCGTTACAGGACAGCTTTCAGGAATTCCATCGCTTACCGCAACAATAAAGCCAGTTGTCTTCCGGTTTCCAAATCTGAGCTCTGCACGTTTCCCGATTTCAGGAGACAATTCAGGATCTTTTTCTGATTCCGGGTTATATGAGTAAGTAAAAGTCTGGTTAAGAGGAATGTTCAGTACGATCTGAAGATATTTCATTTACTGCAGCTCTGTTTGTACTCAGGGGAAAGTTCTTCCAGTTTGGACTTAAAGAATTTTAGGTCGTCCCAGGCAGGCTTTTTAAATTCAATGTTACGCAAAAGTGCACTAGGGTGATAGGTTACGACAAGAGGAATTCCGTTGTAGTCAAAAACCTGGAGGCGGTATTTGTTAAGGGCAAATTCACCCTGAATGTTAAGCATGTTGCGAACGGCCACTTTTCCCAATGCAAGAATCATCTTTGGCTTTAGGACATGGATCTGCGCATCAAGAAAAGAACGGCATGCGTCAGCTTCCTCTTTTTCAGGATCCCGGTTGTAAGGAGGACGGCATTTTACTGTGTTAGCGATGTAGCAGTTTGTTCTTCTGTCCAGCTGGATTGCGGCCAGCATCTTGTCCAAAAGCTGTCCTGCAGGTCCAACGAATGGAAGTCCCTGGTTATCTTCTTCTTCCCCAGGACCTTCGCCAACGATCAGAGCCACTGGCTGTTCAACGCCCATTCCAGGAACAGTATTTTTTCGTCCATTGCAAAGCTTGCATCTTTTGCAGTCGTGGATTTTCTGCGCAATTGATTCAAGGGAAATGCCTGTAGCAGGTTTTTCTTCAGGAATTTCAACTTGAGTTGATTTTTCTTTGACTTCAGCTTCTGTATTTGTTTCAGCTATCACTTCATCGTCAGTAAATATAGGATCGTATTTGAATTCCGGTGAAGAATAGCCGTAAAAATTGTCGCTGGCTGTTTTTAATAAGTTGAAAAGCTGAGTTTTTTCCTGAATGTTCATAACTCTTTTAGAATATCACGTAACTTGTAAATCATTCAATAAATAAGTAAAATAGTGATTAATTTCAAACAATGGTGTTTTATGAAAAAAATCTTTTTAATCCTTTCAGTTTTTTTTCTTGCTTCTCTTTTTTTAAGTGCTCAGGTAAGCGTTGATCCCCGTGATGAATTTTATTCAGATATTCTCTGCTGGAAGCTTAAAGGTTATGTTGATCAGCTTCCAAAGCTTAAGCCTTATCCTGTAAATGTAATTGAAGATATTCTTACAGAAGTTATTGAAAAGGGTGAAAAAGCCGAAAAGCAGCGTGCAGAAGATTACTATAACAAGATTTTCGGAAAGAAATGGCATGCTGTGGCAGACAATGATTACAACGTAAAGATCTATAAGCTCGGTGATGTTGATAATGAGCATGCAAAGAATTTTGACCACACTCATATCATTACTTCAGAACTTAGCCTGGGTGGTGATTTAGGTTTCGGAAAATATATCGGTACAGGATACAGACTTGGTGTTCGTGGAATTTACAATAAATATGAAATTTCTGATGTTCTTCCAAAATATGTTTCTAATTCCGATTATGATGTGACTAAGATTTTTAACTTTAATGCCGGCTCTGCTGATGTAAACGTTGATTTAGCCGCAAATGTTACTATGGGAACATCAACCTTGTACGGAGTGGTTGGATACAATCGTTTAGGATATGGCATTTATCCTGACACAGATATTGCCCTTAATCCTAACAGCAATCCATTGCTCTTCGGTTCCATGAACTACGAAGGTAAATATTTTCAGTATGAACAGCTGCTTGGAGTGACTGCTGCAAGGGCTGTTGATTATGACAAGTCTGACTTTGATTTTGGTAAAAAGTTTGTCGGTTTTCATTCTCTCAATGTTCCTGTTGGAAATTTTGATGTTTCGCTTTTTGAATCAGTCGTTTTCGGAAACACTTTTAGTCCTTCATATTTGATTCCTGTTCCATGGTTTATCATTTCTAATGTAGACGGTGGTTCTGCAAATGTAATCAGCGGAATGAAGGTCGAATACAATCCTGTTCCTTGTATTGCGGTTAATGCTTCTGTGTTTATGGATGAATTTGAACTTAAACCATTTATCAAACTTAAGTGGAATGACGCAAATGTTCACACAGCATTCAAAGCTGGTTTCGCTTATTCTCCTCTGGATTCAATCTGTCAGCTTATAACTTGTGATTTTACTTTGGTAACTCCATATACATACACATCTTATGATACTTCCAGCGACAAATATAATTACACAGACTATACAAACTTTGGAAAAGGAATTGGTTCTGAACTTATTCCAAACTCAGACAGGGTAAGTCTTTCGTTAAAGTTTAAGCCTTTTAAGCATTTCACTGTTACTGGTTCAACTGCTTATGTTCGCCACGGAAATCAGTATGAAGACCTTTCTGATGAAGATGTTCTCCTTCTTTCGGGTGAAACAGCAACTGATGGCAGTTTGTACCAGAACAATCAGAACCTTGATTCTGCGACAGACGGGACAAACTTCCTTTCTCAGGATCATAAGATGTACATCATGCAGGCATCTCTTGATTTTGAATATGATTTTGTAATGAAAAAGACCCACGAGGTTGCAGTAACCTTTGGGTATACCTTTGAATATATCGAAAATGATGGTGTTGATTCTCCAATTTATGCCGGCACATTCACAACTGTAGAAGCTGTTCAGGCAGCTAGAAAAAATTGGGAAGAAGCATTGCATAATTCATATAATCATTACTTTAACGTGGGAGTTAAAATTTCGTACTAATGGCAAAGCGTAAGTTTCTATTCTTATACTTGAATACTGGTGCAGGTCACAAATCTGCCGCAAATGTTCTCGCCAAAGCAATGAAGGAACAGGATCCTGATATCGAAATCAAGACAGCTATCGGTTTTTCCAGACACGGTTTAGGTCACTTGATTTTTGAAAAAGGCTATAATTATTCCTGCAACTATATAAAAGGTCTTTTTCCTTTAATGTACGATTTGGGCCAGTACAGATGGCTTCAGTCTTTCTTGAATTATATTCTTGGTCCTGAATCAAGACATCATTTACGCAAACTCATCTTTAAATATAAGCCAACAGACATTGTTTGTTTCCATTTTGGAGTCACACCTTTTGTAAAGGACGTTCTTAAAAATATTCCATGGAAAATCAATTTCAATGTCATTGTTACAGATCCTTTTACAGTTCCTCACTGCTGGTTCTATGAAAAGAACTTGAATTATCTTGTTTATTCCCAGCAGGCAAAGGATATCGGCGTAAAAGAATGTGGAGTTCCTGCAGAAAACATCAAGATCATTCCATTCCTCATGAAGCTGAATAAGGGTGAAGGGCCTTCTGCAGAAGAAATCAGAACCCTTAAAATAAAACATGGTTTTGATCCAGACAAGAAAGTTGTGCTTCTTGTTGGTGGTGGTGAAGGACTTCCTGGCGCTACAGAAATCATCAATCAGTGCATTCTTCATAAGACTAACTTTGCTACGGCTATCATTTGTGGCCGCGACAAAGTAAAACGTAAGAACATGAATCTTCTCCGTCTTTCTCATCCAAAGCTTGATCTTCACGTATATGGTTTTGTTGATTATCTTGAAGAGCTTATTAAAATCTGTGATTGTGCTGTAATCAAAGCGGGTCCTGCTACTTTGCTTGAAATTCTTTCCTGGAAAAAACCGGTTATCATCTGTCGATATATTCACAACCAGGAATTGGGTAACATGCGTTATGCCGTTGACCATAATGTGGGATTCTTCATCCAGAAGTCCCGTCGAATTTACAGGAAAATCAACGAGCTTCTTAACGATGAAAACTTTGACGAAAAGATGAAGCAGAACTTTGACACAGTCAAAATTGATTCTGACGTGTCAAAGGTTGCTACTCTGCTGCTTTCCCCAGCTCAAAACGTTTAACGTCTCTCTTTTCAAAAGATTCTTTGATCAAATCTTCTACTTCAAGTTCTGCAAAAATACGTTCTGCGTCTTCGATACGACCTCTAAGGATGGGATGTTTAGGACTAAAAAGCACACAGCAGTCTTCGTAAGGAAGAATTGATGTACCATAAGTGTCGATAAATTCTGCAGTAGCGATGATTTCTTCCTTGTCCAATCCAACTAAAGGACGGAGCAGAGGATATTCTGCGAAGTGTTCTGTTACATTCATGTTTTCGATTGTCTGGCTGGCAACCTGTCCAAGGCTTTCTCCAGTAATGATACAGTCCGCTTCAATTCTTTTTGCCAGCATGTTCGCAACCTTCATCATACAGACACGGAGCATAAGGGTAGACCATTCTTCAGGAGCCTTTTCCTTAATTTTCATCTGAACATCTGTAAAAGGAATGATGTTCAGATATGTCTTAAGTCCAAACTGGGAAAGTTTTGCAGCAAGTTCTTCTACTTTCTGTTGTGCTTCAATTGAAGTGTATGGATATGAGTGGAAGTAAACGCATTCAACCTTCATGCCACGGCGCATCATGCGGTAACCTGCAACAGGTGAATCAAGTCCACCAGAAAGCAAAAGAAGTCCAACTCCGGAACAACCTGCAGGAAGGCCTCTGCATCCCTTGTGAGCATTGCTGTAAACGAAAGTTCTTTCGCGAACTTCAACATAAATCATAAGGTCCGGATTGTGAACGTCAACAGCCATGAAATCGTCGTCACAAACGGCAGCTCCCGCTTCACAGTTGATTTCAAATGAATTTAAAGGAAATCTTTTATCTCCGCGGCGTGAGTCAACCTTGAAAGTTTTAAGGTTTGGATTAAGAGTTTTTGCTTCTTCTGCAACAAAACGAACAGCCTTTTTGATAGCTTCGATATCGTTGTTACAGGTAACTGTACGAGCCCAGCCTGTAATTCCAAGAAGATGCTTGAGACAGTTTTCAACAGCCTCGCAGTCCTCTTCCTTACAGTCAATGTAAAGGCGGCCGGCATGACACTGAATCTTAAGATCCAGCCCCTTAAGATTTTCTCTAGTGTTAGAAAAAAGAAGCCTTTCGAAAGTCTTTAAATTTGAGCCCTTAAGCATGAGCTCGCCAAGTTTTGCAAGATATGTAACCATGCAGAGAGTTTACATTTTTTCAAGGATTTTTGGAAGTTTTACAGGAAAAATTGGTTCTGGATCAGGTTTTCGTCTTGAGTTGGCTTCCTTCACGATTTTCATAAGCTCATCTGCAGTTTCTTTGTCCTGAACTTTTGTAAGATAATGGGAACCAAGAGCCATGATGTTTCCAGTACTGTCTAAAGTGTACTGGAAAGGGAAGTCTGCATATTTTTCTACGTTGCGGATGTTGCTGGAACGACCGCTTACACAGGAATAGTTTGTTCCTGCACTAAAAATATGCTTGTTGATTGTAAAAAGCTTGTTGTTGTCAGAGAAAACAGCTTTTGAATCTTCATGGAGCATTTTGCTCTGCCAGAAACGAAGTCTGTATACGCCGGTTTCTGTTATGTACCAGGAAATAAGATTTTCGATGTTGTTTCTAGGACATATTCTGATGGAGTCGTTGCAGTTCAAGCCCTGCCAGTAACCGTAAAAAGGGTTTGTTTCCAGTTCTTCTTCTGTATCCATTTCCTGTTCTTCATCGTATGGAACTTTCAGCAAAAAATTCAGATAAAGCTTGTCATCAATCAAAGCGACAGGGATGATTGATTTAGTCTTTTTGTCGATAGTGATTTCCATTTCCCAGACATTGGCTTTTTCAGTAATACGATTGAAGTTTACTGAATATTCATATCCATGTTTTTGAGTGGCAAGATTTCGTTTTCGTTCCAGAAGTTCTGAATGTTCGGCTGGTTCAACAGCACGGTCGTAATACCAGCCGTAATACTCCTTCAAAATAACAGAAATGCAGTCTCCGTCATCTAAAAAAACGATCCTATCCTTTGCAGACCATATTCCTTTAAGCTCAGAAGGAATTTCTGCGGTGGCTGAAAAAAGGACAAAAGCGAAAAGTGTGATAAAAAAAGATTTGCGAAAACTCATTTCATATAAAGTATCGGAAAAAAACAACTTCGTCTTTATAATCTGTCAATATATAGAACAAAAGTGATTTTTATGGCATAATAAGAGCAAAATTGTAATTTTTTCAGAGGTAACAAACTACATGTATAAGCCAGTAGACCCTAAAGCAGACTTCCCAAAACAGGAAGAAGAAATCTTAAAATACTGGAAAGACAACGATACTTTCAAAAAATCAGTTGATCAGCGCGAAGGCTGTGAAGAATTCGTTTTCTTTGATGGTCCTCCATTTGCAACAGGACTTCCACACTTTGGACATTTTATTCCATCTACAATTAAGGATATTATTCCACGTTACCAGACAATGAAAGGTAAAAAGGTAGAACGTCGTTTCGGTTGGGACTGTCACGGTCTTCCTGTAGAAAACCTTATCGAAAAAGAACTTGGAATCAACTCTAAGCACGAAATCGAAGAACTTGGTATCGATAAGTTTAACGATGCTTGTAAGGCTTCTGTTTTGAAATACACATCTGAATGGCGACAGACAATTACTCGTATGGGTCGTTGGGTTGATTTTGACCATGACTACAAGACAATGAATCCTGATTACATGGAATCAATCTGGTGGGTTGCAAAGTCTTTGTGGGACAAAGGCCTTATCTACGAAGGTAAGTACATCCTTCCATATTGTCCACGTTGTTCTACAGTTCTTTCTACTCATGAATTGGCTCAGGGTTATAAAGATGTAAACGATATGACTGTTACAGTTCGTTTCAAGATCACTCAGGCTCCAAAGGGCGTAAATGATCCAGAAATGGCTAACGGTAAGACATATTTCATCGCATGGACAACAACTCCATGGACACTTCCTTCAAATCTTGGTCTTTGTATGGGACCAGAACTTGATTACGTAAAGATCAAGGACAAGGAATCTGGTGATTTCTACATTTTTGCAGAAGCTCGTCTTGGTGCTTATTACAAGGATCCAGAAGCTTACGAAATCATTTATCGTGCAAAGGGAAAAGATTTCCTTGGTGCACGTTATGAACCTTTGTTCCCTTATTTTGGAAAATACGCTGACCCAGCTACTTGTGAAGCAGATTCAAAGCAGAAGTGTACTGAAGGTGCATTCCGCATGTTCAACGCTGCTTACGTTTCTACAGAAGATGGTACTGGTATCGTTCATATCGCTCCAGCATTTGGTGAAGATGACCACCAGGTATTTGCAGGCAGCGGTGTTCCAGAAGTTGAACCAATCGATGCTGAATGTAAATTCACAAAAGAAGTTCCTGATTATGCAGGCCGCTTTGTTAAGGAATGTGATAAAGACATCATGGATCGTCTTAAGAAAGAAGGTAAGCTTGTTAAGAAGGAACAGCATCTTCACTCATATCCACACTGTTGGCGCTGTGGCTCACCTTTGATTTACCGTGGAATCGGTTCATGGTTCGTAAAGGTTGCAGACCACCACGAAGCTTTGCTCCGTGCAAACAGCCAGATCAAATGGCAGCCAGCTCATATCAAGGAAGGTCGCTTCGGTAAGTGGCTTGCAGGTAGCCGTGACTGGGCAGTAAGCCGTAACCGTTACTGGGGTAACCCAATTCCAATCTGGAAGTGTGATGATCCAGAATGTAAGAACATGCTCTGTGTAGGAAGTCGTCAGGAACTTGCTGATCTTAGCGGCACTTATCCAGATGATCTTCACAAGCAGTACGTTGATAAGATTACTATCCCTTGTAAAAAATGTGGAAAAACAATGCACCGCATTCCTGAAGTATTTGACTGTTGGTTCGAATCAGGATCAATGCCTTATGCTCAGCAGCACTATCCATTTGAAAACAAGGATTACTTTGAAAAGCACTTCCCAGCTAACTTCATTTCTGAAGGTTTGGACCAGACTCGTGGTTGGTTCTACACACTTACAATTCTTGCAAGCCACTTGTTTGACAAGCCAGCTTTCCAGAACTGTGTTGTAAACGGTCTTGTTCTTGCATCTGACGGTCGTAAGATGTCTAAGTCTCTCAAGAACTATACAGACCCAGTAGAAGCTATCAACCGTTTTGGAGCAGATGCTCTTCGTTTGTTCTTGATTCATTCAACAGTTGTTAAGGCAGATGACCTTCGCTATTCGGATGAAGGTGTTCGCGATGTAATCAAGAATCTTATCCTTCCATTGTGGAACTCTTACAGTTTCTACGTTACTTATGCAAATATTGACGGTGTTCAGCCAACTGGACACATGTTCGACAATAAGCTTCCATCTAATCCTTTGGATGCATGGCTTCTTTCTATCACTCAGAAACTTGTTAAGGATGTTACTTCCGGTCTTGATGACTACGACTTGAGTGGTGCAGTTGATCCAATCGTTAAGTTCATTGACGAAATGAACAACTGGTACATCCGTCGTTCACGCCGCCGTTTCTGGAAATCAGAAAACGATTCAGACAAGGCAGAAGCATACGAAGCACTTTACATTGCTCTTAAGACATTCGCTCAGGTAGCAGCTCCATTTGTTCCATTCATTACAGAAGAAATGTGGCAGAACCTTAAGACAGCAGAAGACAAGGATTCTGTTCATCTTACTGATTATCCTGTTTACAATGCTAAGTGGCACAACGAAGAACTTGAATTCAAGATGGCAACAGTTCAGAAGGCTGTTTCTATGGGACGTTCTTTGCGCAATACATTCAACCTTAAGAACCGTCAGCCATTGGCATCTGTAGCTCTTGTTACTCGCAATGCTGATGAAAAGCGTGTTCTTGCAGAAATGGAAGATTCAATCCGTGAAGAATTGAACGTTAAGAAGGTTGAATTCCATGACCGTGAAGACGAACTTGTCGAATACAAATGTAAGGCTAACTTCAAGGTTCTTGGTAAGGAACTTGGTCCTAAGATGAAGGCTGCAGCTGCAGTTATTCAGGGACTTACTTCAGAACAGATTCAGTCAATTCTTGAAGGTACACAGCTTTCTATTGATGTTGAAGGCACAACTGTAGAACTTAATACAGAAAAACTTATCGTAGAACGTCTCGAAAAGGACGGACTTAAAGTTTTGAACGAAGGAACTTTGACAGTAGGTTTGGATTCAAAGATCACAGACGAACTTAAGAAAGAAGGTTATGTTCGTGACCTTGTTCGTGGTATCCAGAACCTCCGTAAGGAAAGCGGTTTGAACGTTACAGATCGCATCAACCTTACAGTTGCTGGTGATGCAGATCTTTCTGCAGCATTCAGCATGTTCAAAGATTTCGTAACAAATGAAACTCTTGCCACAACAGCTGAATTTACTGCTTCAATTTCTAATGGAACTGAAGTAGAAGCTGATGACAAGAAGTGGAGTATTTCTATTGTTAAAGCATAATAACAAATGGCTGCAGGCTCTTAAGGCTTGCAGCCTTATTTTAATAGGTTCAATCATCTTTTTATTTGCAGGCTGTAAATCAGCTCCTGTTATGGTTTCTGAAGTAGATCCTTTGGATCTTATGGACAACAACAGTTCTTTCTATCTTAGAATTCCTTCAAATGTGGATCCCGATTTGATTTCTCACATGCTTCAGAATAATCTTAAAAATCTTTCTGAATCAGATGCCAGAAGAATTGCGGCAAGAATTGATACTGTTTACATCGGATTGAATAAGTCTAAGAAGTCTACTGATTATCAGATTTCTACTTTGTGCAATTTTCCAAAGGTGGCAATTAGCCAGGCCTTTTCCAAGAAAAATGGCTGGACTTCAGACAAATTGAATCTTGATGGTGCTGATGGAAAGAATGTTGAATACACCGTTTACCAGAACTCTGGGCTCTTGGCATCGTTCCCTGCAGTTACAGTTGCCTGTATGGGGCGTGGTGTTCCTTCGATGGTTGAAACTTATCACAACCTTTCACAAAAAATCAGTGATCCTTCTAAAGTTCCTTTGAATCAGGAAGTAAAAAACTGGCTTTCCTATGAAAATGGTATTCCTGACTATCAGGTTAGATTTTTTGCCTCTAAGCCACAGTCATTCCTTTCCATGCTTACTGGTGCAAATCTTAACTTTAAGCTGGTTTATGTTCGTGGAATTCTTGAAAACGATCCTAAAAGCGATAATCAGTATTTGATGCAGCTGGAATTTGAATTCAGAGAGGCAAGAATGCTTCCTGCTGCAAAGGCTATGCTTTCTTTGGCATTTGGTTTAACAGATTCTGATGTTCAGGTTACATCTGATACTCATCTCTGTATTTCAAAGATAAAGATCAACAAAAAACAGCTTTCAAAGATTTTGGTGTTGTAAATGAAAAAACTTAATCTTCTTGCTTTTGTGTTTGTAATGTTTTCTTCCTGTGCTTCAATTCATGTTCCTGTTCCAGGAGAAACAGCTGCTAAAAAAAATAATATTTATGTTGAATATATGAATATTGCTGACGGCTATAACGAACAGGCTAAATATGATAAAGCTGTTACATATTATAAGCTGGCAATGAAGAGCAATAAGCTTTACTGGTCTGCTTATTACAAGATGGGTAGGGCTTATGCACTTAACAAACAGTGGGAAGAGGCCCGTAAAGTTTATAATAAACTCTATAAAAGAGACTCTTCAAATCTTTCGGTTAAGATGTCTTTGGCTTACATTGATGCCATGGATGGAAGACTTTCAGAAGCAGAACATATTTATGCATTGATGTGGAAAGAAAATCCTGAAAATGCTGAGGTTCTGGTAAATTACATCAACGTGCTTATGGCAGAAGAAAAGTACCAGGAAGCTCAGGACTGTCTTGCAGAATTGAAAGAAAAATTCCACGAAAATTCCAACATTTCTTCATTTGAAAAGAAACTTGAGGAAGTAAATAATTCTAACCAGGAAAAGCAGGCTGAAGAAAATTCTAAGAATTCTTAATGAATTCTCTGTACTTTTCAATGTCTACATGGAAACCGATGATTGGAGAATCTGGATCTTCCTTTGCATGACACAAAGCTTCTTCTGCTTCCATCAAAAGTCTGTCTGCTCCAAGCATACGAATGGATTTGCTTGAAATACCTACAAAACAGTTATTGTCTTCCGACTGAACAGCCAGCTGAGCCTGAATTGCAGTTGCAAAATCTTCAGCTTCATCAATGTTTGCTTCTGGTTTGAAGGCAGCAAATACATTTTTTCCATATTTTGCTGTATTTGATTCATGGAAATTATTGTTCAAGATTTCCATTACCTTATCTTCTTTTGATCCATTTGAGAATTCAATTAAGAAAATAGAAAGGTCCTGTTCATTTTCTGAGGCCTTTGCAAGACTGTCATTAAGTTTTTCAATGAATTCTGTTCTTGTTTCAGGGATTTCAACAGTTTCATCAATTCCCTGGTAATATGGACTTTCTTCTGAATCAATATTATCTGTCTCAATATTTTCTTCTGAAGATTCGGCTTCAATTTCAGCAGCTTCTTCAGAAGTTCCCTCATCAGGTGTTTCTGCAATTTCTTCATTAGACAGAATTGGTTCCTCTGGTTCATAACTCATCTCTGGTTCTTCGGAAGTTTCTTCTTCGGTTACTTCTGAATTGTCTAGTAAAGGTTCATCTTCAGAAACAGAAGAGTCATTCTGTTCATTTTCAGAATCAGAAGGTTCAACAGTAGTATTTTTTTCTGTTGTTGAAACATATATCAAGGTAATTGTTGTGATAATGGTAGCGATAAGAACAACAATGAAAGAAGTTTTTGTAGTCTGGTAAATGACAGCTGGTCTTAAAAGGTACAAAGATGCTTTGATTGAGTAAACATCTTCTTCTTTTACGATTGTCTTGTTGAAAACTTTTACAAGATTTGTGCTTTTTGAGTTTTCGGCAATTTCTTCATTAGGGTAGCAAACTACAACTTCGTTGTTATGTCTGATTGAAACGGACTGAATCTCTGCTGCATTTACAGAAAAATCAAGACGAGCCAAAGAATCAAGATTGTTTTCAGCACTGTATGTGATCTTGTTGAAAAGGTCTTTTGTGCGTTCTTCAGAAGCTTTCATCTCATTCTTTATAGAAGAAGCAAAATAAATGATGGTTCCGATAAATACAAATAAAATTAAAGTGGCAAAAATGTTAATTCCGTTTCTTTTCATACTAAAAATTATAACGTGATATAAAATTCAACGCAAGTTTTGAATATTCGTCAAAACTTTTGCCTTTTGTATCACTTGAATCCTTGTTTTTTAAAAATGCGATCATTGGCAATAAAGCAATTTGCATTTTTTCAGATTTTTCATTGTTTTTTATATATTTCATAAAACCTTTCAAATCAAAAGGCTTTATTTCAATATCACTTTTGGAAAATTTGTTTGTTAAATGATAAACATTATCTTTTGATAAAACATCCATTCCGTTCTGAGCGCACCAGTTTAAGAAATTGTTTTCGTATTGTAAAAGAGTTTCTGTTGTTTTCTTATTTTTTTCTGAAATTAATTCAGTTCTGTACATTAAAGCAGAATAATTTTTCTCTTCGGTAGAAAGTTTATCCTGGCTTTTTAGATAGATGTCGTCTAAATATGTGCCTTTTGTATATGTTTTTTGATTGATGTAACCAAAATCTGCTCCAAGTACCTGGATTTTTTCAAATCCGTTTTTTCGAGCAAAATCAACAGCGGCAACAGTAACTGTTCCTGAAGTTGAATCAAGATTCAAGAAAGATTCTTTTGAATAATCCTGGATAATTTTTTCAAATGGATGTTCTGAAACCGAAAAAAAGAGCTTTCCTCCATTTTTATGAATCTTTCTTGCGGCAGATGAGTTGCCTGTAAGTTCAAAAACATACAAAGTTTCTTTTGGTATTTGATTTGAAAAGTGCAAAGAGGAAATGAACTGACCGTCGATGGAAACAACAGCGTCAGGGGTAATTCCATTTCTTAAAAGAGATTTAAATCCTGTATCAGTAGAAATGATGAAAAGATTACAGCGTTCTACTCTTAAAATGTCAATTTTTTCATCAAGGGAAGGTCCTGCAGCAACAATTATAGCTGTTTTATTAGTAGGTAATGACAGCTTATGTTTTGTGTCTGCATATTTGAGATTTTCAAGAATATTTTTTTGCCAGACTTTTCCAAAATGTGCCTGTACTGAAAAATCTGCTGCAATTTTCTTTATGGAAGAATTTATTTTGTCTACTATCAGATCCTGGTCAGTATGTGAAGCCCAGCTTTTTACATCAATGTAGCCAAAAGTAGAGTAAATTGCTGGAATGTAATTGTTAATCAAATCCTGTTGAAGTGTTTCAATTGTTGTAAAAGAAATATTTTTTTCAAAACTGAGTTCAGAGTGTAATTCAGAAATTAAAAAATCAAGATCTTCACGTGAGTTTTCTAAAGCGAGAATCTTACTTTCCGGGAACTTTTCTGCCAGGGCTTTTAGGTGATAACCAGCACCAATACCACCTATAAGAAAAAAATCTTTTTGTTGTATTGTTGAAACGAATTGTGCAGCTTCTCTTTCAGGGTCGTATTTTGAATGAAAGGGTTTACCGTCAATAAAGGAGGGCACTTTCAGATTTGTTTTAGATGTAAAAATGGAAGAATATATCATTTGTATGCCCTTTTTATTTTATCTAAAAGCTTGTCGTTATTGGTTTCTAGCTTTTTTGATAATTCATTTTTTTTGGTCAAATCGATTTCTCTTTTGAAGCTTAAAAAATCTACAGAAAAGAATTCTTTTTTCCATTCTTCGGAAACTGAATAATGCTCTATCAGTTCCAATACATTTAATTTATCGGAAGAAAAATTCTGTTTTTCAAGATTTAAGCATAATTTTGATTCAACATATTCAAAGTTGTCGAACTTGTTAAAATTTATATCAATAATGTTTCCGAGCTTATTTGAGTATTTGTAGTTGTCAGATAGTCTGAATACATTCTTTGTATAATTTTCATCAAGAGTACTGAACCAGTTTTCATATATTTTTAAGGATGCTGTGTTATATCTGGAAGCGGTCTGTCGTTTTTCCAGAGTTATAAGTTTATTGTCTTTTGAAAAACTTAAGATTTCGTTTGCATTAGGGCCTGTATGCTGTAAGCCAATTCCTGCTGAAAGATCCAATCCGCACATGAAGATTTCTTTATAGGTAAGTTTTTTAGCAAAATCTAATGCTGTTCCAGAGACTGTTCCGTTTCTGCAGCCTTCCATGTTTTTGATTCCACAATCCCTAAATAGTTTGGAACCGTGGCCATCCGGATAGCACAAAGGAATGATTTTTGTTTCAGATATTAAACTTGTAGGACAATTTCCTTCACATGCCAATACTAGAGGAATGTCTGGATAATTTCTTAAACATTCAAGGTGTTTCTTTGCCCAATAACCACCATCAGAGGAAATAACCAAATCAGGCATAAGATCATTGCATAACAAAGGTTTGCAAGCAGAAGATACTGCAATCAAAAAGTATTGATTTCGTCTTTCCTTTAAGAATGGAATTGAATCCTTTAGACTAGGGCCGCTGGCACAGATCACAATAGGTTTATCTACAGGTTTTATTGTGTAAAAAGAAATTCTGTTTCTGATAAGTTTTATTGAGTTCAAAAACCATTTTTCTGTAAAATAAGTTCTGGTAGCAAGCAAAGTATGGCTTAGTTGAACAGCTTCTTTAATCTGATGCCAGACAATAGAATCCTGTTCATTGAAAATATTGGAAGATGCTGTCCATGAAATAAAAAGAGTGGAGCAGATTCCTTCTTCTCCCAAAAGATTCAGCAATGTGTTTGAAAAATTATTCGCTTTAGAATTTGTATCTACAAGAAGCTTTTCTGCGCATGAAGAATGATCAAACAATTCTTTCTCATAGTGAACTGAAATTATTCTTGCTTTCAAAAATTTTTCTTTAAGAGGTTTAAGAATATAACAAAGCCCAGGTTCTGTTATGACAATGTTTTGAGGAATGAAATTATAATTCAGATTATCCACGAAACGGGTTGCTTCAGCCAAAGGATTATACTTTGAATGAAGAGCTTTTCCGTCTACTGAACAGGTGAGGTTTCCATCTTTTGTCTGTACGAATTCAATTTTTTTCATAAACAAAAAAACCTCCAGAAGCTCTGGAGGCCTTAAATATATCAAACTAATCTATTACGAAAGACCAAGTTCAGAGAACAATTTCTTATAAGTAGAGAACTGTTCAGACTTAGCGAATTCCATAATTTTATCTTCTGGAAGATTTTCAAGAAGCTGATCCATGTAAAGAAGAACAGATTTTACATCACTCTTAAGATCATCAGGAAGGGCAGATGTATCAGGTGCAGTTTCTTCAGCTGGTTCTTCATCTGGTGTTTCTGTAATTACAACTTCTTCGATAGCACCTTCAGAAGTTGGATCTGCAACAGGTTCATCCTTAAGATAATCAATGCTTTCATCTGAGATGCTAGAAACATCTTCATCTTCAGTCATGATTTCGTTGTATATTGCATCCTGTTCAGAATTGCTTTCTGTAAGTTCTGTGCTGTCGGATGTATATCCTTCTTCTACAACTTCATCTGATCCAGTTGTATCAAGGATTTCATTTTCAGCAATATCATCAACACTTGGAATTGATTCAGATTCAGCTGTTTCTGGAACGGCTTCAACAGTTTCTTCCATCGAGTTTGCCATTTCTGACATTTCAGCCATCTGTTCTGTTGAATCATTTACAGAATTCATAAGATCTGTGTTAGAAGATTCAACAAGAATGTCATCAGCTACGCTGTCGCTTTCATCTGCAGCAATTTCATCAACAGTTGGAATTGTTACTTCTTCATCAGCGGAAGCATTGAAATCATCAAAGTTAGGTTCTTCAAGAGTTTCCGAACTCATTGAAAGACCTGTTTCAACAGGAGCTTCAATTACAGGTTCATCGATTGTTTCTTCAATAGGGAAGTCAGAGCTTTCTGTTGATTCAGAAATGTTATCTTCTTCAATTGAATCAAAGTCTGGTTCAGTTGTATCTGAGTCAATCTGAGCAGCAATATCATCTGGAAGAGTTTCTGAAATTTCTTCGTTGTTTTCTTCAGGAATTTCAAAATTATCAGAAGCAGTGTCATTTGTTTCTGTGAAATCTGCAGTATTCATGATGTTGCTGAGTTCATCACCAGAAAGAGCGATTGTGTCATCACCATCATCTGCATCAAAGAAACCTGTGTTTTCTTCTGCAGGAGCTTCATCAAAAGTGTTTTCTGATGGAGTAGGAACAGGAACTACAACAGGAGCAGGTTCCTTTGTCTTAAGATCTTCAAATTCACCCTTCAAAGAGTTGATTTCATTCTTAAGTCCAGAAAGTTCTGCCATAATCTGATCAAGGATCGAATTATCAACCATAGTTGCATTTGGATTCTGAACTGTAGCTTCATCGAAATTAGCGTCTTCAAGATCAGAAGTTTCCTGAGAAAGAATATCTGGAACAGTTTCAGCTGTAGGAGCTTGAGCAACTGTATCTTCTTCTGTAATTGCAAGGTCATAATCAACAACCTGCTTTTTCTTTGCGCTCTGAACATCCTGCTTAACAGGAGTTTCTCCGGCTTCACTGTCAATTCCAAAGTCAGAAAGATCTACTTCTTCTGAGTCTGCTGAAGCATTTACTGCCGCACCGGCTGCAACTGCAGAAGCGTCATCGCTGTTTTCATCAAGACCAAAGTCTTCAAGAGAGATTTCTTCTGTATCAAAGCTAGCTGCTTCAAAAGATTCTGAAGAAACTGAAGAAGTTTCTGCTGCTGGTTCATCAGCAAACATGTTGTCTTCAATATTATCTTCACTTTCAAATGATTCTGAATCTTCTGTTTCAACCTGGTTTTCTTCTGATTCTGTGAAAGAAAGGTCGATGTCCAAAGCTTCGTCATTTGTTACGTCGTCTTCTTTTTCTTTAGAGCTATCGTCATCAAGGAAGTCATCAAGACTGATTTCGTCTGTAGAAGACTCTGACATTTCAGCACCTGGATTAGGATCTGTAAATCCACCATCCATAAAGTCATCAAGGCTGATTTCGCCGTCATCAGAATCTGATGTTGGGGCAGGGGCTGCTGTTTCAGCTCCTGGGTTAGGATCTGTGAAACCACCGTCCATGAAGTCGTCAAGACTGATTTCACCGTCTTCTGCATCAAAAGAAACTTCTGTTGATTCTTCGGCTGGAGCTTCAGGAGAAGATTCCGCAGGTTCTTCAAAACTAGGAACTTCTTCTGATCCGTCCATGAAATCGTCGATAGAGAATTCTTCATCTCCGGCAACAGCATCCTGAGTTTCAGCAAGTGCTTCTGCTGGTGCGTCTGAACTAAAGTCTGGAAGATCTCCAAACATATCGTCGTCATCAGGAATAATTGTAGCGTCTTTTTCTGGAAGGTTGATGTCGCTTGTAATATTAGATAATTCTTCGTCAGAAAGAGTTGTATCGTTATCAGACATTGTGTCAAATGTAGCATCGTCTGCTACAACAGGATCTTCCATGGAAGTTGAATCTGCAAACATGTTATCAAGATCTGACAAATCTACATCGGTTGCTTCTGTATTGGCATCCTGAGGTGGTCTTTTTACCCACACTCCATAACTATCAAGATTATTGTTGTTTTCAGTAGAATCAGCCATAGTCGTCTTCCTCTTCTTCTAGATATCTTACTTAATTTTCGGCAAGTTTATCCTAAAAGAATAGATTTATTTTTCAATCTTGTTGAATTATATAGAAACAATTATATCACATCTTTTTTAATTTATTAAAAATAAAAAACTTTCCGATAATTTTTGTATGATTCGTACAAAAGTTTTGATTTCAATTTTCATCGGAACATTCATTTATGTTCTGGTTTCATTTATTGCTGGAGATAACGGTATCCTTGGCTACAACAAGCTTGTGGAACAGAAAAAAGATATTGCACGCCAGACAGAACTTATTCAGAACATCAATAATGATCTTACATTGGAGTACAATGCTCTTCTTCGTGATAAGGATGTTATTGCTGCCTATGCAAGAAAGCTTGATTATGTAGGAAATGGCGAAAAGCTTGTAAAAGTGAATGGTCTTAAGCCTCACCAGACAACTTTGTACGATACTGGTAATGTGCTTAGGAAAAAGACTTTTCCTTGTCTTTCTGAAAAAATGTGTAAAATTTCAGGTTTTACTTTCTTTGTTCTTACACTTACTCTCATGATATTGATTGATTTCAATAACGGTACTATAACTTTAGGACGTAAGAAGCCTACTGTTATACAAGGAATACCGGTTTATGATTTGCAGCAAATCTGATGTTGATTCAGTTCGTAAATGTTCTGAATTATTGAAAAAAAATGAAGTTTTAATCCTACCTACAGATACAGTTTACGGTTTTTCCGGATTAATTGGAAAAACAGACGAAAAAATCCGTAAAATTAAAGGACGTTCAGAAACAAAACCTTTCATTCAGTTGATTGGTTCTGTTGAACAGCTTTCCTGCATTACAGAGGATAAAATTCCTGCCGAATTGATTTCCTATTGGCCTGGTCCTCTTACTGTCATCGTTCATGATAAAGACAATCCTGAAAATACAATCGCTGTTCGCTGTCCTGGTGACAAGTGGCTTAGAGATGTAATCAATGAGTGCGGAAGTCCAATCTATTCTACAAGTGTTAATAGAAGTGGAAGTCCTGTTCTGCAAAAAGTTTCCGAAATTGTGGAAGAATTTGGATCAGAAGTAGGTTTGATCGTTGATGCTGGGGATTCAGAGAGCGGCGTACCTTCTACAATCGTAAAGTTGGAAGGGGAAGGTTATACAGTTGTAAGACCTGGTGCCATAAAGCTTTAGTTTTTATTGAATTTTTGTCCATTCGGCTGGAGTTTCAGACCATTCTGCTCCGGCCGCTTTTTTTACAAAGGTTTCCTTTGCTCCAGAAAGTTTGCCATCTTCAACAAGCTTGAGCTTCCATGTTACAGAATTAGCCTGCAATGCCAGGTCCATGGCAAGTTTTCTGTCCAGGTCTGGAAAATATGAAGCGTTGTTGCTGCTTGTCTGTGTGATTACAGCGATAGGCTCGTTGTTTTCGGATAAGTCAATCTTTACAGAAATGTTCATGGAAGCACCGTTCTTAAAGATCACAAAACCTCTTCCGCCTCTAAGGATAAGAATCTTGCTGATTGTGTTGTCTTTTGCGGACCAGGTTCCTGAAAGATATTCTGTTGTAAGTGAGAGTGCGGAAGTTGCTTGTTGAATGCTTTCTTCCTGTGGATTGATCAACTCTGTAAAAAGCTCGTTCAAAGTTGTCTTTGATTCCATCATGATCTTGTAGAAAGAATCATATTCTCGAGAAACTGTATGAACTTTTCCTGTCTTAATGTTTTTTAAGTTGAGTTTGCATAACCATTTTGAGCTGTCTTGTTTTGAGATTACTGCAAAAAAAGCCTTGTCGGTTGCTGCGGATGATGAGAAAGCCTGATCTCCTGAAGAAAAGTAGTTTTCAGAAAAGAAATCGCTTCGTTTGTCTGATAAAGAAACGTTCAGTTCGTTCAGCTGAGTGAAGTAGATGTTTTCTGTCATCGAAAGCATGTTCTTATCAGCGTCTTTGGAGGCTATACCGTAAAAGTCGATGTTTTCTGCGTATGCCTTGCAGAACAAAAGGAGAGAAATCAGAAATAAGAATCTTTTTACAGAAACTATTTTCACTGGCCTGTGATTCCCTTTCTGAATTCTCGCTGAAGGTCTCTGTTAAGGTCTCTGTCTTTGATGGTAGCTCTTTTATCAAACTGTTTTTTACCCTTGCAAACTCCAAGAGTTGTCTTTACGCGTCCGTCTTTAAGGTAAAAATCAATTGGAATCAGAGTGTAGCCCTTCATGTCAACCTTGCGCTGAATTCGTTTGATTTCTTCACGATGAAGAAGAAGCTTTTTAGGGCGATCTGGATCGTGATTGAAAATAGATGAGTATGAATATTCTGTGATGTGGAAATTCTTTATGTAAATTTCACCGTTGATGATTTCGGCGAAAGCGTCAGGGAAAGAGATGGAACCGTTCTTTACGGACTTTACTTCTGTTCCCAAAAGTTCAATTCCGCATTCATAAGACTCTTCGATGAAGTAGTCAAAGCGAGCTTTTCTGTTTTCTGCAATAATTTTCTTTCCTTCAGACATATATAAAATTATAGAATATAGTTTAATCGGTTGCAAGTTGACGTTTGTTTATGCTATTTTAAATGTATGAATAAAGATTTGTTTGAGTTGTCTTATTCTTTACGAAAAGATTTTGAAAAAAAAGTTTTAACAATTATTTTTAGTGTAATTTCAATTTTAGTCATACTTAATCTTATTGTGACATTTCTTGTTTTTCCTTTGAGAATGAACTCCGTTTCTATGGATCCGGATATTTCTAAAGATTCTGTTGTTTTGTTCACTCCTATTTCCAAGTCTGTTTCCAGAGGTGATGTTGTTCTAGTTAAAGCTAGGAGCACAGAGCCTAAATCATTTTTTTATAAAGTTGCTGATTGTGTAGTTTCTTTTTTCACTGCCAGACAGTTTTCTCTTGAATCTTTTAATGATTTGATGGGGGATGAAGATCAGGTTCGTCGAGTTATTGGTGTTCCTGGTGATACAATTTATATGCGGGATTATGTAATGTACGTTCAGCCTGCAGATGAAAAATTTCCCCTTACAGAATTTGAGCTTATCTCAAAATCTTACAATGTAAGCATTAATGCGGCGCCTGCTTTGTGGGATACTTCAATTGGAGTAGCAGGGTCTTTTGAATCTTTTACTCTTGAAAACAATCAGTATTACGTTCTGGGTGATTGTAGAAATTCTTCAGTTGATTCTCGTCTCTGGGGACCTGTGGATTCTAAAAGCATCAAGGCTAAGGCTTTGCTGTGTTACTTCCCATTTAATAAATTTAAAAGATTCTAAGTGAACTGTTCTCTTTATATTCATATTCCGTTTTGCAAGACAAAATGTGATTACTGTGATTTTTTTAGTATTCCCTGTGGAAATTCCTCTGTTCCGGATGAATATATTTCGTCATTATGCAAGGAAATAACTGCAAGAGCCTCTTTTTTTAAAGTGGAGTCTTTTAAGACTGTGTACATCGGTGGGGGAACGCCAAGTCTTCTTTCTGATCAACAGTTGTCTCAAATCCTTTCCGTTGTGTATTTAATTTCAAAGATAAAACCAGAAGAAATTACTGTGGAGGTCAATCCAGACGATGTTTCCCCTGAGCTGCTGGAATCTTTTGAGGCGGCTGGCGTAAACCGTCTTTCGGTTGGTATTCAGGCCTTTGATGACGTAACCTTAAAAAGCGTAAAAAGACGAAGTTCTCTGTCCACCGTTTATTCAGCTTTGGATCTTATAAAAAAGTCCTGGAAAGGAATCTTTTCGGCAGACATTATCTGTGCCTTGCCAAATCAAACTAAAGACTCCTTTCTGGATGGTCTTGGTAACTTGGTCGGTTATGAACCTCATCATATTTCCATGTATTCTCTAACTATCGAGGATGAAACTCCTTTGGGACGGGCTTTTAATTCCGGTGACTTTGAGTATGATTTTGATGCCGCCGACGAAATGTGGATAGCAGGTCGTGAATTCCTTGAACAAAAAGGTTATGCCCAGTATGAAGTCTCTAATTTTAGTAAACCAGGATTTGAATGCAAGCATAATATGGTTTACTGGAAACTGCATAATTATATTGGATGTGGAGCAGGGGCTACAGGAACTGTTTATGGTAAGGATGGCTTTCGCTTTACGAATACTACAAAAATAAATGAATATATTTCTTACTGGAATGATTCTGCAGAAGTGTTGCAGGCTCCCGGAGAAAAAGAAGTTTTAGACAAGGATGTTGAATCCTTTGAATTCTTCATGATGGGACTCAGGACCTTGTCTGGAGTCTGCCGTCAGGATTACGAGGCTCGTTTTGGATGCCTGTTTCCACAAGAATTTGTAAAGCTTTTTGATGAATGGAAAGGAAAAGGTTTTGCAAATGTTTATGAATCCCAGGGAAAGGTATACTTTTCGTTAAACAAAAAAGGCATCCTTTTTCTGAATGCCTTTCTTGAAAAGTTGTAAATTACTGGTGGATAGTTTCTTTTGAAAAACTGTAGCCCTTTCCAAATACAGTCTTGATGTAGACTGGATTTGCAGGATCTTTTTCGATCTTCTTTCTAAGGCGCTGGATGTATACGGCTACAGCTGTAATGTCACCGAACTCAGTCTTCCATACATCAAGATAAATCTTTTCTGGAGAAAGAACTTTTCCAGCGTTTTCTACCATGTATTCAAGAACAGCATATTCCTTGATTGAAAGAGGAATCTTTGTTGATCCTTTCTTAAGAACGTTGCTGTTAAGTAAAAGGACAAAATCGTCAAACTTGATAGACTCTTCCGCTGCGGCTGAAGTTACAGCGATGCGGCGAAGGTTTGCACGAACACGTGCTACAAGGGCTCTTGGAGAGAATGGTTTTGTGATGAATTCATCAGCTCCAAGTTCCAGGCCTTTGATAATATCTTCATCACCGTCTCTTGCAGAAACTACAAGAACAGGTACAGTTGGTTTATATTCAGTTCTGATTTTCTGGATGAAATCGAATCCGTTCATTCCAGGAAGGTTCAAGTCAAGGATGAACATGTCTGGGAAATTTCCAGCTTTAAGTTCATCAAAGACAGCTTCTGCGGTGTTAAACGTTGTAGATTCAAGATTTTCTTTGGAAAGGTACAGCTGAATGAGATTAGCAATTTCAGGAACATCTTCAATAATATAAATCATAATTTTCGCCCTAGTTAATTTAATTACATTAAAAATATTACACAATAAACCATGCTTTTTATAACAATAAATTATTATTACAAAAAAATAAAGATTTTTTTTATTGATTTGGAGTGATTTTGAAAACAACTATAAAAGTTGAATAAATTCTTTCCGATAAATATAATATAGTAGACTGAATAAACTTGACGTTATTTTGTTTACATTGGAAAATTATATAAATGATTGAAGTAATGCGTTTGGATGGGAAAAAGTATTGGGTGAATCCACACATGATTGAATCAATGGAATCCAATCCTGATTTGACTCTGACAATGTTGTCTGGAAAGAAGATTGTCGTAAAAAATCCTCCCTCAGAAGTTATTGGAAAAATCATTGAATATAGAAAAAAAATTGGCATTAATTCACAAGAGGTCTTGTAAATGGATATAGCAACAATTGTTGGTTTTGTTGGTGGTGCAGCCCTTATCGTCATGTCTGTATTGACATCTGGTGGTTCACTTGGTGGTATTATCGATATCCCTTCTGTATGTATGACAATCGGTGGTTCTTATATGGCCATCTTCATCATGTCTCCTATGTCAAAGGCGATTGGTGTATTTAAGATTGTCGGTAAATCCTTCAAGATTCCTGATTTTGGTGAAAAGACTTTGATTTCCAAGCTTATGGACCTTTCAAACAAGGCTCGTCGAGAAGGTATTCTTGCCCTTGAAGATGGTCTTGATGATCTGGATGATGCATTCATGCGTAATGGTCTTCGTCTTGTTGTCGATGGTACTGATGGTGCGGTAATCCGTACAATCATGGAAAATGAAATGAGTCAGTGTGAAGCCCGTCACATGGAATGGGTAAACGTAATCAACCAGTGGGCCGGATTTGCCCCAGGTTTCGGTATGATGGGTACTGTATTGGGTCTTATTGGTATGTTGAACAACCTTGAAGATAAGTCATCCCTTGGTCCTAACATGGCGGTTGCCTTGATTACAACACTTTACGGTTCTATGATGGCCAACTGGATTCTTACTCCAATGGGACAGAATCTTGTTGGACAGAATGCTCTTGAAATGCGTTCAAAAGAAATGGTTATTGAAGGTGTACTTGCTATTCAGGCCGGTGAAAACCCTCGTATTATGGGACAGAAACTTCTTACTTATCTTGATCCTGTTACAAGAAAAGCTATTGAAGCAGATGTACTTAAAGACTAATTAATACTTAAAAAAAATCAGGTCTTGTTAAGACCTTTAAGTTTATAGAAGGAATAGAAGATGGCAAAAGAAAAGAAAGAGCCAGAGAAACCGTCAACCGCCTGGCAGGGTACCTATGGTGACATGATCACCCTGATGCTCTGCTTCTTCGTTATGTTGTATAACCCTTCGGATGTTGATGTAACTCAGCTTGCAACAATTACACAGTCTCTTCAGATGAATGAAACAGAATCCGTAAACGGTGGTATGTCTCTTTCAACAGGAAAACTTTCTGATCTTGGTAATACCATCAATTCTCTTCCAGCTATCGAAAAGGGACGCTCTCTTGGTCTTGCCAAGAAAAAGGCCGTTTCACTTTTTGCTCCAGATGTAAAATCTAATAAAATTACTATTACAAGTGATGAACGGGGGCTTGTAATTTCTCTTGCTGCAGATAATTTTTTTGCAGAAGGAAGTGCAGATTTGAATATTGAAGAAACAAGAGATTCTTTACTTCGTCTTTCTGATTTCTTCAAAGCTCCTGAACTTAAGAACAGAAAGTTCCGTGTTGAAGGGCATACCGACAACACGCCTGTTGCTGAAGATTCAAATTTTATAAGTAACTGGGAACTTTCTGCTGCCCGGTCAATGAATGTTCTTCATTACCTTGCTGATTACGGTGTTAATGAAAATCGTTTTTCTGTTGCCGGTTTTGCCGATACAATGCCGAAATTTTCAAATGATACGGCTGAAGGCAGAGCTTACAACAGACGTGTAGATATAATTATTCTAGACGAGGGTCACTTTTAGTAGTATAATTTAATACACTATTTCTATTTATTTTAAAATGTGGTTGTTACCAGGAGGGGAAAATGGCAGACGACGGACTTGACGGATTGGATGAAGGCGGTGAATCATCAGCTCCTAGCAAAAAAAGAGGTGGTGGCGGGCTTATTCCATCATTGTTAAAATGGGTTGCCATTGGTGTTGGTGCTGTTGTTTTAATCGTAGTTATTGTAGTAGTAACTGTTAAGATTATGGGTAAGAATACAACTGGAACAACTACTGTTGCTATCAGTGATGAGTATACTGTTCAGCGTGAAATCCTTGACTGGTACACATCTTTAGGCGCAATCAGAACAAAAACAAGTGATGATATACCTGCAAGTGTTGTTGTAGATATTGCTCTTGGTTACAAAAAAGAAGATAAGGCTTGTTCTACAGAAATTACTCAAAGAAATATTGAATTAAAAGACTTTTTACGCCGATACTTTACACAGAAGACAATTGCTGAATTAAAACCTCAGAATGAAACAAAACTGAAGATTGAACTTAGAAATGAAATCAATGATGAAATTTTAAGTTCTTCAAAGATTAAAGATATTTCATTCTTGCAGCTTGATGTACTCGAGCAGTAAGGTTTTGATTTTCAAGGTGGAAGGTAGATGACTGAAGTTCTGTCGCAGGATGAAATTGACCAGCTCTTAACAGCAATCAGCTCAGGGGATTCTGATACTGATGACTTTAAGCCGGTTAGTGACACTCGTAAAATCAAAATTTATGACTTCAAACGTCCTGATAAATTCTCAAAGGAACAGCTGCGTACGGTTTCGAACATGCACGAAACCTTTGCGCGTTTAACAACAACTTCATTGTCTGCTCAGCTTCGTTCCCTTGTTCATGTTCACGTTGCATCTGTAGATCAGCTTACTTACGAGGAATTTATTCGTTCTATTCCTACACCAACTACACTTGCTGTAGTTAATATGGATCCTCTTAAAGGTAATGCCGTACTTGAAATTGATCCTGCGATTACTTTCTGTATGATTGACCGCCTTTTTGGTGGACGTGGTGTTACAGCTACAAATAAAAACCGTGACCTTACAGATATTGAACAGTCTGTAATGGAAGGTATTATCGTTCGTATTCTTGCAAATATGCGCGAAGCCTGGACTCAGGTAATTGATCTTCGTCCGCGTCTTGGTCAGATTGAAACTAATCCGCAGTTTGCACAGATTGTACCACCATCAGAAATGGTTGTACTTATTACTTTGGAAACTAAAGTAGGTGATGAAGAAGGAATGATGAACTTCTGTATTCCTTACTTGACTATCGAACCTATTATTTCAAAGCTTTCTTCTCAGTTCTGGTTCTCTTCAGTTCGAAGAAGTTCAACAACTCAGTATCTTGGAACTTTGAAAGAAAAACTTTCATCTGTTGATATGGAAGTTGTTGCTGAAGTTGGTTCAATCACTTTGCCGGTGCGTGATGTTCTTGCACTGCGTTGTGGCGACGTTGTTCGCCTCTCTAATACAAAGGTAGGAGATCCTCTTACTTTGAGTGTTGGAAATAAGAAAAAGTTTTTCTGTCAGCCTGGTGTCGTTGGTAAGAAAATGGCAGTTCAGGTTACTGGCAAATTAGAAGATGTTGCTGCAGAAGATTTCGAAGAGCTTTCTGTAGAAGGAGATGATTCATTATGAGTGATGGTGCTATTTCCCAGGATGAAATTGATGCTTTGCTTTCAGGTGTTTCTGTTGATGGTTTGAACGCATCTGGTCACGTTTCTGGCGGTCCTGCAGTTCACATTGATGAGACAGCTCTTACAACTTTTGCAGGCAATCTTAAAGATCCATTAGTTGAAAAATTGAATTCTATGACTGGTGCTGAATTTACAGCAAATGGTCCAGTTGTAGAACTTCTTGAAAGAGATGCTTTGCTTTCAAAACTTCCTGAAGTTGTTGTATCTGTAATCGCAGATTTCTCTTCTGGAATGATGGGCGAACATCTTTATATTCTTGCTCCTGAATTTGCTCAGAAACTGGTAAATCTTATTACAAAGGAAGAAAACGCTGACTTTGATGATATGGCTTTGTCTTGTATTTCTGACGTTGTTCAGAATCATGTTGGTTCTGAAATTCAGGAACTTGATAAGACTGGAAAATTCCCTGGTTTGGGAACAAATCCTCCAGAAGCTGCAAATAATCCAAAGGCAATGCTTCGTATTCCTCAGAATAAATTCCCATTAATCAGTTATCCTGTAACTCTTGATGGACAGGCTTACACTTTGTGGGAATGTCTTGGTGGAGAGGTTGCTGAACAGATTTCTAATGCTTACGGTGGTGGAGTTGCAGACGAACTTGAACCTGTTGGAGCAGATTTTGGTGGCGCTATGGGCGGTGCCGGAATGGGTGCACCAATGGGTGGAATGCAGCAGCCACAGATGGGCGGTATGCAGCAGCCTATGATGGGTGGAATGCCACAGATGGGTATGGGTATGCAGCAGCCTATGATGGGCGGAATGCCACAGATGGGTATGGGCATGCAGCAGCCAATGATGGGTATGCCTCAGATGGGGTATGGTATGGGACAGAACATGGGTATGAATGTACCAAATGTTCAGAACCTCCAGTATCCTTCACTTCAGGGATCTAACATTCCTGGTGAACAGGGTAACATCAGTCTTATCATGGACGTATTCATGGAAATGACTGTAGAACTCGGTCGTACTAAGAAGCAGATCAAAGATATTCTTGGTATGGGTGAAGGTACAATTATTGAGCTGGATAAGCTTGCCGGTGAACCTGTAGATATTCTTGTAAACCATAAACCAATCGCTAAGGGAGAAGTTGTAGTCATCGATGAAAACTTCGGTGTTCGTGTAACTGAAATTCTTTCTCCTTTGGAACGCGTTTCTGATTTGCACTAAAAAATAAACTGATAAATCTTGATTTTCTCGGGGTGGGGGAAAAATTGAGTTTTCTTAAAAAACTTTTAGCGTGTTGTGCAATGCTTTATGTTTTTACATTGAGCGTTGCATTGGCACAGACTTCTGATTCAACTTCAAATGAAGAAACTGCTATTGAAAAAACATTGGACAGTTCTGATTTTGATTCTTATTTTTCTGATGACGGTACTTTGACTTCGGGAAATACTCGAGGTGGTGCCGCAACTTTTTTCCTTTTTTTACGAATGCTTGTTGTGCTTGCCATTGTAATCGGCTGTATTTATGTCGTTATGTGGTTCATGAAGCGCAATATGAAAACTGAACAGAACGATGATAAATTCCTTCGACAGGTCGCTTCTGTAAATGTAGCTCCTGGGAAAACTGTTCAGGTTGTTACTTTGCTGGATAAGAAAGCTCTTGTAATTGGCGTAAGTGATGACGGAATAAATCTTCTTTCTGAATTCGAAAATCCTGATGCTAAACCAGAAGACTATAAAGAATTGATTCAGGCTATGAATTTGTATGCTGACAGCCAGAAAAATGTTCAGAGACCAAAGAATTTTGCTGATATTCTTGAAATTTTCATGCCAAATGGACCAAAGGACAATAAAAAAGGTTCTTCATCTGGCATTTTCTCTGATCTTCTTAACAGAAATAAAGGCGGAGAAGAATAGCATGACCAGTTTTGTAAAAAAGATTCTTGCTGTTTTTCTCTTGTCTGTAACAATTTCTGGGGTTTATGCTCAAAATAGAAATTTCCCGAATGGGTCGACCCGTGGAACAACAGAAATGAGTAGAACTGTTCGGCCTGTTCAGGTTCCTAATATAGACATAAACATTACAGAACCAAGAACTGGCAGAGAAGTTGCTTTTTCTGTAAGACTTCTGGTTATTCTTACCGTTTTAAGTCTTGCTCCAAGTCTTTTGATTCTTCTTACATGTTTTTTGCGTTTTTCCATTGTTCTGGACTTTATCAAACGTGCTCTTTCCCTGCAGCAGGTTCCTCCAACAGCAGTACTTAATGGAATTGCCTTCTTTATGACAATGTTTGTCATGTGGCCTACTTTTAAGACTATGTATGACAATAGTTTTAAGCCTTTGTCTGATGGAACCATCGAAATTCAGGAAGCCTATCACCAGGCAGAAGCTCCCATCCGAGAGTTTATGTTCCGTCAGATGACAGGGGATAATTCCTATATTCTCACATTCCAGGCAATGGCAGGATTGGATCATCCAAAGACTTTTGCAGATGTTCCAACTCATGTTCTTGTACCTGCTTATATTCTTCATGAACTTACAGTTGCATTTAAGATTGGAGTAATTCTTTATATTCCATTCATTGTAATCGATATGGTTGTTGCCAGCATTCTTATGAGTATGGGTATGATGATGTTGCCTCCGGTTCAGATTTCAATGCCATTCAAGTTGATGCTGTTTGTTCTTGTTGATGGCTGGGGACTTTTGACAACCCAGTTGTTCAATTCAGTTCTTCACTAAATTTTAGTTAAAGGGAGGTTGTGGGTATGACAGTTGGCTTTCTTGTACAGATCATGCGTGATGGTATTCAGGAAATTCTTGTAATGATTCTTCCTGTGCTTGTTGCCGCTCTTGCAATTGGTCTTGTTGTAGCTATTTTCCAGGCTGTTACTTCAATTCAGGAACAGACCCTTACATTCCTTCCAAAACTTATCTGTATCCTTACTGTATTGTTTCTATTGAGCGGATGGATGTTTACTCATCTCGGGCAGTACACAGTTCATCTTTTTCAGCTTATTCCGGAACTGGCAAAGTAAATGATTAACGAAGTTGTTAATGCAGCACCTTTGTTTCTCTTGGTTTGCGCCAGATCTGCAGGTTTGATTTTTACATTGCCGCTTTTTTCTATGAGGACTATCTCCAGGACTGCAAAAATCGCACTTATCGGATATATGTCTTACCTTATGATGGGTGTGGCGGATTTTTCTGCTTATGGTGATGTGATTGCTATGGACGGAGCTTTCAGTCTTTACTATGCAATGCTGGTGCTTGGTGAAGCCATGATTGGTGTTATCATGGGATTTTATGTTTCAATCATTTTTGCAGCATTCAGTACAGCGGCTCAGTTTTTTGCCTTTCAGATGGGGTTCAGTGCTTCGGCGGTTTATGATTCTCTTTCTCAGGTTGAAAATCCTCTGCTTGGTCAGTTTTTTAATTTTGCAGCAATTCTGATTTTTCTTCAGAATCATTGGTTTCAGAAGCTTTTCCTTAAGGGATTGATGGGAAGTCTTGCATCTCTTAACGTTTTTGAACTTGTAAGTGGACGGGAAGTGCTGGTTAAGTTCCTGCTTAGGGGGCTTACAAATCTTTTTGCTGATGCTTTTATCATTGCCCTTCCTATTATGGGGACTCTTGTTCTGATTACTGTTTGTACTGGTCTTTTGTCTAAGGCAGCTCCTCAGATGAACCTTTTGAGCGAAGGTTTTCCGGTGATGATTTTGCTGGCTTTCTTCCTTTTGGTAATGGTGTTCCAGCCTTTAAGCGATTTTTTCATGCGCTCAATTAGTTCTGGTCTTACAGATCTAGTTCATTTGTTGATTGATGTAGGTGGAGGTGCAAAATGAGTTTAGATCAGATTGACCTCCAGTGGTTTGCGGCAGAAGATGAAGGCCGAACAGAGGAGCCTTCAGAGTACAAACTTCGTAAAGCCCGGGAAGAAGGTCGTGTTGCTAAAAGTTCCGAACTGAATGGAGCTTTGGTCTTCTTTTTTGCTCTGCTTACCCTCATTATTCTTGGGAAATCCATTTTTATTGAATGTGCAGAAGTTTTGACTTATTTTTTTGAGCATGTAAACGATAAGGATTTGTTGAATAAGGCTTATGCCTGGGTTTTTGCTTCAAAGATGGCAAAACTTGTACTTCCAATTGCTCTTGTTGGTATTGTTGCCGGAGTTATTGGAAATATTGTTCAGAATAAAGGCATGATTTTTACCTTTAAAGCTATTGAACCAAAATTTTCAAAGATTCTTCCTAAATTTGGTGAATATTTCAAGAACACTCTTTTTTCACTTAAAGGAGTTTTTAATATTGGTAAAAGCCTTGGAAAAGTGTTCATCATCATTGCAATTGCTTATGTTCTGATCAGAAAAGATATTCCAGACATCCTTATGTCTTTGCAGAATAAACGAATGGTTGATTCTGTGTTCATGATTGCCGGAATGGCCTGCCGTATTTTGATGATAAGCGCTTTGCTTTTCATTTTGATTTCGATTCCTGATTACTTTGTTCAGAAACGGGAATTCATGGAATCAATGAAAATGACAAAGTACGAAGTTAAGCAGGAATACAAGGAAATGGAAGGTGATCCTGAAGTAAAGGCCCGCCTTAAACAGCGGCAGCGGGAAATTCTTGCTCAGAATATGCCGAAAGCAGTCCGTGAAGCGGATGTTGTAATCACTAACCCTACACATTTTGCGGTTTCCATGAAATATGACCGGGAAGTAAATGATGCTCCTCAGGTTACTGCTAAGGGTGAAGATGCAATTGCCCTTCAGATGAAGCAGATTGCCCGTGATAACGATGTTCCGATTGTAGAAAACAGGCCTCTGGCACGTGGTCTCTATACAGATACGGAAGTTGGTGATATAATTCCAGATAAATACATGGCTGTACTTGCGCAGGTATATGCCGAAGTATTGAAATATAACTCAAAAAGTAAATGAGTAGCTTGCTAAGGGTGGGGACTAATGGCAAACGAAAATAGGGGAAATGTTTTATCTTTTCTGCAGAAGAATTTGATCGGCGTTGCAGCTGTTGTCGTAATTCTGATGCTTATCATTCCTTTTCCAAAAGTAATTATTGATTTTCTCATGATAGTGAATCTTGCAATCAGTGTCATTGTCCTTTTAACAGTAGTTTATACCCCACGTGCATCCAGTTTATCTTCGTTCCCACAGATAACCTTGTTTGTAACTTTGTTTGGTCTTGGAATTAACGTCGGCTCCACACGACTTATCCTTCTGGCTGACGGTTCAAATGTTAATGCACTGCATCGTACTCAAAGTGCAATGGTTCAGGCATTTGCTAAAATTGTTGCCGGAAATAATCTTGCCATTGGTTTTGTTATTTTTGTCATCATTCTTGTAGTTCAGCTTGTTGTAATTACAAAGGGTGCTGGTCGAGTTTCAGAAGTTGCTGCCCGCTTTACATTGGATTCCATGCAGGTAAAGCAGTTTGATATCGATAATCAGCTTTCTCAGGGGTATATCACAGAAGAACAGGCTCAGCACATGAAGGAAGAACTTCGCCGGGATATTGACTTCTATTCAAATATGGACGGTTCCAGTAAGTTCGTTTCAGGAAATGTTAAGGCAGGTGTATTTATTACTGTAATCAACCTTATCGGTGGATTTGCAGTTGGTATGGCAATGCACCATCTTTCTTTTTCAGAATCTTTGTCATTGTATTCAACATTGACTATTGGTGACGGCCTTTTGAGCCAGGTGCCATCTCTTATGCTTTCTTTCGCAACTGGTATCCTGGTTACTGGTGATAAATCTGAAGAAACTCTTGGCGACAAGATCGTTAAGGAATTTACAATCGACGGTACTATTTACGAAATCGTTGGTGCTGTTTTGATTGTTATTGGTATTGCTCTTAGAGGTGGTACTCAGTTTCTGCTTATTCCAATTGGTGGCGGATTGTTCTATTACGGTTATAATCTTGCAAAGAACAAACAGATCGAAGCTGCCAAACAGAAGGAAGCAGAAATCCTTGCTAAGAATGCAAAGAAGAGCGGAGAAGGTTCTAGTCCTGAACAGGATTCTGTGGCTCCTCTAGATCCATTGTCTCTTGAACTTGGTTATGCCCTTATTCCTCTTGTAGAAAAAGAAAAGGGTGCTGAGCTTCTGGAGCGTATTTCCCGCATCCGTCGTGAGTCGGCTTTGGATATGGGACTTCCTGTTCCTAAGATTCGTATTATTGATAACGTAAACCTTGATCCAAACGAATACAGCTTTAAGATTCGTGGAATCGAAGCCGGTCGTTGTACAGTTCGCCTTGGTTACTACATGTGTATGAACACAGGTGCTGTTACAGAAGAAATCAAGGGTGAAGCTACAAAGGATCCAGCATTCGGAATGCCTGCATTGTGGGTTCCGGAAGATCAGCGAGCAGATGCAGAACAGGCTGGTTATGCGGTTGTTGATCCACCAACAATCATTGCAACACACATCACAGAAATTATTCGCGCAAATGCGGCTAGAATACTCGGACGTCAGGAAGTTAGTCTTATGCTTAATGACGTTAAGAAAGACAATCCTATCGTTGTTGATGAAGTGCTTTCTGGAGACCGTAAGTTCACTTATGGTGAAATCGAAGACATTCTTCGAGGTCTTCTTGAAGAAAAGGTTTCTATCAGAAATATGGTTACTATTCTTGAAACAATTTCAAAGTATGGTGCCATTACTCACAACACCTGGGATCTTGTTGCAAAGGTTCGAGAAGCTTTGGGTCTTCAGATTTGTTTGCAGTACGTTGGAAATGACAGAAAGCTTTGTGTTGTAAATCTTGGACAGGATTGGTCTGAAAAGATTCTTGAACATGCACAGAATCCAAGTGACGGATCAAAGCCTTTTGTTGCCTTCGATCCTGTAGACGGAAGAAGATGGATCAGAGATGTTAGCAACGTGCTTCAGAACGTTCAGCAGATGGGATTTATGCCTGTAATCATGTGTTCAAGTGTAATTCGTCATCTTGTTCACACTTCTATTGAACGGGAAATGCCAGGTGTAGTTGTTATTTCCGAACAGGAAATTCTTGCCGCCAGAGACAGTATCAGTCTTGAAGTTTTGGGCGAAATTACTTATGAGGGTTAATAAATTAAAATGATTGTTAATGAAATAAATGAACAGCCAATTCAGACTCTTACTGCAAAAACTATGGAAGAAGCCAGAGCAAAGCTTTTCCGTCTGTATAAGACTGAATATGAGATTAAAAACAGCAGAGTTATCCTCAAAGGTGGTTTCTTAGGCTTTGGTCAGCATGAGGTGCTGGAAGTTTCTTATGTAAACAAGAAGAGAACTCCTGCTACGGATGCTAATTCAAGTTATTCAACACCTGTTGCTTTTGGAAGTCCTGTAACTTCTAATTCATTTTTAAGAAACAAGGAAGAAATTCTTAAGAGCGTAGGTCAGACTAATCCTGCAATTCCTCAGTTTAACAATCAGTTCCTTGATTTGAACAAAAAGCTGGATGAACTTTCAAAGATGGTAGAAAAAAATGCCGGTTCTTCTAACGATGTTCATCCTACAATCGAAAAAATTCAGGAATTGCTTTCTAAAAACGAATTCACTTTCAGTTATATAAAGAACATCACTAACAAGATTAAGTCAACTTTTCCTTTGGAACAGCTGGATGATTATGATCTGGTTCAGAGAGCTGTTGTTGACTGGATTGGAGAAACAATTAATATTGCTCCGGAACGTGTTTACAGAAGTCCTCATGTAGTCATTATCGTTGGACCTACTGGGGTTGGAAAAACTACAACTTTGGTAAAACTTGCGGCTCAGTATGTAATGAAAGCTCAGAAAGATCAGAAAAAAGTTGAACTCTGTTTTATTACAACTGATACAATGCGTGTTGGAGCTTTTGAGCAGCTTAACCGTTTTGGTGAACTTTTTGGACTTGATGTTAAGAAAGCAGAAAATGCCGCAGATGTCGAGAAGATTTACGAAGACGTAAAAGATCATGTTGATGCAGTATTTATTGATACTTCTGGATATAGTCCTAACGATGCAACTCATATCGGAAGCATGAAGGCTACACTTGATGTTCCAGGAATGAATCCAGATGTATACCTTGCAGTAACAGCTTCTACTAAGGCTCGTGATCTTCAGAATATCATGAGAAATTATGAGCCATTTGGTTATAAGTCTGTTATAATAACAAAATGTGATGAATCCCAGCAGTTTGGTAACGTTATCAGCGTTTTATGGGAAAAAAATAAAAGTATTTCTTATGTTACAACAGGTCAGAAAGCGGCTGGCTGTATTGAAAAGGCCACAGAAATCAATTTTCTTATCCGACTTGAAGATTTTAATGTAGACAGAATACATATCGAAGATAAATTTGGAGTAAACTAAAATGGAAGAACAGGCAGAAGATTTGCGCGAACTTTTGAGCGGAGGAATTTCAGAATCTAAGGATTTTGAAGATAAGACATCTTCGACAGACAGTAATCATAAGACAAGAATCATCGCCATTACCTCAGGTAAGGGTGGTGTTGGTAAAACAAATATCTCTGTAAATATGGCTATCGCTTATGCACAGCTTGGTAAGAAAGTAATTCTTATCGATGGTGACTTGGGTATGGCTAACGTAAACGTTCTTCTTAACGTGGTACCTCAGTACAACCTTATGCACGTAATCAACAAAAAGAAGACAATGAAGGAAATCATCCTTGATACTGAATTTGGTATTAAGTTCATTGCCGGTGCAAACGGTTTTTCTAAGATTGCCAACCTTTCTGTAGAAGAACTTGAATATTTTGCAAAGCAGTTTGCAACTCTTGGTAATGCAGACATCATCATCATCGATACAGGTGCTGGTATCGCGAATAACGTTCTTCAGTTTGTTGCTGCTGCAGATGAAGTTTATGTTGTAACAACTCCAGAACCAACAGCTATCACTGATGCTTACGGTATCATCAAGATCATTACAACAGAAATCACAGACCGTCAGGTTAATCTTAAACTTCTTGTTAACCGTGTACATTCTGCTGATGAAGGTAAGCGTATTTCTGAACGCATCATCACAATCGTAGGTCAGTTCCTTGGTTATAAGGTTGATTACATTGGCTTCGTTTATGATGATCCAATAGTTCAGGCATCCGTTATTCGTCAGAAACCATTCATTGTTGTAAATCCAACCTGTAAGCCATCTGTATGTCTTAAGCATATTGTTGGCCGCATTGAAAAGACTGATGGATCTGAAAATGAAGGTGTATCTTCATTCCTTAAGAAATTTCTTGGAAAGAAGACAAAATAAATTTTTCTGTTAAATATACGATTTTTGATATATAATAGAATATCGTTTGAATTTTCTAAGTGGGAGGTAGAAAATGAAAAATGTAAAATTCATTGCAGGTTTTTCTATTTTTGGTTTTCTGCTTTCCATTTTGTCTAGTTTTGGGGCACATAGAAACTTTGGCATGAAGCTTGTTCTTGCACTGGTTTTTGCTGCTGTTTTTGGTGCCTGTGCATTTTTAATTTCATTTCTTTACAGTAATTTTCTAGAAACTGATACTTCTGGAGGTTTTTCGGAAGGTGTAAATCCTGCAGCGGCTTCTTCCGGAAGTACTCATGCAGTTGATATTACAGTTCAGGACGAAGATTTACCTTCTGAAGAAAACGAAAATCAGTTTTTTGTTGGTTCAAAGCATCAGATGCTTAATGATGATGACATCAAAAGCAATGTTTTGGAAGGTTCTGGTCAGAGTCAGATAGAACAGATTAAAAATGAAAATCAAAACAGTTCTCAGCCGGGTCAGTTTACTCCGGCTTCAGTTGTTTCTGCTACAGTAAGTGCAGATTCTGCTGCTTCTGCTGCGGCTTCACCAGCTAATACAGGGTTTGTTCCTGTTTCTTTGACCGAAAATGCTGATAATTTTTCAAGTATTGAGGCAAAAACTACAAGCGAAGTGAAAGCGGAAGAAAAAGTTGCCCAGATGAACGCAATGCCTGTAATTGAACAGGCAGCACCTTCAGGTTCTGGTGATGAAAGTCTGGACGTATTACCTGATTTGGAAGAAATTTCTTCTAATTCTGTTTATACAGCATCTGCCGAAGATGGTGTTGCTGAAGAAACTGATTTTACAGAAGGAAAAAATATAAGCAGTGGTAGTGGAACTTCTGCCGAAGAAGTGACACAGGGGAAAGATGCAGAGATTATGGCCAAGGCTATAAGTACTTTGCTTGCTAAGGAATAAATAAGGATTAAGAGTATATGGACGAAATTACAGCTACAGTTACAGAAACTGAACAGAAGCAGACTTCTATCAACGACGAAAAAGAAGAAGATTTGCTTTGGGAAGAATTTGTCAAAACTAAATCAACAAAGTTGCGAGACAAATTTATCCGCCAGTATATGCCTCTGGTAAAATACGTTGCCGGTAAAGTTGCTGTAGGTATGCCAAACAGCGTTGAATTTGATGATCTTGTTGGATTCGGACAGTTTGGTCTGCTTGATGCGATTAATAAATATGATCCAGCTAAGGGTGTTAAGTTCAAGACTTATGCCGTAACTCGTATTCGTGGTGCTATTTTTGATGAGCTCCGCGAAATTGACTGGGTTCCACGTTCTGTTCGCCAGAAGTCTCGCGAAATTGAAGATACAATCGTAGAACTTGAAGCAAAACTGGGAAGAACTGCCAGTGATACAGAAATTGCCCAGGCTCTTAAGATGAGCGAAGACGAATACCATAAGACTGTAATGAAGGTTTCTGGAACAAGTATCCTTTCGTTGAATGAAGTTTGGTATTCCGGGGATGACAGCGACAGTATGTCCATCGGAGATTCTATTGAATCGCCTTCTAGCTTGAATCCTGATGTGATTGCAGAACGTGAAGAAATCCGAAAGGTAATTATTCAGGCAATCAATGAGCTTCCAGAAAAAGAGAAGCTTGTTATCGTATTGTATTATCACGAAGATCTTACTTTCAAAGAAATTGGTGAAGTTCTTGAAGTTTCTGAATCTCGTATTTCTCAGCTTCATACAAAAGCAAATCTTCGTCTTAGAGCAAAGCTCACAAACCTTAGAAAAGGAATTATGTAATCGAAAATGTATTCACTGGATAAAATTCGTGAAGAAATGTCAAAACGCCTCGAAAATGACAAGCAGCTTAGCAGTGTAGAAGTTAATGCTGACAGTATTGATGAGGCTCTTGCAGACGCTTCCGTTCAGTTGGATACAAAATTAAACGGCCTTGAATACGAAGTTGTAGAAAAAGGAAGCAACGGTTTTTTAGGAATCGGCAAAAAGCCTTGGAAACTTCGTATCTATCAGAATCAGGAAGTTGCAGAAGCTAAACGTAAAAGTGCGGCAGCAGATCTGTTCAATGAAGCTACCTTTGAAGGTGAAGCAGTTAATGTTGACCGTGACGGATTGTTCTATGTTCGACATTTTGGTACTTCGATCAAGCTTAAGGTTATTCTTCCTGTTGGAAACGGCCGTCCTGTAGACGAAAAAGAAGTCCTTGATGCAATTAAACGTCCAGACACAGAAAAAATGGACGAAAAACTTATCGCAAAACTTATCAAGAACGGTACAGACGGTCAGTATGAAACCGTTGGTTCTTATACACATATTTCTTCTGCCGATGCTGTCATTTCTGTAGAAGTTTCTAAAGATGAACTTCACGGTACAATTTATGTTGAACCACCTGCAATGAGTGGTGCTGAAGCTTCGTATGATCAGATTGAACGCTGTCTTAAAGCCCAGGGTATTCGTTGTGGTATCAGCGAAGAAAAGATCAATGAATTTGTAGATAATCCTGTTTATCAGACTCCATTTGAAGTTGCTACTGCCATCATGCCAGAAAATGGAAAAGATGCTTATGTTCAGTACAATTTTGAAACTGACCGTTCTAAGCTTAAGGCTCAGGAATCTGAAAAGGGTAATGTTGACTTTAAGGAACTTAATAACATTCAGAACGTTGTTAAAGGGCAGGTTCTTGCTGTTAAGATTGCTGCAACAAGAGGTAAGGGCGGAAAGACTCTTTATGCCCATTATCTTGAAGCCCAGAACGGTAAGGATATTCAGGTTACTTTAGGACAGAACGTTGAATTTGATAAGGATGGTGTAACAATCCTTGCTTCTGTTGATGGACAGGTTCTTTTTGATAACGGAAAGGTTTCTGTTGAACCAATGCTCATGCTGGATGCAGTTAATATCAAGTCTGGAAACATCAAGTTCGTTGGATCTGTTGTAATTAAAGGCGCAGTTGAAGATGGTTTCGATGTAAGAGCCACAGGTTCCATCGATATTGGTGGAACTGTTGGTAAGTGTAATATTGAATCTGAAAACGGTGATGTTGTTATTCACCAGGGATGTTTTGGTAAGAACGAAGGTTCTATCAAGGCTGGTAAATCTCTGTGGTGTAAGTTCGTACAGGAAATGAAGATTGAGGTTGAACAGAATGTTGTTGCAACTGATTCTTTGATGAACTGTGACATTACCGCTATGAAGAATATTGTTGTTTACGGTAAAAAGGCTCAGATTACTGGTGGTACACTTTTTGCCACAGAAGAAATCTGTGCTCGTACACTTGGTTCTCCTGGTGGTGGTACATCAACAACTCTTTCAGTAGGTATTGACCCACGCGCA